>NZ_BAAAQI010000011.1:0-165372 GCF_039531585.1 Streptomonospora arabica | reverse complement strand
ACGGGCTGCGCATCGCCCGCGACATCGCCGCGACCGAGCCCTTCAAGTCCTGGATCACGCGCGAGGTGGCCCCCGGGCCGGCGCTGACCACCGATGAGGAGCTCTCCGAGTACGGCCGCAGGGCCGCCCACACCGTCTATCATCCCGCCGGCACCTGCCGGATGGGGGCCGCCGAGGACGCCGCGGCGGTGGTGGATCCGGAGTTGCGTGTGCGGGGGTTGTCGGGCCTGCGTGTGGCCGACGCGTCGGTGTTTCCGACGATGCCCTCGCCCAACCCGATGGTCACGGTGTTGACCGTGGGCGAACGCGCCGCCGACATGATCAGGGCCGATCACTGAGGCTCGCGCCGCGCGGACGGCGGGCCGCCCCTGAGGGGGCGACCCGCCCGATGCCCGCGGCCCCGCCGCAGCGGCGCGGCGACCGGTGCGGCGCCGGCGCGGGCCCGAGTCCCCTCGCCCGCGCGGGTCAGTAGGCGACGCCGAAGCGGGCGCGGCGGTGGGCCGGCGCCTCGATCTCGTCGACGAAGGCGATCGCGTAGTCCTCGCCGCCGATCGCCGAGTCGCCCATGGTGTCGGTGAGCAGGACCTCGTCGGTCGTCCTGTACTTGCCGGTGCGCTCGCCCGGTGCGTGCGCGCCGAACACCGCGGCGGGGCTGACGTAGAACCAGTCCACGTCCTCGGGGACCTCGCGCAGCGCGTCCAGCACCTCGGCGTGGGAGCCGGCTTCGACCTTGTAGGCCTCGGGGAACTCGGGCGTGTCGAGCAGCCGCGGACCGTCCGCGGAGACTTTCAGGCTGGCCGCTCCGCCGACGATCCCGATCCGCACGCCGTTCGCGCGCGCTGCGGCGGCCAGTGCGGGCACCGCGTCGAGCAGCTTCCGCCCGTCCTCCTGGGGGCGTCCGGGCGTGGCGATCAGCAGCGCGTCGGCGCCGCGGGTCACCTCCAGCACGAAGGCCTCGTCGTGGATGGTGCCCGCGCGGGCGCTCAGCCCCTCCCCTTCGGTCAGCGGTGACACGTCGCGGGCGACGCCGACGACCTCGTGCCCCCGCGAGAGGGCCTCCTTCGCGATCCGGCTCCCCGCGAACCCCGTCGCGCCGAACAGCACCAGTCGCATCGCTACCTCCTGTTTCATGTGGTGCGCCGAACGGTAGCGATTGGTAACCAGTGACTTCAAAGTGCTATAAGTACCTCATGGTTACCAACCTGGTCCCCGACGTGCGCAACCCCGACTGCCCCACCCGGCTGGTGCTCGACCGCATCGGCGACCGCTGGACGAGCCTGGTGGTCCTGCACCTGGCGGAGGGGCCGATGCGCTTCACCCGGCTGCGGGCCGCGATCGGCGGGATCGCGCCGAAGGTGCTCACCCAGACGCTGCGCACGATGGAGCGCGACGGACTGCTCAGCCGCACCGTGCACGCCGAGGTGCCGCCGCGGGTCGACTACGAGCTGACCCGGCTGGGGCAGTCGCTGCGCGCGCCCATCCAGGCCATCACCGACTGGGCCGAGCAGCATGTGGAGGAGGTCGTCCACGCGCGGGCGGCGTACGACTCCGCGCGGGACGGCTGATATCAGGGGAGCCCGCTGCGCTCTCGTCAGTCGGCAGGGGACCCGCCCCGGCTCCTTCCTCCGCCGTGCGCGAGCGGCACCGGGTCCCCGTCGCGGCGCTCCGCGCCCGAGTGCGCCGCCCGCTACGGACGGACCCGGCGAACACGCTTCAGGCGGCCCGAGCGGTCGGGTCCGGCCGGTACCCGGCTCGGGGACTTGCCGCGGCCTCGACCGGGCGTACCCGGGGTGAGCTGCAGGGCACCGTCGATCCCGTTCCGTTCGGCACCACGGCGCCGCCCGCGGCGCGCCGCGGGTTCTACGCGCGTCCCCTGAAGCGGGCGGCCGGCGCCCGCATTCAGTCCGACATGCTCCGCGCCGCTTCGGGGACCCGCGGAAGGCCCTGCCGGGTGGGCGGAGCGGGAGCGGAATGCGAGCCCGCCGCGGGCCGCCGGCCGGGGCCCGGGCCGGCGGGGGAGCCGTCCCGCGGCGCCGGTTCCGCGGCCTCGCGAAGCACCGCGACCGCCGTTCGCGCCGCCGGGGTGTGCTCGACCGCCTCGTGTACCACCACGTAGATGGACCGGACGGGGGTCGGCCGGACGACGCGGACGCACGCGGTGCCATCGGGCGGGTGCGCCGCGCCGAGGGAGGGGAGAACGGTGATGCCGATTCCGGCCTCGACGAAGGCGAGCGCGGTCGGGTAGTCGTGCGCCTCGACGTGGAAGGCCGGGGTGAAGCCCGCGGCCGTGCAGGCCTCGACGAGGTTGGCGCGGCACCAGCCGCGGGCGAAGTCGTTGTCGATCCAGCGGTCGTCGGCCAGTTCGGCCAGGTCCACCTCGTTTCTGCCCTCGAACGGGTGGCCGCCGGGCAGCACCGCGACATAGGGGTCGTCGAGCAGGTGGTGGGCGGTGAACCCCGCCCCGGGGTCGAAGTCGGACTGCGCGACGACCACCTGCACGTCGGCGCGCTCCTCGGTGGGGACCGGGATGTGCTCGCGCAGTTCGAGGGCGAGCCGTACGCCCGGGAGGTCGGTGTTCAGCCGCCGGACCACGTGCGGCATCCACGCCGCGCCCACCGACGCGAAGTAGGCGATGGACAGCGAGCCCGTGCGGCCCGAGCGCAGGGCCGCCACCAGCGACTCGGCCTCGCCGAGCCGGGCGAGCACCCGATCAGCCTCGGCGGCCAGGGCGTGCCCGGCGGCCGTCGGCCGCAGTCCGCGACCGGCCCGGGTGAAGAGGGTGAGGCCCGTCTCCCGCTGCAGCGCGGTGACGTGCTGGCTGACGGCGGAGGGCGTGTAGCCCAGGTTGGCGGCGGCCGTCTGGACCGATCCGGAGGCCACGACGGAGCGGAAGACCTGGAGCCGGTGGACGTCGAGCATGCCCCGAATATACAGCAGCACTGAATCGTCATGAAGAAATAATCGCTGGTACTGAATCGTGCCGCGCGTGAGAATCGCTGCATGACACGTCAGCACAGCCCTGAGATCCCCGCCCACCCGCCGGTGGAGAGCGGCACCGCGCCGCCCGCCGCCCCCTCCTCCGCGCAGGAGCCCTCCCGGCGCGCCGGGCGCCCTCCGTCCTGGACGATCGTCTGCGCCGCGGGGATCACCGTTCTGCTGTGGGCCTCGGCGTTCGTCGGCATCCGCTCCGCCGGACACGACTTCTCGCCCGGCGCCATGGCGCTCGGCCGCATGGTGGCCGCGGCCCTCACGCTGAGCGTGTTCGCGGCGGTCGCGGCCGCGTCGGCCCGGCGCAGGGCCGCGGGGCGAGCGGGCGCGGCGCCGGCCGCGCAGCCCGCGTCCTTGCGCGCCCTGCCCCGGGGCCGCCTGCTGGGGCTCATCGGGCTCTGGGGCGTGGTCTGGTTCGGCGGGTACAACGTGGCGCTGAACGCCGCCGAGCGGCTGGTGGACGCCGGGACCGCGGCGCTGCTGGTGGCGACCGCGCCCATCCTGGTCGCGGTGACCGCCGTCGCCGTTCTGGGTGAGCGGCTCACGCGCCGGCTCGGCATCGGGGTCGCCATCGCCTTCGCCGGCGTCGCGCTGATCGCCGTCACCGGCTTCACCGGCCAGGTCGACGCCGTCGGTGTTGCGCTGGCGGTGCTGTCCGCGGTGCTGTACGCGTCCGCCGTGCTGCTGCAGAAGCGCCTCCTCGCGCGCGTGGAGGCGGTGACGATGACGTGGCTCGGCACCCTGGCCGGTACCGCGGCCCTGCTGCCGTTCCTGCCCGCGCTCATCGGCGAACTGGCCGCGGCACCGGCGGGGTCCCTGGCAGCCGTGCTCTACCTGGGTGTCTTCCCGACCGCGATCGGATTTCTGACCTGGGGTTACGTCCTATCTCACTGGACCGCGGGCCGCACGATCGCCGCGACCTACCTGGTGCCGCCGGTCACCGTGGCGCTCTCGTGGACGCTCCTGGGCGAGGTTCCGGCCGCTCTCGCCCTGCTCGGCGGGGCCCTCTGCCTGGCCGGCGTGGTCCTGGCCACCCGCCGCTGACCACCCCACCCCCGGCGCGCCCCGGTGCTGTCGCCGGGTACGGGGCGACCGGGTTCGTGGGGGGCCGGGCGCTTCGCGTACGCTCACCTGCGGTGGAGGTGGTCGCGCCGGTCGGTGCGGGGGACGCCTTCGCCGCCGGGTATTTTGCGGTCGGACTGCGCGTCTGTACGCGGCGGGCCGCCTGCGCCCGGGGCACGTGTGCGCCGGGCGCGTCCTGCGGGCGGTGGGCGCGACCCGGCCGCCCCTCCGCGGGAATCCGCGGGAAGGGGAGTGGGACGCCGTGCTGGAGGAGCCGCACGAGCGCTCGGCCGGACAGGCGCCGGGCTGCCCGGCGCCGAGGGGTGAAGGAGAGGAGCGGCCGTGGCGGACGGTGCGAGGGAAGGCGTGAGCGGCGACGGGATCGCCGGGATCTTCGGCGGTGGACGGGTGATGGCCATCCTGCGGGGGCTGCCCCCGGCGGACACGGTCGCGCTGGCCACCCGCGCGTGGGACCTGGGCATCGGCGTCGTGGAGGTGCCCGCTCGCGATGCGCAGGGGATGGAGGCGCTGCGCGCGACCGTGCGGGCGGGTGCGGAGCGCGGAGTCCGAGTGGGTGCCGGTACGGTCGTCGACCTCGGCCAGGTCCGCGAGGTCGCGGCCTGCGGGGCCGCCTTCACGGTGGCGCCCGGGTTCGACCCGGAGGTCATGGCCGCCTCGCGGGAGGCCGCCATGCCGCACCTGCCGGGGGTGGCATCGCCGACCGACGTGCAGGGCGTCCTGCGGGCCGGAGGCCGCTGGGTCAAGGCGTTCCCGGCGTCGGTGCTGGGTCCGGACTGGATCAGGGCGCTGCACGGTCCCTTCCCGGACCTGCGCGTGGTGGCCACCGGAGGCGTCGACGGCCGCAACGCGCGGACCTTCCTGGACGCCGGCGCCGCCATGGTCGCGGTGGGATCGGCGCTCGGCGACCCCGAGCAGATCCCGCTCCTGACCGCGCTGTGAACCGGTTCCCGGCGCCGCGGGCGCCGGGCTCAGCTTCGGTTCAGCAGACCCCCGGGAACGGTGAGCGCGGCCTCGTACTCGTCCAGCAGGTCCTGCGGGGCGGACAGCAGCCAGGCCTCGGTGACCAGCTCGGCCAGCTCGTCGAGTGCGACCGCGTCCAGCTTGACGACGACCCAGCCGTAGCCGCCGGCGGTGAACTGCTCCTCGAAGACCGCGGGGCGCTCGGCCACCAGCGCCTGCTGCTCGGTGATGGTCTGCTTCAGACCGACCGTGCGCGTGCGTTCCCAGAGGAAGCCGAACCCCCTGCCGCGCACCTTGAACGAGGTCCAGTCGCGCGCCTCGCCCTGCTGGACCGAGGGCAGGGCGCCGACCAGGCGCAGGAAGTCGTCCACATCGGCGGCCATACCCCTATAAAACCATGCCCGGGGGACGGAAGCGGATGCCCCGCCGCGCCCCGGGGACGCGACCGCCCGCGGAGGGGGAGCCGCCGGCGGCCGCCACCGCCGTGCCTCACCAGTCGTGGAGCGTGCCGTCGGCGAGCCGGTTGTAGGGCAGGTACGCCTGAACGTAGGGGTACCTGCCCGCCTCGTCGGTGTCGAGGTCGACGCCCAGGCCCGGCTCGTCGCCCGGGTGCAGGTACCCGCCGCGCCAGCTGAACGACTGCCGGAACACCTGGTCGGTCCGGGCGCCGTGCTTCATGTACTCCTGGATGCCGAAGTTGTGGACCGACAGGCCGAGGTGCATCGCCGCCGCCATTCCGACCGGCGAGACGTCGGTGGGGCCGTGCATGCCCGACTTGATCTGGTACTGCGCCGCGTACTCGAGCACCTTCTTCAGGTGGCTGATGCCGCCGGTGTGGGTCACGGCGGAGCGCACGTAGTCGATCAGCTGCTCGCGGATGATGTGCTGGTAGTCCCACACCGAGTTGAAGACCTCGCCGATGGCGAGCGGCGTGGTGGTGTGCCGGCGCACGAGCCGCAGGGCCTCCTGGTTCTCGGCGGGGGTGACGTCCTCCAGCCAGAACAGGTCGTAGGGCTCCAGCGACCTGCCGAGCCGCGCCGCCTCGATCGGGGTGAGCCGGTGGTGCGCGTCGTGCAGCAGGGGCGGCTCCGGGCCGAACTCGTTGCGCACGGCCTCGAAGACGGCGGGCACGTGCCGCAGGTAGCTGCGCGTGTCCCAGTCCTCCTCCGCGGGGAGGGAGCCCGGCTGGGCCGGCTCGTGGTCGTAGCGCACGCTCTTGTCGGCGTGGCGCGTCTCGTTGGAGGCGATGCCGTAGATCGACTTCAGGCCCGGGACGCCCGTCTGGACGCGGATGGCGCGGTACCCCTGCTCCTGGTGGTCGCGGATGCTGTCGAACAGCTCCTCCAGGCTCCGGCCCGACGCGTGGCCGTAGGCGAGCAGGCCCTCCCGCGAGGCGCCGCCGAGCAGCTGGTACACGGGCAGCCCGGCGACCTTGCCCTTGATGTCCCACAGGGCGGTGTCGACCGCGGCGATCGCCGCCATCGTGACCGGGCCCCTGCGCCAGTACGCGCCGCGGTAGAGGAACTGCCAGGTGTCCTCGATGCGGCTCTCGTCGCGGTCGATCAGCAGCGGCACGACGTGGTCGCGGAGGTAGGCCACCACCGCGGACTCGCGCCCGTTGAGGGTCGCGTCGCCGAGGCCGGTCACCCCGTCCGCCGTGGTCAGCTTCAGGGTCACGAAGTTCCGGTCGGGGCTCGTGACGATCACTTCGGCGCGTGTGATGGCCATGTCTTCCTCGTCGCATTGGGGGGTGAGCCGGACGCGGCGTCCGGGCCGGCGGCCGGATGGACGGCCATACTCTCATCGGCGTCCGGGAGCACGGCCACCGGCGGTCCGACTCACTGCGCGCCGACGAGGCCGCGGCTCCGCCGGTTCGGGCGAGGGCCCGCACCCGGCTTCGGGTACGTGTCCCTGCGGCGGCGGCCTCGTCGGGAGTCTGCGACGGCGGGATCGGGCGGCCCGGCCGGTCGGCGAGGACCGGCACCGGCGGCGCCGGTCGGCCGGTCCGCTCAGAGGGTGCGCCACGTGATGTAGGGCGGGAGGACGTCGTCGACGTCCCAGCTGATCCGGTTGTCGACCGAAACCACGCCCTCCAGCCCGGCGGCCATCCGCGTCAGGCACGCGGCGGTGCTGCGGTGCAGCGCCGAACCCGTCAGCGTGACCACGCCGTCCTCGACCGATGCGGCCGCCACCGTGCCGTGGACCGCACTCGTGGCCGCGCCGATCTCCCGCTCGACCGCCGCGGCGATGTCGCCGTCCGCGCGCTGGAACACCCGCAGCAGGTCGCGGCGGGAGGCGATGCCCAGGAGCAGGCCGCCGTCGTCGACGACGGGCAGCCGCTTGACACCGTGCCTCTCCATGAGGCGGGCGGCCGCGACGACCGACGCGGTCGGCGCGATCGTGACCGCCGGGCGGGTCATCACGTCGGCGGCGGTACTGCCCGCCGCCTTGTCCTCGGCGGATTCGGTCAGCAGGCCGCCCGGGCTGAGCCGGGCACGCAGCCGTGCACGTGCCGGCGTCCGGTACGGGCGGCGGTCGCCCGCGGTCGTGAACTCCTCCTTGTGCAGGAGGTCCTCCTCGCTGACGACGCCCACGACGCGCCCGTCGGCGCCGAGCACCGGCAGGGCGCTGACGCGCCTCTCCACCAGCGTGCGCACGATGTCCCGATAGCCGGTCCGCTCGTCGACCGTGGCGACACCAGTGGTCATGACGTCGCCGACTGTGCTGTCCATCCGGTTCCCCCCGTGCCGGTCCCGGACGCCGCTCGGGCCTCCGGGACATCTCGCTCTCCGCCGTCCACGTTCCTCCGGCACCCGCCCCGCCGACAGAGCCGGCCTGCCCGGCCTCGCGCGGCCTTCGTTCCCGCGTATACGGGACCTCGGTCCTGCCGGCGGGCGCGGCCGACGTGCAGTCGTGCGGCGTCTGCCTTCGCCGGAAGGCGGCGCGGTCCGGCGGCCGCGCCGCGGGCGGACGGTGGGTCCGCCCGCGGCGGTCGGTGTCGACGACCTGGACGGTGCGGAAGGGCGGCCACAAGCCTGCGCGTATCGGGCCGTGCATCCGCGGGCGGACGGTGGGGGCGCGGGGCGCGCCGGGTGGGAGCGTGGGGCGGAGGTGGCGGCGCGCCGGTCGGCCGCGTGCGTACGGTCGTGTTCCCGGCGCGTTCTTCTGCTTCCAGCCTCCGCCGCGCGCCGCTGAGCCGACCGTGCCCGCGGGCCTGTGGGGGCGGACCTTCGGCCCGGACGGCGGCGACCTCCGCCGTCCGCCCGGGGCCCCGTCGGGCCCGTTTCGAGGCGGAGGCGCCCCTCGCTCCAGCGGCGGCGACGCGGTCTCAGTGCTTCTCGGCGCGCAGGACGGCCACCGGTACGGCGCTGTGGGAGAGCACCGACTGGCTCACCGATCCCAGGAGCATCCCCGTGAAGCCTCCGCGCCCTCGGCTGCCCACCACCAGGAGGTCGGCGTTCTCGGACGCGTCCACCAGCACACGGGCGGGGTGGCCGGCCTCGACCAGTTCTTCCACCGCGACCTGCGGATAGTGCTCGCGCCGGCCCGCCAGGGACTCCGACTGCAGGCGGCGGGCCTCCTCCCTGGCCGCCGCCTCCTCGGCGGAGTCGAAGGCGTAGCGAGCCGGGACCTCCAGCGAACCGAGGCGTCCACTGGAGAACCGCGCGTGGGCGGTCACGGCGCGCAGCGCGGCGCCGCGCCCGGCGGCGGTGGCGAAGGCCCACGCCGCCGCCGAGTGCGCTGCGGGCGAACCGTCCAGGCCCACGACGATGCGCCCCGCGGCCGGTTTGGGCTCGCGGTCGGGCACCACGACGACGGGGCAGCGGGCCGTGGCCGCCATCTCCATCCCGGTCGAGCCCAGCAGCGCCGCACCCAGCCGGCTCCGCCCGCGGGACCCGATGACGGCGAGCTCGGCCTCGGCCGCCTCCAGCAGCAGGATCGGTGCGGCGTCGCCGACGTCGAACTCCGCCTCCACCCGCAGGCCCGGCACGCGTTCGACGGCCCGGTCGCGGGCGTGATCGACGAGGCGGCGGGCGAACTCCTCGATCGAGTAGTCCGGTATACCCGCGGGCACCGTGTGGTAGAGCGGCCAGTCGAAGGCGTAGACGATGCGCAGCCGCCGGTCGCGCCGAAGCGCCTCGTCCGCGGCCCAGTCCAGGGCGCGCAGGCTGCCCTCCGTCTCGTCGACCGCTGCCAGAACCGGCGCGCCTGATCTGTTCTCCATCACTGTCTCCCGCCGTCGCCCGGGGCTTTCATGACCGACGGTAGGCAGGCGGCGCGGCCGCGGGCAGCGGCGAAGGGCGGTGGCGCGCGGGCCCTGCGCCCGCGGAGGAGGGGACCTTCGGCCCGGCGGAGGCGGGGCTCAGTCGGCGTCGCGGCGGTGGGGCTTCTGCGACTTGAGCTGGGCGGCGTAGGCGGCGGCCTGGGTGCGGCGCTGCATCTCCAGCTTCGCCAGCACGCTGGAGACGTAGTTCTTGACGGTCTTCTCGGCCAGGAAGATGCGCTCGCCGATCTGGCGGTTGGTCAGCCCTTCGCCGATCAGCTCGAAGATCCGCCGCTCCTGGTCGGACAGCTCGGCCAGGGGGTCGGTGCGCTGGGCGTCCTCGCGGATGCGGCGCATCATGCGGGCCGTGCTGCGCGGGTCGAGCAGGGACTCGCCCGCGGCGACCGTGCGGATGGCGCCCACCAGGTCGGAGCCGTGGATCTGCTTGAGCACGTAGCCGGAGGCTCCGGCCATGACGGCGTCGTAGAGCGCGTCGTCGTCGGCGTAGGAGGTGAGCATGAGGCAGGCCAGGTCGGGCAGGTCCGAGCGCACCTGGCGGCAGACCTCGACACCGCTGCCGTCGGGCAGGCGGACGTCGAGCAGGGCCACGTCGGGCCGGACCGCGGGAATGCGCGCGGTCGCTTCGGCGGCGCCGGCGGCCTCGCCCACCACCTCGATGTCGGGCTCGTCGCCGAGCAGGGCGCCGACTCCGCGGCGCACCACGTCGTGGTCGTCGACGAGGAACACGCGGATGGGGGCGTGGGCCTCGGCCATGGCAGGTCACCTCACTCTGCTGCGGCGGCGCTGCGCTTCGACCGCGCACCTCCGCCGTCTCCCGGACTGGCGTACCCGCTCGCGACGCCGCTCCCACCCGCCGGGCGCGCCTGCGAGGGGCGGGACGCGCCGCCGCACGCCCGCGAACAGCGAAACCGCAGGTGCGTGCGCATGCGCGGACGACGGCGGTCGCAGAAGAGGGGACGGAGGTCCCGGCCCGACCGGGACCTGCGCCCGAACGCACGGCGTCCGCCCCGCCCCTCCGGCAAGAAAGCGCGACCGCCGACCGCGCCGGTGCAGGAACCGCGGCCGCCCCCTTGGGGGACGTGGCCGCGCCCGCGGCTCCGCGAACCGTCCGGCACCCGGGCGGCCGACCGCTCCCCGGGCCCGAGGGCCGAGAGCGCGGCGTGCTAGCGTCGGCGGCGCCGTGGTGAACGGGAATCCGGTGTGAAACCGGTGCGGCCCTCGCCACTGTGATCGGGAGTGCTGTGTCGTTCGTCCGAACGGGCCACTGGGGCGCGATCCCTGGGAAGGCCGGACACAGCGCGCGTTCACCCGTCAGCCAGGAGACCGGCCACGGCACCGCACGACCCGATTCCACGAGGACCTGGAAAAGGCGGTCTCATGGCCCCCGTATCTTCATGTTCACCCCGTGCCGCGTGCGCGATGGCCTGCGTCGTCCTGCTCGCCGGCTGCGGCGCCCCCGCCCCCGAGCAGTCGGTCGGCGAGGACGCCGTCACCCGTACCAACTGCGGCATCGACGTCGCCGTGGAGGCGCCGCCCGAGCGTGTCTACGCCGCATACCAGCCCGGCATCGAGGTCGCCCACGCCCTCGGGCTCAGCGACCGGCTGGTGGGCACCGCGTTCCTGGACGCCGAGGTGCTGCCCGAGTACGCCGACGAGCAGGCCGCGGCCGACTACGTGCCGACGCTCCCGAGCAGGGAGGGACTGCTGGAGACCGAGCCCGACTTCGTCATCTCCGGATTCAACGGGTTCTTCGCCGAGAACAGCCCGGACCGCTCGGTCGGCACCCGCGCGAGCCTGCGCGAGCTCGGGGTGCAGAGCTGGATCCTCAGCCCGCTGTGCCCCAGCGAGGACGGGTTGACCGACCGGGCGATCGACCCGGAGTCGGTCCGGGTGGACAGCGTCTACCGGGACCTGCGCGACCTCGGCGCGCTGTTCGGCGCCGAGGACGAGGCCGAACGGGTGATCGCCGACATGCAGGAGCGGATCGCCGCCGTGGAGGCGAAGGTGGAGGGGGCCGAGCGCCCGTCCGTGGCGATCGTCTCCCCCGGCGAGGACGGCGGCTACCGGGTGGCGAGCGGAGTGGACTTCGGTACCCGGATCATCGAGCACGCGGGCGGCGTCAACGCCTTCGCCGACCTGACCGGGAAGCGCAACGTCGACGTCGGTGTGGAGGAGCTCGTCGAACGCGATCCCGACGTCATCCTCACCGACGCCTGCTGCGACGCCGGGATGACTACGCAGGATGCCCGGGACGAGGTCCGGGCGATCATGTCGGACCCGGCGCTGGAAGGGGTGGCGGCCGTCGCCGAGGGCGAGGTCCACCCGTTCCTGTTCGCCGACCGGGCGGCCGGGGTACGGGCGGCGCACAGCATCGAGCTGGTGGCCTCCCGCATCCATCCGGACCTGGTCGAGCAGTAACCCGTGACCGGTGCGACCGCGCCGCCCGGGACCGGATGCGCCACAGCGCCCCGGGCGCCGGGCGAGCCGCGCCGGGGCCTGCTGTCCGGCCGCGCCGGCCGGGCGGCGGGCCTGGCGTCGGCCGGTCTGGTGCTGGCGGCCGCGTGTGCTCTGTCGCTGGTCACGGGCAACTACGCCCTCTCCTTCACCGACGCGGTCTCGGCCCTGGTCGCGCCCGCCGGCAGCGAGGCCGACCGGATCGTGTGGCAGGTGCGCGTGCCCCGCACCGCGACCGGGGTGCTCGCCGGGGTCGGCCTGGGCATCGCGGGTGCCGTGATGCAGGGGCTGACCCGCAACCCGCTGGCGGGGCCGGGCATCCTCGGCGTCAACGCCGGTGCGGCGTTCGCCGTCGTGGTCGCCATGTCCGTTTTCCAGGTGGGCGCCCTCACCGGCTACCTGTGGTTCTCCTTCGCCGGGGCCGCGCTGGCCGCGGTCTTCGTCTACGCACTCGGTTCGCTCGGCGCCGGCGGCGCGGCGCCGGTGAAGCTCGCGCTGGCCGGTGCGGCGCTCAGCGCCATGGTGGGATCCGCGACCACGGCCATCACCCTTCTCGACCCCTCCGCACTCGACGGCTTCCGGTTCTGGACCGTGGGTTCGCTCACGCGCGCCGACACCGGGCAGCTGCTCGTGGCCGCCCCGGCCGTCCTGGTGGGCCTCTGCCTGGCGGCGGCGGTTCGCCGCGAGCTCAACACGGTCGCCCTCGGTGAGGACATGGCCCGCGGCCTCGGCACGCGGCTCGCGTCGACCCGTGCGCTCGGGGCCGTCGCGGTCGTGCTCCTGGCCGGAGCCGCCACGGCGATCGCCGGGCCGATCACGTTCGTCGGCCTCGTCGTGCCCCATATCGCGCGGGCGCTGACCGGACCGGACTACCGGTGGATCATGCCCTGGTGCCTGCTGCTGGCGCCGGCCGTGCTGGTGCTCGCCGACGTACTCGGCCGGGTGCTGATCCGCCCGGAGCAGCTCCAGGTGGGCATCGTCACGGGGCTGATCGGCGCGCCCTTCTTCATCCACCTGGTCCGCAGGCGGAAGGTGGCGCAGTTGTGACCCCCCAAGACCGCGAGGCACTGGTGCTGCGCAGCCCGCGCGCCCGCGTCGTGTTCGTGCTCGGGCGCCGGTCCACCGTCCTGGCGGCGGCCGTCTGGCTGCTGGCCGGCGTCGCCGCCGTGCTGTCCCTGACCCTGGGCCAGTACGACATCGGGGTCGGCGGGGTCCTGCGGGTACTGGCCGGGGGCGGCTCGCTCATCGAGTACGACGTCGTCGTGCGCAACCGGCTGCCGCGCGCCCTCACCGGCCTGGGGGCGGGGGCCGCCTTCGCCCTGTCGGGGGCGGTTCTGCAGCGGATCTCAGCCAATCCCCTGGTCAGTCCGGACGTGATCGGCGTGAACTCCGGCGCCGCCTTCGGCGCCCTGACGGTACTGACCGTGTACGGCGGCACGGGGCTGCACACCGCCGCCGGCGCGCTCGCGGGGGCGGCGGCCACCGCCGGGGCGATCTTCGCGCTGTCGGCCGGGCGCGGTCTGAGCGGCTACCGGCTCGTGCTGGTCGGCATCGGTGTCGCGGCCATGCTGACCTCGGCCGTCTCCTTCCTGCTCACCCGGGCGGACTACCACCGCGTGCTGGCCGCCTCCGCCTGGCTGACCGGAAGCCTCGCGAACCGCAGCGGCCTGCACGTCGCGATCGTCGCCGCGACCCTCGCGGTCGCCGCCCCGGTCCTGGTCGTGCTGGCGCGCCGGATCCGGCTGCTGGAGCTGGGGGACGATCTGGCCGGGATGCTGTCCGGGCGCACCGCGAGCCCCAGGCTCGCCCCGGCGGCCGTGGCCGTGGCGCTCGCCGCGATGGCGACGGCGGCGGCCGGCCCCATCGGCTTCGTCGCCCTGGTGGCGCCCCAGATCGTCCGCAGGCTGCTCCCCGGCCGCGGGGCCCTCCTCGCGCCCGCAGCGGCGGTCGGCGCCCTGCTCGTCGTCGCCGCCGACCTCGCCGCCCGGCTGCCGTTCACCCCGGTGGAGCTGCCCGTCGGCGTGATGACGGGCGTTCTGGGAGCACCGGTGCTGCTGTACCTCCTCGCCCGCGCCAACCGGATCGGACACACAGGATGACGCGTTCGCCCACCCCGCCGGCCTCTTCGCCCTCTCCGACCACGCTGGCCGCCGCCGACCTCTGCCTCGGCTACCGGTCGGCGGGGACCGTCGTCGACCGGGTCTCGGTAACCCTGCCGCCGGGAAAGGTCACGGCGGTCGTCGGCCCGAACGGCTGCGGAAAGTCGACCCTGCTGCGCGGACTCGCCCGCCTGCTCGCACCGCAGAGCGGCACCGTGCTGCTGGACGGCGCCGACGTCTCCCGGCTCCCCGCCAGGAGCCTGGCCAGGCGGCTGGGCCTGCTCCCGCAGCAGCCGGTCGCTCCCGACGGCATCACGGCCGCCGACCTCGTCGCGCGGGGGCGCCACCCGCACCAGCGGTGGTTCCGCCAGTTCAGCGACGCCGACGCCGAGGCGGTCTCCGCGGCGATGGCCGTGACCGGCGTGACCGAGCTCGCCGAGCGCCCGCTCGACGAGCTCTCCGGAGGCCAGCGGCAGCGGGTGTGGATCGCGCTGGCGCTCGCGCAGGACCCCGACGTGATGCTCCTCGACGAACCGACGACCTACCTGGACCTCGCGCACCAGGTCGACGTGCTGGAGCTGCTCACCGACGTGAACCGGCGGGACGGCCGCACGATCGTGCTCGTGCTGCACGACCTCGACCTCGCCGGCCGCTACGCCGACCATCTCGTCGTCATGAAGGACGGCGGCGTCGTCGCGCAGGGACCGCCGCGGGAGGTCGTCACCGCCGAGACCGTGGAGGCGGTGTTCTCGCTGCCGTGCATGGTGATCAGCGATCCGCTCACCTCGACGCCGATCGTGCTTCCCCGGCCCCGCCGGTAGCGCGGCGCGCGCGGCGGCCGCCGCCAGGGTCAGGCCCCCTCAGCGAAGCCGTCCCCCGCTCATCCCGGCGGGACGACGCCTCAGCGCTCCAGGACGGGGGTGTCGACGTCGATGTCGGTCCCGCTCTCGAAGTGCAGGGTCAGAGCCACGGTGTCGCCGGCGGAGAGGTCCTCGGGCAGCTCCATCAGCATCAGGTGGTAGCTCCCGGACTCCAGCACCAGCTCGCCGCCGGCCGGCACCGGGGCCCGCTCGACCGCCTCCATCGTCTTGGCTCCGCTGTCGGCGGTCACGGTGGTGTGGACCTCGGTCGTTCCGGCCGCCGGGGTCTCCGCGCCCACCAGGGCGTCGTCCCGGTCCCCGACGTTGCGCACGGTCAGGTAGCCGGCGGCCGTAGCCGGGTTCGCGGGTTCGGGTATCCACGCCCCGCCGACCTCCAGGCCGCCCTCGGCGGCGGAGCCCTTCCGCGCGTCCTCGGTCGCGGAGCCGCTCGGGGCGCCGGTTCCGGAGTCCGGCGCACCCGGGCCGGCTCCTGCGCCGCACCCGGTGAGGGTGAAGGCGGCGATTCCGGCCGCCGCGAATGCGGTTGTTCGGCGTGTGAAACGGGTCATCTCGCATGCGTCCGTTCGTGCTGTGGTGGGCGGGTGAAGGCGGGACCCGCCGCCGGCCGCCCCGGCCTGTCGCCGGCGCGTGTCTGTGTGCATCCCCTCCGGCGTGCGGACCGGATGCACAGGGCTCCGATGCCCGGCCCGGACCGCGGGTCTCCCACAAGTCGGACGGGTGCGCGGAACGGTTCCACGCGCCCCGGATTCGAACCGGATCCGGCACCGCCGGGCCGGCGCCTCGGCGGTCGGCCGGATCGCGGACCAGGCGGGAATGCGCACCCGCCGGTGCCGGACCACCCCCGCGGAGGGCGCCCGCGAACCGGTGCGAGGATGACATCACTGTGCTGAGGTCGCCGCTTTCGCGCACGTGCCGGGCCGCGGTGTTCGCCGCGGTCGCCGTCGGCGTGTCCGGAACGGGACACGCGGTGATGTCGGCGCACCACGTCCCCTTCACCGGCTTCGCCGCCGGGTTCGCGGGCGTCTTCGCCGCGGCCGCGGTCGCCGCGGGCAAGGAGCGCGGCTACTGGGTCATCCTGGGGTGGATGGCCTGGAGCCAGCTCGTGCTGCACCTGGTCTTCGCGCTGGCCCAGGGGTCGGCCGACCCCGCCGTGATCGCCTCCGCCCACCCGGGCGCCCCGGCCGCCGCCGTCCCGCAGACCGGGCATGGCGGCCACGGCTCCGGCGGCGGCTCGGACTGGGGCATGCTGCTGTGGCACACGGTCGCAGGGCTGCTGTCCTCGTGGTGGCTGCGCCGCGGCGAGGCGGCCGCGACCGCCCTGGCCCGCCATGTGCGCGCACTCCTGTTTCCCCTGCTGCCGGCCGCACCCCGGTGGCGCCCCACGCGGCGCCCGTCCCTGTGCGTCTGCGTGCCGCGGAGCATCCGGGTGCCCACGCCGGTCCTGCGGTACGCGCTCGTCGTGCGCGGACCGCCGCCCTCGCTCGTCACGCCCTGATACACCCGTGCGCCCCTCCGGCCGCCCGCCGGAGAGGCCCGCGGACGGCGCCGCCGCGCCCGAGCGCCGGCCGCCTCCCCATCACACGCGCCCGGACGGGGTCCTGGCCGCAGGTCCGCGCCGACCACCGCCGCGCGTGGCAACCCCCGTGCCCGGCCCGCACGGCAGTCCCGGCGGGGCACGGCCGAAGCGAGGAAGACACCACGCCATGTCGACGACCACCCATGCCCACCCGGCCGAGGGCCGGCCGCAGCGGACGGCATCCGCTGCCGAGCGGACGCCCGCCCGCCAGCAGGGGGCGCGCCCTCCCGGACGCCGCCTGCGCGGTAGGGAGCCCCTGACCGAGCAGCGCATCACCGATCTCGCGCTCGCCGCCCAGAACCACACGCCCGACGCCGTCGAGACGTTCGTACGCGCCACCCGAGGCGACGTGTGGCGCCTCGTCGCCTACCTCAGCGACCCGCAGACCGCCGACGACCTCACGCAGGAGACCTTCGTGCGTGCGCTGCGCAGCATCGCCGGCTACGCGGGGCGCTCGTCGGCGCGGATCTGGCTCATGTCGATCGCCCGGCGGACCGTCGCCGACCACTACCGCGCCGCCGCGGTACGGCCCCGGGCCGCCCGCTCCGACGGCAGCGAGCAGGCCGCCGACGCCGCACTGCCGCACCGGCCGTCCTTCGAGGAGGAGTTGGCGCTGGACGACCTGGTGAACGGCCTGCCCGAACCGCGCCGCACCGCCTTCGTGCTGACGCAGCTCCAGGGGTTCACCTACGAGGCGGCCGCGGCGGCGACCGGGGTGCCGATCGGGACGGTGCGCTCCCGCGTCGCTCGGGCGCGCGGCGATCTCGTCGCCGTCCTCCGCAGGTCCGAGACGGACGCCGGCTGAGGCGCGGGGCGCCGCGCTGACCCGGGTCGGCGGCCCGCCCGGCGGCTGGCCCGCGGCGGCCGGCCGCCGCGGGCCGGCCGGGAGGCCGTCGTCGCGTCCCGGCCCCTTCCACGTCAGACCGGCCCCGGCCCCTGCGGCCGTTCGTCTCAGGGCTTCCCGCGCCGGGTCCACAGCGACCGGAGGACGTGGGCGGCGAGCGCTGCGATCGCCACGACGGCCCATGGGTCGTGGCCGGGGAAGGCGGCTCCGTCGTCGCCCGCGTAGCCCCACGCGAGCCCGGCGATCGCCAGTCCGGAGACGATGCCCAGGCGTACGTACCTGTTGTCGCGAACGGCGGCGATGGAGCGCGGCCAGTCGCGGGGCCGCTGGGCCCTGGCGCGGTCGACGAGGCCGCCGGCGATCTGCTCGTCGTACTCGGGCCCGAGCTCGCGGCCGGCGGCCAACGCGGCGGTCACCCGGGCGTGCAGGTCGGCATCGGCCGGTGCTTGTCCTGTGTGCTGCATCGGGGCTCCAGGTTCGATCGACGGCCGACGGAGCGCGCGCTGTTCCCTCGGCGGGTCGCCGACGCGTTCCGCGGGAAGCCGCTGCGTGGGCTCGCCCGGAGGCGAACGGGTGGAGGCATCTCAGCGGCGGCGGACGCCCGGGGGAAGTGTAGCGACGGCACACCGCCGGGACAATGAGCGACGGCCGACCCGGTTCTTCCCGCCCCGCGCCCGGACGGTGGTGCGGCGCGGTCCCGCACCGCTCGACTCCGCGGGTGCGCTCGTCGCGGCCGACCGGCCGACGGCGGGCTCATCCTGCAGGTCTTCGCGGTTTGTCCCTACGGTGGTGGAGGACGCGGAATCGGGGGGATCGTCGGACGGGTTCCGGGTCAGCAGGTAGGTGCGGTCGCCTGCTGCCCGCACGGGCCGCAGGAGCCCCGCCCGGGCGGGTGGGGCCGCACCGCCGCGGTCCTCGGCCCTGACCGCGCCCTACACCGCCTCACGGAAGACGGAGCCGTCCCTTGCGCCGACTGGAGTACAAGTGGCTGGTCGCGATCACGTTCGTGTTCGGGCTGATCATGCAGATCCTGGACGTGACCATCCTGAACGTGGCGCTGGCGACGCTGGGCCGTGAGTTCCGCGTCGACGAGGGCACCCTGCAGTGGGTGCTGACCGGGTACATGACCAGCCTCGCGGTGTTCATCCCCGCCTCCGGCTGGATCAGCGACCGTTTCGGCAGCAAGCGCACCTTCCAGCTGGCTGTGCTCGTGTTCACCGCGGCATCGGTGCTGTGCGGGTTCGCCGGCGGGATCGGGTGGCTGATCGCGGCCCGCGTCCTGCAGGGCGTGGGCGGCGGCATGCTCGTGCCCGTCGGCCAGGCGATGCTCTTTCGCGCCTTCCCCGCCGAGGAGCGGGCGAAGGCCTCGGCGGTGCTGATGATCCCCACGAGCATCGCTCCGGCCCTCGGCCCGGTGCTGGGCGGGTTCCTGGTGGAGTACGCGAGCTGGCGCTGGATCTTCTTCATCAACGTGCCCATCGGGGCGCTGGCCCTGCTGTTCACCGTGGTGTTCCTGCGCGAGGAGGTGCAGGAGCGCGCCGGCGGCTTCGATCTCGCCGGGTTCGTCCTCGCCGGTGCGGGGCTGGCGAGTCTGCTGGTCACCCTGGACCGCGCGGCCCAGGCGGGCTGGGGCCGGCCGTCGGTGTGGGGCGGCCTGGTCGCCGCCGCCGTGCTCATCTGCCTGCTCGTCTGGCGGGAGCTGAAGGCCGCGGAGCCGATGCTGGACCTGCGCCTGCTGCGGGAGCGGCTGTTCGGAGCCGGCAACGCGGCGCTGCTGTGCATCACCGCCGCCATGTTCGGGGTGCTGTTCCTGACGCCGCTGTACATGCAGAACCTGCGCGGGGCATCCGCCCTGGACGCGGGTCTGGTCCTGATGCCGCAGGCGCTGGGCATGGTCGTCACCACGCAGTTCATCAGCCGCCTCTACCCGCGGGTCGGCCCGCGCCGGCTGCTCCTGGCGGGGCTGGCGCTGATCGGCTGCCTGACCCTGTCGTTCCAGCTGGTCGGGCTGTCCACGCCGTACTGGGTGCTGGGCGGGATGATGTTCGTGCAGGGGATCGGCATGGGGACCTCCATGGTGCCGCTGCAGGCCGCGACCTTCGCGCAGACCGCTGCCGCCTCCATGGGCCGGGCCACCTCGCTGTTCAACGTCAGCCGCCAGGTCGCCACCGCCACCGGTGTGGCGGTGCTGTCGACCGTGCTGGTGATCCGCGGCCAGGCCGAGACCGCGGCGCTGGGCCCGTCGGCGTCGGAAGCGGCCCGGGCCCAGGCCCAGATGGACGCCTACCACGGCGCCTTCCTCGCGGCGGTGGTCTTCGCGGTCCTCGGGCTGTTCGTGGTGTCGCTGATCCGCGACTCCGACGCGGCTCCCAGCATGCGCCGAGGCGCCGCGGCCTCGCGCTAGGCCGCAAAGAGCCGCGCCGGAGCCGCCCGGTCCGGGACGGCCGCACTCTCCCCGGCAGTCGGGAAGCGGTGGACGCGCCCCCGCGCGTACCGGCCGCGGCCGGCTGCGCCCACCTCGTTCGCGCCGGATGGCCCGGTATCGGGGGGAATGACCGCCCCCGCTTGTGGGAAGACACCGGTACGGGCACCCTGCCCCGCGCCCGGTGCTCCGCCCACGTCGCAGCGCCCTGTGCCGTGCAGCCCGCCCAGCCGGACCAAGGAGGCGCGACGTGACCGATACCGGCGCAACCCCGGCGGGTTGCCGGTCCCTCGACGAGGCGGTACGCATCGCCGACGAGGCCCTTTTTCCCGCGGCGCCGGAGGTCGACGGTGCCGACCGCGTGCCGGGCAGCCACTTCGACCTGCTGGCCGAGAAGGGCTTCTACGGCTTCGCGGCGCCCGGGGACCTGACGGCACTGGACTTCCCGAGCTACGCGGCGGCCTGCCGGGCGGTGGAGTCGCTGGCCGGCGGGTGCCTGGCGACGACGCTGGTGTGGATGCAGCACCACGGCGCCGTATCGGCCCTCGCCAAGACCGGCAACGACGAGTTGCGCGAGACCCGCCTCAAGCCCCTGGCCGAGGGCCGGCTGCGGTCGGGGGTGGCGGTCACCGCGGCGGTGCGCCCCGGAACCCCCATGCTGCGCGCGGAGCCCGTGGACGGCGGGTGGGTCTTCGACGGCTCCGCGCCCTGGGTGAGCGGGTGGGGCATGGTCGACACCCTCTACACCGCGGCGCGCGACGCCGACGACCTCCTGGTGATGGCGCTGCTCGACGCCGAGGAGGGGGAGTCGGTGAGCGCCGGTCCGCCGGCGCGGCTGGTCGCCGCCCAGGCCAGCCGCACTGTGACCGTACGCTTCTCCCGGCACTTCGTGCCTCGCGAGCGGGTCGCGCAGACGGTTCCGCTGGAGGCCTACCGCAAGAACGACCCGGAGTCCGTGCGGTTCAACGGCAACCTCGCGCTGGGCGTGGCCGGCCGGGCGATCGCGCTGATGGGTGACGACGGCGGCGCGCTCTCCGCCCGGCTCGGCGCGGCGCGGAGGACCCTGCTGCACGCGGCGCCCGAGGACGTGCCCGCCGCCCGCGCCGCCGTCTCGCAGTTCGCGGTGAGCGCCGCGGCCGCACTGGCCGTGCACGTCGGCGGGCGGTCCCTGCTCGCGGACGCGCACGCCCAGCGCCTCACGCGGGAGGCGACGTTCCTGCTCGCCTTCGGCAGCCGCCCCGCCGTGCGCGCCGCCCTGCTGCGGGGCCTGGGCGCCCAGGAGCGCTCCGCGGGCGGAGCGGAGACCGCGTAGCCCGCGCAGGGGCGCCGGCAGAGGCCCCAGCGTCACGTCTCCAGGGCCAGCCCCAGACCGGACAGCGCCTCGTGGACGCTCCTGCCCTCGGTCGCCGCCTCCAGGTCGAACATGTAGACCGAGGTCGGCGGGTAGCCGATCAGCTCGATCGACCGGCTCACCCGGAAGCACCCGTCGACGTACTCGGGGCCGTCCCACAGGTACACCGCGCCCCACATCTGCCGCTCGGCGTCGGAGAACCACGCCTTCAGCCGCATGCCGTCCAGCGTGGAGAAGGCGTCGGCGGCGTAGTCGCGCAGGTACGGCCGCAGGCTCTCCGGGGTCGCGTCGGAGTCGCTGAGGTCCCACGCGACGAGCATCAACTGCATAAGGACTCCTTAGGGGAAGGGGTGCGGGTGGTGGCTGATGTCCTCGGGGCCCAGCGGCCGGTCGGCGTAGCCGAGGCGGTGCGGCACCGTGTACAGCCGCGGCAGCCCGTGCACCCGGCGGTATGCGTGGCCGAAGGTCATCGGCAGGGTGCCGGGGACGATGACCTTGACGCAGGCCAGGCCGCCCGCCCGGTGCTCGGGGGTCGTCTGGTCGACGACGATGACGTCGAGGCCGCAGTCGAGGTAGCGGCGCACCAGCTCCGCGAGGTCGTCGCGCAGGTCGGCCGCCGGGGGTACGCGCGCCATGTCGGCGACGCGGCGGAGGCCGGGGCAGCGGTCGAGGAAGTCGAAGCGGTCGAACGCCTCCGGGTGGCCGTAGAGCTGCGTGTGGTGGGCCATCAGCGTGACCAGCGACGGGTCGCGCACCATCTCCCGCGCCCGCGCCTGGCGGGCGGGGTCCTGCCCGAGGAGGCCGGCCGTCATCGGGCCCAGCTCGCTCAGGGCGCGCTGGAGGGCGCGCTCGGGGTCGAGGTGGGCGCCGCCCGAGCACGCGGCCTTGGGCGCCGCGTCGTCGTCGCCCGGCCTGACCGCCATGGTCCACACGCTCGGGACGCCGTACTCCAGCGTCGTGTCGAACGCGCGCACCTCGTAGCCGGTCTCCCGCTCAATCGCCGTCGCGAGCAGCGGCAGGGAGTCGTCGCGGGCCGAGCCGATGTCGATGCGGGGCACGGGCATTCGCGCGTACCACGTCATCAGGAAGGCGTCCCGTTCGGCGACCTCCAGCGCGCCGTAGAAGGCGGCCTCCTCCACGCTGCCGCCCAGTGCGCAGCCGTTGGAGCACTCGTAGACGAACGGCGGGTTCTCCGGGCCGGCGCGCCGCATCAGCCGGTAGTACACGTAGTTCTCCGGCACGAGGATCGGCGCCGACCGGGCGAAGGAGTAGCCCCACACCCAGGAGCAGGCCACGGACTCGGAGAACGGCCGGAAGGAGAAGCCGGCAACGTGGCGCTCCGGCGGATAGAGGCCCAGCTCGCGCGGGTCGAGCGCCTCGTCGCGCACATCGGCGTAGGGCGCGTGCACGGCGGTGCGCCTGCCGCCGGGGTGGGTCGCGCCGTAGCGTTCGAGGGCCTCCAGCAGCGCGACGACGCGGCTGGTGCGGTAGCTGCGGGTCCAGCCGAACCCGTACTCGACCGAGTCGCCGTGCGCGCCCAGCTCCGCCGAGGCGGTGACGACCCCGCCGCCGCTGCCCTTCGTGAGCGTGTGCACGAGCCCGCACTCCGGGTCGAAATAGGTCTGCTCCAGCGACTCCCAGCGGTCGGCGACGTCCTGAGCGCGGTAGGTGTCGGGCGTCGGCTTGGGGCGGGAGGCGAGCGAGAGCTCGGCCAGCGCCGCCGCGTCGTCGGGCCGGGAGCCGCACCGTTCGCACAGGGGGTTGGGCAGGAAGCGGTGCCGCGACGTCCGCAGGCTGTCCAGCTCCACAAAGATCATCGCGTTGCGCGTGCGGGCGGATTCGGGGTCTTGCGCCACCCGCTGCGCCTCGTCGAGCACCAGGGCCGCCGCCAGGTCGGCGGCGAGCGTCGTGAGCCACGACGACGGCCGCTCCGCCAGCGCGTCGCCGTGCACCCGCAGGACCTCCTCGCGGCCCCGGGGGTCCCGGCGGGCGACGCGCCTGCGCAGGTCTGCGCAGTCGCCGCAGCCCGGCCGGCCCGGGAGCTCGACGGGTCCCAGCACGAGGCGGCCGAGCTCGGTGCGCACCGGGAGCCACGGCGCCGGCGCGGCGTCGCAGGCGGCGCGCACGCGCGGGTACGGGCGCGTGTCCCAGCCGTCGGCGGCGGCGACGACCAGCGCCCCGGTGTCCACACCGGCCGCCTCCGGTTCAGGCGCCGCGGAACCCGCGACGCCGCCGTGCGCGGCGGCCGCGTCGGCGATCGCGTCGGCGAGCAGTCCCGACCCGACGACGTGCAGCGCTGCGCCGCCTCCGCCGGCAACGGCCCCGGCGGGCGCGGCGGTCGTTTCACCGGTCATCGGCGAGCACCACCCTCACGGTGAACGGCATCACCCTGCTGACCTCCGTGTCGTGATCCAGGGGGACGGCGGCGGGCCGGTGGCCCTGCGCCGCCAGCGCCGCCGCGAGGTCCGCGCCGGTCAGGCGCGGACCGGCCTCGGCGGTGCGCGTCGATTCGCCCCGCAGCCGCGCCGGCAGGGGCGGGACAGCGGGCGCGTATTCACCCCGGCCGCTGGTCCGGGCCTGGTAGGCCAGCAGCGCCTTCTCCAGGGCCGCCGCCAGCGCGTCGGCGACCGTGAGCCCCGAGGAGGAGGCCGCGGGTGCGCCTCCCAGCAGGCACACGACAGTCGGCACACCCAGCGGGCCGGTGACGTCGTGGCAGGCCACCTCGTGGTCGACGGCACCGAGCAGGGCGCGGCAGTGGTCGCCCCGCTCGTCCAGGTCCGCGGCGGCGAAGTCGAGCCGGGGGAAGGGCGCCGCGGACGCGCCGATGGCGGCCAGCGTGCGGCGATGGCACTGCGCGAGCAGCCCGGCTTGGACCGACTCGCTCCAGCTGTAGGCCGCGGCGGCTCCCGCGGGCAGCCGGGAGGCCGCATCGCCGGCCCGGGGCGGTGACGCTCCGGGGCCCAGCGCGGGGAAGACCCGCGCGGCGTCCACGAGGAGGGCATCCCCATCGACCAGCCCGTACGCCCACACCCGGCCCGTGCCTCGGTGCGTGCGCAGCGCCGCCACCGCCGCCCAGGGGTCGTCGTCTTCGGCGCACACGGGCGAGCCCCCGGGTGACAGCAGCCGCCGGGGGTCGGCCATCAGGGTGCCGTAGAGCGCGAACGCCCGCAGCGCCGCGCGCAGCCGCGCCGCTTCGAACCCCGTCCCCGCGCCCACGACGGTCGGCCCCCGGTCGCGGTCGTCGAGCAGCCCGACCGGGTCGGAGACCTCGATCCCGCACACGTGCAGCGGGAACTGGACGCGGTCGCCCTCATCGGGTTCGCCGAGGACGCCCAGCACCTCACCTGTGCACGACCTCGCCTCGCGCGAGAAGTCCTCAGGTGCCAACCGCGGTCGCTCAGCCAGCGCGGCGACCCGGTCGAGGAGGTCGTGCCCGGTGCCGGCCGGCCCTGCGGGCGCCGCGAACGGATGCGGGCGGAACCGGTGCGCCGTGCTCTCCAGCCCCGACGGCCCGACCCGTGTCAGCGTGTCGGGTGCCCCCGCGCCCGCGCCCGTGACCGCCCGGAACGCGCCGTGGACGAGCTGCGCGGCCGCAGCCTTGGCCGCCAGTGGGTCGGCCGCACTCTCCGGCACTGGAGCGGGCCGCTCGCGCCCGAAGGCCCGGGCCGCGCGCCTGAGCCGCGCCGACGTCCAGCTCGCCCCGATCGGTGCGAGCCACACGGCGCCGTCCCGCAGGAGGGCCTGAGCGAGCGGGACCCCGGCGGCGGCGCACAGGTGCTCCAGCAGCCGGGCGCGGCGGTCGGCCGCCGCCCCGTCCTCCGCGGCGTGCACGACCAGGTCGGCGCCGTCCAGGCGGAAGGAGGGGCCAGGCTCCTCCGCCGCCTCAGCGAACGCGGCGGCGGTCCGGGCCGCTCCCGCCGCGGCTCCGGCGCCCGCCAGGCGCGCCGACAGCTCGTCGGCGTCCGCGCGGTGCCCGCCGGCGATCACGGCCTCCACCCGGCCGAGGCCGCTGCGGGCCGCCGCGGCCGCGGTCTCCGCCAGAAGCCGCCCCGAGCCGACCACCAGCGCCCGTTTCGCGGTGTAGGCGGCGAACGCGTCGGCGCCGTCCTCGCGGAAGTAGTCGAGGAAGGCGGCCTCGGGGGAGGCCGGAGCGGACGCCGCCGGACCGCGCCCGCGGACCTCGCGTACCGCGCCGCGCTCACGCAGCGCGGCGACCATGCGCTCGACGAGCCGGCGCCGCTCCGGCGCCAGGTCCGCCGTGAGCCCGTCGAGCCCGTGGCGGCCGTCGAGGTAGGGGGCCAGCCGGTCGATCAGCAGGTAGACCGACGCTCCCGTGAACCCGACCTCCCCCTCGTGGGTCAGCACATAGGCGCCCTGGGGCGACTTCGCGTAGTAGACGTCCGGACGCAGCAGCAGTCCCATGCGGGTCCTTCCTGTCACTCCTGCGGCGAGCGGCTGCCCAGTGAGAACTCGCCGACAGCGCTCTCGGTCGCGTAGTCCCTCCCGGTCGCCGCGTTGAAGTCCGTCGCGTCGCCGCCTCCCAGGCCGCACGCCGCCAGCCCCATGGCCGTCGCGACCAGGTACATCGTCTGATACAGAACTCCCACGTGCTTGAGGATCAGCGAGTACGGCATCTGCTCGTAGATCCACATCAGGCGCCCGAACCGGGCGGCCACCACGATCAGCACCTGCGGCGTGCCCGGCGTCGGCGCTGCGCGCAGCGCCGTGCGCAGCAGCCGCCGGACGTCGGGCCCGGCCTCCTGCACCAGCCGCAGCCGGTGCGCGTGCGCGTCGTAGTGGTACATCCCGGCGTCGAGCCCGGAGGCGAGGCGGACGACGGGGTACAGCTCCAGCTCGTAGACCGAGCCGCCCGAGGGATGAGGGCGGCTCGGGTACTCGACGCCCCCGCCGGCGCGCACCGAGCGCACGCGGGCGCACCTGTACAGCAGCTCACCGAGCTGGTCGACGGTGATCGGGTTGTCGTCGTCGTGGACCCGCCGCGACCGCCGGCCCTCGACGACGGAGGTCAGCGTCGGGTCATCGCGCCTCAGCGCCTCCAGGCTCGGCCGGTGCAGCGGGATTTCCGGTCCGGGGTAGGGCTCCGGGCGCGCGGGCAGGGGATCGAGGCTCCCGCGGGCCCACATCGTGCGGCCGTAGCCCTCCGCCGCGTCCGAGCGGTCGCCCATCCGCGAGCGGCGGTGGAACCACAGCTCGTGCGGCTGCCACTGGCGCAGCCGCAGCGCGGTCTCCTCCTCGTCCGCGCTCGGCACCGCCAGGCCGCTCCGCAGCAGGTCCGCCACCAGGCGCTTCCGAACGGCGGCCGCCGGCTCCACGGCGGAGAGCTCCGCAGCGCCGCCCGCACCGGCGAGGACCCCGACCGCCGCCTGGACCGCCGGGTCGCCCGTCTCCAGGCGGGCGCTCGCCAGCGGCGACTCGGCCACGAGCCGGTCGCTCTCGCGGCGCACCACGGTGAACCGCGAGAGCACCGCCCCGTCGCCGCTGCTGCCGGGGCCGGCCCCCAGCGGGCTCTCGGGCAGCAGGACATAGAGCGGCCGGCCGGCGTAGTGGACGGCGGCGGCCAGCCACCCGCCGACCTCCAGCTTGGCGAGGAGCGCCTCGACCTCGCCCGGCCCGGCGTCCTGGGCGGCATCGGCGACCAGGTCCGCCGGCCGAAACGCCCCTTGGGCGAGGCGGGCCAGCACCTTGCCCTTCCACGGCGTGTCGGCGCCCAGCGACGCGTTGCGCCGCCGGGTGGCGACCCGGATCTCCCCGTCGCCGCGGGCGCAGGAGACCCCGGCCACCAGGCGCAGTTCGCGGTCGAGGCCGCTGGCATCCGGTGCCCGGCTCATCGGGGCTCACCCCCCGCGTCCAGCACCGGCTCCGGCGGAGCCTGCGTGATCCGCTCCATCGCGGAGACGCCGTACAGGTCCTCGACGGCGTCGGCGGCGAGGTGGCACAGCAGGTAGCGCTCCACGGGGGTGACGCCGAGCTGGGTCATGAACAGGTAGGTGTAGTTCAGCATCAGCCGGTACAGGACGAACCACTCGGCCGACATCGACGCCATCACCGCCGGGTTGCGGTAGGCGGCGCGGTGGTAGGGGCTGGCGCCGACCAGCGGCGGAGGACGGCCGTCGGCGCCGGGCGCGAACGCCGTGCCGGAGGGCAGCCGCCCGGCGGCGAGGAGTGCGCGCCCCCGGCGGCGGAACGAGCGCATCAGCGCCGTCCACTCACCGGCGAAGCCGGCTCCGCCGGACCGGCCGTCCAGCGCCCCGGTGACCCGCGCGACGCGGTCGCGCAGGGAGGCGGCGTGACCGCGGTAGTGCGCGTCCCAGGACGGCCGCAGGCGGTGCGCTCCGGGGTGGGTGGTGAGGAACGCCTCGGCGTGGGACCGGAAGGACATGAAGCCCGTGGTGATGCCGACTCCCGACAGCGCATGCGCGGTGGCCACCATCAGGTCGAAGGCCAGCCCGAGCCGCGGCGTGCCCGCGGCGACCGCCTCGGTCATCCGGAAGGCCGGGTCGGCGGTCTCCGCGTGGAAGTCGGCCAGCAGGTCCGCCGCCTCCTCGCTGCCGAGCACGTGCGCGCGCCGTTCGAACGGGGCCTCGTGGATCGTGTTGTCCGGCCGCCACGGCAGCAGCGGCCGGTGGTCCTCCTCCAGCTCCGCCAACCTCCGGTGCTCCTCCAGGTGGTCCTCGGGCACCAAGGGTGCGCGCGAGGGGCACCGCGCCAGAAAGCCGCCGACGATCTCCTCCGCTGCCGGACGCACCAGTGCCGGCACCGCCGCGGGAGCGCACCGGACGTGCATCCGCACGTGCGGACCGAGCCGCCAGTGCCGGGTGAACGACGTCGCGGCGACCTCGGGCGCCAGCCGGCGGAAGAGCGGCCGGACGCCGTCGAGTACCAGGCGGTCCTTGTCACTCGCGTAGTACACGACGTGCAGGCTGTGCCACTCCACCCCGGTCCTCCCTGTCGTCCTCGCCGTCGGCCGCCTGCTCGGCGGCGAGCGCGCCGACGGCTTCGGCGGCCGCGCCCCGGATCTCGTCCTCGCTGTCCAGCAGCACGCCGATGCGGTTGCAGAACAGGTGCGCGCCGGTGTTCAGGACCTGGAAGGGGTCCGGACCGGATGTGCCGGTCCGCGCGCGCTCCACGTCGGCGCGCAGGGCGATCGCCGACCGGGTCCAGTCGACGAACGTCCCCGAGCGCGGCACGTCGCCGGCGTGCGCCGCCAGCGGGAGGAGGCCGCGCGCGACGCCGACGGCCTGGTCGCGCCGCTGCTGCCGGCGGGCGGACGGCGGCGTGCCGCCGAGTCCGAGAAGGTCGACCGACCGGGGCGCCGCGGACTCGGCCGTGCCGACCCGTGCGGCCAGGCGCCCCAGGTCGGGCTCGGCGACCAACCAGGCGAGCAGCACGGCCGCGAAGGCGGCGGTCGTCCGCTGCTCGGCGGCGGCCCCGCCGGCCAGGAGGCGGAGGGCGATCCGGCTGGACTCGGCGAAGTGGTGCTCCACCGCCTCGCACGCGCCGCCGTAGCGGTCGTACTCGCGCCGGTAGGGCAGCAGCGCCACCGAGTTGTCGGGGCGCAGATCCGTCTCGAAGGCCTCTGCGCGCTCCCGCCGGGCGTAGTAGGAGGCCAAGTGCAGGTACCGGTCCCGGCGCATCGGCTCGCGGCTGGGACGCGCGCGGAAGTACCCGGCGAGTCCCTCCAGCACGGCCCGCTCCACGCGCGCCCGGTGGCCGCGCTCGGGCAGCAGCCGCAGACGGGCGTGCGGGCCGCCCTCCCAGTACCGCAGGAAGAACCAGCGCCGCAGCGCGCCCGCGGAGGCGAGTTCGGCGGCCAGGGGCGCGATCCCCTCGGTGACGAGGAGGTCCAGGTCGCCGTGGTAGAACGCGTGCGCGCTCACCCAGTCGGATTCATCCATTGCGCCTCCCCGGTTCGGAGATCTCCACGAGGAACTCGGTCACGGCGCCGCCGCCCGTGGTGCGCGCTTCGCCGGGGTCCGGGAGCGCCTCCTCGAACACGGCCATCGCCGCCGAACCGTCCAGCATCCGCTGGAAGGCCAGCACCAGGTACCAGTTGGCGAAGTCCACGTAGACCGGCTTGTGCGCCTTGTCGACCATCCAGGTCCGGCCGGTGCCCGCGCCGCCGCCCGGCTGCGCGGGGTCGGCCCACACCCGCACGAAGCACCGTGTCGGGACGCCGTGCTCGCGCAGCCAGCGGAGCAGGCGCAGCCAGTAGTCGGTCTCGGTCTCGCCGCCCTGGCGGCGCGGCACGTGCTGCATCGGGGCCGCCCACGCGGCGCGGCGCAGTATGGCGGAGCCGACCGCGACGCGGGGGTAGGCGGTGACCGAGGCGGGCGTCCGCGGCGGCGCGTCGGCGGCGAGCGAGGCACTGGGGTAGGAGTAGAAGCTGTGGCCGAAGCACTGGGTCAAGAACTGCGCGGCGGCGGGCAGGAAGAGGTCGCCGAGCATCCCCAGGTGCAGCGGCACGACCTCGGTGCCGAGCGCGTCGCAGCGGAGGCGGACGAGGCCGGTCAGCGAGTCGTGGACCGCCACGCAGTCGCCGGGGCGGATGCGCCGGCGGGCGGGGCGGCGGCTCGTCGTGAACGGGTAGTCCAGTTCGTAGGGCGCGGCGGCGCTGCGCACGTTGACCGAGGACGCGAACCGCCCGCCCAGTTCGGCCATCGCCCGGCCGCCCGGCTCCGGGGATTCCGCCACGAGGTCGTCCGCCGCGCAGCCCGCCTGGTCCAGCAGGTGCAGGACACGGCTCCTGCCGCGCCCGTGGCCGTTCTGCACAGCGTTGAGCACCAGCGACGGCGCATCGTGGGCGCCGGTGGGTTGGACGTAGCAGGCCAGCGACTCCGCCGCGGCGACCCAGGGCGGCCATCGGGCCGACAGGGCGGCCAGGCGCGCCGGGTCCGCGAGCACGGTGCCGCACTGCGCGGCTGCGCCGGTGCCGCGGCCGCCGAGGACCGCGTCGCGGGCCTCGGCCTGGATGCGCGAGAGCTCGCGGAGTCGGGGGAGGAGGCTTCCGGCCACGGGGCGGACGAGGTGGGCCTTGGCGTGCAGCAGCCGCACGACCTCGCGTGCCGCCGGTGTCTGCTCGGGCGCGCCGTCCCGCCGCAGCTCGTCCTGCAGGGCCCGGTGCAGCGTGAGGACCGGCACCCGCGCCGCGGTGCCGAAGCGCTCGCGGAAGTAGGCCGCCAGTGCCAGGCGGAGCGGCAGGGACGGGTCGAAGGGGGCCAGCCAGCGGCGGAGCACGTCCAGGTCGTGCAGGGCGGGTTCCCAGCGCGCGAAGGAGCACGCCGCCGCCGGGTCGGTGTAGACGGCGTTCTCGTAGAAGGTCCACTTGGACGCGGCGGAGTCCGCCTCCGTTGCCTGCGCCGCTCCCGCCTCCGTCTCCGACTGCTCCCCGCTGTCGGCGTCCCCTTCCGACAGGCCTTCGACGCGCGCCGCGAGGTCGCCTATCGCGCCCATCAGGCGGCGCTGCCGCTCGTGGTGCCCGGTGAGGTCGGCGACGGGGACGTCGCGGCGCGCCTCGGCGCGCACCCGCTGCACCAGCGCAAGGACTCCGGCGGGGCGCTCGCCGCCGCAGGACGAGAGCCAGTCGGCCAGTTCCCCCAAGGGGTCGCCGGCCAGGTCGGAGACCGGCGACAGGCGTTCCACCAGGCCCAGGTCGACCAGCCCGGCGACGAACGAGTCCACGCTGTCGGAGGAGGCGCGGGCACCGCCGTCCGCGGCGACGAGCGCGTCGCGCAGACCGGCCCAGGTGGGCGCGGGGCGGGTGTCGAGGAGGTCCATGCACGCGCGCACGGCCGGTGTGGCGGGCATCGTCAGGACGGGCTCGGCCGGCCGGCGGCCCGCGAAGCTGACGTGGCCGTCGCGCACGGTCGCGCTCGGGTTGAGCCGCAGCCGCAGCGCGGGTGCCAGCCGGGGATCGGTGCACAGCGCCGCCACGAGCGTCTGCACCAGCAGGCCGTCCAGTTCCACCACGCTGCGCACGCGCCGCGTCCCGATGTCGCGGACGGCGGGACCGTCGGGGGTCCACACCCCCACGCCGGTGACCATGAACGTGCTGTACGGGCTCGTCTTGGCCGAGGCCCGGGCCACGTACTTCGCCAGCGCGACCAGCGACTGGCGGCGCGGCGGGTGCGCGTCGTCGCCGAGCCACTTGCGGACCTCGGCGTAGAGTGTCGGGCTGGACTGGGACAGGGCCCGGCGTAGTCCGGTGTCCTCCGCCACCGCGCGCAGTTCGCCGCGCTTGGCCGCCTCCTCCTCGGCGAGGACGGCGGGCAGTTCCCCGACGGCGCGCTTGAGTGCGCCGAGGTCGGCGGTCCAGCGGCGGATCCGGTCCGCGAGGGGCCGGGGGAGTACGCCCGCCACCTGCTCGTTCCACTCGGCCGGCCGCGGCGGCCGCGACCGGTGCAGCGCCCGGCGCAGGCCGACGACTCCGGGCTTGGGCGGGCCGCCGCCCAGCGTGCCGATGACGTCGTACAGGGAGTCGGCCAGCCGCCGCCCCTCGTCCTCCACCCGCTCACCGCGGCGGGCGGCTTCGTCGACGGCCGCGAAGGACCGGGTGAACCGGAGCGTGTCGAGGACCCGGACGGGCAGGCCGGCTGTCCGGACCACCGGCGGCGTCGCCACGCGGGCCCCGTTCGGCAGGACCGGGGCCTGTTCCAGCGCCACCGGGAGCTCCCGGTCGACCGTGTCCCGACTCATTCAGCGTCCCCTCGCAGGCGGGTACTCGGGTCGGCGCCGCCGGAGGGCGCCGGCGGCCGGACGACCGGCCGCCCTCTGGCCGCAGGAACCGGTGATCCCGAGGTGAGAGCCCTCACGACCACCGGGCTCCGCGAACCCGGGAACAGTGGAAACATCAGAGCGCGGATATCAACCGCGGCGCAGACCGGCCCCGGCCGGTCAGCAGGCGGGGCTGCTGCAGGCGCACATCAGCTCGTTGCAGATCGAGGACGCGCCATTCTCGGGAAGCCCGTGCCCCTCGGTCAGCGTCTCCAGGGTGAGGCCCTGGTCCGCGAGGTCGAATACGTCGACCGGGACCGAGCTCAGGTCGAAGTCCAGCTGCTCGGAAACCTTGCCCTTCCGCTTCGGGTCTGCCACTCCCAGCTCCTCTCGTTCTTCCTTCCCGGAACGGCAAGAACGCCGCTCCAGGGTAATTCCACCTTCGATCTGAAAACGTATCGAAGGAGGTTGTCGCAGGTCTGTTTCGAGCTTTTTCGGATGGCGGAGGGCGGAATCGAAATGCGCTTCGCACAGATTAGGTCGGCCCTTGATGGCGGTCAAGTAGGGCGATTGATATCGCGTCGGCGTGCGGTCGGCAAGCGGACCGCAATTGTGGTTTCGGGGGAGCGCGGTCCGGCTGTGGCTTCTGCGGCGGCGGGGCAGCCGCCTACAGGCGCCGCAGCGGGGCCGGCTCCGTTGCGCCGCCCGCGCTCACGACGACCGGCGCCCGCGCTGGCGCCGGAGCCGTCGTCCCCGCCGGGCAGGGGCGGAGTGCGGGGGAGGAGAGGGGACACGGCCGAAGGGGGAGCGGGCCGCGGTAGCGGTCCAAGGGCACCGGCCGCAAATTTCGGACGACCCTGGGACGGTTCTTGTGCGCGCACATCTGCGCACCGGCGGTCGACGCGCTGAACCCGGCCCTCCGCCCCCTGCGTAGCGCACTCCAACCGACGGGAGGTCCGCCCGCCCGCGGTGGGCGGAGCCGGCCTTCGGGCGGCGTTGCGGACGGCGCCGGTACACCGGCGGGCGTGCCGGCGGTCAGGAGGTCCGCCGATCCGGGCACGCGTGCCGCCGGGTCGGGCCGCACCGGCGCGCGGTCCGGGCGGACGGGACGGAGGCGGTTCCGGTCACACACCGCGTTCCGGCCCGCTCCCGCTTCGGCGAACCGGGCCTCTCCACGGCCGCCGCTGCGCTTTTCCGATGGATTTCGCTCCAGGCTGCGTACGCGCCTTATTGGGACGGAAATAGCGGCTATCCGGGGCCCGGGCTCCCCACCGCGCCGGTCCATCGGGGAGCCGTGACATTCGGTAGCGGGAGACCGCCGCCCCGGCCCCGGTCACCGACAGCGGCCCCTTCGGCGAGGGATTGACACGGGGTGGCGCCGAGTGCGTAACTTGGCGCATGGGAACCGTGCAAACGCCAGTCTCCGAGAAACGGATTCCTCCCGGCCCCCAATTGCCGCGTGTGGCGCAGACCGCGCTTTGGTTCAGCAACGCGCGGCGCATGCTCGCGCAGTGCCATGAACGCTTCGGCGACATATTCCGCATCCAGATCGCCCATCAGGGCACCTGCGTTTTCATCAGCGCACCGGAAGACGTGAAACGCGTTTTCACCGCGGCGCCCGAACAACTGCACGCCGGTGACGGCAACCGCTCGATGAAACCGGTCCTCGGCGAGAACTCCGTGCTGCTGCTCGACGAGGCCGAGCACCGGGAGCAGCGCAGGCTGCTGCTCCCGTCCTTCCACGGCGAGCGCGCCCGGGGATACACCGGACTCATGCGCGAAATCGCCGCCGCCGAGATCGGCGGTTGGCCGCGCGGCCGCCCGCACCGCGTCCGCGCGGGCATGCAGGCGATGACGATGGAGTACATCCTGCACGCGGTCTTCGGCGTCGCCGACGCCGAACGCCTCAGCCCGCTGCGCGCGAACCTGCAGCGCCTGCTCACCATCGGCGCCGACCCGCGCCACGCCCTGTTCCTGCTCGTGCTGGGGCCCGACCGCCTCCGCCGCTTCCCGCCGTTCCGCCGCGAGATGGACGCGATCGACCGGCTGCTCTACGCCGAGATCCGCCGGCGCAGAGCGCGGCACGACCTCGCGGAACGCTCCGACGTGCTGTCGCTGCTGCTGCACGCCCGGCACGAGGACGGCTCGCCGATGACCGACGCGGAGCTGCGCGACGAGCTGGTGACCCTGCTGGTCGCGGGCCACGAGACCACCGCCTCGGCGCTGGTCTCGGCGGTGCGGGAGCTCGTGCGGCACCCGGACAAGCTGGACCGGCTCACCGAGGAGCTGCGCGCCGGCTCCGACGCCTACCTCAAGGCGGTCGTGTACGAGACGCTGCGGTTGCGGCCGGTCATCTCGGTCATTCCCCGGACCCTCGTGCGGCCGATGCGCTTCGCCGGCTACGACGTACCCGCCGGAGTTCGCGTAGTCCCCGCCATCTACCTGCTGCACCGGCGCCCCGACGTCTACCCCGAGCCCGAGCGGTTCCTTCCGGAGCGCTTCCTGGAGCACCCGCCCGGCACCTACACCTGGATCCCCTTCGGCGGCGGAGCGCGCCGCTGTCTGGGTCGGGCGTTCGCCCAGCTCGAAATGGAGACGGTGCTGCGCGAGCTGGTCCTCGGCGCCGCGATCCGCCCTGTCCCGCCCAAGACCGCGCGGTCGTCGCGGCGCCGAAGCGCCGCCGTGCCTCCGCATGAGGCCGAGGTCATCGTCACCTAGGGCGGCGCGACCGCCGCCGGCGCGCAGCGGCCCGCGGGGGCGGGCGCGGAGAGGGAGTGAGCATGCGACCGGCGCAACGCATCGGCTGGGTGCAGCACGTCAACGGCTGGACGGACTTCTGCGGCGTGCATATCGAGGTCGATCCCGGCGTCTTCGTGCCCCGGCGCCGCACGGAGTTCCTCGTGCAGCAGGCGGCCGCCCTGGTCCGAGACGGCGGCCGTCCTAGCGCGGGGGCGGGCGGCGAAGCGGATCCGGAGGAGGGGCGCGAGGCTGGTTCCGGGGCGGAAGCCGTCGTCCTCGACCTTTGCTGCGGTGCGGGTGCGGTCGGCGCCGCCGTGGCCGCCGCCGGCCCCGTCGAGCTGCACGCTGCGGACATCGACGCGGCCGCGGTGGCCTGCGCGCGCAGAAACATCGCCCCCCTCGGCGGGCGGGCCTACACGGGCGACCTGTTCACCCCGCTGCCGCCCGCCCTGCGGGGGCGGGTCGACCTCATCGTGACCAACGCGCCCTACGTCACCAGCGACGAGAGCGTCCGGCTCCCCCTGGACGTGCGCCTGTACGAACCCCGTGCCGCCTTCGACGGCGGAGCGGACGGCCTGGAGCTGCACCGCAGGCTCATCCCCGAAGCCGCCGCCTGGCTGGCCCCCGGAGGCAGCCTGCTCGCCGAGCTCCACCCCGCTCAGACCTCCCAGGCCGCGCGCCTGCTCTCCGCCGCGGGCCTGACCCCTCGTGTCAGCACCTCCCCGTCCCTCGACGCCACCGTGATCGCCGGTACGAAGCGGTCCGAGTGAGCGGGCGGCCCCGCACCGCCGCGCCGCCGGGTCGGGTCACCGCGGCCCGGGCGCTCGCGTTCCGACGCTGACCGGCCGGCGGCTCAGCGCGGGGGTAGTCGATGTAGCCGCGGTCGTCGCCCCGTCCTTTAATTGTTCGAGCAATTAATGCGCACGATGCTTGGTATTCTGAACAGTTTGCAATCTCTCTGCACTGGAAAGTTGCTCAGACAAGTGTGCAGTCTGTCTTAGACTGAACGGATGAGCATGCCGAACGACGCCGACACGGCCGCCGGTGAGGAGCCGCCCCGGGCGCGCGTCTCCGACGTGGGGCCCCTGAGCCACGCGATCTTCCGGGTGGCGCGCATTCACAAGCTGCTCGCCGGACAGCTCCTGCGCGAGGTGGGCCTGCATCCGGGGCAGGAGCTGCTGATGATGCGCCTGTGGGACGAGGGGCCGCAGCGGCAGACCGACCTGGCGGCGGTGATCGACGCGGACGCCCCGACCGTCACCCGCTCCGTGCGCCGGCTGGAGCGCGCCGGGTTCGTGCGCCGCTCACCCAGTCCGCAGGACGGGCGCGTGACGATCGTCGAGGCGACCCCCGCGAGCATGGGGCTGCGGGGGGCCGTAGTGCGCATCTGGGCGGAGCTGGAGCAGATGACGGCCGCCGACCTGGGCGAAGGCGACCGCCAGGACGTGCTCCGCGCCCTCGGTGGCCTTGAGCGCAACCTCTCCGCCGCAGAGGAGGCTCGCGCAGGCGGTCGCTGAGGGCTGCCGCCCCCTCGGTTGTACGGACACCCGTGTCCTGCCGGGCCGGGCGCGCCGCCGCAGTCGTCGAGGCGCCCGGCCCGGAGCCCGCTGACGAAGGAGGCGAGTCCGCGGCACACGGCCGCGGAAAGGACCGGGAGCTCATCGGTCGTTGCACTTGGACGACGCGGAGTCGCGTTCGGCCTGGCCCACGGGGCAGATCTGCCCCCGGTTCACGCAGGCGCTCCGGTCGCACAGGCGGCACAGCCGATCGGCGTCGCCCGGCGCGCGGTGCAGGCCGTCCAGGAGCTTGGCCAGCAGCCGGTCCAGGTCGGCGCGTTCGGACTCCTCCAGGTGGTCCACCACCTCCTTGAGGGACTCGGTGCGGGCGGTGAGCAGCCCGCGGGCGGCCTGAGTCCCGGTCTCAGTGGGCCGGACCGCGACCCAGCGCCCCCAGGTGCGTTCGCGCCGCACCATCCCCTGGCGTTCGAGTCCTTCGACCATGCGGGCCGCCGCGGGCTGGCTGAGGCCGACGCGGCGCCCGAGCTCGGTGACGCTGAGCCCCGGGGTGCGGTCCAGGACCACCAGTGCGGCCGCGGCGCTCGGGCTGGTCGGCGCCGCGGCGGTGACCGAGGACAGGAACAGGTCGCTCAGTGCCAGGGCCGTCGCACCCAACAGGTTCGCTGTACGAGCTTCATCATGCATGACTCATGCATACCATGGTCGGCCTGCTGGGAAACCTCGGATTTGCCGAAGGCCGCGCAGTCCGGCGGCCGCCGGCGGCTCATCGGCGGGTGACCGAGGCCGCACGCGGACGACGGTGGTCCGCTTCGAGCGGGGACCGGCCGCGGGTCGCCGGCGGGCCGCAGCCCCGCGGCTCCGCGCCGCGTTGGGACGCTCGCGGCGGCGCAGCGGTCGTCCGTACACCGGGGCTAGCGGCCCGGTGCCCCCGGCCGCTCGCCGCCCGACGGTGCCACGCGCGGCCGGCGGCGAAAGCCGGGCCGGGGACGACGGCGGCCGGCCTCAGCCGGTCACGAAGGTCGTCACGCTCCGGGCGGGAAGTGCGCCCGTGAAGGAGCCGTTCGACACGCCGGCCGCGCCGTGGGGTGCGAGGTTCCTGTCCGCGTCCGTCACCCAGGACCACACGCGGGAAGCAGCGCCGTCTCCCAGGGTGAACGGCTGGCTCACCGGCGAGGAGCCCTTGTTGACGGCGACGATCACGATCTCGGAGCCGCCGCCCTTGTAGGCCGAGACGTAGACGCCGGACCGGGGCCTCGGCGTGGCGTCGACGCGCACGTATCCCGGGCGGACGAATCGCGAGAAGTGCACCATGTTGGCGCCGCGCTTGCTGATTCGGCCGTCCTCCCGCATCGGGCCGTAGCTGCGCCGGATGTACCACCACACATAGGCCTGGAACTCGGCGTCCACCAGGGCATGGTGTATGTGTTCGCCCACCTCGAGCGCCTGGGGCCAGAGGTCCGCCGAGTCGCTGCTGTTGGGATGGTAGACCTCGGTCATCCAGAGCTCCTTTCCCCGGCCCTTCTCCTCGAACAGGGGATAGGGGAAGTCCTCGTACCGCGTGCCGTAGAGGTGGGCGCCGAGAATGTCCAGATTGGCGAGCGCTTGAGGGTCGTTGAGAATCGGGTCGGAGAAGCTCTTCACGTACTGGAACGACTCCGGCGCGATGATCCGGGTGCCGATGGAGCCGGCGTTCTCCCGCAGGAAACGGATCATCTCCTGCGGCGTCCACCACGTCCAGTCGTGCGCGTAATCGGGCTCGTTCTGCACCGAGACGGCATGCAGGTCGACCCCGTTGTCCCGCATGAACGCGTGGAATTCGTTCAGGTGCTGCGCATAGGCGCCGTACATGTCGTGCCGAAGGCGTCGCGCGTCGGTCTGATCGCCGCGGACGAAGGTCTCCACCATATGGGAGGGCGGATTCCACGGCGACGCGATGACGGTCGCGCCGTGCTCGACCGCGCGCCGGGCCGTGGCCACCTCGCCGCTCCAGTCGGCCCGGTTCTCGTGAACGGGGATCCGCAGCACGGAGAAGCCCATCTGCCCCTCGCCGTCGCCGAACGCCGTGTCCCGCTGCGCAGGTGTCAGGTCGTCGATCCAGGCCGTGTGGTTCATGCCGCCGAAGCCGCGAATCGTCTGCCGCTCCGCGAAGGGGTCGACGACCACCTCGGCGGCCGCCGCGGACGGTGTTCCGGCCGCCCGGGCGGCCGACGGCGCGGCGACCAGCACCGGTAAGGTGCCCATCGCCGCCAGAACGCTTCTCCGACTCGTGTGTCCGGGCCTGGTGGCCGCGGATTCATCGCCGCGTGGCGTCATCGTTCCTCCGTAGGTTGGGGGTGGCCCGGGAGGGGCCGGGTGCGGCTGATCGTTTGTTGCCTGCAGTGGCTTCTGCGTGTGGCCGCCCGGCTCTCCGGGGCTGCCGGGGCCGCCCACTCCCGCTTTTCGAAACGGCGCTAATTCGAAAGTCTTCGGCGGGCTGTGTCATCGGGGTGGTTCCTGCCGGTGGAAATGCCGGGTCTTGGGAGCGCTCCCAGTCGAACGATCGAACGCCCGGCCCGGCGTTTCGAATAACTCGCCGTCCGCACGACCGCACCTCGATCGGGCAAGGATACGAACCGGCACCCGCCTTTGCCTAGGAGTGCCGGCGAAATCCGGTAAAGCGGCGCCGGGTCAGCGGGGGCGTTTCCTCAGCAGTTCCGGTAGAAGGCCGTGCTCCCCGGGCGTTGGCGCGTGCATCCGGCGCGCTGGGATCGATGCGGCGGGCGCCTGGGCGCGCTTGGCGCTGAGGTGGCGCGCGAAACCCTCCGCGGCGACGGACTCCAGCAGGCCCTGGTTCCGAAATGGTGGTAGACGCTCGGCGTGGTGACCCGGCCTCCTCGCACACGTCCCGGATGGACATGGTCTCCGCACCCTGGTGTTCCAGCCTTCCGGGCAGGGCGGGCGGCGCCGGCCGCCCGCGCCTGCCGAAGCGGCTGCGCGCCGATCGCGGGGGCCGAAGAGCCCGGCGGGGGAGGCGTCCTGCCGGCTGTCTCCCGCGGCGGCGTCCGCCTTCCGCGGTTCTTCGCGGGGGAGAAGTGCTCCGGCGAGGCCGGTCCTCCTCCCGCGGAAGCCCTTTTTCCCTGCGCGGTGGAACCCGCGGTCGTGCGCTGGGTGGAGTCCCCAGGTCAGCGCTTGCGAAAGAGTTTGGCCAGCGCTCGGAACGGCAGCGTGACCACGGTGATGACGGCGTGGGCTATGGCTCGTATGACGGACGCGACGGCGCCCGCGATTGTGCGTAGTACATCTGCGATTCGCGACATGTCCGTCGGCTACCCACAGCGCGGTTTCTCTATCGCCGCCGCAGGGGCCGTCGGAACCGCGGCACCGTTCACCGCACCCCGAGGCGGTGCTTAGCGGAGCAGCGGGGCAGTGCGTTCGGCGACGGTGGCGTAGTCCGGCTCGGTGGGTATTTCCGAACCGGTCGTGATGCCGCCGTCGCACAACGAGATTCCGGGCGAGTGGAACGTGCCGAGAGGATTCTTGCCGGGGATTCCGTAGACCTTGTAGTCGTACCGGGTCCTGACCATCGGAATCTCTCCGCCGCCGGATGTGAAGCAGACGTAGATCTGCTCGTCGGACATCGTGCGGTACTCGCATATCAGCGCCGGCCGGTACGGGAAGTCGGGGGGCAGGTGGGAGTCGAAGTTGCTCGTCATGTCGTGCATGCCGTCCTCGCCCACCGCGTACAGCACCGGGCCCTCGGGCGGGCGGGAGTCCAGTTCCGAGCTGCTGTGCGGCTCGTCGTCGCCGACGTCGTCGGGGCAGAACGCGGGCGGGGTGTGGAAGGCGTCCCCGAGGAAATGCACGCCGACGGCCGCGACGACGGCGGCCACGAGTAGTCCACCCAGCCAACGCACGGGCCAATCATGGCAGACCGGACCGGCGGCTCGGCCGAACCACCGGATCGGATATCGCGGGGATGCGGATCACGAGACCCGTGAATGCGTGCCGCCGAACTGCGGGAAATGCCGTGACCTGGCATTCGTCCACTCGGAGATCCGTCCGGAAAGGCGCCACCGCCAAGGGCCGCACCGACCGTGCGGGCGCCGGCCCGGGCCGGCGCAACCGGCCTATCCCACGTGGCCGCGGGCGGAGGCGAGGAGTTCGGCGGCCCGCTCCTCCACCAGGCGGCGCACGGTCAGAGCCGACGGCGAGGGCTGGCTGCCGCTGCGCTGCACGAGGCAGATCTCGACCGGGTCCGCGCTGCGCAGCGGGATCCAGCGCAGCCCCGGAACGTCGGTGGACGTCTCGAACGGTGCGAGGACGCCGATCCCCGCTCCATGGCCCACCATCACCTTGACCAGCCGGGCCGACATCGCCTGTACGACGACGTCGGGCTCGGCGACGTTCTCGTGCAGCCGCTCCCACATCACGGTTCCGGACCGCATGGTGACGATCGGCCACGTCGCGAGGTCCTGCCAGGCGAGTTCGTCGCGCTGGGCGAGCAGGTGGTCCGTCCGCACCACCGCCCCCACGGGCGCGGTGAGCAGCGGCGATCGGCGGAGCCCGCTGGCGGCGGCCGCGGTCGGCGCGGATATCACCCCGAAGTCCAGGCCGCCGTCGAGCACGCGTGCCTCGATGTCCCCCGAGGAGCTCTCGGAAACGCTGAAACGCAGGTCGGCGTGCTCGTTGCGCAAGCGGGCGACCACAGGGGCGACGAGCGTCTCGGCGACGACGGAGATGGCGCCGATCGCCACCCGCCCCTGGTAGGCGCCACCGGAGTCCGCCGCGGCTCCCAGGGCGGCGTCCTCCGCGGCGACCAGGCGCGAGAGGGGGCCGATCATGGCCTGTCCGGCGGCGGTGGGGCGCACGCCGTGCCGGCTGCGGATCAGCAGGTTCACGTCGAGCTCCTCCTCGAGGAGGGACACCTGCTGGCCGAGTGTCGGCTGGCTGACGCCGCACCGCGCCGCCGCCGCCCGCAGGGACCCGGTCTCGACGGCCGCCAGAAGGTACCGCGCTCGCTCGACTCGCATCGCACCAGCATAAAGCCTCCGCCTATCACCTGATGAAAGCATTTCCGTCTTCCTCGCAGGTGGTGCGAGGGGTCAGGATCGATCCAGCGGTCCGCGTGTCCTGGATCACACTGCAATGTGGAAGGAAAACCCTGATGCCGTCCCAACCGCTCGCAGGCGTCACCGTCCTCGACCTGTCCACCATCCTGGCCGGTCCGCTGACTGCGACGCTCCTCGGGGAGTTCGGGGCCGACGTCATCAAGGTCGAGCAACCGGGCACAGGCGACCCCGCCCGCCGATACCCCCCGCTGGACGGCGACACATCGGCGAGCTGGGCGCTGCTCGGGCGTACCAAGCGCAGCGTGACGCTCGACCTGCACCGCCCGGGCGCGGCCGAGATCGTCGGGCGCCTGGCACGCGAGGTCGACATCGTCGTCACCAACTTCCGCCCGGACACCCTGCGCCGCTTCGGCATCGACTTCGACGACCTGCGCGCCTACCGCCCCGACCTCGTCATGGTGCACGTCAGCGCCTTCGGCCGGACGGGACCCTACGCCGACCGCCCCGGGTTCGCCCGGGTCGCCGAGGGGTTCGCGGGCCTGACCTACCGGACCGGCGCCCCCGACGGCCCGCCGACGTTCGCCGGATACCCGGTCGCCGACGGCGTCACCGGGATCTACGCCGCGTTCGCCGCGCTGCTGGCCCTGCGCCAACGCGACCTGACGGGCGAGGCGCAGCTGGCCGACATCCCGCTGTACGAGCCGCTGCTGCGGATGATGGAGGACTTCATCGTCGACTACAGCGCGACCGGGCGGAGCGTGCAGCGCCAAGGGAACCGGAACCCCCACATCAGCCCCAACGACCTGTACCGCACCCGCGACGGCTGCTGGGTCGCCGTCCCGGCGTCGACGGACCGCATGTGGGAGCGGCTCGTCGAGGTGATGGACGCCCCGGACCTCGCGGTCCACTCCTCGATGGACGCCCGGATCGAGCACCGCGCCGAGGTCGAGGCCCGCGTCGCGGCGTTCGTCGCCGAACACGACATCGAGCCGCTCCTGGCGCGGCTGCACGCCGCCGGCATCGCCGCGGGTCCCGTGAACTCGGCCGACCAGGTGTGCGCCGATCCGCACATCCGCGACCGCGGCTCGATCGTCGAGGTCACCGGCGCCGACGGGCGCCGCAGGCTGGTCCAGGCGCCGGCCGGGCGGTTCTCCGGGTTCACCGGAAGTCCCGGCCGTCCGGCCCCGACCCTGGGCGAGCACACCGCCGAGATCCTGCACGACCTCCTCGGCCTGAGCCGGGACGAGATCGACGACCTGCGCGACCGCGGCGTCGTCTGAGCGAAAAGGACCCCCCATGACCATCGCCGACGTCTCCATCGTCGTCCTCCTCCTCCTCTTCGCGGCCACCGCGCTGCGCGGCTTCAACCTCGGGTTGGGAGCCTTCGCCGCCGCATTCCTCGTCGGCCTGGCCGCGGGGATTCCCTCGGAGGAGGTCACGGCCTTCTTCCCCGGCGACTTCTTCGTCCTGATCGTCGGCGTGACCGCGCTGTTCGCCGTCGCCAAGATCAACGGCACCCTCGACTGGCTGCTGGACGGACTGCTGCGGCTGGTCAGGGGACGGGTGGTACTCGTCGCCCTGGTCCCGTTCACCGCCGGTGCGCTGCTGGCGGCCTTCGGTACGCTCCCCGCCGCGGTCACGGCGATCGTCGCGCCCATCGCCCTGGGGCTGTCGGCGCGGTACGGCCTGCCCGCGCTGATGATGGCGGTCCTGGGCATCATGGGCATCGTCAGCGGCCTGCTCTCGCCCCTGGCCGTGTACGGCGCGACGGCCCGTCAGCAGGCCGCCTCGTTCGAGCTCGGCCTTCCCGAGCACGCGCCGGTCACCTTCCTGCTCAGCTCCCTGCTCGCCGGCGCCGTGGTCTGCGCCGGGGCACTGGTCGTCGCCCGCGTCCGCGGCATCCTGCCGACGGGGCCAAGCCTCGTGGCGGCCGACGGCCACGAGAGTCCGGCGGCCGGCGGATCCGGCGGCGCCGCTCCGGCGGAGGAGCGGGCCGCGGCCCCCGCCCCGCTGGTCCTGCTGGTGACCCTGGGCGGTATGGCGGTCGTCCTCGTCCTGTCGGTCGGCTTCGACATGAACATCGGCTATCTCGGCATCGTCGCGGCAGGCCTGCAGCTCCTCCTCCTGCGCATCGACCCGGGGCTCGCTGTGGCGCGGATGCCCTGGGGCGTCGTCCTGCTCATCGGAGGCCTGCTCACCTACATCGGCGTGATGCAGGACCTCGGCGCGTTCGAGCGCATCAGCGAACTGCTGACGATCGAGGGCTCGGCGATGCTCACCCTGCTCCTCCTGTGCTACATCGCCGGCATCACCTCGTTCGCGGCCAGCTCGATCGCGGTGTTCGTGACCACGATGCCGCTTCTGCCCGCCGTCGTGGAGGCGGGCGTCTCGCCTGTGGGCGCGGTGATCGCCGTGGCGCTGACCTCGGTCATGGTCGACATCAACCCGCTCGGCATCACCGGAGGCCTGATCCTCGGTGCGGCTCCGGAGGAGACCCGGCCGGCGCTGTTCCGCCAGCTCCTGGCCTACGGGCTGGTGTCCGTCGTGGTCGCCCCGCTGCTCGTCTGGGCGGCCTTCAGCTGGTGGTGATCCCGCCCCGCCCGAACGCGGGCCGGCCGCTCAGGAGCGGGCCGCGTCCAGGAAGCGTTCGAGCTCGGCTTCGATATCGGGGCCGCAGGGCTGGAACACGATCTCGGTCACGCCCCGCGAGGCGAGGTCGTCCAGCTTGCGCCGGACCTCGCCGCGGGTGCCGCTGACGGTCACGTCCGTGAGCACCGAGTGGCCGCCCGCGTTCCAGGCCGCCAGGTCGGCTCGGTTCAACTCGACGCAGTGCCCCGAGTGCACGGCGAGGTGCCGCTCCTCACCGGGTTCCGCGTCGACGACGTCCAGCCACTGCGCTCCGCCGGGCAGCTCCCGCACCGCGTCGGGCCCGCCGAACTCGTAGGCGCCGTGGTAGGCCAGCGCCCACCCCGGCCCGCCGGCGGTGCGGGCGTGCTCGGAGTCCGGGGGCTCCCCCTCGTCGAGCACGGTGCCCCAGGTGAGGTAGGGGACCCACGTGTAGTCCTTCGCGAACTCGGGGAGCTGCAGGGTGGCGTAGAGACCGTCGGCGAGCTCCCGGGCCACCGCGTTGCCCTTGGGCCCGAGCGCCCCGATGAGGACGGGAACGTCGACGGGCCGGGCGGGGGCGTGCCCCTCGGGGTGGAGCATCCGCATCCGCCGGCCCTCCCACTCGACGGTCTCGCCGCGAAGCAGGCCGCGGTAGGCGCGTATGTAGGAGTCCATGTAGGACCAGCTGATCGCCGGGTAGCCCATGGCGCGCCGGCCGGTGAACCCGGTGCCGAAGGCGACCGCGACCCGGCCGGGCGCCAGTGCGGTGAGGGTGGCGGTCGCGGCGGCGTTGGCCATCGGGTGGCGCAGGCTGGGTACCAGGACCCCCGGCCCGAGGCCGATCCGCTCGGTGCGTCGGGCGGCCAGCGCGAGGGTCATCCACACGTCGGGGCTCTGCTGCGGGGTGTCGTAGACCCACGCGCGGGTGTATCCCAGGCGTTCGGCAACGGCGATGTCGTCCGGCGAGCTCAGGGCCGTCGGGAAGGCGCAGGCGATGTCCATGGGGTTCCTCCGGCGATGACGGGTGGCGGGGCCGGTGCGGGCGTCAGGGCAGGCCGTCGTGCGGAACCTCGACGCGGACGGCCCGCAGCTCGGCCTCGCGGGCCGCGCGGCGCTCGTGCTCGGCGAAGGAGGGTGCCGTGCACAGGAACAGGGTGCGGCCGTCGTCGCCGCCGAGCATGCAGGCGAAGACCCCGGTTCCGGTGGGGACCTCCTCCAGGACCGCGCCGCCCTCGCCCACGCGCAGGACGCGGGCATGCAGGGCGTCGGCCACCCACACGGCGCCCTCGGCGTCCGCGCAGATGCCGTCGGGAGCGACGTCGAGCTCTTCCACGGCCTGTGCGACATCGTCGGTCTGCGGCGGCCGGCCGAACTGCGCCCAGACGCGCCGGTTGCCCAGACCGCCCTCCTCGTCGATGTCGAAGGCGGTCAACCGTCCGGCGAAGGTCTCGGCGACGACCAGAACGCCTTCGGGCAGGATCACCATGCCGTTGGGAAAACCCAGGTCCTCGGCCACCGTGGTGACCGTGCCGTCGGGATCGACCCGGGCGAGCGTGGTGTAGCGCAGCGGGGCTCCGCCCATCAGGTCGAAGCCGAAGTTGCCCACATAGGCGCGCCCCCGGTGGTCCACGACCATGTCGTTGAGCATGCCGGACACGGCGTCGGACAGGTCCGCGTGCACGCTGAGCCCTCCCGAGCCGTCGCGCACCAGAATGCGGTGGTCGCGCATCGAGGCGATGAGCGCGCGTCCGTCGGGCAGGAAGCCCAGTCCCGCCGGCTGGTTCGGGACCTCGGCCACCACGTCGGTGCCGCCGCGGCCGTCGGTCGCCACGACCTGGTTGGTGTAGAAGTCCGAGACCCACAGCCGGCCGTCGCGCCACCGCGGGCACTCCAGATAGGAGAAGCCGTCCAGTACCACGGTGATGTCTCGGCTCGACTGCTGACGTTCCATGGCCATTTCCCACCTCGATGTTCCGCGGCGGTGCAGCGCGGCCGCCGTCGGCGCCGGTTCGCCGCCTGCGGCTAGTTGTAACTAAGCGCATAGTTACCCTAAGTTGGGCCGGTGTCAAGAGGTGTTCGCCGGAGCGTGTCGAGGTCCGGCGTCCGGTCGCATCGGCGGCGGGCACCGCAACGTGGCATGGAGCGGAATCGGCATGGTCGCGAATCGGAAACGGCGCGGTGGCCCCAGCAAGTCGGTGGCCCCGCCGGCGGATCTCGCGGCGGGCGCGGTGGGGGAGCTGTGGAGCGACGACCTGCCGGAGGCGGCCCGCGCGCTGCTCACCTCGGCCGTGCTGTGCTTCAGCCGGAAGGGCTTTCACGCGACCACCACGCGGGACATCACGGCGGCCATCGGCCTGAGCCCCGGCGCGCTGTACGTGCACTTCCCCTCGAAGGAGGGCGTCCTGTTCGAGATCGTCCGGACCGGTCACGAGCGCGCTCTCGAAGCGATCCGGGCGCAGCGCGACGACGGCGACACGAGGGCGTACGTCGGACGGCTCGTCGCAGGCCTCGTGGCCTGGCACGCGCGTCACCACACGGTGGCCCGGGTGTGCCAGTACGAGCTCGCCGGCCTCGGCCCCGAACACCGCGCCGCGGTCCGGGAGCTGCGACGGCGCTTCACCGCCGTATTGCGCTCGGCGGTCACGCGGGGGGCGCGGGAAGGCGTCTTCGACGTTCCCGACGTCAACCGGTCCGTGCGCGCCATCGTGTCGCTCGGCATCGACCTGGTGCGCTGGTACAGCATCGAAGGCGCGGATTCGCCCGAGGTGCTCGCCGGCTATTACGCCGACCTCGCGCTGCGGATGCTCGGCACGGACGCCGCTGCACGGTGAGGGCGAGGCTGCCGATGCCTGCGCCCGGACAGCGCGGCCGGCGGCGCGCGGTGCGCCCCGACCGCCGGCGGCCGCCGGCGGTCGGGGCGTGCATGCCGCCGCGGCGTGGGACCGGCAGGAGGGACCCACGCCGCAGCGGTCGCACGGCGTCTATCTGGCGTGGAAGTCCACGACGTTGTCGTCGCGGGTGAACACGCCGAAGAACGCCCAGTTGCGGTAGCCGCCGTCGCCCTTGCGGACGAACTCGCCCTCGCCGCTGAACACGACCCAGTGGTAGTCGTGCTCGCTCGGCCAGAAGTTCTCGCAGGGCTTGGCGGTGGTGGTGCCTTCGGTCACCACGCCCTCGAAGTGGCTGGACTCCCGGGCGGTGGCCTTGTAGACGATGATGTTCTTCGAGGTGTCCGAGCCCCAGCCCTGCAGCTCGTCGATCTTGGTGCGCAGGTCGCAGGGGTCGAGGTAGTCCGACGCCTGCGCGGCGGCCGGTGCGCCCGCGGCCGCGACGCCCGCCACCGCCAGCACCGCCGCCGTCCTTTTCATCGCACGCATTGCTCATCGGTCCTTTCGTCGCAGAGGGGTGCCGTCACCGGGGCAGGAACCGGACGTGGGTGTCGTCGCGCTCCCACACGCCGTAGAACGCCCAGTTGCGGTAGCCGCCGTCGCCCTTGCGGACGAACTCGCCACCGCCGCTGAACACGACCCAGAAGAAGTTGATGTCGTTGCCGATGACCGCGTCGCACTCCTGTGCGGTGGTGTGCCCCTGCGAGACGATGCCGTCGAAGTGGCTGGAGGCGCGGGCCGACTCCTTCCACACCATGATGTTGTACTGGTCGTTGGCGTCCCAGCCGCGCAGTTCGCGCAGTTTCACCCGCAGGTCGCAGGCGTCGAACGCCATGGTGGTGGCGGATTCCGCGACGGCGGGCCGCGGAGCGGCGATCGTCGCCGCGCCTGTCACGGCGACCACCGCCGCGGCGAAGGCGGCGATCAGCTTGGCGATCCTCATGTACTGGACTCCTCTCCGGGATCAGGGGCGGTGGAACCGGACGGTGTTGCCCTCGCGGTCGAACCAGCCGCGGAAGCCCCAGTTGATGTAGCCGCCGTCGCCGGTGTTGGTGAACTCTCCCGCCTCGGCGATCCAGAGTCCGTAGTTGATGGAGCCCCATCGGACGTTGGCGTAGAGCCGCTTGGACTCCAGCCGCTCCTCGTAGCCCTGGCTGAGGTTCATCAGGATCACGTTGTAGCGGCCGCCGCTGGCCTCGAAGGCCTCGTCGACGGCGCGGCGGACGAACTCGCCGCGGTTGTCCTCGTTGATGGCGCTGATGGCGCGGCCCACCTCGAAGCCGTTGGCACCGTCGTCGAGGTGCACGGTCACGGTCGGGCTCTCGGCGGCCTGGACGGTAGCCGGGGTCTGGTTCGGGCTCGCGGTCTCGGCCTGTGCCGTGCCGACCGCCGTGCCCAGTAGCGCCGCCGCGGCCAGCGGCGCGACGGCGAGTGCTGTACGGAACCTCACGTGTGCGCTCCTCTCGGCCGCGGGGTCAGGGCTTGCGGAAGTCGACGGTCATGCCGCTGCGGTCGAACCAGCCGCGGAAGGCCCAGTTGATGTAGCCGCCGTCGCCCTCGTTGGTGAACCGGCCGGAGTCGAAGACGAGCACCCGGAACGCCGGGTAGCCCGAGGCGTGGACCGTGCCGTCGTAGACGATGTTGTCCAGGTCGAAGGAGTAGGGGTGGTCGGCCTTGACGACCATCACGTTGTAGCTCTGGCCCGCGTCGTAGAACGCGCCCTCCATCAGGCTCTTCACGTAGCCGCTGCGGTTCTGGTTCCGCTCGATCGCGGTGACGGCGATGTCGAAGATCCGGCTGGAGATGTTGACGACCGCGCTGCCCAGGTCGATCTTGACGCCCATGGTCTTCGCCTGGGTGGCGGCGGTCTGCGATGCCGGTGCGGGTGCCTCCGGCGCGGCGGGCGCGGCCATCGCGGTCCCGGCCGGTACCAGAAGACCGGCGGCGGCGACCGCACCGACGGCCGCTGTGCTCATCCTCTTGAGAACAGGGGGCATGGTTCTCCTTTCGGATTTCCACGGCCCTGCGGGTTGGGCCGTGGCGGCCGATCGTACGCATTTAAGAGCCGTCAAGTCCAGACGATGATCCGCAAATACTCCGGTTATCCCGGCAATGGCATATTAATGCTGCTCATCAGCTAGACCGGTGCGCTCCGGTGTGTGTCGCTCGTGCTTCGCCGGCCCGATGACCTGCAAAATTCGTCCGTTTCTAGAATCCTCCTCGGTAGCCGCGGCGTGTCACCGAAAGCGCTTTCCCGTGTGTCGGATCCCCGGTCGACCGTCCATCCGCAGCGTGGCCACCGAACGCGCAGAGGGCGGTGTCGGTGCAGGTCACAGTGGTCGTCAGCGCCCTGTCTGCGCCCGCTCCGGCGGGCGTGCCCGTGAATCCTCAGGAAAATACGTTTGAATCCGGATGGAACCGGAACGCGCGTGCCGGTGGGATTTCGAGGACGCCAAAATCCGCGGCCGACGCGAAGGCGGAGCGTGCCGTATGCGGGGAGCGGTCGAGGTCGGAAACGGATTTTCGGGAAACTCCGACTGTCGGTCCGCGGTCACTCCCGTAACGCTCATATCTGCGGTTCCGAGTCCTCCGCCTGCATTGCGGCGGTCGTCTCCGCTGTGCATCGGGCCATTCTCCAGAGCCTGCTGACGGGCGGTTCTGGCCGCCGCGGAGAAGGCCGGCGGCTCCGGTGCGCGGTCGCCGGGAATCGGCGAGCGCGGACCGGGGGCGGTAGGGGTACGCGGTCGGCGCTTGGGCGGTCTGCGCGCTCACCGACCCTTGACAACCTGGCAACAACGGGCACAATCAGACAACAACCAACATGAAACCGAAGGGAATCGGGCATGTACGGGGCCGAGCGCCGGCAGTCGCTGGTGCGGAGGGCACGCCGGGACGGACGCGTCGACGTGTCGTCGGCCTCCGAGGAACTGGCCGTGACACCGGAGACCATCCGGCGCGATCTCGGGGTGCTCGAACGCCAGGGCGCGCTGCGCCGGGTCTACGGCGGCGCCATCCCCGTCGAACGCGTGGACTTCGAACCCAGCGTCACCCTGCGCGACCGCACCAGCGAGGCGGAGAAAGAGCGCATCGCCCGCGCCGCCGTCGACCGGTTGCCCGAGCGCGGCACCGTCCTGCTCGACGGCGGCACCACCACCGCCCGCCTGGCCGGGCTCGTCCCCGACGGCGTCGAGCTCACCGTCGTCACCAACTCCCTGCCCGCCGCCAACCGGCTCGTGGCCCGGCCCGGCTGCGAACTCCACCTGCTCGGCGGCAGGGTCCGCGCGACGACGCTGGCCTCGGTCGGCACGTGGGGCCAGGACGTCCTCGGCGGCCTCACCGTCGACGTCGGCTTCTTCGGGACCAACGGGTTCTCCGACGCACGCGGCTGCACCACCCCGGACCCCGCTGAGGCCGCCGTCAAAGCCGCCATGGTGCGCGCCTGCCGGCGCCGGGTGCTGCTCGCCGACCACACCAAGTACGGCGACGACCACTTCAGCCGCTTCGCCCACTTGGAGGAGATGGACGTCGTCGTCACCGACGGCGGGATCGACGACCGCGCCCGCGCGGAGCTCGCCGGTACCGGGGCCGACGTGGTGATCGCATGATCGTCACCGTCACCCCCAACCCAAGCCTGGACCGCACCATCGCGGTGGCCGGGCTGGCGCGCGGCGAGGTCCACCGCGGCCTGCGCGCCGACCTCGACCCCGGCGGCAAGGGCGTCAACGTCGCCCGCGTCCTGGCCGCCGCGGGGCGGCCCACCACCAGCCTGCTGCCGTGCGGCGGACCCGAGGGCGCACACTTGGGCTCCCTGCTGCGGGACGAGCGGGTGCCGGTCGTCGAGGTGCCCGTGCACGGCGCCACCCGCAGCAACGTCACCGTGGTCGAGGCCGACGGCACCACCACCAAGTTCAACGAGTCCGGCAGCCCCCTCGACAGCGGCGAGGCCCGCGCGCTCGTCGACCGCGCCGCCGAGCTGGCCGCCGGGGCCGAGTGGCTCGTCGCCTGCGGCAGCCTGCCCGCCGACGGCTCCGAGCACCTGCACGCCGACCTCGTGCGGGCCGGGCGTCGGGCGGGCGCGCGCACGGCCGTGGACACCTCCGGCCCGGCCCTGGCCCACGCCGCGGCCGCGGGCCCCGACCTGATCAAACCCAACCACGACGAACTCGCCGAGCTCGCCGGGCGGCCCCTCCCCACCCTCGGTGCCGTCCTCGACGTCGCCCGCGACCTGCGCGCCCGCGGTGTGGGGGCGGTCCTGGTCAGCCTCGGGGCCGACGGCGCATTGCTGGCCGAGGGCGCGGGTGCCTGGCACGCCCGCAGCGCCGCCACCGTGATCGTGAGCACCGTGGGCGCCGGCGACGCCCTGCTCGCCGGCTTCCTCGGCGCCGGCGGCGTCGGCCCCGAGGCGCTGCGCGCCGCCGTTGCGCACGGCGCCGCCGCCGTCGGACTCCCGGGCAGCCGCATGCCCGGTCCTCAGGATCCGCGCTCCGACAGTGTGCGCGTCACCGCAGTCGACACCGCCCTCACCCTCACCGGAGCAGCACGATGACCGAGCTCGTCACCACCGGCCTGGTCGATCTCGACCTCGCGCCCACCGAACGCCGCGCCGCGGTGCGCGCCCTCGCCGAACGCCTGCGCGCTGAGGGCCGGGTCACCGACCTGGAGCGGTTCCTCGCCGATGTCGAAGCGCGCGAGCAGCAGATGCCCACGGGCCTCCCCGGAGGCATCGGCATCCCGCACTGCCGTTCGGCCGCAGTCACCGCCCCCACCCTCGCCATCGGCCGCAGCGCCGAGGGCGTGGACTTCGGCTCCGACGACGGACCCGCCCGCCTCATCTTCCTGATCGCCGCGCCCGAGGGCGGCGACACCGACCACATGGCCGTGCTGGCCGCGCTCTCGCGCCGGCTCATGCGCTCCGAGTTCACCGGCACCCTGCTGGCCGCCGACGATCCCGCCCACGCGGCCGACTACGTCCGTTCGGAGGTGGCGCCGTGAGGTTCGTAGCCGTGACGTCCTGCCCCACCGGCATCGCCCACACTTACATGGCGGCCGAAGCCCTCGAACAGGCCGGGCGCGCCGCCGGGCACGAGGTCTCCGTCGAGACACAGGGGTCGGCCGGCACCTCGGCCCTGTCGGACGCGGACATCGCCGCGGCCGACGCCGTGGTCTTCGCCGCCGACGTCGGCGTGCACGGCCGTGAGCGCTTCGCGGGCAAGCCCGTGGTCGAGGGCACGGTCAAGCAGGCCGTCAACGACGCCGCCGGCCTCCTCGAACGCGCCGCCGAAGCCGCGGAACACGCCGGCCCGGCGCGGAGCGGTCCCGAGCCCGCGGCCCCGGGCGGTGCAGGGCCCGGCCGGACGACCGCCGCAGGCGCCGCGCCGGACGCGGCGACGCCCGCGCCGGAGACGAAGGTGACCGCCGCCGGGGGGTTCGGGAGCAACCTCCGGCAGTGGCTCATGACCGGGGTCAGCTATGTCATCCCGTTCGTGGCCGCCGGCGGTCTGCTCATCGCGATCAGCTTCGCCCTGGGCGGCTACGACATCACCGAGGCCCCGCCGGTCACCGAGCACTTCGACGCGCTCAGCCTCACCAGCTGGGCCGCGCTGGCCAACCAGGTCGGCACCCTGGCGATGGACTTCCTCGTGCCGGTCCTGGCGGGCTTCATCGCCTACGCCATGGCCGACCGGGCCGCCCTGGCCCCCGGCTTCGTCGGCGGCGCGGCGGCCGTGGCCGTGGAGTCCGGGTTCCTCGGCGGCCTGTTCGCGGGTCTGCTCGCCGGCGCGGTGATCGCCGGACTGCGCCGGGTCCCGGTGCCCCGCGCCATGGCCGGGGTGATGCCGGTGCTCGTGCTGCCGCTCCTCGGGTCGGCCGTGGTCGGCGCCCTGATGTTCGTGGTCGTGGGCGAGCCCGTGGCGGTGGTCATGCAGGCCGTCACCGGCTGGCTCAACGGCCTGACCGGTACCAACGCGATCCTGCTGGGCGCGCTCATCGGGGCGATGATGGCCTTCGACATGGGCGGCCCCGTCAACAAGGTCGCCTACACCTTCGCCGTCGGCGGGCTCTCCACCGGCAGCGAGACCGCGCACGCGATCATGGCCGCCGCCATGGCCGCGGGCATGACACCGCCCATCGCCCTGGCGCTGGCCACCAAGATCAAGAGCGGCCTGTTCAGCCCCGCCGAGCACGCCAGCGCCCGGCCGGCCTGGCTCCTGGGCGCCTCCTTCATCACCGAGGGCGTGATCCCCTTCGCCGCGGTCGACCCGCTGCGGGTCATCCCCTCCATCGTCGTGGGTTCGGCCACCGCCGGGGCCCTGGCCATCGGTTTCGGCAGCACCCTCATGGCCCCGCACGGGGGCGTGTTCGTCCTGCCGCTGGTCGGCGCCCCGCTGCCGTACCTGGCCGCGATCCTCATCGGGATCGCGGTCTCCACCGCCGCCGTCCTGCTGGCCAAGAGCATCGGCCGCGGCGAACGGAACCCCGCCAGCGAACCGGTCGCGGCCACCGCCTGACTCCGACAGCCGGAAGGACCCTTCGATGCACCGACGTGTCACCATCGCCTCGCCCGTGGGATTGCACGCCCGCCCCGCGGCACTGCTGGCCGAAGCCGCCGCCCGGTACGAGGGCCCGGTCCGCATCGCCAAGGTCGACGACGGCGAGGCCGGGACCCCGGTCGACGCCGCCAGCGTCCTCGGTCTGATGGCGCTGGGCGCCCGCCACGGCGACGAGGTCGAGCTCACCGCCGACGACGACCGCATCCTGGCCGAGCTGGCCGAACTGCTCGCCGACGACCACGAAGGCAGCCCCGCCGGTCGAGCGGAAGGAGGCCCCGGCTAGCAGGGACCGGGGAAGCGGTGCCGCGCACGCAAGCGAGGACGAGTACGTCGAAGTTTGAGGCTTTTCAGCGTTGTGGCGCGGTCACAGCGGTCGAACTCTCAATCGGCGCCTCAACGATATGATTCAGTCGTATGAGTCGTGCGTTCGAGGCGGGCGGCCGGCCCGTGAGGAGGGCCCGCACCCTCGCCCAGGTCTATCGCCGCTTCGGTGAGGTCGACGCCGCCGCGACCTCACCGCTGTACGAGCGCGTCGCCGTCGCCCTGAGCGAGTCCGACGAGGCGCTGCGCGCCATCGAGGCGGCGCCGGCGCGCAGGCGGCACCCGACGGTGGTCCTCGCCGCGCTGCACGATCTCGCCCTCGCCGGGCGCGCTCCGGCGCTCGCCGCGGCCTATGCCGCCGCGGACGGCGACGCCGCCGCCGCTGCGGCGATCGACACGCTGCTGCGGATGACCGACTCGGTCGCGGCCATCGCTGCGCGCCGGCGGACACGGCCCGACGAGACCGGACACTGCGCCGTGCTGTATCCGGCCGTCGCCGAGGCGGCGCGCCGGGCGGGCGCGAACGCGGTCGGCCTGATCGACGTGGGCTGTTCGGCCGGGCTCAACCTCAACGTCGACCGCGTCGGCATCACCTACGGCGACGGGCGGCCGCTGGGCGATCCGTCGTCTCCGGTGCAGACGCGGTGCTCGGTCGTGGGGGACCGGCCCGTCCCGACGCGGGCGATGCCCGAGGTCGTGGCCCGGGTGGGCGTCGACCCCGACCCGGTCGACGTGACCGACGCGGACGACGCCCGCTGGCTGCGCGCCTGCCTCTGGCCGGACCGGCCGGATCTCGCGGAGCGGCTGGCGAGGCTCGAAGCGGAGACGGCGCTGGCGGCGGCGGAGCCGCCGATCCTGCTGCGAGGCGACACCGTCGAGGCGCTGCCCGACGCCTTCGCCCGGGTGCCCCCGGACGCCCTGCCCGTCGTCACCACGACGTGGGCGCTCTCGCGCCTGCCGCTGGAGAGCCGCCTGCGCTTCCTGCACCGCCTCGACGAAGCGGCGCTCGGCCGGTCCGTGGCGTGGGTGTCGGCCGAGGGGGTCGGAGTCGCGCCGGCGATACCGACACTGGGGGATCGCCGGGCCTCAGGCCACAGCATCCTCGGCCTGGCGGTGTTCGAGCACTCGGCTCTGCATGCCGAGGCCGTCGGCCGCTCCTGGTCGCGGGGCCGCCTCCTGTCATGGTTCCCGAACTCCTAACGCCCTGCGGGAGCGGCCGGGGGCGCGGGCGGGTGTGCGGCTTGGATCTGTGCGGCCGCCGGGCGAGGGTCCCTTCGGCGGATTCCCGGCGGCCCTGCCGCCCATGACCTCCGGAACGGCGCACAGCGTCGCGATTCGGCGGTCTGGACACATTGTGGTGATACGTCACTACAAATAGCATCAGGCCGACCCCACGGGGTCACCGAGCATCAGCACCCTCACCCCCAGGGAGCCCCCCATGCTGAGACGCATCCTTACGTCCCTCCTGATCGCTCTGAGCGCGCTGGCGCTGGTGGGCGCCGCACCGGCCGCCGCGTCACCCGCCGAGCGGTCGCAGCCGCTGCGCCAGACCGTCCTGCACTACGACGCCGGCCAGGCAGCGGAGTACACCTCCGCCGTCGCGGAGGCCGTGGACGTGTGGAACTCCAGCGTCGGCAACGTCCGCCTGGAGCCGGCCTCCGCCGGAGAGCGCGCCGAGATCCGCATCGTCGCCGACGACGGCTGGCCCCGCGCCCATCTGGGCCCGGTGCGCCCGGGCGGGCAGGTCACCGTCTGGATGGGCCGCGAAGGCACCGCCGAAGGCTACGACGCGGTGCGCATCGCCGCACACGAGCTCGGCCACAGCCTGGGCCTGCCCGACGTCAAGCCCGGTCCGTGCTCGTCGCTGATGTCGGGCTCCACCGGCGGCGTGGACTGCACCAACGCCTACCCCGACGCCTCCGAGCGCTCGCGGGTCGAGGCCAACTACGGCAGCGGCCTGGCCGGCCAGAGCGTCACCGACGGGCAGATTCTGGTCGACCGCGGCTGATCAGGCGCCCCGGCCAGGGGCCCGGCGGCATCGGGCGCCGGCCCGCAGTCGCGGGTCGGCGCCCCAGGCGCCCGCATCCCCGCCGCGCCGGCGCGGGATCGGCCCTGGCCGACGCGGAGCGCCCTCGGCAGCGGCCGACACCCGAGCCCGCGCCGCGGCCCGCGGAGCGCTGCGACGACGTGGTCCTCCGCGCCGCCGTGCCGCCGGCACGCCGGGTGGTGACTCTCAGCGGGATCGTGCCCGACTCCGGCATTTCGGAGGGGAGGGCCAACGGCGATGAGTCCCGCCGCGGATTCCGGTCTGTCATTGCACAGGCCGACCGAGCCCACCCGAGGAGAGCACCATGGCCGCCACCTACACCTTCGACGTCTTCTCTAGCATCGACGGCTTCGGCGCCGCCGGCGGCGACTGGACCGGCTACTGGGGCAAGCAGGGCCCCGAGCTGCTCGACCACCGCCTCGCCTTGTACGGCGAGGAGCAGCGGATGGTCTTCGGGGCCAACACCTATCGGCTGTTCGCCCGGATGCTGGCCGAGAGCACCGAGGACTCCGATGTGCGCGACCCGTGGGTCACCCGGATGCGCAACCTCCCGGCGACGGTCGTCTCGACCACACTGGAGGGACCGCTCGACTGGCCGGACGCAACGGTCGTGAGCGGCGACGCCGTCGAGGTCGTCGCCCGGCTCAAGGAGGAGTCCGACGTGCCGCTGCGCTCGCACGGCAGCCTGTCGATGAACCGGGCGCTGATGGCCGCCGGCCTGGTCGACCGCCTGCAGGTGACGTTCTTCCCCGTGATCACCGGTCGGACCGGGCTGGACCCGCTCTTCCAGGGTGCCGCCGACTTCGACCTCGAGCTCGTCGAGAGCCGGACGCTCGACGGACACATCAGCGAGTGCGTCTACCGGCCCACCCTGCATGCCTGAGGTCCCTCCGTGCTTCCACCCGCCAAGCAGCCGAACCGGGCGCGACGCTCGGCAGGGACGGTCGCCGGGCCTCCCGACTCGGACGGATGCCGCGTTCTGATCGGCGGGGCGCCGGATAAGCGAGCAGAAGCGGCGAAGCCGTTCCCGAAAGGCGGCATCGCCGCCGCCGCGAGCGATGCGCGCCGCGGCCGGGTGCTGACGCCGGCGGCCGGCCGACCGAACAACCGGCCGCTGCCGCGCGCTCAGGCCGGTCGCGGGGCTTCCGGCGGTGCGGTCACGGGGAGAAGGCGCGGCTGACGGCGGTGGCCAGGCTGGTCCGGCGGCGGTCGTGGTCACTGTCGGGGTCGGCCGCGGTGGCGGCGTAGGTAAGGCTGGTCGGCGACCAGGTCATGGCCATGGAGATGACCATGGAGTGCACATCGGCCGCGGGCAGGGCGGGGTCGATGTGACCGCTGCGCTGGGCGTCGGCGATGGCCTGGAGCTTGGGCTCTTCGGCCTCCGCGGAGAACAGATGGCCGGCGGAGGAGCGCTCCAGGCGGGCCCAGGTGGCCAGGCGTACGAGTTGCGGATAGGCGAGGTAGGCGTCGTAGAGGCGGACGGCGTAGCCGGGCAGGTCCTCGGCGGTCAGCGGTGCGGCGTCGAGCACACCGGCGACCTGGTCGGCGAGGACGGCGTCGAACAGCTCCTCCTTGCCGCCGTAGTAGGCGTACATCTGCGCCTTGCTGACCCTCGCCTCGGCCGAGATGCGGTCGACGCGCGCGCCGGCGATGCCGTGAGCGGCGAACTCGACGGTGGCCGCGTCCAGCAGGCGCCGCCGACTGGCCTGTCCCTTGTCCATGCCTCCAGTGTAAACGAACTGGTTCGTTTGCCATCCGGGCACGGCTGTCCTAGTGTCGACCAGAGCGAACGAACCAGTTCGTTTTTCTAGTGCAGGAGAGCAGCCATGACCGCCCCGCTCACTATGGACGCCGCCGAACGCCCGGCTCCCGCCTTCCTCGACGGCGAGGCCAAGCACCTGCTGATCGACGGCGCCTGGACCGCGCCGCGCTCCGCCGAGACCTTCGAGACCGTCGACCCCACCACCGGACGGGCGCTGGCCCGCGTCTCCTTAGCCGGGCAAGACGACGTGGACCTGGCGGTCGCCGCCGCCCGCCGCGCCTTCGAAGCCCCGTCGTGGGCGGACATCACCCCCTATCAGCGCAGCAGGGTGCTGCTCCAGATCGCCGACGTGCTGGAGGAGCACGCTGAGGAGCTGGCCGTGCTGGACTCGCTCGACATGGGCGGTCCGCTGTGGATGACCCGCTGGCTGGTGGAGCACTCGGTGGAGGTGTTCCGGCACTACGCGGGCTGGCCGACGAAGATCTACGGGCAGACGGCGCCGTCGGACCCGACGGTGTTCAGCTACACCCTGCGCCAACCGCTGGGTGTCGTCGGCGCGATCACCGCCTGGAACGGCCCGGTCCTGCAACTGGCGTGGAAGCTGGGTCCGGCGCTCGCGACCGGCAACACCGTGGTCGCCAAGCCCGCGGCCTGGTCGCCGCTGTCAACACTGCGGATCGGTGAGCTGCTGACGGCCACGGACCTGCCGCCCGGCGTCGTCAACATCGTCACCGGCGGTGCCGCTTCAGGGGAGGCGCTGACGGGCCACGGCGACGTCGACAAGATCTCCTTCACCGGTTCGCTGACCGTGGGCAAGCGCATTCTGGAGGCGTCCAGCACGGACCTCAAGCGGGTGACGCTGGAATTGGGCGGCAAGTCGCCCACGATCGTCTTCGACGACGCGGACCTCGAGGCCGCCGCCAAGGGCGCCGTCGCCGGATTCGCCCAGGGCAGTGGTGAGGGATGCGTCGCCGGAAGCCGGATCTTCGTGCAGGAGTCCGTCCGCGAGCGGTTCCGCGAGCTGCTCGTCCGGGAGATGCACACCTACACCCTCGGGGACCCCTTCCACCCGGACACGCGCATGGGGCCGCTGGCTTCGCGGCCGCATTTCGAACGGGTGTCGTCCTACCTGGAGGCGGCCCGCGAGGACGGGGGCTCCCTGGAGACGGCCGGCCGTACCGGTGATGGCCTGTACATGCCGCCCACGCTGGTCGAGGGCGTCGGCAGCGACGCCCGCGTGGTACGCGAGGAGGTCTTCGGCCCCGTGGCGTCGCTGATGACGTTCACCGACGCCGAGGACGCCGTCGCACAGGGCAACGACACCGTCTACGGCCTGTCCGCCTCCGTGTGGACCGCGGACCTCGAACGGGCCCACCGCACCGCCGCACGCCTGCGCGCCGGAACCGTCTGGATCAACGCCTTCGCCGACATGAGCGCCGGCACCGTGCCCTTCGGCGGCTTCAAGCAGTCCGGCATCGGGCGCGAGCACGGCATCGAGGTTCTGGACGCGTACACCGAGACCAAGACCGTCACGGTGCACTTCTGACTCCGGGCCGGCGGCCGGCGCCGACCCCGGCCGCCGCCCCGCGGGTGCCAAGCGGCGCCCGGCGGCGGTCCGCTCGGCGCGGCGCGAGCGCCCGGCGGAGCAGCCCCACACCGCAAGCGGGAGCACGCCGACTCCGGCGAACAGCCCGAGCGCGGACAGCGGCGACCGGGCAGGGCGCAGGCCGGTTCCCGTAGAACCTTTACCGATCGGTGTACCATAGTGATGTATACCGACCGGTATACCTAATTCGGCGATGGGGGTGTGCGAGACCATGCGCGCAGTGCGGATCGCAGAGCACGGAGGGCCGGAGGTCCTGGAGCCGGTGGAGGCGGCCGCGCCTACGCCGCAGGCGGGGGAGGTACTGGTCCAGGTCAGCGCGGTGGCACTGAACAACACCGACCTGTGGACCCGCGAGGGCGCCTATGGCCGCCCGGGAGACCCGGAGGCGCTGTCGGGCTGGCGGGGTCCGATCGACTTCCCGCGCATCCAGGGCGCCGACGTTGCAGGCCGGGTCGTGGCGGTCGGGGCCGGGGCCGACGAGCGCCTCACCGGTCGGCGAGTGGTCGTCGACCCGGCGATCTACGACGCCGATGGGCCGGACGCGAACCCGATCGGCCTCATGGGGAGCGAACGCGACGGCGGCTACGCCGAGTACGTGACCGCTCCTGCGCAGCGCGTGCACGACATGGCGGAGTCACCGCTCACGGACGACCAGCTCGCGGCGCTGCCGACCGCCTACGGCACGGCGCTGGGCATGATCGAGCGGGGACGGCTGCGGGAGGGGGAGACCGTCCTGGTCTCGGGAGCGTCCGGCGGCGTCGGCCTGGCGCTGGTGCAGATCGCCCGCGCCCGCGGCGCGCGGGTGCTCGCCGTCAGCAGCGGGTCCAAGATCGGTCCGGTGCGCGAGGCGGGCGCACACGTGATGATCGACCGCGCACGAGACGTCCCGGAGCAGATCCGCGCCGCCGCCCCGGAGGGCGTCGACGTCGCACTCGACGTCGTCGCCGGGAAACTGGTGAGTGAGGGACTGCCGCTGCTGCGCGAAGGCGGCCGGTGGGTCGTCGCCGGCGCGCTCGGCGGGTACGACGTGGCCTTCGATGTGCGCCGCCTCTATCTGCACAGCGCGCAGGTGATCGGCTCCGCGATGCACACGCCCACGCACTTCGGCCTTCTCATGGACCTGGCCCGTCAGGCCCGGATCCAGCCCGTTGTCGCCGCGGCGTTCCCGCTGCACCAGGCCGCCCGCGCGCAGGAGGAACTCGCCCGCAGGCGCCATGTGGGCAAGATCGTCCTGCACCCCTAGCGTCGCGAGCCGATTCCGCGCCACGCGTCCCCGGCGGGTCCCTCGGGAGCGGCCCCTACCGGGTGCCGAGCCGACCGCCCCCACGGGCGGTCCCCACCGCGCCCGGGCTCGCCGGGGCGGACCCGGGGGCGGCGGCTCTGCGCTCCGCCGTTCCCGTGCCGCGGCTCACCGGCAACACCGCCGGGGCGCCGCCGGCGCCGTCCTCGCGGCTCTGCGCGGGGCGCCGTAGCCTTCACCGGCGCTGCCCGCTCAGAACCCGGTGCACGAGGTCGCCGGTGAGTGTGCCGAACCCGGTCGCCGCCCACACGCTGTCGTCCGCGGGCACCTCGTAGTAGGGCACCGTGCGCCCGTCGTGCTCGGCCGGCAGCACCGTCGGCCGGACCCGCTTGTCGACCGCCTTGGCGCACGCAGCACACAGCGGCACCCGGATGCTGCGGCTGCCGCCGAACTCCCGCCACTGCACCGGGCGGGTCCGGCTGCCGTGCAGCGGGTTGGCGTAGCAGGGGCGGCGCGGCGTGTCGCGCCCTGCCAGCGCGTCCTCGGCCAGGTCCAGCAGGACGAGCACACCGACCGCCTCGGCCAGTGCGGGTCCGTCGGCCTTCATCCGGTCGTGGACCCGCGCGGCGGCATCACGCGCGTCCAGAGCGCGCGACAGGTGGCGCGGGGACACCCCGGTCGCCGCGCTGAGCCGCTCGCCGAGCTCGATGAGGTCGCGCTCGCCGCGCTCCATGAGGGCTTCCAGCTGCGCCCGGTCGGCGTTGTCGAAGGCGGCGTGCTGGGGAACGGCTGCGGAGGCGCGGCGGCGGCGCAGCAGGAGAAGCCCGACCCCGGCCGCCGGAAGCACCAGGGCCGCGAGCCCGGCCCACAGCACCCACGGGGGCAGGCCCGCGAGCCGGGAGGCGGTAGGCGGCTCGTAGTCGGCCGATGCCTTCTCGTAGGCGGCCGCGGGGTCCGCGGAGTTGGCGGTCTCCACGGCCGACTCCACCCGGTCGGCGATCGAGACCCCGTCGTCCTCCCGGTGCAGGGCATCGGAGGTCAGGGCACCGTAGAAGGCCTCATCCGAGCTGTCCGGGCCGAAGTCAGCGCCGGTCAGGCTGCCCTCGTAGGCCTGCTCGTAGGCCAGCATGTGCCGCGTGCCGCCGCCCATGCGGTCGTTCACGGCGGTCAGCAGCGCTTCGGGGTCGCCGTCCCAGGCGTCGCCCGTGGCCAGGGGAATCGCGACGACGTACAGGTCGAGCGGCCCCTGCGCGATCAGGTCCGCGATGCGCTCGCGGTCGGCCTCGGGAAAGGCGGTGTCGTAGGCGGGGTCCACGTGGACCGGGGAGTCGGCCAGGGACTCGGCGATCTCCTCGGCGGGGGTGGAAGCCGCACCGCCGGAGCCGGAGCCTGGACCGGAGCCCGGGCCGGAGTCCGGCGACGCCGCGGCGTCGGCTGCGACCGGGTTGAGAAGCATCGCCAGCGAGGTCAGCATCGCGACGGCTCGGACCCTAGCTGACATGGTGCTCCTTCAACAGTGCCTCGACCATGGAGGCGGGGGCGTCGGCGCCGAAGCGGTGGCGGATCCACGGGTCGTTCGGCTTGGAGTCGTAGGCGTGCGCGGTTCCGCCGGACCGCAGCCGCAGCACGCCGGCGGAACGCACCTCGGGGCGCAGTGCCGCGCAGCGCGCGCACACCTTGGCGTTGCCGTTGCGGCCCACCCGGGTTCGGCTGCGTTCGGTGGCCCACGTGTGGAGCGGGTTCACCGCGCACGGCTCCCGCCGGGAGCCGCCGGCATCCTCCGCCTCGGCCAGCACCCGCCGTGCGAGGACCACCACGCCCAGCAGGTCCAGGGTCCGCGGTCGGCCGTCGAGGGTCAGCAGCGCGGCGTCGGCCTGGGGGAGCAGCGCCTCGGGCGGGCCGCCGTCGGGGCGCGCGAGCAGCGCGCGCAGCCGCGCGGTCTCGCGCCCCGCCAGGCGGCGCAGCGCGCGGTCGCCGACGACGGTGCCGCCGCCGCGCCACATCTTGCGGGCGTACAGCAGCAGCCAGACCAGGGCGATGGCCGCAGGGGCGACGAGCAGGCCGAAGGCGAAGAGCCCGGGGGCCACACCCTCCGCCCAGTAGCGCTCCATGCGCGGAGCCGGGATACCGGGTTCCTGCTCGGTGAACTGCGGCGTGTACGAACCGCCGCCGGTGAGTTCGACGTCGTCGAGCGCGGCGACGGCCTGATGCAGGGCACCCGCCGGGTCGGCCGCCTCGATCCGCTGCATCGCGAAGGCGAAGGAGTAGTCGGCCCCCAGACCGTGGGTGGCGGCCCCGACACCGGTGGCGCCGCCGACGTCCCGCCCGGCGACGAGGTAGACGCCTTCGCGCTCGGCCAGCGACGCCAGCGCGGCGGCGAGCACCTCGTGGTCGCCGCCGGACTCGTCGTCGGCGTCCAGCGGTACCACCGCCGCGTACACGGGCACCGGCGCCCGGCCGATCTCCTCGGCGACGTCGTCCAGCCCCTCGCGCGGCAGCCGGACCAGCGGGTCGACGTAGAGGGGGTCGTCGCCCAGCGCCCGGGCGACATGCGCCACGCGCCCGGTGGAGATGACGTAGGGCTCCTCCATGCGGGCCGACTCCTCGGCGTCGGGCGTCTCGTGGTCACCGGCGGGCGCTGCGGCCACCCACCCCGCCGGCGCGCTCACCGCCCCCACGGCGACGGCCACGGCGCCCACCCCGACGGCCGCGGCCGGGCGGAGGCGCCCGCGGCGCGCCAGCCGCCAGACCTGCCACCCGCCGACGGCCACGGCCGCTCCGCCGACGGCTCCGACCAACAACCCGAGGGTCTCGGGGCCATCGGGACGGCTGGGGTGCAGCCCGGCGAGGACATCCGCGCGGAACGGCCAGGGCCGCTCGCGTTCGGCCTGCAGCTCCTCGGCCGCGGCCGGGTTCTCCAGCGCTGCGACGATCACCTCGGCCACCTCGGTCGCGGGGTCGTCGTAGCGGAGCCCGGGGTCGGTGAGCGCCACGTGCAGCGCGGTGTCCGTGTCGGCCTCGACCCCGTAGGACTCGATCTCCAGCACGCTGCCCTGCGGCCCCATGACCGCATACACCCCGTCGGAGCCCAGGCGGTCGTGCAGCGCCGGCGCGATCTTCTCGTCCCCGACCGCTGAGCCCGGCCCGAGGAAGGGGGTCACCACGATGTAGTACGGCAGATCCAGCCTGCCGAAGGTGGTGTGGAGCTCGTCGGTCATCTCCTCGGGCTTCAGCGTTCCGCCGACGGCTCCGTCGACCACGACCGCGGCACCCTCGGGCTCCTCCGCGAGCAGTTCGGCGTAGTGCTCAGCCGGCGTGGCGGGCGGCTCGACGTCGGCTTGGGCTTCGCCCGGGAGCAGGGCGAGGAAGGCGAGCGCCGGCAGAGCGGGGATGGCCGACAGCTGCCGGAGGGATGGGGGAAAGGCGGTCACCGGGTCATCGTAGCCAGTCCTCGTCCCGTTCCCCGGCCGGGCCCCGGGGAGCGCAGGACCCTCGGCGGCGCCACCCGTGCGAGGCGCTCGCCGCCGCCCTCATAGCCCTCACCCGCGAGGTGTGGCGCCCCGGGGCACGGTCCAGGCGACCGGCGCATCGCCACGCTCGGTTCGGCGTGGTGGTCGCCGCACACCGCGACCGCCCGCGCCGCCGCCTCGGCCCTGAGCCGTCGATCGGATCGGGACCGGCGTCCGCACCGGCCCAGGAAAGGCGCCATCTCCGGTCGCCGACCGCTTCTGAGGCGTCCTGCAGGCGCAGCGTCGGCTCCAGTGCGACGTCCTCTCGGCCCGCGTCCGGCGGCAGGCCGCCCTCGGGTGGTGCCGCGCGGACGATTCCGACCGCAGACGCGGCTTCCCACCGCCCCCATGCCCGTCGACTCTCTGCTCACCTCTCGGGTGTCCGCGTCCGCGTCCGTGCTCCCGGTCGCGTCGCGGGGGGCGGGGCTAGGGTGGGAGCATGATCGCGATTGACTCTTACGAACTGAACGACGGCGGTTCGCTTCCGGTGGTGGGTTTCGGCACGGTCTCGCTTCGCGGTGACGACGGGGTGGCCGTGATGCGCACGGCTCTGGAGTCCGGCTACCGGCTGCTCGACAGCGCCGTCAACTACGGGAACGAGGAGGAGGCCGGCCAGGCGGTGCGCGCCTCCGGTGTGGCTCGGGAGGACGTGCTCATCACCACGAAGATCCCGGGGCGGCACCACGAGTACTCCTCGGCCGTGGAGTCGGTCGAAGGGTCGCTGCGCAGGATCGGGTCCGACTACCTCGACCTGTGCCTGATCCACTGGCCCAATCCGAGTGTCGGCAGGTACCTCGAAGCGTGGCGCGCCTTGGTGGACCTCCGCGAGCGGGGCCTAGTGCGCTCCATCGGCGTCAGCAACTTCACCGAGCGGCACCTGCGCGCCGTCATCGACGACACCGGTGTCACACCCGCCGTCAACCAGATCGAGCTGCACCCGTACTTCCCGCAGGCCGCGATGCGCGAGGTCAACGCCAAGCTGGGCGTCCAGACGCAATCGTGGAGCCCGTTGGGCAAGCGGAGCGCCCCTTTCTCCGAGCAGCCGGTGTCCCAAGCCGCGGCCGCGCACGGCGTCACGCCGGCGCAGGCCATCCTGCGGTGGCAGTTGCAGCTCGGCGCGCTGCCCATCCCGAAGTCGACGGACGCGCAGCGGCAGCGGGAGAACCTCGACCTCTTCGGCTTCGAGCTCACCGATGCCGAGGTCTCCGCGATCAGCGGCCTGGCCCGCGACGACGGGCGCCTGTTCGGCGGAGATCCGGACGTCCACGAGGAGATGTAGCCGCTGGACGGCGGCCGGGCCCGGGGCGGGGTGCGTGCCGTGCCCGCACCCCGCCCCGGGCTCCTGTGGTGGCGGTGGCGTGCCGAGATCGTCCGGGCGGCCGGCCGGTCGGTCGCGTTCGCGTGGTCGGGCTGTCAGAACGCGGCGATGGGGTTGACCGGGATGCCGGTCAGGGCGCGGATGCGCGGCGGGGCGACGGTCAGCGGGGAGCTGTAGCGATGGAGCTGCTCGCACCGCGCTGCGAGGTCGTCGAGCGCGACCGCGTCGACCAACGGCAGCCTTGGCGCCGTGGCAGCGAGCCTGCGCCGCAAAGCGTGCTCGATTCAAGTGATTCCGTGGGCATCGGGCTTTCAGTCTTCTAATTCAGTCGTCGCGTCGCTATCATCGGGTTGATCCGACGACTGGAGGATCATGCCGACTCCACGGCCGCTCATGCCCGCGGAGACGGCCAGACATGAGCGAACATGGCTGGCCTTCCCGCCACCGAACGACACCTTCGGCGAGGAGGGCGCGCCGACGCTGGAGCAGGCGAGACGGCGCTGGGCGGACGTCGCGAACACCGTCGCGCGCTACGAGCCTGTGACCGTGGTCGCCGGGATCGGGCAGGGCGCGGCCGCCAAGCCGCTCCTCGCGCCCTCGGTGACGGTGGTCGAGCTGCCCCTGGACGACGCCTGGATGCGCGACAGCGGTCCCACCTTCGTCCGCGACCCGCTCAGCCCCACCGGACTCGGCGCCGTCGACTGGGTGTTCAACGGCTGGGGCGCCCAGAGCTGGGCCGGTTGGGAGCGGGACGACCACGTCGCCGGGCAGGTCGCCGCGCTGGCGGGGTGCCCGGCGCAGCGGAGCCGGCTCACGACCGAAGGCGGCGGCTTCCACGTCGACGGCGAGGGCACCGTGCTGCTCACCGAAACCGTCCAGCTCGACCCGGACCGCAACCCCGGCTGGAGCGCCGCCGACGTCGAGTCCGAGGTGCACACCAGGCTCGGCACGACGAAGGCGATCTGGCTTCCGCGCGGGCTGACCCGCGACTACGACGAGTTCGGTACGCGGGGGCACGTCGACATGGTGGCGACGTTCGTGCGCCCCGGAACGGTCGCGGTGCACATGCAGACCCATCGGGCGCACCCGGACTACGACGTCACCGGCGAGATCGCCGAGCTTCTGCGCGACAGTACCGACGCCGAAGGCCGAAGGCTGGAGGTGATCGAGGTAGCGGGACCGACGGTGCTCGAGGACGGCGACGGCCGCCCGGTCGACTACTCCTACATCAACCACTACGTCGCCAACGGCGTCGTCGTCCTGGGCGCCTTCGACGATCCGCACGACGCCCGCGCAGCCGATGTGCTCGCCGCCGCCTACCCCGACCGCGCGATCGAGCTGGTCGACGCGCGCGAGATCTTCGCCAGCGGCGGCGGCGTCCACTGCATCACCCAGCAGCAGCCCGCCGGCCCGCCGGTCGACCCGTGACCAGCTACTGAGAGGGGAACCGATGCAGCTGATCACCGCCGAATCCACGGATTCGCCGGCCAGGGTGGCGGAGCCGAGCCGCGCCCCGCTGACTGTCGGGCTGGTGCAGACGCGCTGGCACACCGACCCTGCCGAGCACATCCGGGCGCTCACCACCGGCATCCGCACGGCCGCCCGCGCCGGTGCGAGCCTGGTGTGCCTGCCCGAGCTGACGCTTTCGCGCTACCCCGCCGATACTCGGCCGACCGGCGAGGCCGCCGCGGCGGCCGAGGACCTGGAGACCGGTCCGACCTACTCCTTCGCCGCCACGGCCGCGGCCGACGCCGGCGTCGCGGTGCACGCATCCCTCTTCGAACGCGCGGACGGACCGGACGGCCGCGGCTACAACACGGCGATCCTGGTCCACCCCGACGGCACGCTGCTCGGCCGGACCCGCAAGCTGCACATTCCCGTGACCGCCGGGTACTACGAGGACCACTACTTCCGCGGCGGGCCGGCCGAGCCCGATCCCCACCCCGTTGTCGAACTGCCCGTGGCCGGCGCGCAGGAGCCTGCGCTCCTGGGCCTGCCGACCTGCTGGGACCAGTGGTTTCCCGAGGTCGCCAGGGCGTACTCGCTCGCCGGCGCCGAGATCCTCGTCTACCCGACGGCCATCGGCTCCGAGCCCGACCACCCCGGTTTCGACACCGGGCCGCTGTGGCGCCGGGTGATCGTGGGCAACGGCATCGCGAACGGCACGTTCATGGTGGTGCCCAACCGATGGGGCGACGAGGGCGTCATCACCTTCTACGGCTCCTCGTTCATCTCCGACCCCTACGGCCGCGTGCTGGTGTCGGCACCGCGGGACGCCGACGCCGTGCTCGTCGCGCCGCTCGACCTCGACCAGCGCCGGGACTGGCTGACCCTGTTCCCCTTCCTCGCAACGCGCCGACCCGACGCCTACGGGATCTTGACCAGGACGGACCAGGGGCATGGACGGTGACACGTCCGCCAGGAGCCGGAGCGGCGGCCGGCCGTCAACGAAAGCCCCGCTCACGGCGATCCGGCTGCGGAAGGCCCGCCCCGGGCCGGCCGGCTGCGGCTCCTCCCCGGCGGCACCGGGCTGATCATCGGCGGAGCACGGCATCCATGGCGGCCACGTCACAGCACGGTCGCCGCCCCCTCCCCGGCCCTCCGCAGCGGCGCCCGCCGGGGGAACCGGGGAACACCGCACCGGGCAGTCAGCGGTGGCAGGCGGCGAGCGCGGTCAGGACCACGTCGACGAGCCGTGGCTCGGGATAGGGATCGACCGGTTCGCCGGCGGCCGTGAGGGTCTGCGGGCGGGCGTAGGCGAGGCCCACCAGGCAGTCCAGGGCGAGGTCGACGTCCACGTCCACGGGAAGTTCGCCCCGTTCCACCGCCTTGTGCAGCATGGCGGCGCCGGCCGCGCGGCGGGGTTCGCGCAGCGCCGCGTAGAAGGAGTGTGCGAGGCGCGGGTTGCGGACGGCCTCGGCCCCGAGGTCGGCGATGATGCGGGTCGTGCGCATGTCCTGCCGGAACGCGGTGGCGTGCGCGACATAGTCGCTGACGTCCCCGCGCAGGGACCCGGTGTCGGGGATGGGCACGGCACGCCCGGCCAGGTCGGCCACGATGTGTTCGACCATCTCCCGTTTGGACGCCCAACGGCGGTAGATGGCGGCCTTGCCGACCCCTGCGCGCCGGGCCACCGCCTCCATGGACATGCCGACGTAGCCCGACTCGGCCAGTTCGTCCCGGACGGCCGCTGTGATCGCGTCCGTGACGCGCCCGCGCAGCTGCGCTCCTCCGCTCGCCGGTCGTGATCGGCTCCGTTCGTTCATCACCGCAAGTCTAATCCGAGACGGAACGGTTGCGTTCCGACAAGCGGTACGCCTAAGCTGTTGAATGGAACGATACCGTTCCGTCTTGTTGGTTTCAGGTGCGCTGGGAGCCGTCGTGGACATGGTGGGCGCGGTACCGGATACCGATGTACTCGTGGTCGGTGCCGGCCCTGCCGGATTGGCGCTGGCCTGCGCGCTGCGCCTGCAGGGGGTCTCGGTTCGCGTGGTGGACGCGGCCCCAGGGCCGGCGTCGACCTCGCGGGCGAACATCCTGCACGCGCGCGGGGCCGAGGTGCTGGACCGGCTCGGCGCCCTCGGCGAGCTGCCGGAACGTGCGCTGACCGCATTGACCGTCACGCAGTACCTCGACGGGCGCTCGGCGATCACGGTCCGCTTCGGTGACCACGGACTGGGCACCGCCCGCCCGGCGCTGTACGTCTCGCAGGCCGACATCGAGGCGGAGCTGCGGCGCCGATTGCACGAGCTGGGCGCCGGCATCGACTGGGGTACCGCTCTGGTCGACGCCGCCCAGGACGGGCACGGCGTGACCGGCGTGCTCGACGACGGCCGGACGGTGCGATGCCGGTGGCTGGCCGGCTGCGACGGGTCCCACAGCACCGTCCGCAAGCTGGCCGGCATCGGGTTTCCCGGTGTCCGCCTCACCGAACCGTTCCTGCTGGCGGACGTGCACGCCGACATGCCGGTCGATCGCGCGGGAGGGCACGGCTGGCCGCACCGGGACGGCCCGTTCTTCGCCGTGCCGATGCGCGAGGTCGGCCGTGCGCACGACCTGTGGCGGTTCATGGTCTACGACCCGGCCGGCGGCGACAGTGTGCAGGGCGAGCAGGAGGTCCTGGAGCGGATTCGCAGGCTGGTGCCCGAGCGCACCGGACGAACCGACATCCGCATCGAGGACGCGGTCTGGACCTCGGTCTTCCGCGTCCACCGCCGACTGGCCGATACCTACCGTCGGGGCCGGGTCCTCCTCGTCGGCGACGCGGCCCACATCCACAGCCCGCTCGGCGGGCAGGGCATGGTCACCGGCATGGGCGATGCGGAGAACCTCGCCTGGAAACTGGCACTGGTCGTTCGCGGGCTGTCCGCGGACCCGCTGCTGGACACCTACGAGGCCGAGCGCCGCCCACTTGCGACCGGCGTGCTGGCGCGGACCACGACCGCGACCCGCCTGCAGGTCGGTGACACTCCGCTGATGCGGTTCCTCAGGAGGCGGGTGCTGGTGCCGCTCGCCGCGATGCCGTCCGTGCAGCGGCGGGCCAGCCGCCTCGCGTCCCAGCTGTGGGTCACCTACCGCAACGGCCCCTTGGCGCGCGGCACCCGTTACCGGTCGGGAGGCCGGCCGCGCCAGGGCGACCGCGTCCCGGACCTGCCCTGCACCCGCCCCGACGGCACCCGCACCCGCCTGCACGCCGAACTCGGCGCGCAGTGGGCGCTGCTGGCCCCCGCTGGAGACGGCGCGGACCATCTCACCGAGGCGCGCGGACGCCTCGGCGACGCCGTCGCGCCCCTCGACTTCGAGACCCGCCACGGTCGGCGGGAGCTGTGGCTCGTGAGGCCGGATGCCCACCTGGCCTGGCGCGGCGGCCGCACTGAGGCATCGCGCCTGGCTCGGTGGCTCGACGAGAGCCTGCACCCGAACCGGTCGGGCTGACCGAATCGGCGGCCGTCAGTCCGCGCGGCCGTGGCCGGGCCGGTTGTGCCGGTGATGGGGACGGGCTATTGTGAGTCATGTAGACGTACTAGTAACTCTACATAGAGTCGCATGAACGGGGAGACGATGTCCGTACCGCTGTACACCGCGACCGCCACGTCGACCGGGGACGGCCGCGCAGGAGGCCGCGCGGTCACCGATGACGGCCTGCTCGATGTGACGCTCGCCCCGCCCGCCCCGATGGGCGGCCTCGGCGGCGCGACCAACCCCGAGCAGCTGCTCGCCGCGGGCTGGTCGTCGTGCTTCCATTCGGCACTCAAGCTCGTGGCCTCGCAGCGCAAGGTGTCCCTGGTCGACTCCACCGTGGCCGCCGAGGTCTCGGTCACCGCCACGGAAACCGGCGGATTCGCCCTGAGCGCCGCGCCGCGGGTGCACATCGGCGGCGGGATCGCCGTCGAAGCGGCCGAGAGCCTCACCGCCGCGGCACACGAGGTGTGCCCGTACTCCGCCGCGACGCGCGGCAACGTCCCCGCCGTCCTCAGCACCACCGCCGCCTGACGGCCTTGCACAGAAACAGAGAGAACATCATGACCGTGTCCGAGACCGCTTCCCTGTCGACCTACGGCAGCGCGCTGCGGCGCCTGTACCTCATCCGGTTCGCGTTCGCCGTCGTCTGGGCGGCGCTCCTCTTCCTCACCTCGACCATGACGGGCCCCCTTCTGACGGTCGTGCTGGTCGCCTATCCGCTGTTCGACGCGGGAGCCGTCCTGTGGCAACTCCGCGCCGACCCGGACTCCGGGCGGTCGAAGGTCGCGGGGTGGATCAACGTGGTGGTCAGCGTCGTCGTGGCCATCGCCCTCGGTGCGGCGTCGACTGTGGCCGTCGCCGCGGCGCTCGGGGTATGGGGTGGGTGGGCGATCGGCTCCGGCATCCCCCAGCTCGTCACCGCCGTCCGCAGTCGGCGCTATGGCGGCCAGGTGCCGCAGATGCTCAGCGGCGGCATCTCCGTGCTGGCCGGAGCCTCGTTCCTCGCCCAGGCCGTCCAGGGCGGCGGCAACATCGCCGGTGTCGGCGGCTACGCGGTCCTCGGCGGCATCTTCTTCCTCATCTCGGCGATCCGCCTGGGTCGCACCGCCAAGGAGATCTGACGCATGGACACCACACGGCACCGCGAACGCGCCGGCGGCCGACGGGCACGAGGCGGCCGTCTCCGTCCGCACCCCGGCCCGCCTCGCCCAGGCCGCGCAGGCGCCCGGTCGAGTACGTCGAAGGCACCGGAGCCTCCCACACATGCCGGCACCGCCGTCCAGGTTCTGCCTGGTCGGCAGCCCGCGGCACGTGTGAGCGGGGCTCCGGCCCTCACGCGAACGGTCGCTGCACACCGCCTAGTAGTAGAGCAGCGCCCGGTCCCAGTCCTCGTGCGCGGCGAAGAGGCTGCGCGGCTTGATGACGTCCTGCGACCGGGTGAGCGCCTCATACGGGACGAGTGTCCTCGGGGCGACCGGGCGCGCGTCGACGGGTACGCCCAGTCTCCCGCCGACGGCCGATTCCACTGCGGCCCGGGCGGCTTCGCGGTGCTCAGAGGCGACCTCGAACTCCAGCGTCAGCCGCTCTGCGCCGGTCCGGGCCCTCCAGAAGACCACCCCGTACGCGGCGGGGAGCGAGAACACGGCCTCCTCCAGATCGTGCTGAGTGACGGGGGTGCCCGCGACGCTGTGGTCCAGGGCGGCCCGGCCGAGGACCCGCACGGTCGGCAGCGGCCACGCGCAGGAGCACCCGGCGTAGGACACCTCCACGTCGTCCTCGAGGTCGTACCGGAGCAGGGGCATCGCCTCCCGGTACAGCGGTGTCACCACCAGGTGCCCGCTGCCCTCCGGTGACGAGGCGCCGGTCGCGGGGTCGACGACCTCGAACAGCACCCGGTCGGCCCACAGGTGCAGGTTTCCCGCCGGGCACTGCCCCGCGAGACTGCCCGTCTCCGTTGATCCGAACTCCTCGACGACCGGCACTCCCCAGATGTCGCTGATGCGGCGGCGCCGGGCCGCCGTCAGCGGGTCTCCGCCGACGAACAGCGCCCGGAGCCCGGGGAAGTCGGTGCGCGGGTCCAGGCCCGCCGTCTCGGCGGCGGCCGCCCACAGCAGCGTTTCGGTGGCCATCGACCAGGTGAGGCTGACCTCCAGTTCCCTGATCACCTCCACGGTGCGCGCGAGCGGTGTGGCCGCCGAGCGGTTGTCGGCGGGCACCACGGTCGCGCCCCGCGACCGTGCGGCCGCGTGCGCGAGGTGGCCGGTGAGCATCAGGGCATAGGGAGTGCGCACCAGGAAGGTGTCCTCGGCGGTGATTCCCACCCACTTGCGCGCGTACCGCTCCACGAGGTCGTCCCAGTCCTCGCGGGTGTAGTAGGACGGGGTCGCCTGACCCGCCGTCCCGCTGGACTCGTGGTAGGTGGCGAGCCGGCTCCGGTCGACGGCGAGCATCCCGAAGGGCCGGCCCGCGCGCAGGTCCTGCTTGGTGGTGAGGGGGAGGCCGCTCAGGTCCGCGGCGGTCGGAAAGGCGCCCGCGGTGGCGAGCCGGTCGCGGTAGAAGGGTGATGCGGACGCCCACTCCATCACTCGGGGGAGCCGCTTGCGTTGGATCTCGGCGAGTTCGTCGAGGGTGTTCCACCTGAGGTCGAACGGCGGTTCGGCGGTCATGGCCGGCTCCTTCACTGCTCGCGGCAGAACTCGGCGATCGGGTAGCCCACGTGCCGGTCCTCGGTGGGCAGGTAGCCGAGCACCGTGTCGCCGGGCTTGAGTTCGGTGGAGTTCAGCACCCGATCGCCCGGCCCGAGGACGCGCACGTGCCAGTCGTCCTGCAGGATGAGGTTGGCGACGGTTCCCTCGGGCGAGACCGCGTTGACCGACAGCAGCGGTCGGCTCTCGATCTTGACGCGGCCGACGGTGACCATCCGGGTCCGTCCCGCGGTGTCGACGGCCATGACGGAGCCTCCGGCGCGCAGTTCACTCAGATAGTTCGTATGCCCGTTCTTCGACAGGGTGTAGGAGTGGATGGCCCCGGCGTTGACGCGGAACGGACGGGTGGGCATGTAGGGCAGCGGGTGGGTCTCGCTGACGCACAGCACCATTCCCTTGGACGTGGAGCCGACGAGGATGCCCTCGTCCTCGCCGAAGTAGGTGCAGGTGTCCACGCAGGCCCGCTCGCCCATGCCGACGTGGGCGACGTCGGTGACCTCCAGCTCGACGAGTCCGAGGTCGGGCACCTGGGCGGAGGCGGCCTCCCGCAGCCGGGTGGCGCCGCCTACGGAGCCGGGGGCCATCATCACGCCGTCCGACCCGTGCTCCAGGACGCCGAAGATGATCTCGGCCTCCTCCACGTCGCCGGCCCGGGTGATGATGCTGCCCTCGGCGCGGGCGGCGGCGGCCAGCACGATCTCCAGGGGGATCTTGGTGGGGTCGCGGAAGTCCAGGAGGCTGAACGCTTCGGTTCGAGCGGCCTCGCATGCGGCCTCGAGTGTGGCCGGATCGACGATCTCCACGTAGACGCCGAACTCGACTCCGGGGTGGTGCTCGGCGAGCTCGCGGGTGGTGATCCCGCGGGCGTGGTCGACCACCACCAGGTCGGCGCCGGTGAGGTCCTCGGGCAACGCCTCTCCCAAGGCGAGGTAGACGCGCTTCACGGTAGGCGGCAGCTGTACCAGGTCGTCCAGGTCGTCGCTGACCACGGCGTCCACGCGCTGGTGGACGGACTCCTCCATGATCGCCTTCGCGAGCTCGCCGGTGCCGCGGACGTCGATCCAGCAGAGTTTCATGTCGTGCTCCTCGTGCATTGGTGGGTGGGACCGGTTCCGGGAGAAGGGGTTCATACGGGCGCGAGGGAGGTCGCGGGCTCGCCGCTCCGGGCGAGTCCGAGGAGGTCGTGCAGTAGCCGCACGGCATCGGCCGTGCGCTCGCGGGGCACCACGGCCGAGGCGCGCAGCGGCGATGCGGACACCCAGGAGACGGGTATGCCGGCCTCGCGCAGCGCCCGGAGCGCGGTCGCGGCGAGACCGGGCATGTTGTGCGTGCGGTCGGCGACGAGAGAGACCTTGCCGACGTGTTCGTCCACGGCCAGCTCTGCGCCGGCGGCGGCCAGTCGCGACCGCAGTGCGGGGATGATTTCGGGCAGGTCCTCGGTGCGCAGGGTGCAGCCCAGGCGCAGCCGGTCCTGGCTGGGCAGGGTGTGTCCGACGAGGTCGACGCGTACGGAGCGCTCGGCGAACAGGCGCAGCAAGTCGGAGGCCAGCGCCGCGGTCCCGGAGCCGCCGCGTATCAGCAGGCGCGCGGTGTCGGGGTCGTGAGCCAGCGCCGCCACCGGCGGCGCGTCCGTCGCGGGGGTGCCGCCGACGAGCGATCCCGGTCCCCGCCCGGAAGCGTGGCGTACGCGGATCGCCACCCCGCGTGCGGCGGCGAGCTCGACGGAGCGGGAGTGCAGGACACGGCTTCCGGCGTAGGCCATCTCCGCCATGACCTCACCGGGCACGTGCGCCAGGACGTGCGCGTCGGGGACGATGCGGGGGTCGGCCGTGTAGACGCCGTCGACGTCGGTGCGGATCTCGCAGAGCGGTGCGTCCAGCGCTGCGGTGAGCGCCACGGCGGTGGTATCGGACCCGCCCCGCCCCAGCGTCTGCACGTCTCCGCCGCGGCCCTCTCCCTGGAAGCCGGCCACCACCACGGTGGCGCCCCCGTCCAGGTGGTCGCGGACGCGTACGGGGGAGAAGGCGTCGATCATGCCCTCCCCGTGCCGGCCTTCCACGGTGATTCCCGCCTGGGGCCCGGACAGCGAGACGGCGGGCACCCCCAAGCGGTGCAGGGCCAGAGCCAGCGTGGCCGCCGAGGCGTTCTCACCGGTGGCCAGGAGCTGGTCCACCTCCCGGCACCCGTGCGCGGTGCCCAGTTCGCGCGCCGTCCTCAACAGGTCGTCGGTGGTACCTCCGCGTGCGGAGACCACGACCACGAGGGGGCCCTCCGCGTGGTGCCGGTCGCGGACCCGTTCGGCCACCCGCCGGACGTCCTCCAGCGACGCGAGCGAGGAGCCGCCGTACTTGTGCACCACCGCGCCCGCGGGTGCACCGCCACTGCGATTTCGACCGTCCACGGATCTCCCTCAGTCGCCCTGCTTGCGGCCAGGAGCAATCCTGGTCCGCGGCGGCGGGCCGGGGCATCACGCAGAACCGTGAATCGGCTGCCCGGTGGGATGTGGTCAGGCGCAGGACGCACGGGCCAGCACGAGGCGGGCGAGCTCCACCCGGTTGCGGACCGCGAGCTTGCGGAAGCTGCTGCGCAGGTGGCTGTCGACGGTGTGCGGGGACAGGAACAGCCGCTCGGCGACCTCTTGGTTGGTCAGGCCGTCGGAGACCAGCAGCGCCACCCTGCGCTCCGAGTCGCTCAGCCCCTCCCACTCCCGCCCGCAGCCGGGCCGGCCGTTCAGGGACGAGCCCTCCGCCGAAAGCTTGCGCATCGCGTTCGCGGAGCGCTCCATCGAGCCGCGCGCGCCGCACCGCCGGTAGTCCTCGTGCGCACCGGCCATCAGCTCCACAGCGCGGGCCGGGTCCTCGCGCAGCGCGGCAGCCTGCGCCGCGTCCTCGCCCGCATGCGCGCGGGCGAGGACGCGGGGGCTGTCGGTGTAGCGCTCGACCGCCGCCTCCAGGAGCCGCCGGTCCTTTCTGAAGAGGCCTTCGGCATGGCGGGCGGCGCCTTCCAGGGACGCCACTCCGGGATTGTCCCGCGCGAGTCGGAGGCTGGTGCAGACCACCCGCTCGGCCGCATCGCGGCGGTCCGCCGCGAGGGCGAGGCGCACCAGTCCCGCAGCGGCATCCGGCGAACGCAGCAGCAGAGTCGCGTTCTCGGGCACCCGGTCGTAGATCGCGGCCGCGACGGCGAAGCCGCTCGGTGCGGTGGTCTGGTACGCGGTCGCCAGCGCCAGCCCCAGCGCCGTCTCCTGCCAGCGCGGGCATGCGGGCGCCTGCTCACCGGCCAGGACCCGGTTGAAGTACTGGGCGGCGGTGTAGGCCTCGCCGCGCAGCAGGTGCATCTGGCCCAGGAGGGAGCGCACTTCGCGGCCCAGCTCTCCGCTGGGGTCCGCCCCGGGGTCCACGCCCCGGCACACCGCCTCGGCCCGGTCCAGCTCGCCCCGCCACAGCAGCAGCTGGGCGCGCCCCGCCTCCCAGAAGACGCGGCCCGGGTCACCGGCGAGGGCCTCCTCGCGCTGCACCATGTCGACGACGGCCAGGGCGTCGTCGAACTCGTCCCTGGCGGCGAGCGTCACCGCCAGGACCAGCCGGGCCGTCCTTTCCACCCCCGACGCGTCGGGCGAGGACTCGGTCACGCTCAGGGTCCGGCAGGCCAACCGCTGGGAGGCGGCCAGGTCGCCGTCGCCGAAGGCGAGCCGCACCCGGACGAACTCCGCGCGGGCCTCGGCGGACCGGCTGCCGGTGCTGCGGGCCAGCTCCACGGCCTCCTCCGCAGCGGCGGCGGCCTCCGCCGACCGGCCGTGCTCCAGAAAGGAGGTCGCCTGGACCGCCTGCAGCCCCGCCTGGGCCGCCGAGCCGGGCTCGACGGCCTTCAGGGCGCGCTCGACGTGGTGGGGGAAGTTGAGCATCGAGGCGAGCTGGGGAGAGGCCTCTTGGACGACGGTCAGCGCCGCGCACAACTGCGACGCGGAGTCGATGGACTCCAGGACGGTGGTGATGACGTCGTGCGCCTCCGTGAGCCGGCCGCGGGCCGTCAGCAGGTGGACGGTGTCACCGAGAGCCCCCGCCTCCACGTCGCCGGCCGCCAGAGAGCGGGACAGGTAGGCCGCCAACTCCGTTTCGGTCTCGGCGCAGTGGACCATGTGCCGCACCACCTCGGTTCCCCCGCGGTCGCCCTGCTCGCGCAGCATGGCCGATGCCTCGCGGTGGAGCGCGTGGCGAGCGGGCGGACTGATCGTCAGGTACACCGACTCGAGCGTCAGGTCGTTGGCCACCTCCAGCCTGCCGTCCCGGCTGACCATGACCTCGTTGGCCAGGGCCTCCTCCACCGCCGGGATGAGCGCGGCCGCCTTGGCGTCCAGCAGGCGGGCGGCCTCGTGCAGGCTGAAGGGGCGCTCAAGCACCGCGCCCACCTGGAGCAGAGGGTGCACGGCAGGGGACAGCTTGTGCAGCCGGTCGACCACCCTCCGGTGCACCGAGCCCGGCAGGTCGGCCACCTCCAGCGGTAGGCCCTGGTCGAGGGCCGCGGGGTCCTTCAGCGCCGCCACCACCTGCATGAGCAGGGCGGGGATGCCCGAGCACTTCTCCTTGAGGCCCAGTTGGGCCCGGGTGGGCTCGCCCAGCGCGCGGCGCAGCAGGTCGGCGACCTCGTCGTCGGCCAGCGGCCCCAGACGCAGCAGGCTGCCCTCGCCTCCGGTGAGCTGCTGCAGCACTTCGGCGACCGAGCCGCGGTCCGACATGGGGCACCGCGCCACGAGCCAGAGAATCGGTTCGCTGCGCGTGTGCTGGGTCAGGGTGGGCAGGATGAGCGCCGTCATCTCATCGCTCCAGTGCATGTCGTCCAGGACGATCACGAGCGGCTGGCGCCGGGCGTGCTCGGTGAGGGCCGTGGCCAGGCGGAGCGAGAAGTCGAACACGCAGCCCGAACTCCCCGTGCCCGTCGGCGGCGACCGGTGGAGCTCCGGACGCCCGACGAAAAGCCTCATCAGGGTGCTCCACGGAGCGACCCGGTCCAGCCGGGTGGCCGTCCCCCGAAGGACGAGCATGCCCAGTTCCTCCGCCTCGCCCGCGAGCTGCGACACGAGGCGGGTCTTGCCGATACCGGGCGGCCCTTCGACGGTCACGTGCCGCCCGTCGCCGTACAGCGTCTCTTCCAGTGCTCTGCCGAGTTCGTTCAGCTCGTGGGTGCGGCCGGCAAGCGTGTCCATGGAGGAATCCCCGGTTCCCTCTCCTGCGCATTCGAACGGCCCCGTCACGATAAGTGCACGGGACAACACGGTGCAGTAGGCATTATTGAAACGATGCGACGATGTCTCGGTTCTAGGTGATGGACGCCTGCGGAACACAGCATGAAAAACCGCTATCGCGAAGTCGATTGCGGCGCCCCGAAGGCGGCTAATTGATCTTGAAAAGCGAGTCCACGAGTTTGTCGGCCCACGTGGAGTCGTATTCCTCGAAGTAGGGGAATCCTCCTTCGGGCGGCGGCGCGGTCCAGTGGTAGCGCACACCCGGGTTGTGCTCGGCGAAACCCTCGGCGAACACGTGGGCACTCCCCTGGATGTGCGGCCCCCGGGCCGTTCGCCACTGCTCGAAGACCTCCGCGCGCCCCCCGCCTCGGGACAGCTCCTGCTCCAGCGCCGCGGCGTCCACCGCGGGGCACTCCTCGGCGACCTCCAGCACGACCGGCAGGATGCTCACGCACCGGCCCTGCTCGTACAGGGCCCGCCGCAGTGCCGTGTCCAGCTCGTCGCTTGCGGAAAGGCCTCCCACCCGGGGGGACTTCGCGGCTTGGACGGCGTCGAGGGCGGGCAGCGTCGTCACCGGATAGGCCGACTCGGGCCCCGGCCACAGCCGCCAGCGCAGATGCGGCAGCCGGGCGGCGATGACCACGAGCTCCGACTCCACGATGTACTTCGGCGTGGGCATCCGGTTGAACAGTTCGAGAGGGAACGCCCGGTGGTCGACGGTCAGGTCGGCGCCGCGTTCCCGCGCCCTCGCGTGGAGGGTCTCCAGCGCCAGAGTGGCCCAAGGGCACCCGATGTCCGACCACACCGTGACCACGCTGGACTGCGTATTCGCAATTGAGTTCCGGTCACCCGGTGTGCTGTCAACTGAAGGCATGAATATCCTCGGTAGGTCGCGGGCCGGGGGGCGCGGGCCAATGCTAGGGGACAGCGTATGCCGCCACCCCCATTATGGCCACCCTCGGCCACGCCGGCCTTGATTGCGGAAATACCGAAGCCGATCACGGGAATACGTGATGGCGACTCAGCGCGCGCGCCGAAACAATTGCGGAGATCCGCGGACGCTGAGGAGTGAGAAGTGGACATCGGAAACGATCGCACGCCGCACGAGGCCGGCATTGTGGTGGTCGGCGCCGGTCCCGTGGGGACGACGCTGGCCTTGGAGCTGGCCCGCCAGGGTGTGCCGAGCACCCTGGTGGAGCGCCACACCGCACGTTCGCCCTATCCCAAGATGGATTTCCTCAACGGGCGCAGCATGGAGCTCCTGCGCCGCCTCGGCGTCGTGGAGGAGATCCGCGACCGAGGGGTGGGCCCCGAGCACGCCTTCCGGTTCCAGTGGAGCCGGACCTTCGCCGAAAAGCCCCTGATGACCTGGGAGTACTCCTCCGTTGAAGAGTTGTGCAAGCGCAACGCCGAGGTCAACGACGGAACGAGCGCACTGGAGGCCTACCAGCGCCTTCCGGGCAACATCCTGGAGGAGATCCTGCGGGACCGGGCCGCCGCGCATCCCCTGGTGGACCTGCGCATGGGCACGAAGGTGGTGGACCTCGACCAGGACGCCGACTCCGTGCGCGTCCGGCTCGACGACGGCCGCGAGCACACCGTGCGAGCCGACTACGTCGTCGGCTGCGACGGGGCGGGCAGCGTCGTGCGAGGGGCCGCGGACCTCACGCTGAGCGGGGAGGGGCCCGGGGGCAACCACCGCGACGTGTACTTCCGCAGCTCGGATCCGCTGTTGCGCCGCCACGGCCACTTCTTCCTGGCCGTCGTGGCAAGCGGGATCACTTTGGTCTCGCGGGACGAGAGCGACACCTGGACGGCCTTCTTCCCTGTCAGCGAGCAGGAGGAGGCGGCCGACCCCCTGGACGTCATGCGCCGCCGCATGGGCGTGGAGCTGCGGGTGGAGGAGGTCCTGCACACGGCCATGTGGAAGGGCGCGATGGCCGTCGCCGACAGCTACCGCGACGGCCGGGTCCTCATCGCGGGCGACGCGGCCCATCAGTTCTACCCCACGGGCGGGCACGGTGCGAACACCGGTATCGGCGACGCCGTCGACCTCGCCTGGAAGCTCGCCGCCCAGACCCACGGGTGGGCGGGCCCCGGCCTCCTGGACAGCTACGAGGCCGAGCGCCGGCCCGTCGCCCTGTTCAACCGGGAGATGTGCGCCAACCTCCTGGAGGTGTGGGGCCGGTTTCCGCGGCTCGCCGCCTCCGGCGCCACCCGCGAGACGCTCGCCGGATTCCTCCGTGAGGAGGAGCACCAGGTGGAGAACCTGGCCATCCATTTCGACTACCGCTACGCGCACTCGCCGGTGGTCGTCGGCGAGGAGGGCACCGAACCCGCCTGGTCCTGGCGCCACACCACCCCCTCGACCTGGCCGGGATCGCGGCCGCCGCACGTCTTCCTCGCCGACGGGTCGGCGATCTTCGACCACCTCGGTGACGGCTTCACGCTCGTGGACTTCACCCCCGACGGGGCCGGGGCCGCCGCCGTGGATGCGGCGCGGGCATCGGGAATCCCGCTGCTGCACCGTCGCGTGGACGACCCGAACGGCCGCGCCGTCTGGGAGCGGGACCTCGTCCTGCTCCGTCCCGACCAGCACGTGGCCTGGCGCGGGACGGAACCGCCCGGCGACTGGCGCGCGGTGCTGGACACCGCGCGCGGCGCACCGCGCCGTTGACGGCGCCGCTACGACACGTCTGAAGGAGCCTTCCATGACCGATCGCCGAGCCCCGACGCCGGTCGTCGACTTCCACGTCCGCCTGGCTCCGGTCGCCGGGGCCGCGGAGCGGCTGCTGCGCCGCATGGACGCCCTGGCAATCGAGCGGGCCGTGGTCTGCGCCGGCGGCGTCCTCCCGCTCTTCGACCTCTCCCGGCAGCTCGTCGAGGGAGGCCGGACCACCGGCGACCCGGACAACGGCGCGGTGCTCGCCGCAGCCGAGCGGAGCGGAGGACGGCTGGTGCCCGCCTACTTCGGCAACCCCCACCGCGACGCCGACGCCTACCGCGACGCGGCCCCGCACTACCGCGGCCTGGAGGTCTCCCCGGCGGTCCACGGGGTGGCGCTGACCGACGACCGCCTCGCCGGCCTGCTGGACGCGGCCGAAACGGCGGGACACAGCGTCTACACCGTCTGCCTGGAGCGGGAGGGCTGCCGTGTCGCCGACCTGGCCCGCCTGGCAGCCGCCCGCCCGGAGGTCACCTTCGTGCTCGGCCACACCGGCGTCGGCAACATCGACCTCTACGGGATCTCCCTGGTCGCCCCCTTGCCCAACGTGCTCGTCGAGACGTCCGGCGGCTACACCTGCGCGGTCGCCGAGGCCGTGGCAGTTCTCGGCGGCGAGCGGGTGCTGTTCGGCTCGGAGTACCCCTTGCAGGACCCCGCGGTGGAGCTGGCGAAGCTGGACGCCCTCGACCTGGCTCCCGCCGACCGGAGGCGCGTCACCCGCGACAACGCCCTGCGCCTGCTCGGTGCGGCGCGCGAGGAGGCGGCACGATGACCGCCGGGGCCGCCGCCCAGGAGGGGTTCGAAGTGGCGGGCACCGTCACCGGGGTCACCCACCGCACTGATATGGCCCGCGTCCTGGTGCGCGGTGTGATCCCCGAGGCCGACCCGGTGACCGGGGTGCTGACCCTGCTCGCAGAGAGCGGAGCCGGCGTCGACCTCGTGGCACGGACCGGTCCGGCCGAGGACGAGACCCGCGTGGGACTGGCCCTGCCCTGCGCCGACCTGGACCGGGTGCGGCCCGCCCTGGCGGGCCTGGCGCGGGATCCGCGGCTTGCGGTCGAGGTCCACGAGGACGTCGGCGAGGTCGCGGTGGAAGGAATGGGGCTGCTCAACCGCCCGCACGTCACGGCCGGGCTGCTCTGCGCGCTGGCCGGCGTCCCCCAGTACTGGCTGGCCATCTCCCAGACGCGCACATCGGCGGTCGTGCCGCGGACGGAGGTCGGTCCCGCACTGTCCCGCCTGCGCGAGGCGCTGCCCACGCTGACAGACCCGAACCAGACAAGGAGCACCACCGATGTTCGCTGACTACGGCTTCGCGCGGCGGATGCGCCTGAACCGGCTCGCACCCAACGCGATCGGGCGCATGATGATCGTGCCCCTCGACCACTCCGTCGCCGACGGTCCGCTGAAGACGGGCCGAACGCTCAACAGCCTCGTCGGAGACCTTTCACGAAGCAGCGTGGACGCCGTCGTCCTGCACAAGGGCAGCCTGCGCCACGTCGACCCCCTGTGGTTCGGCAGCACCTCTCTGATCGTGCATCTGAGCGCGAGCACCGCCCACGCCCCCGATCCGGATGCCAAGTACCTGGTGTCGAGTGTCGAGGAGGCGCTGCGGGTCGGCGCGGACGCGGTGAGCGTGCACGTCAACCTCGGATCGGAGGACGAGGCGCGCCAGGTCGCCGACCTCGCGGCTGTCGCCGAGGCCTGCGACCGCTGGAACCTGCCCTTGATGGCGATGATGTACCCGCGCGGCCCCCGCATCGCGGACCCCCGCGACGCGGCACTGGTCGCCCACAGCGCGAGCCTGGCCGCCGACCTGGGGGCCGACATCGTGAAGACCGTCTCCACCGCCACCGAGGAGGAGATGGCCGACATCGTCGACGACTGCCCCATCCCCATCGTGGTCGCCGGCGGCCCCCGCCTCGCGGACGACGAAGAGCTGGTCGAACACGTCCGAAGCGTGCTGGCCGCCGGGGTGGCGGGCGTGGCGCTCGGGCGCAGCGTCTTCCATTCGCCGGACCCGGCCGCCACCGCCCGCCGCATCGCCGACGTCGTGCACCGCGGGGTCGGCCTGAGCGAGATCGCCGGGGTCTAGCCGCGGTTTTCGCCCCTCCGCGTCCCCGCCCGCCGGATCCCCTGAACCCGCCTCCGGCATCTCCCCGAAACACGTGATGTGCGCTGAAGAGCGCCTCCTGAAGGCTGGTGACCGTGACATCCGGAAAAGCAGAAGAACGTACCGGACGAAGAATCATCGACCGAGCGCTCTCCTCGGAAGCGGAGCCGTTCGCCATCGTCGCCCGTTGCCTACGCGGCGGCCGGCGGGTGGAGGCGTTCGACGGCGAGCTCCGCGAACTCCGCACGATCGACGAGATCCCCCTTCCCGCCGCAGCGCAGCGCGGCCACCGGTACGACTCACTGGTCCTGCTGCCCTTCCGCCAGCTTCGGGAGCGCGGCTTCACCTGCACGGACGACGGCGAGCCGATCCTGCTGCTGCAGGTCGCCCGGCACGGTGAGCTGGGCGCCGAGGACCTGGAGCGGCTCGCCGAGCTCCCGGTGTCCTTCGACGGAGAGGGGGCCTTCGACACCTCCGACGAGGAGTACGAGCGTCTCGTCGGCCGGGTCCTCGCCGACGAGATCGGGGCCGGGTCGGGCTCCAACTTCGTCATCCGGCGGACCTTCTCCGTGCAGGTCGAGGGGGACCGCCTCCGGTTCGCGCTGGGGCTCTTCCACCGCCTGCTGAAAGAGGAGAGCGGCGCCTACTGGACCTTCGTCGTGCACACCGGCGAGCGGATCTTCGTCGGGGCGACGCCCGAGCGCCACGTCAGCCTCGACGGCGGCGTGGCCTCGATGACCCCCATCAGCGGCACCTACCACTACCCCGAACAGGGCCCGGACCTGGAGGGTGTGGTCGAGTTCCTCGCCGACCGCAAGGAGACCGACGAGCTGTACATGGTCGTCGACGAGGAACTCAAGATGATGGCCGGGGTCTGCGAGGACGGCGGCCGCGTCCACGGCCCCTGGCTGCGGCCGATGGCGCGCCTGGCCCACACCGAATACGAGATCCGCGGGACCACCGCGCTGAATCCGCGGCAGGTGCTCCGGCGCACCATGTTCGCACCGACCGTCGTCGGCAGCCCGCTGGAGAACGCCTGCCGGGTCATCACCCGCTACGAGCCGGCGGGCCGCGGCTACTACAGCGGCGCCATCGCCCTGCTGGGCGCTGACGATGCCGGCTACACGCTCGACTCCGCGATCATGATCCGCACCGGCCGGATCGACCCGGACGGGCGGATGAGTCTGGGTGTGGGCGCCACCCTGGTCCGCCACTCCGCGCCCGCGCGGGAGACGGCCGAGACGTGGGCCAAGGCGGCCGGGCTGCTGGGCGCCGCGGGACCGCGCAGACGGAAGGCGGTGGACACCCGGGGCGTCTTCGACCACCCGCGGACCCGCGCGGCGCTCGAAGCGCGCAACCGCGACCTGTCGGGCTTCTGGCTCGCTGACAGGCAGGCACCCGCATCGGAGGCGCCGCCGCCGCTGCTGGACCGAAGCGTCCTCGTGGTCGACGCCGAGGACTCCTTCACCGGCATGCTCGCCCACCAGTTCCGCTCCCTCGGAGCACGGGTGCAGGTGGTTCGCCACGACCTGGTGGACCGGGAGGCGCCGGCCGACCACGGGCTCGTCGTCGTGGGTCCCGGACCGGGCGATCCCTGCGACGCCTCCGACTCCCGCATCGCCGGCCTGCGGAGGCTGACCGGCGACCTGCTCGCCGACGGCCGTCCGTTCCTGTCGGTGTGCCTGGGCCACCAGGTGCTGGCCTCGGTGTTGGGCCTGGATGTGTGCCGCCGGGCGGTACCCGACCAGGGAAAGCAGCGCCGGATCGACCTGTTCGGCAGGTCCGCCACGGTCGCCTTCTACAGCACCTACGTGGCGGTCTGCCCGGCGGACGAGGTCGCCGGCCCCACCGGCCCGGTGCACGTGAGCAGGGAACCCACCGGCGAGGTGCACGCTCTGCGCGGGCCGCACTTCGCGTCCATGCAGTTCCACCCGGAGTCCCTGCTCACCCCCGAAGGCCCCGAGCTGATAGCCGAGTCGGTGCGCCATCTGCTCGATCCCGTGGGAGGAACCCGTGCCTGATACACCGGCCGTCACCACCGAGGCCGCCCGCGCGCCCGCGGAGCGGGGGACCGGCGGGCCCTGGTTGTGGCTGCCGGCCCAGCAGCAGCCCGCCTGGTCCGGGCACGGCGACCTGGGGTGGGTGCGGGACCGGCTCTCGGAGATACCCCCGCTGGTCGCCGCGGACGAGATCGACACCCTCACCGCGGACCTGGCGCGGGCGGCCGCCGGCGGCGCCCGAATCCTGCAGGCGGGCGACTGCGCGGAGGACCTGCGCGAGTGCACGCCCGCGCACATCCGCGCGAAGACGTCCGTCCTCGCGGGCCTCGGCGGGCACCTGCGCCGCCTCAGCGGCCAGCCCGTGGTCGAGGTGGGGCGGATCGGCGGCCAGTTCGGCAAGCCCCGCTCGTCGCCGGTGGAGACCGTCGACGGTGTGGAGGTCCCCGCCTTCCGCGGCCACATCGTCCACTCCGAGACGCCGACGCCGGAGGCGCGGCGGCCGGATCCGCTGCGGATGCTCCGGGTCCACGCCGCGAGCGCGGCCGTGGCCGACCGGCTCCGGCGGGAGCGGGTGCGGCGCGGCCGCGGACGCAGCGCCGGACCGGGGCCCTGGACCAGTCACGAGGCCCTCGTCCTGGACTACGAGGCGCCGCTGGTTCGCAGGGAGGCCGACGGACGGCTGCTCCTCGGATCCACCCACCTCCCCTGGCTGGGAGACCGCACGCGCGGCCTGAACGCCGCCCACCTGGCGCTGCTGGGCGCCGTCGCCAACCCCGTCGGCTGCAAGATCGGCCCCGCGGCGACCCCCGAGGACGTCGCCCGCCTCTGTGCGCGGCTGGACCCCGACCGCGCCCCCGGCCGCCTGGTGCTCATCGTGCGCATGGGCCGCGCACGCGTCGCCGAGCACCTGCCCGGCATCGTCCAGGCCGTCCGGCGCGGCGGGCACCCGGTCGTGTGGCTGTCCGACCCCATGCACGGCAACACCGTGCACGCGCCCGACGGGCGCAAGACCCGCCATCTCGACGACCTCGTCGCCGAGGCGCGGGCCTTCCAGAGCGTGCTGCGCCGCCATCGGCAGCACCCGGGCGGCTTCCACCTGGAGGTCGCCGCCTCCGACGTCACCGAGTGCGTGGGAGGGACGGTGGGCGGGACCGCAGCGATCGGACGGCGCTACACCACCCTGTGCGACCCGCGGCTGAACCCGGAGCAGGCACACGAGCTCCTGGCCGCCTGCGTGTGAGACCCGTCCGGCCCCAGGCACCGTGCGCTACGGCAGGAAGGACAGACAGGACATGAGGTATGCGGAACTGAGCGGGCGGGTCGCCCTGGTGACCGGTGCGGGGCGGGGGATCGGCGCCGCAGTGGCGCGTGGGCTCGCCGAGCAGGGTGCCCGCGTCGTGGCCTGCGACGTGGACGCCGCCGGACTGCGCAGGCTCTCCGGCGAGGCCGCTGCGGACGCCGGCCGCGTCCACCCCCACACCGTCGACGTGACCGACGCCGACGACACCGAACGCCTGGTCAACCACGTCGAGGCCGAGTACGGGCCGATCGACGTGCTGGCCAACGTGGCCGGCGTGCTGCGCACCGACGACCTGGTCAAGCTCGACACCGCGGACTGGCGGGCGGTCTTCGACGTCAACACCCACGGCGTCTTCCACGTCTCCCGCGCGGTCGCCGGCCGGATGGTCTCGCGCGGGCGCGGCTCGATCATCACCGTCGCCTCCAACGCGGCACGGGTACCGCGGGCGGGCATGGGGGCCTACGCCGCGTCCAAGGCGGCTTCGGCCATGTTCACCCGCTGCCTCGGCCTGGAGCTGGCCGAGCACGGAATCCGGTGCAACATCGTCAGCCCCGGGTCGACCGACACGCCGATGCTGAGGTCGATGTGGCACGACGAGCGCGACCGTGAGGCCACCCTCAAGGGCTCCCTGGAGCGCCATCGCATCGGCATCCCGCTGCAGCGGCTGGCCCGCCCGGAGGACATCGCCGACGCGGTGCTCTTCCTGGTCTCCGACCGGGCCCGCCACATCACCATGCAGGACCTGCAGATCGACGGCGGCGCTGCGCTCGGCGCCTGACCCGCCGGCGCCCGCCTCGCGCGGCGCCGCCGGGAGAGGCCACGCACACCACCCGCGGCCGACCGGCCGCCAACCGACAGAGGGAGACCCATGAGCATCCCACGCGGCCTGACCTATCCGATGCCCGACCACCAGCCTGCCAACCAGGTCTCCTGGCGGCCCGACCCCGAACGCGCCGCGTTGCTCGTCCACGACATGCAGAACTACTTCGTGGACTTCTTCCGCCCCGGGGCCTCGCCGGTCACCCGGCTGCTGGCCAACTGCGCCCGGCTGCGCGAGGCCGCCCACGAGCAGGGGATCCCGGTCTACTACACCGCCCAGCCCGGTTCGATGACCCGCGACCAGCGCGGACTGCTGCACGACTTCTGGGGTCCGGGCATGACAGCGGAAGGCGCCGGGCCCGACGCCCCGCGCGCGGTCGTGCCCGACCTTGCTCCGCACGCGGCCGACACGCTGATCACCAAGTGGCGCTACAGCGCCTTCGCCTATTCCGACCTGGGGGAGCGGTTGCGCGCCCAGGGGCGGGACCAGCTGATCGTCTGCGGGGTCTACGCCCACGTGGGCTGCCTGATGACCGCCTCCGACGCCTTCGCTCGCGACATCGAGCCCTTCCTGGTGGGCGACGCCGTCGCCGACTTCTCCGCCGAGGACCACCGCATGGCCCTCGACTACTGCGCCCGCCGCTGCGGCGCCGTCCTGCCCACCGACCGGGTGCTCGCCGACCTGGCGGCCCGGACGGTCGCGGTGGAGAAGTGAACGCCGGAAGCGGCGGTGCGGCCGCCGACGCGGGTGCGCGCCGCCGCATCGTCGTGGCCGTCACCGGGGCCACCGGGGCGCCGCTGGCCGCGCGCCTGCTGGAGGTGCTGGCCGCACTGCCGGATATCGAGACCCATCTGGTGCTGAGCCGGTGGGCGCGCGCCACCGTGGAGCTGGAGTGCGGCCACGGTGCGGCGCGCCTGAGCGAGCTGGCCGACGCCGCCTACGCCCCCGATGACCAGGCGGCGCCGATCTCCAGCGGCTCCTTCCTCACCTGCGGGATGGTGGTCGTGCCCTGCAGCATGAAGACGCTCGCCGGCATCCGCACCGGGTACGCCGACGGGCTGATCCCCCGGGCGGCCGACGTCGTGCTCAAGGAGCGGCGCCGCCTGGTCCTGGTGACGCGGGAGACCCCCCTCAACGAGATCCACCTGGAGAACATGCTGGCCCTGAGCCGCATGGGCGCGGTGGTGCTGCCCCCCGCCCCCGCCTTCTACAACCGGCCCCGGACCGTGGAGGACGTCGTCGACCACATCGTCGCGCGCGTACTGGACCAGTTCGGTATCAGCGTGCCCGCGCAGCGGTGGGAAGGGATGCGTTCCGCCCGCCGGGCCCGGGAGTCGGCGGTCCGGCCGGTCTCGGCCGTCGACGCGTGAGAGGACGGACATGACCCACTACGACGACTTCCGCGCGTTCCTCGACGCGCTCGACGGCGCCGGCCGGCTGGTGCGGATATCCGAACCGGTCGACGCGGAGCCCGACCTGGCCGCTGCCGCCACCGCTGCGGCCCGCCTCGGCGACCGGGAACCGGCGCTGTACTTCACGTCGGTGAACGGGTTCACCGATGCGCGTGTGGCCCTCAACGCCCACGGCTCCTGGGCCAACCACGCGATCGCGCTGGGCATGGAGCCGGACACCCCGGTGCGCGAGCAGGTCGCGGAGCTCACCCGGCGCTGGGACGACTTCCCCGTCGCACCGACCCACCGCGAGGGCGCGCCGTTCCTGCAGAACACGCTGGAGGGCTCCGAAGTCGACCTGTTCCGCGTCCTCCCGCTGTTCCGCGTCAACGAGGGCGACGGCGGCTTCTTCCTGGACAAGGCGGCGGTTATCAGCCGCGACCCGGACCACTGGGACGACACCGACCGGCAGAACGTCGGCATCTACCGGCTCCAGGTCAAGGGCACCGACAAGCTCGGCTTGCAGCCCGGCACGATCCACGACGTCGCCCAGCACCTGCGGCACAGTGAGGAGCGCGGGGAGGACCTGCCGATCGCCATCGCCGTGGGCAACGACCCCGCCGTCACCATCGCCGCCTCGACCCCCATGGCCTACGACCAGTCCGAGTACGAGATGGCCGGCGCGCTGCGCGGGGCCCCCGTTCCGCTCGCCAAGGGGCCGCTGACCGGGCTCGACGTGCCCTGGGGCGCCGAGGTGCTGCTGGAGGGGGCGGTCCTCGGCCGCAGACGCGAGTTCGAGGGCCCCTTCGGCGAGTTCACCGGCCACTACTCCGGAGGGCGGGCGATGGCGGTGATCCGCGTCGACCGCATCTCCTACCGCACCGACCCCGTGTTCGAGCACCTGCACCTGGGGCGGCCCTGGACCGAGATCGACTACCTCATGGGGCCCTCGACCTGCGTTCCGCTGTTCAAGCAACTGCGGGAGGACTTCCCGGAGGTCGTGGCCGTCAACGCGATGTACACCCACGGGCTGGTGGCCATCGTCTCGGTCCGCCCGCGCCAGGGCGGTTTCGCCCGCGCGGTGGGGCTGCGGGCGATGACGACCCGGCACGGCCTGGGGTACTGCAAGATCGTCATCGTCGTCGACGAGGACGTCGACCCCTTCGACCTCCCGCAGGTCATGTGGGCGCTGTCGACCAAGGTCAACCCGGACGAGGACATGGTGCACCTGTCGAACATGTCGATCCTGCCGCTGGACCCGTCCTCCTCGCCGGTGGGGATCAGCGGCAAGGTCGTCATCGACGCCACCGCCCCGGTCGAGCCGGATCGCAGGGGCAGGCACGGCCACCCGGTGCGCGACCATCCCGAGACGCAGCGCTGGCTGCGCGTGCTCCGTGAACGGATCAAGGAGAGGTGAGGAACCCGTGACCTGCCCCCGCTGCGGCGACAGCACGTGCGCCGTGATCGCCTCCTCCCCGGTCCCCGGCGTCTGGGACGTGGGGTTGTGCCCGGTGTGCCACTACACGTGGCGCAGCAGCGAGCCGCCCCGGCAGTCCGACCCGGGCGCCTTCGCCGAGGAGTTCCGCCTCACCGCCGAGGACGTCGGCGCGGCCGTGGAGCTGCCGCCCGTTCCGCCGCGCCGCGCGGACCGCGGCTGAGCGGCTCCGGGCGAACGGGGCGGGCGGGCGACCGCCCCGCCCGCCCCGAAGGCCTCAAGGGCGGATGTTGTGGTTGAAGCGGAAGAGGTTCGCGGGATCGAAGCGCCGCTTGAGCTCCACCAGGCGACGCAGGTTGCCCGGCGTGTAGGCGGCCGCCACCCGGTCGGGGGCGCTGAGGAAGTTGAGGAACACCGAGCCGGCCGCGTGCGGTGCCAGGCGCCCGGCCAGCCGCGCCGTCTCGGTCCGTGCCGCCGGATGCGCCTCCGGGGTGAGCCGGGGAGCGATCGCGATCACCGAGAAGGGCGCGTCGCGGTGCCCGGCCGGACTGGTGTCCGCGGCGAGGCGGGCGGGCGCTCCCGACCAGTTGCGAACCTCCACGACCGAGACCGGGGACGCGGGGGAGAAGCAGGTGGCCGTCAGTTCCTCGATCACCTCGTCCGCGAGCACGCGGAAGAGGTCCGTGTGCTCCTCGCTGACCTGGGCCTCCGGCTGGGGGTCCGACAGCGCGGTGAGCTCGTCGAAGCGCATCGGCCGCAGCCCGCCCAGCAGGGGAGTGCCGGCGGCCGCACATAGCCGGTCGACGTGCCGCCGGCACCGCCGGTCGTCGGAGAGGACGCACACCCGCAGGGCGACCACGCTGCGGCCGCGCAGCGGCTCCGGCAGGTCCGCGGAGTCGGGCAGCCGCAGCAGCACCGCGGCGGTGACCACGTCCTCGGGTTCGTCGGCGGCCGACGCCCGGTAGGCGTCCAGGATCGCGTGCGCGCGTTCGCCGGGGTAGAAGAGCACGCCTCCGCGGACGCTTTTGACGGGGTGCAGGCGCATCTCCAGTTCGGTGGCCACACCGAAGTTGCCGCCCCCGCCGCGCAGCGCCCAGAACAGCTCCGCCTCGCGGTCGGGGCCGACGCGCAGGACGCGGGCGTCGGCGGTGACGACCTCGGCGCCCAGCAGGTTGTCGGCCGCGAATCCGTGGCGGCGCGTCAGCCACCCCAGTCCGCCTCCCAGGCAGTATCCCGCCACGCCCACCTCGGGGGACGTGCCCGAGACGGGGGCGAGCCCGTAGCGCGCCGCCGCCGCGACGACCGCGCGCCACCGAGCGCCGCCGCCCACCCGTGCCGTCCGGCTCTCCGGGTCCACGCTGACCCGGGCTACACCACCGGTGCGCAGCAGCAGGCCGCCGGACTGCCCGCGCACGGCGCCGTGGCCACCGCACTGGACGCCGAGGTCGTGCCCGTGCTCACGGCAGAAGGCGACGGCGCGCCGCACGTCCTCGGTGCAGGAGGCGTCGGCGACGAGGTCGGGCCGCGGTGCGACGTTGCGCCGCCAAGGCAGCCAGGCCTCCGCGTCCCGCCCCGCCTCGCGGACTGCGCCGCAGAAGCCGGAGCGCAGTCCGGCGGCGCGCGGCGCGCCGGCGGTGGCGCTGTCCGCGCTCACGACGTGGCCGGGCCGGGCGTCTCGACCAGCGGCTCGATGTGGTGGCCGCGCCGGCGCAGCCGCGCGTCGCGCATCGCCGGCGGCCGGTAGTGGGAGTCCGCCGGGTTCAGCACCGTGCCCGGGGGGACGATCTCGTCGATGCGGTCCAGGAGGGCGTCGTCGAGGGTGGTCCCGGTCGCGGCGAGCAAATCCTCCATCTGCTCCATCGTGCGGGCGCCCAGAATGACGGAGGTGACCTGCGGGTGTGCGGCCGCGAAAGCGATCGACATGTGGACGAGCGACAGGCCGGCGTCCTCGGCGAGCTTCGTCAGTTCGGTGACGGCCTCGCGCTTGCGGACGTTGCCGGGCAGTGCGGGGTCGAAGTTGCGGCGGTGCGCGGCCTGCCGCCCCCGCGTCAGGTCGATCTCCCCCTGGAAGCGGCCGGTCAGCCACCCCTCGCTGAGCGGGCTCCACGTCATCACGCCCATGCCGTAGCGGGCGCAGGTGGGCAGCACCGCCGTCTCGGCGGAGCGGTTCAGGATCGAGTACGGCGGCTGCTCGGTGCGCAGCCGCACGTGCCCCCGCCGCTCGGCGACCCACTGCGCCTCGACGATCTGCTCCGCGGGGAAGGTGGAGGACCCCGCGGCGCGGATCTTGCCGGAGCGCACCAGGTCGCTGAGCACGCCCAGGGTCTCGTCGATGTCGGTGTGCGGGTCGGGGCGGTGCACCTGGTACAGGTCGAGGTGGTCGGTTCCCAGGCGGCGCAGGCTGTCCTCGACGGCGCGGGTGATCCAGCGGCGCGAGTTGCCCCAGGTGTTGGCGTCCTCGCCCATGGGGTAGTGCACCTTGCCGGCCAGCACGACGTCGTCGCGCACCCCCTTCAAGGCCCGTCCCACGATCTCCTCGCAGGCCCCGCCGCCGTAGACGTCGGCGGTGTCCACGAAGTTGACGCCGGAGTCGAGCGCCCGGTGGATGACCGGAGCCGCGTCCTCGTACGTGGTTCCGCCCCACGGGCCGAACATCATCGTTCCCAGGCAGAACGGGCTCACCTTGATTCCGGTACCGCCGAGAGCGCGCAGGCGCATGGTTCCTCGCTCCTTGTGGTCGCTGGGGAGGGCGCCTCCACGCTCGCAGAGGGCGGACTCCGCGCACCTCACGCGTTCGCGCCATCCTCCTCGGCCGCCGTGTCCGCAACGGACGGTGCCGGCGGCGGAGCGGGCCGCACTGGCGCGGATGCGGGATGCCTTGGCGGTCCGGCCGGTGTGAGGCTGGCCCCGGGCGGCCGACGCCCCCTTCGACCGAGCGGAAAGGACGCCCATGAGCGCCGACAGCACAGCCGGGGACCCCCGCGGGCTCCGGTTCGAGATCACGCACCGCCTCCGCCCCGTCGATCCGCTCGCCCCGGGGTTCGTCGTCTTCGACACCGACCGGTCCCCCGAGGCGCTGAACGGCGAGGACAAGTCGCGGGTCCTCACGGGCCGCTCGCCGGCGGCCCCCTTCGGGGCCGTCGTCGCCGACGTGGCGGCCCATGAGCCCGGAGGCACCGTCGCGCTGGGACTGGGCAGCGGCGAGGAGGGATCGGCGGACGGCGTCATGGTCGTCTACGACTCGACGGCGGGCCGGACGCGCCTGGAGGTCACCGTCGAGGGAGTCACGACCGCCGTGGAGGGCGCGCAGCTCCAGCTCACACCGCCCTACCAGTTCGCTGTCACGGTCACCGGCAACGCGGTGACCGCTCTGGTCCGGCCCGAGGGCGGGGAGTGGGGGGAGCCCGTGGTGGGGGAGGGCCGCAACGTGCGCCGTCTGGTCGATCTCCGCGACCCGGACCTCCTGGCGCGGTGGGAGTACGCGTTCGCCGCGCCGGGGACCCGGCTGCGCCGGGTCCGTGCCGGGTACTTCGGCCAGGTGGGCATCCGCGATCCGCAGCTGGTGACCCACGCGGACGGGCGGCCCTACACGCGCAGCGGCAGCTTCTTCCTCACAGCCGGATGCGCGGGGATGGGGTTCGCACAGGAGGCCCACTGGGCGGTCTGGGAGTTCGACCCGCGGGCGCCCGAGCGCATGCGGCAGGTCGCCAAGCTCTTCTTCACCCACGACGGGGTGGTCACTGGAGACAACGCCGGACACGTGGTCTACGACGACGAGCGGGAGCGCTTCGCGCTGGTCGTGTGCGGCGGCGACCTGCCGACACCCGGAGTGCACGTCCGCTACGCCCAGACGGCCGAGGACGTGCTCAGCGGTGTACACGTGCTGCCCAACGAGCGGTTGCCCGCGCCCTCGACACTGAGCGCGTGGGAGCCCTCCCTGGCCAGGATCGGCGGGCGCTGGCACACCCTCTACGCCGACGTGGTCCGGTTCGCCCCTGATCTGGAGTTCCATCCCGTCCTCGCCGCCGCCGAACCGGGGGCCGAGCTGGGTGAGCCCATGGACGTGCAGGCCCGGGACCGCTCGGCCCGGCGCACCGAAGGGTGCGTGCTGCGCCGGGCGGGGGCGCGGTGGTGGGCGCTGGCCACGGACGACGCCGAACGGCGCTACAAGGTCTACGACCTGGACCTGCGCCTGCTGGGCGCCCTCGACGCCCCGTACGTCTCGGGTGGCCCGCACCCGCAGGTGTTCCCGGTCTCGGAGGAGCCCGGCGCCGACTGGGTGCTGGTCACCTTCGACGGCAGCCAGTACGCGCCGGACGTGCTCGGTTACGGTACCGAGGGCGAGCTGGTCGTCATGCGTGCTCCTGGAGCGCGGTGATCCGCTCCTGCAGGCCGGCGTTGACCTTGCGGTTGAACTCCAGCAGCAGGCTCCGCTGCTCCTCGGTGCAGCTTTCGATGACCTCGGTGTAGGCCTGGTCCAGCGCGTCGAAGGTCCGGGTCAGCCGCGCGTAGGCGCCGTCGCGGAGGAGTTCGACGAGGACCTTTCTGCGGTCCTCCTCGTCGCGGCGGCGCCGGACGAAGCCCGCCTTCTCCAGCCGGTCCACCGCCGCCGTTATCGCGCCCCCGCGCGAGAGCCCCGCGTGCGCCGCCAGCTCACCGGGGCTCATCGCACCGTTCTTGTCGAGCGCTCCCAGGCAGTTCACGTCGGTGATGTTGATGCCGAGGTGCCCGGCGACCGCCGCGTGGAAGCGCACCGCGAGAGCCGCCCCCACGCGCAGCTCCTCGTAGAGGGCGCCGATGTCGCTCGACCGCCGTGTACCCGGTGTTGACACCGTGCTCACCCCTCAAATAATCTCTCCAGAACAGAGAGAGTCGATGTCCGTGAATCTCTCTTATTGTATATCTCTCTATCCTATCCTCCAGTGCTGGAGTCCACCATGACGGAAGTACCGTCCCCGTCGGCGGCCAAGAGCTCCACCCGGTGGATCGTCCTCGGCGTCGTCCTCATCGCCCTGTTCATGGACCTCGTGGACGCGACGATCGTCAACATCGTTCTCCCCCGCATGCAGAGCAGCCTGGGCGCCGAGTACTCGGCGGCCCAGTGGATCCTCGCGGGCTACTCGCTGACCTTCGCCCTGGTCCTGGTCACCGGCGGCCGCCTGGGCGACATCCTGGGCCGCAAGCGGTTGTTCCTGGCGGGCATGGCGGTCTTCACCGTCGCCTCGGTGGTGTGCGGCGCGGCGCCCGTCGCCGAGGTCCTGATCGCCGGGCGCCTCGTGCAGGGCGTGGGCGCCGCCCTGATGGTGCCGCAGGTCATGTCGGTCATCATCGTGCTGTTCGACCACCGGGAACGCGCCAAGGCCTTCGTCTTCTACGGCATCACGCTGAGTCTGGCCAACGTCAGCGGCCCTGTGCTGGGTGCCGTGCTGACCGAGGCCGACCTCTTCGGCCTGGGTTGGCGGAGCATCTTCTACGTCAACCTGCCGCTGGGAGCCGCCGCCATCGCGCTCGCCCTGTGGCTCATGCCGGAGAGCAGGGCCGTCAATCCGCTGCGTCCCGACCCCGTCGGCATCGTGCTGATCAGCCTGGCCATGTTCGCGATCATGTACCCGCTCATCCAGGGGAGCGATCGCGGCTGGGACACCGCGACCTTCGTCATCCTCGCCGCCGCTGTGCCGCTGCTGATCGCGTTCGCCGCGCATCAGCGCCGCCGCGACCGCCTCACCGGCTCGGCCCTCGTGCCTCCGTCGCTGTTCGCGCGCCGCTCGTTCACGGCCGGCACCGTCGTCATGTTCGTGCTGTTCTCCGGTCTGGCGTCGCTCTTTCTGGTCCTCACCTACGATCTCCAGCTCGGCCAGGGCTGGTCGCCCCTGCTCACCGCCGCCGCCATCGTCAGTTGGCCGATCGGCATCACCCTGATGTCCGGCGTCGCCCAGCGCTACGCCACCACCCACGGGCGCCGGGTCATCGGCATCGGCCTGGCGGTCATGCTCGTGGGCGCGGTCACCCTGATCGCGGTGCTGTCGACCGTCGGCCCCCAGGTCACGTGGTGGCAGGTGGCGCTGCCGGTTCTGGCCACCGGTCTCGGCATGGGCATGTGCGTGCCCATCCTGGCCAGCGTCGTCCTCGCCGACGTGCCCGCAGACAGCGCCGGAGCCGGCTCGGGCGTGGCCAACGCGGTCATGCAGCTGGGCACCGCATTCGGCGTGGCCGTGGTCGGAGTCCTCTTCTTCTGGCTGGCCACGACGGGTGCGCCGGTCGACCCGGCCGACCCGGCCCACCGCCAGGCGTTCTCCGACGCCGCCGCCGTCACGCTGTGGTACAACGCGGGAGCCTTCCTGGTCGCCCTGCTCCTGGTGCCCATGCTGCCCCGGGCGGCCCAGCCCGAGCCCGGTGCCGCCCCCGAGGCCGAGGACCGGTCCGGTCCCGAGCCGCGTCCCGAGGTCGGGGCCGAACAGGCCTGACGGCGCACGTACCAGCGCTCCCCGGGGGCGCGCGCCGGAGCCGCCGCGCGCCCCCGTCCGCGCGACCCCGGCCGGCCCGTCCGCGCTCCGTCCGCGCGAAGTCACGGGAACACGTGATGTGCCCCTCCACCGGGGTCGGCACTGTGGAGAGCGCCAACGGCCTCGGCCTCCGCCACACCCCCCGGTGGGAAAGGATGACACCGTGACACCTCCGCTTGACATCAACGAGGAAGTCCGCGACGCGCTCGCCGACCGGCGCCCCGTCGTAGCCCTGGAGTCGTCGCTGATCGCGCACGGTCCGGGATACCCGCTCAACGTCGAGATCGCCACCGGCATCGAGAAGGCGGTCCGCGACGCCGGGGCCGTCCCCGCGACCATCGGCATCGTCGACGGCCGCTTCGTCGTCGGCATGGACGACACGACCATCGACCGCTTCGGCCGGTCCGGCGACATCGCCAAGGTCAGCGCGCGCGACTTGGGGCTGGTCCTCGCGCGCGGCGACCTCGGAGCCACGACCGTCGCCTCGACCATCGTGATCGCCCAGCTCGCCGGGATCCCCGTCTTCTCCACGGCCGGCATCGGCGGCGTCCACCGCGGCGTCCAGCAGACCCTCGACATCTCCGCGGACCTGCAGCAGTTCACCCGTACGCGGATCGTCGTGGTCTGCGCCGGCGCCAAGAGCATCCTCGACCTGCCCAAGACGGTGGAGTACCTGGAAACCGCGGGGGTGCCGGTCCTGGGCTACCGGTTCGACGAGTTTCCGGCCTTCTACGCGCGCAACTCGGGCATCCCGGTCACCCGCGTCGACGAGATGGAGACCGCGGCCCGCGCGGCCCGGCTGCACTGGGACCTCAACGGGGACAGCACCGTGCTGCTGACCGCCCCGATCCCCGAGGAGGACGCCCTCCCCCAGGAGGACATCGACAACGCCGTCGGTGACGCGCTGACCGAGGCCGAGCGCTCCGGGATCACCGGAAACGCGCTCAGCCCGTTCCTCATGAAGGCCGTCGTCGAGGCGACGGGCGGGCGCAGCGGCAAGGCGACCAAGGCCGTACTGATCAGCAACGCCCGCCTCTCCGGAGAGCTGGCCGTCGCCATGAGCGCCACCGGGGAGCAGGGATGAACGAAGCCGCCATCTTCGACCTCGACGGCACCCTCGTCGACAGCCCCGCCGCCATCACCGAGATCACCGGCACGATCCTGGGCGAGATGGGGGCCGAGTGCACCCCCGAGGAGATCCGGGCGACCGTCGGCAAGCCCCTTGACCAGAACCTGGCACGGCTGATGCGCCTGCCGCCGGGCCACCCCGATATCGACACCGCCACCGCGCTGTACCGGGAGCGCTTCGGCGCCTACGTCCGCAAGCACGCCGCCGCACTGCTCTACCCGGGTGTCGCCGAAGGACTGGGAAAGCTGCGCGCGAACGGAGTGCTGACCGCGGTCGCCACCTCCAAGACCCTGGACGGCGCCCGCAAGACCGTGCGGCTCACGGGCATCGCTGAGAGCTTCGACGTCCTGGTCGGCCACGACCTCGTGGCCGAGGGCAAGCCGGCTCCCGACATGGCTGTACACGCCGCCGAGCTGCTCGGCGTCGAGCCGCAGCGGTGCACGGTCGTGGGCGACACCGCCGGCGACATCCGCATGGGCAGGCAGGCCGGCATGCGAACGATCGCGGTCACCTACGGCGTCGGCGGGCGCGACGAGCTGGCGTCGGCGGGCGCCGGCGCATGCGTCGACTCCTTCGCCGAGGTCGTGGCGTCTGTGCTGGTGACCGCATGAGTGCGCCCGACCGCGCCGAAGCCGCGGCTCGCGCCGCGGCGGTGCGGACGATCTACGGCTACATGAGCTCACAGATCATCCGGACCGCGGAGGAGCTGAGAATCCCGGATCTCGTCCGGGACCGGCCTCTGGACGTCGGCGAGATCGCCGACGCCACCGGGGCCCACGCTCGTTCGCTGCATCGGCTGCTGCGCGCCCTGGTGACCTTGGAGGTGCTCACCGAGCCGGAGGCCGGCCGGTTCGGGCCGGGCCCCCGCGGGGGCTTCCTCGCCGACGGCGGCGAGCATTCGCTGCGCAGCATCACGCGCCTGTTCACCGGTGCCGAGTTCGCGGACTCCTGGCGGGAGCTGCGGCACAGCGTCATGACGGGCCGTGCGGCGTTCGACCGGGTGCACGGCACATCGTTCTACGAGTACCTCGGCGCCGAATCCGAGTTCGCCCGACTGTTCGGCGAGGCCATGGCCGAGAACGCGCGTTTCGAGGCGCCCCGCATCGTCGCGGCCCACGACTTCGGCCGCTACAGCAGCATCGTCGACGTCGGCGGCGGCGACGGTTCTCTCCTCACGGCGGTCCTGGCCGCGAACGTCGAGACCGCGGGCACTCTCCTCGAGACACCGGAGGCGGCGGAGCAGGCGCGCGTCCTGGTGGAGAAGCGAGGCCTGAGCGGGCGCTGCGAGGTCGTCGAGGGCGACTTCTTCGCACGCGTGCCGCCGGGGGCGCAGGCCTACCTCCTCAAGAGCGTCGTGCACAACTGGAACGACGACGCCTGCGTGCGGATCCTGCGCACCTGCCGGCACGCGATGCGAAGTGACGGGCGGCTGCTGCTGATCGAGCCGGTGCTGTCCGAGCGGACGGACCCCGATGCCGACATGGCGCTGGAGAGCGCCCTCAGCGACGTCAACATGCTCGTCCTCACCGCCGGGGGAGTCGAGCGGACGCGCGCGGAGTTCGAGGGCGTCCTGGGCGCCTCGGGGTTCCGGCTCGACGGGATTTCCCCGCGAATCGAGGGCACCGACTTTCGGGTGATCGAGGCACTGCCCCTCTGAGCAGGCCCGGTATTCGGGTGGTCCGACGCTGCTCCGCCCCGCCGGCATCGCGCCGGCGGGGCGGCCCGTCACGCAGAGGGTGCGGCACGCCAGCTCCGACACGGCGACGGTGCGACCATCGACCGGAGGAGGCCGGGGGGACGGCGGCCGGGCCCGGGTGACCACCGGTCCGGCGTCCGGGGCCCTGTGTCGGCACGTCCCTTCACGCAGTCGGTCGACGTTTCGTCATCCGCCCTCCCGCCGTTGTCTCTGGCATCATCCCGGCCATGGATTATCAGGGGCGGTATCGTCGCGCAGCGCTTGAAACGGGCATCCCGGACGACGAGATCAGTGTGTTCACCCGGCACCTCCGGTTGTCGATCCGGCTGATCGGGGGTTCCCGGGGTTCTCCGGTCGGGCGGTTCGGTGGATTGCCCCGGCTGCCGGTGGGCATGGACTGGCCGTCCGAGGGAGTCGGTCCGCTGCCGTTCATCTTTTCCGTCGACTGTGCGGCTTTGCCGAGAGTCGACGGCTTCGACCTGCCCGCGGATGGGGAGCTGCTCTTCTTCCTGGACCATGAACAGGACCACCTGGACGACACCGGGAGGTATGCGCGCGTCGTGTATGTCAAGGACGGCACCGACACCGCGGTCGCAGATCCCCCCGACTCCGAGGTCGTCGGCGAGCAGTATGACGTCGGCGCCACGGTCTGCGCCGAGCTGCCCCCGTGGTTCGAAACCGACGAAGACGAGGATGAGGACGAGGACGACCTGTCGCCCTTCCAGCAGCAGCTGGCCCGCGACCTGGAGCGGGACATGCCGCACCTGGGCGAGCTCTGTGCTCTGGCCCGCGACCTCTGGCGCGACGAGGGGCTCGCCAGCGCCTACATCGGCGGGTATGCCGACGATGACGTCATCACGAGCATTGCGGAGCAGACGCTCGCGGGGCGCGAGAAGGCCGGTGAGATCACCATCCCGATGGCGCAGTGGTATTCGCATGTGGAGAAGGAGAAGCACCGGCTGACCGGCGAATGGATGTCGCTCGCCCGCTTCCGCGTGCCCGACGAGTTCTACTCCGGGGGTTTTGTGATCCGCCACGACGATCTGGCCGCCGCTCGGGTGGACAAGGCGCTTCCCGTGACCGAGTTCAGCGAATAGAACCCCGGCGGCGCCGAATGCGGCGCCGGATCCGCGCCGCCTGCGCCGACCGGCCGCTGGAGGACCGGTGGCGGCGGGTCGCGGGTCGCCTCAGACCGGGGGCGCGGCCGGGTCGGCGGAGCGGTTGCCGCCGCGCCTTCCGGGTGCCCCCGGGTCGGCCGCGCGGGCGCGCACGAGGTGCTCGGCGACCTCGCGCAGCTTGCGGTTGGTGTTCTGCGAGGCCCGGGACAGGGCGGCGAAGGCGTCCTCGGCCGGGAGCCGGTTCCGCTCCATCAGCACCCCGGTGGCCTGGCCGATGACCTCGCGGCTCTCCAGCGCCGCGCGCAGGTGCGCGCGTTCGTGCGCCGCGGCCAGCGCCGCGCCCGCGTGCGCGGCCACCAGGCCCGCGATGCGCTCGTCGTCGGCGGTGAAGGCCGACACGGCCGGGGAGAACAGCAGTAGCGCCCCCTGGGCGCCCTTCTGCGTCAGCGGCAGCGCCAGGACGGAGCCGACGCCGCGATCGAGGGCCCGCGGCGTGAACTCCGGCCAGCGTGTCTCCCGGTGCAGGTCCGCGCGCACGGCGGCGGCGTCGTCGACCGCCTGCACCGAGGGGCCTTGGCGGCACCAGTACTGCAGGGTGTCGGTGCGCCGCGCCGATTCGCTGGTCGCGGCGGCGGAGCGCAGGCCCGTGCGCTCGTGGAGGGAGAGCGCGGCGTGGTCGGCGCCGGGCACCAGGCGTACGGCGGCGGCGACGATGTCGGCGCGTACGTCCGCCACGTCCCGGCGCTCCTGCAGGGCGCGGGCGAGCGCGGCCAGTTCGGTGGCCAGGTCCCGTTCCGGCTGCGGCGGTGTGCTCACCGAGATCTCCCCCTTGATCGGTCTGCTTGGCGGTGTGCGGTGGTGCCGTGCTCGCCGGATGCCCGCCGTGTCCTGGGCGAAGGGAACGTGTCGGGCTCGGGTCCGCGATTCGATCGCGCATACAAGGTGTGCCCGGTCCGCACAGTACCCGGGAAGCGGCGTCTGCCACATCGACCGCACCGATCGGCGCCCCGCGGGCGGAGCGGCCGCCCGAAGGCCGCGCGGCGCGGGGGCCGTGCGCCCGGCGCTCATCGGAGGGGAGGGGCGCGGCCGACCGGGGGCGACGCGGGCGCATCCGCGCCGGCACTCCACGGCCGGCGGCGGCAGCGAGGAAGGGGGATCTCCACCCGTAGACGGGCGCCGTCGATGTCCGGCCGCACGCTCCGGTGCCCGCGGTAGCAAGGCGGAGCGACAGGTCAGGCAGTTCGTCGGGCAGCGAGGGCTTGCAGGACGCCGCACTGCGCCGTCCGTCCGGCGTAGCGGCGCAGGAGCACGTCGGCGGCGCCCGCCATGGCGCCGGAGGTGGATGCCCTCCGCCTGAAGGATGCAGGCGCTCATCCGCGAACCCCGGCTACGGCCAGTTCCGCGAGGTCGGAGACCACGACTCCCGCGCCGCGCGCCAGGAGCTCCGCCGCCTGCCCGGAGCGGTCGACGCCCACGACCAGGCCGAATCCGCCGAGAGCTCCCGCCTCGACACCGGCCGGGGAGTCCTCGACCACGGCCGTGCGGGCGGGTGGCACGCCCATGCGGCGGGCCGCCTCCAGGAACAGGGCGGGATCGGGCTTGCCGGGAAGCCGGAGCCGTTCGGCGTCGCGCCCGTCCACCCGGACGTCGAAGAGGCCGGCGGCGCCGGCCGCCTTGACGATCGCCGCGCAGTTGCGGCTCGCGGAGACGATCGCCGTCGCGATTCCCGCGTGTCGCAAAGTCGTGAGCAGCTCGATCGTCGAGGGGTAGGCGGTCACGCCGTAGGTGCGCACGTAGTCGAGGAAGCAGCGCTCCTTGCGGTCGCCCAGCGCCTCCACGGTCATGGTCCGCGCGTCGGCGCCGGGGTGCTCCTCGGGCAGTTCGATCGCGCGCGATGCGAGGAAGGCGCGTACGCCGTCCAAGCGCGACCGGCCGTCGACGTGGGCCAGGTAGTCGCCGCGAAGGTCGAACGGCACGAAGGCCTCGCCCCTGGACCGGGCGTGCGCGCGCAGGAAGTCGTCGAACGTGCGCTTCCACGCCGCGGCGTGCACGGAGGCGGTGTCGGTGACGACCCCGTCCATGTCGAACGCCGCGGCCGTGATCTCCTCGGCCGCGATCACCGCGTCACTGGTGGTCTCCACGTCGCCTTCTCTTCCCGGGTGCCGCGGGCCGCCGGGACCGTCCCGCCGGCGGCCGGTCCACGGCCGCGCCCTGCAATCCGTCCACTCCGCGTATCCATTCCATCCCGGCTCCGCCCGCCCCGCCAGAGGCGTCGGGCGCGCCGAGCGCGGCGGATGGCCGGGTCCGCCGGGACCTGTGGCCCTCCCGTGCCGGGACCGCGGGCACTACTGCTGCCGGGCCGCCGCATGCTTCCCGCTTCCGCGGAAGGACCGCTCCCGAGGGGGCCCCGGTGGGGTGGCGCGGGGTCGGCGCCCGTCCGGTGGTCGCCGTTTCAGCGCAGTGCCGGGTAGCGGCGGACGAGGGACAGTCCGGCCCACCGGCGGCCGAGGCCCGCGGTGTCGCCCGCGTTGATCAAGGCGAGGCCGACCATGGTCAGCGCCATGATGAGGTGGTCGTCCATGAACGGGTTGTTCTCGGGAGGCAGGACGGCGCTCCACATCAGCACCAGCATCAGCGTTCCGGCGGCCGCGCCGATGCGCATGCCGACGCCCAGCAGGAAAGCCAAGCCGATGCCCAGCAGCCCGGCCATGAACAGCCAGTCGGCCCACGCCGCCCCGGCGAACGATTGGTAGAACCCGGCGAGTGGGCCCGCGGTGGCCTCGGCCAGGAACCCTTGGGTGGGGCTGCCGCCGGCGGCCCAGGCGCCGTCCGCGGGTGTGGCGAAGCCCAGACCCAGCAGCTTGTCGAGGAAGGCCCACAGGAAGGTCCAGCCGATCGCCAGCCGGACGGCGGCGAAGACCCGTCGCGCCGACCGGGAGTCGAGGACGTGGCGGGCGCGGTGATCGGCGCGGTCCGCGATCGGGGCGGGACGCCGGGCCGGCGGGCGGTCGATGTTCTGCGATGTCATGTCCGTGTCCTTTCGAGGGGTCTGCGGTGGCGGTTCCAGAGAACGCCGGATCCCCCTCGGGCGGCAGGGGCGGGCGCACCGCCTCGCCGGGGCGGAGGTCCCCTCAGCGGCGGGACGTCGGCCCGCCGGCCGCGCCGCGGGGCGGAGGCGCCGCCCCGCCCTGCCCGCGCGTGTGCCGCCCGCCGACGCGGCGGCCGGTGATCCGCTCGGGCTCGAAGCGCACCCACACGTCGCGTTCGCCCCCGGCCCAGGGCCGCACGGTGTGGTGCGCGCGGAGGCGGGCCAGCCGGGCTTCGTCGTCGACGGTCTCGGCGTGCCCGGTCGCGAGCACACTCCAGCCCTCGCTCGTGCCGCCGTCGAGCCGGTCGACCTGGAAGCTCATGGGCCCGGGGGTGTGGCGGGCGATGACGCCGCCGGCGGCGGTGCGGAAGACCACCGCGCCCTCGCTGAGCGTGTAGTTGACCGGCAGCACCAGGGGGGCGGCGCCGGCGGTCTCGGTGAAGGCCACGCGGCCCACCCCGCCGGGCCCGATCAGCTCCAGGCACTCGCGGGTGCCCAGCGGCCGGATCGCGGGGTCGGGGGCCGCGGTCGCCGCGTGGCCGGGCGGGGTGTCGGTGTCGGCGCCCAGCAGCTGCTCGGGGGAGGTGTGCAGGGCCTGCGCCAGCCGGTACAGCGCCTGCCGGCTGAGGCTCCCGGGATGCTCCTCCAGGTAGGCGACATAGCCGGGGTCCATGCCGGCGGACTCGGCCACTTGGTCGCGCGAGAGTCCCAGTTCGGCCCGGCGCCGCGCGACGCGGCGCCCGAGGTCGCCTCCGTCACCCTGGTGGGGTTCCTTCATCGCTCTGCCTTTCCATCGACTCTCGGCGCAGGTCATCGTGCCCCGCCACGCGCATGGTCACGCGCCGGGCGGGGCGCGACCAAGAGGCGTCGGGGCTTCGGCCCCGGACCCAAGGTCCCGCCGCGGGCCCCCAGAGGAGGGACCAAGGCCCTGCGGCGGCGGGAACGAGGACGCTACCCGCCCGGCGGCGCCCGGACACAGACTCGTGGTGGACCGACGAGGTCGGCCGGCCGCGCCGGCGCCCGACCGCCGGGAGGGCGGCGGAGGCGGCCGCACCGCAGGCACCGCCCAAGCCGCAGCAAGGCCCGGCGGCACCGCCGAGGCACGGATGAGAGGACCACAGGATGAGCAGCGACAGCAGCCCGAACGCACGCCCGACCGGCACCGCCGCGGCGCCCGCGGAGGTCGTCGTCGGGGTCGACGGCTCCCTCGGGAGCCGGACGGCGCTGGACTGGGCCGCCGGGGCGGCCGCCGACCGCGGTCTGGGCCTGGTCGTGCTGCACGCCCTCAACATGCCCCTGTTCGCCGTACCGCTGGGGAGAACAGCGCGGATGACACCGTCGCAGGAGACGGCCGACCACGCCGCCCGGCTTCTAAAGGAGGCCGTCGCGCACGTGGTGTCGGAACATCCCGAACTGGGCGTACGCACCGAGGTCACCTCGCTCGAAGCGTCCCGCGCCCTGCTCGCCGCGGCGCGCACGGCCGCGATGGTGGTCGTGGGCTCGCGCGGCCTGGGCGGCGTCGCCTCGGCGTTCCTGGGCGCGGTGAGCATCCGGGTCAGCGCCCATGCGCCCTGCCCGGTGGCGGTGGTCCCCGAGCCCGCGCACGCCGAGCAGGGCGGCCGCGGCGCGGCCGGAGAGGACCGGCGGAGCGTGGTGGTGGGACTGGACGGCTCCGACGACGCGAAGGTCGCGCTGCGGACGGCCTTCGCGGAGGCGGCGCGCACCGGCGCCCCGCTCGTGGCCGTACACGCGTGGTCGGTCCCGGCGCCCGTCGACGCCGCGCCGTTCTCGGCCGCGGGCTATGCCGCCGACCGCGAGGACACCGCCGCGCGCGCCGACAAGTACGTCCGCACACTGGTGGAGGAGGCGCGCACGACCGAGACGGACGGTGTCCCGGTCCGCGTCGTGGCGGTCGAGGACCATCCCGCGCACGCGCTGCTGGCGGAAGGCCGCGGCGCCGCCCTCATCGTGGTGGGTTCGCGCGGGCGCGGCGGGTTCGCGGGACTGCTCCTGGGCTCGGTGAGCCAGGCGGTGCTGCACCACACCGCGGTGCCGGTCCTCGTGGCCCGGCCCCTGCCCGAGGGCGCCGGCGGCTGAGCGGGCGCGGGGGGAGCACGCGGACCGGGCACGCACACCCGACCGTCGATCAGCCGAGGTCGTCCTCGTCGATGGGGGCGCGCCAGGACAGCCGGGTGCCGCCGCCGGGGCGTGGGCTCGCCTCGAACGCGCCGCCGCAGCGGGCGGCGCGGTCGGCGAGGTTGAGCAGTCCGCTGCGGCGGCCCTCCTCGGGGATGCCGACGCCGTCGTCCTCCACCTCAACCGAGATGCCGTCGTCGACGACGACGCGGATCTGTGCGCGCGAGGCTTCGGCGTGGCGGGCGATGTTGGACAGCGCCTCGCCGAGCACGGCGATCACGTGCTCGCCGACGTCGTCGGGCACCCGGCTGTCGATCGCGCCCTCCAGCCGCAGGTCGGCGGAGAACCCCAGCGGTTCGGTGGCGGCGTTGACCGCGTCCAGGATCTGGTTGCGCAGCCAGCGGCGGTCCTCGCCGACCTGCTGCAGGGCGAAGATGGTCGAGCGGGTCTGGCGGATGGTGTCGTCGAGGTCGTCCACCGCCTGCTGCACCCGCTGCGCCGGCCCCGGGTTGTCGATCCGGTTGACGCAGCCCATCAGCGACATCGCGATCGCGAACATCCGCTGGATGATGATGTCGTGCAGGTCCTTGGCGATGCGGTCGCGGTCCTCCAGGACGGTCAACCGCTCGGCGTCGCTGCGCGCCTCGGCCAGCTCCAGGGCCAGGGCCGCATGGCCGGCGTAGGTGTGCAGCATCCGCACGGTCGTCGGGGGGAACGGTTCCGAGCCCGCGGTGCGTCCCAGGACGAGCACGCCCCGGGTGGTGTCTCCCGCGCCCAAGGGCACCAGCAGGGCCGGCCCCAGCCCCAGCCCTTCCAGTAGCGGAGCCGGTTCGGCAGCCGGTTCGCTGATGTCGGTGAGGACGGGCTCCTCGCTGCGGAAGACCCGTCCGGTCAGGGAGCCCTCCGCCGGGGTGGAGCGCCCGAGGATCAGGGCGGTGCCGGCGCCTTCGGCCACCTGGACCGCCAACCGTTCCCCTTCCTGCTCGGGGGAGGCGATGGCGACCAGGTCGGCGTCGGACATGCGGCGCGCCTGCTCCGCGATCAGGTGCAGGACCTCGTCGGTGCGGGCTCCGCGCAGCAGGCGCGTGGTGATCTCGTCGGAGGCGGCCAGCCACATCTCCCGGTGGCGGGTCTCGTCGTAAAGGCGGGCGTTCTCGATGGCCACGCCGGCCGCGGTCGCCAGCGCGACGACGATGGCCTCGTCGTCCTCGCCGAAGTCGGCGCCGTCGGCCTTCTCGGTCAGGTAGAGGTTGCCGAAGATCTCGTCGCGCACCCGCACCGGCACGCCGAGGAAGCCGCGCATCGGCGGGTGCCCCTGCGGGAAGCCGGCGGACTCGGGGTGGTCGGCCAGTTCCTGCAGGCGCAGCGGGCTCGGTTCTTTGATCAGCAGCCCGAGGATGCCGCGTCCGCGGGGCCAGTGGTCGATGGCGGCGATCTGCTCCTCGTCCAGGCCCACCGGGATGAACCGCTCCAGCTCGCCGTCGCGGCCGACGACGCCGAGGGCGCCGTAGCGGGCGTCGACGAGGTCCATGGCGGCCTCGACGATGCGGCGCAGCAGCGTCTCCAGGTCCAGTCCGGTGCCGATCATGACGACGGCGTTGAGCAGGGAGTGCACCCGGTCCCGGGTCAGCATCACCGCGCTGAGGCGGCTTTGCAGTTCCGCGAGCAGCTGGTCGAGCTGCATCTGCGGAATCAGCATCGGTGTCGGCTCGGTCTCGTGGTTCTCACCGGTCAAGAGTCACCTCCGAGGCCGGGACGGCTCGCTGCGCCGGCGGCCGTACTCTCTGCCCGACTCTACTGAGGTGTCCCCGCATTCCGGAACGGGCTTTCGGTGCTGATTGCCACGGACGGCGATTCCGCGATGATCCGGTGTCATCGCGGCGCCGAGCGCTCCGGTCCGCTCCGTCGACGAGGGACCGGAAGAACGCGCCACCGCGGTCGAACCCCTCGGTCCCGAACCACCGGCCGGCCTGACCGCGGGCGGGCAGGGCCACGCCGCCGAACGTGCGCTCGCCGGAGACCCCCCATGCCGAACGGCACCTCGGCGCCGCGCCCGCGATTCGCCGCCCGCCACCCCGCAGCACGCCCGCCACCGCGCGCCGTATCCGCGCCGCCCGCCCGCAGCAGCGGTATGCGGCCGAACAGGTCGACGCGCGTATCGGTGCGTCCGCGGTCGCAGTGGTCGCTGTCCCGAAGCAGCCCTTCCGCGACCACCGCTTGCCACACGAACCCGGTCGGTGTCGACGACATGGACGGCGCGGAAGGGCGGCCGCATGCCCGCGCGGATCGGGGGTGCATCCGCAGGCGGACGGTGGGTGCGAGGGGGCGCCGGGTGGGAGTGCGTGCGGAGGTAGCGCCGCGCCGGTTCGAGGGGAGGAGCGTTCCTATCTCATCGTGGTGGGGGGTCGGTGGGTGTGGCGGTGTGGGGGAGGGTGCGCCCGAGGCGCAGGATCATCTGGGGGTGGGCGCCGTCGCAGAGGCGCGTCGTCGTGAAGGCGCGCAGTGCGGGCTCTTCCAGGGGCTGGGTGTGGAAGGCGGCTGAGACCCCCTCCGCTGCGGCCGCCAGCAGTACGCGCTGCAGGGCCTGGCCGGCGGCGAGCCAGGCGGCGCGGGTGTCCTCGGTCGTGGTGAGCAGGGCGAGGGTGCCGGTGACCGCTCCGGGGGAGTCGGGCATGCCGGGGATGCGGCTGTGGCCGTGGTCGCGTCGGGGGAACAGGGCGTCGGATCCGTCTCCGTCCGGGTCGGTGGGGAAGTCGTGCGCAGCGGAGTCGGGGCTTGGGGCCGTGCGTAGCCGATTGGCGGGTTGGTGGGGGTGGGAGTGCTCGTGGCGGTGCAGGTGCTCGGCGGCGCTGACCAGTCCGGCGAGGCAGCGGATGAGCGGTTCGGTGGTCAGCGGCTGCAGTGTGGCGCCTTCGGCGGCCGCGGCGGTGCCGAGTCTGCGGACGAGGGCGAGGTCGTCGATGTCGGCGGCGAAGAGTCCGCGGTGGGTGCGGCGGCGGCCGATCGCCCGCGCGTGGGTGCGGGCTTCGTCGTCGGGTTCGCTCGCCGGCCCGGCCGCGATCTCGGCGAGTCGCCCGGGCCGGTCGGGGTCGGGCAGGATCGCGACCTCGGGCGTGCGGCCTTCGGCGCGCATTGCGGCGCGGACGTTGTAGAGGGCGGCTCCGCAGCTGATGAGGAGTTCGCGGGCTTGGGGGTCGGCTGTGTCGAGGCGCTGGTCGGTGTCGGCGATCAGGGCGATGCGGTCGCCTTCGTCGCTGAGGATCCAGGGCCGGGTGTTGGCCACCGAGGGTGCGCGTTGTCCGGCTTGCAGTGCGGCGCGCAGCGGCGGGTGGGCTGCGGAGTGGGGCTTGCGGGTGTCCATGGCCGATCAGCTCCGGAGGTCCACGGTGGCGGCGCGACGGCCCTCACGGTCGGGGGCCTGTGCGTCCGCCCTCGGATCCGCTCCGAGGGCGAGCGCGGCGGGTTGCTCACAGTCCTGCGTAGGGCATCAGGAGGTCGTCGACGTGCCAGGTCATCCTGTTGTCGACGGAGACGACGCCCTCGATGCGGTTGACCAGCCGGGCCAGGGTGTGGCCGGTGCTGCGGTGGTGGACCGACCCGGTCAGGGCCACCGTGCCGTCCTTGACCGCGGCGGCGATGTCGGTGCCTTGGACGGTGGCGGCGAGGTGGTCGATCTCCTCTTGGACGGCGGCGGCGATCGTGTCGTCGTTCTGCAGGAACACGCGCAGCAGGTCGCGTCGGCTGATCATGCCGACCAGGGCGCCGGCGGCGTCGACCACGGGCAGCCGCTTGACGCCGCGGCGCTCCATCAGCCGGGCGGCCTCCACGACCGCCGCGTCGGGCCGGGTGGTGATCGCGGGGTGTGTCATGAGCTGTCCGGCCGTGGTGGCCACGGCCTTCTCGTCGGCGCGTTCCACGAGCACTCCGGCGCCGGTGAGCCGCGAACGCAGCCGGGCGCGCAGGGGCGGCCAGTAGTTGCTGTCGTGGTCGGTGTCCTTGAACTCCTCCTTGTGCAGGAGGTCCTCCTCGGAGACCACGCCGAGGATGCCGCCGTCGGCGTCCACGACCGGCAGGGCGCTGACGCCCTGTTCCAGCAGTGCCTGCACGATCTCCTTGTAGCCGGTGTTCTCGGTGACCGAGGCGACCCCGGTCGTCATGACGTCGGCGACCGTACTTCGCATCGTCTTCTCCTGTTCTGTGTTCCTGAGCGGCGCCCGTGACTCGGGTGCCGCCGGGTTCGGTCAGACCGCGCCGGCCGAGCCGGCAGCGCGGTCGGGCTCGTCGCGCCGGACGGACCCGCCCGGGGGCGCGAACACGATGGAGCGCACGCCGGGGACGGTCTGCTCCAGCGCCTCGACGCCGCGGCGGGTCCGGGCGTCCGCAGCGCCTGCCACGCGGACGACGCCGTCGCGGACGCTCACCTCCAGATCCTCCGCATCCGGGGCGCTCCTGCCGATCGCGGCGCGGACGTCGGCGAGGACGTCCTCGTCGGGGCGCAGCAGCAGCCGCACGACGTCGCGGCGGCGCACCAGGCCGACGACCGCCCCGGCGCGCAGCACCGGCACGCACCGGATGCGCGTCTCGACCATGCGCCGGCTGAGCTCGCAGGCGTCGTCGTCCTCGGCGGCGGTGACCACGGCGCGGGTCATCGCCGCGCCGACCCGGTGGGCGGCGGGCGCGGCGTCCAGGCCGCGGGCGTAGCCGCGGTCGTCGGTCCCGAAGTGGTCGGCGAGCAGGTCGCTCTCGGTGAGGATGCCCGCCAGCTCGCCGCCGGCCCCGGTGACGGGGGCGCTGTCGCAACCGTTGTCGGCCAGCAGGCGGGCGGCCTCGCGCACCGGGGTGTCCGGGCCCAGCAGCACTTCCGGGGCCGACATCATCGCGTGCACCAGCGTCCTTCCCGTTCCTCCCGTCGAGGCCGTGCCCGGTCCGGCGGCGCTTCCGCGGTCGTCTCGTCCGCCGGAGCCGGGCCGGTCACCGCGGTTGAGCCGCTCGACGGCCGCGGAGAGCTCGGCCACTGTGGCCTCCAGGTGCCGCACGCGCGCTTCGAGGGCCGCGGCCTGCGGCGGGGTGTGGTCTTCGCCGATCTGGCGCATCGCGGGCCTTTCGTCTCCCGGTGTGCGGGCTCGCCGGTGCGGGCCCGACTCGTCGTCTGCGGGTGCGGCGACCGCACCCGCGGCGGAACCGCGTACGGCGGCCGGCACCGCGGGTGTGTTCCGTGCGGTCACGGCCTCCTTCTCACCGTTTCCTCCTGCCTCCAGGCTCCGCCGTGCGCCGCCGAGCCGACAGTGCCCACGGGCCTGTCGGGGGCGGACCTTCGGCCCGGAGGCCGGCGACCTCCTTCCGTCCGCCGGCCCGGGGCTTCCGCCGGGCGGGGGACGGGGTGTGCCGGGATAGGCGGTCCGCTGGAAGAGGGGACGGGGGTCCCGGCTCCTCGGGACCTCCGCTGCGGGTGGATCGGGACCCCCGCTCGTCAGCCGAGCAGTCCTCGGCTGACGAGCATGAACACCGCCCACACCGAGAGCGCGGTGATCACGGCCGTCTCCCGCCAGGCGAGGCCGGGACGCGCCTGGATGGCGTAGGACATGAGCTTGATCGGTGGCGCGGGGGTGTCCTCGGGGCTGTGCTCCGGCGGGAGCGGCCGGTTGAACCGGTGGAAGAACAGCTGGATCAGGGTCATCCCGACGAGGAGTCCGGTGACGAAGCTGAGGTAGCGCATGTCGGTGGCGAACAGCAGCAGCACCAGCACGACCGACAGGGCCAGCAGGACGCCGTCGGCGATCGCGAGCTTGCGCGGCCCGCCCGCGTAGTAGGAGGCGATGCGGGCGATCCGGGTCTGATATGGCACGACCAGCCAGACCCCGAATTTCGCCAGGCTCTGCACGGTGATCAGCAGGAGCAGTATGACCAGGGCGAGTTCCATCTCGGAGTCCCCTTTCCCTTCTGTCAGATTCGGTCGTGTTCGGCGGGCGGGTCGAACCACTCCGCCAGTGACGCCGGGTCGGCGATGGCGATCGAGCCGTCGGGCAGGCCGAGGGCGCGCTCCAGGGCCGAGGAGTAGGCGGCGACCGTGTGCTCGATGTCGCCGGCGTCGGCCCGGCCCGCCTCGAAGGCCAGGAACAGCCGGGCCAGTTCGTCGTTGAGGTCCTGGACCAGCGTGATCAGCAGTCGGCCGGTGTGTTCGGGGGAAGGCGCGGTGAAGACGCCCTGCCGCGCTCCTTCGCGGACGATCGCCGCCAGCAGCGGCGTGTGGCGCTCGATGATGTCCGCGCGCACCTTGTGCCGGGTCAGCACGTTGGCGTCGGACTGCCAGATGCGCAGTGCGGGGACGAGGAGCCTTCGCTGGGGCAGCTTGAGCGCGGCCAGGGTGGCGAAGTAGGTGCGCAGGCGGGTGAGCGCGTCGGGGCCGGAGGCGTCGACGGCTGAGCGCAGCCGTTGCAGCAGGTCGTCGCCCATGCGCTCGACGACCGCCCACAGCAGCTCCTGCTTGGAGCCGAAGTAGTGGTAGAAGGCGCCGCGTGAGGCATTGGCCTCGTCCAGCACGTCGCGGACGCTCATCCGCTCGTAGCCCGTGGTCGCGATGAGCCGTTGGGCGGCGTCGAGGAACTCCTCGCGGCGGCGGGCGTGCGACTCCTCGTCGACGGTGCGTGCCATCTCGCTCCGATTAATAGACCGTCTGTCGGTTTATTTTTGCGCGGTGCAGCGGCGGCCGTCAAGCGCGCCGGTCGGGGCTCAGTGGACACCTCCGCCGACCGGGCCTCGGGGCGGAAGGACACCTTCCTGTTTGGGACTCTTGGCGTTCTTGCTATAGCAAAAATAGCGTGGCGCACGCCGCCGCGGGTGAAGGACAAGGTGCCGAACGGCGGGGGCGGGCGCCCCAGCGGGCCCCCGGCCAGGATGGACGAGTCCTGGCGGTCTTCGTGCGGGGAGTCGGGTGGAACCTTGGCGACCGCAGCGCCGCTCCGGGCGCTCACCATGCCGCACGCCGGGGAAGCGCTCGCAGTAGGCCCAGCGGCGACGCGGCCGGGCTCGTCCCTCCCGATTGTGGCCTGACCGATGACTTTTGCGCGCCGTGCCGGTCTGTACGCCGAATACCGACTCACGGAAGGCTGACGCCATGCGGAAACTGACCTTCGCCATGAACCTGAGCCTGGACGGCTACATCGCCGCGCCCGGCGACGATCTCAACTGGAGCGTGCTGAGCGACGAGCTGTTCCAGTGGTGGTCCGACCGGGTGGCCGCGACGGGCCTTGCGCTGTACGGGCGCAGACTGTGGGAGACGATGAGCTCCCACTGGCCGACCGCCGACAAGGAGCCGGGGGCCACCCCGGCGACGATCGAGTACGCCGGCCGCTGGCGGGACATGCCGAAGGCGGTGTTCTCCTCGACGACCGCCACGGTCGACTGGAACACCCGTCTGGTCACCGGCGACGCGGTCACCGAGATCACCAGGCTCAAGGCCGACGACGGCGGCCCCATGGGCATCTGCGGTGCCACACTCGCCGCGACGGCCATGCGGGCCGGGCTGATCGACGAGTACGTCCTCGTAACCCATCCGGTCCTGGTGGGCGGCGGCACGCCGTTCTTCACAGCCCTGGACGACTGGGTGAGTCTGAGCCTGGGGGAGACCCGGACGTTTCCCGGCGGCGTGGTGCTGACCAGGTACGAGACCCGGCGCTGAGCGCCCGGCGGCGGAAACCTGGTCCTGTCGAGCCTGGGGGAGTGGTCGCGCCATATCTCTGTCCGGCACCGTCTTAGGCCGCCGTCTTCGCCGTCACCGCGCTGATCAGCCTTCGGATGCGCGATCGGAACCGACCAGCCGCGCCACGGGCAGATGCGGAGCCGAGCAGGAGTTGCCGAAGCGATCGACGACCACCTGTGGCGTACAACCGGAAAGCGCTACGCGCTGGACGCCCAGGGCGGCTTCACGTTCCGGGATCGGCGTCGATCGTCGGGAGCGTTCGCGGGTGGGGCTGAGATGGGGCCGAGCTGAAGCTACGACAGGACCCAAACCCACAGCGCGGCCGATGAGTTTGCGGCTCCCGGCCGGTCCAAGCTCGGGACATCCTAGGAAAGGACACCGCCATGTCGGAGCTTCTCGTCGACTTCATCACCTCCCTCGACGGCCACGCATCGGGAGAGGGATGGCCCGGGTTCTGGGGTTTCGAGGGTCCGGAGTACCTCGCATGGCTCGGGGAGCAGCCCGAGGCCACCTACCTGATGGGCGCGAACACCTACCGCCTGATGTCGGGCTTCGCCGCAGGCGAGGTCCCGAGTGGCCAAGACGAGTTCAGGCCCGAAGAGGAGGCGTCCGTCGACGAGCTCACGCAAGCCTCCAAAGTGGTTTTCTCCTCCTCACTCGGGGAGCCACTGACGTGGGCCAACTCCACGCTCGTCCGCGACGACGCCGTCGAGGCGGTCCGCGCCATGAAGTCGAGTGGCTCGGGGCTCCTCAGCACGATCGGCAGCCTCAGCCTGTGCCGGTCCCTGCTACGAGCCGGACTCGTCGACCGCTTCAGGGTCGTGATGTTCCCGGTGATCACCGGGGCCACGGGCGAAGAACGCATCTACGACGGCTATCCGGACGTTGCCCTCGAGATGATCGAGCACCGCACCTTCGACGGCCGCATCCAGTTGGTCGAGTACAAGCCCCGCGTGCTCGAGCACCCGCCGCTCGGCGCCCCCGCGTGATGTCGCCCTGTCCGCCGGTCTGGAGGGCCGCCAGGCCGGCGCCGGGGGCGCGGAGCGATACCTGACCGGGAGCGAAAGGCCAACGTCCGGGCGCAGGTTGGCGGCTTTTCGGGGTAGTGAGCGGCGAGGCAAGGGGAATGGGCGCTGATCGCCGCGGTCAAACCCGGCCACGACGGATCCCCCCGGCGCCCAATGGAGCCCATCATTACTCGAGAGAATCGATAGGACGGCGCGAGGACCGGGTAGCGGGTTTTCCATGTTGCTGGTGAGGCCACCGGGCGTCTACCGAGTGCAGGAAGACACGTCGTTGCTGCATGCTGTGCTGCGTCGGCGCGGCCAGGTCGCCGGGCGCTCGGTGCTCGATGTCGGTTCGGGCACCGGGGCCCTGGGCATCGAGACCTTCCGCGCCGGTGCGGCCAGCCTCACCGCGATCGACTTGTCGCGGCGCTCGGTCCTGGCGAGCTGGCTCAACAGCCGGTTGCGCGGGATCCCGGCGACGGTCCTGCGCGGTGACCTGTTCGCACCCGTGGCCCCGCGCCGTTTCGACCTCGTGCTCGCCAACCCGCCCTACGTGCCCGCCGACGGCCCGCCGCCCCGCCACCGGATGGCGAGGTGCTGGGACGCGGGGCCGGACGGGCGGCTCCTGCTGGACCGCATCTGCGCGGGGGCCTCCTCGGTGATCAGTGACGACGGCGCGCTCCTGCTCGTGCAGTCCGGGCTCGCCGACGAGCAGGCGACGTTGGACCGGCTCGCGGTGGCCGGACTGGTGCCTGAGGTCCTCGCGAGGGCCCGCATCCCGTTCGGGCCGGTGCTGCGGGCACGCGCCCCGGCGTTGCGTGCCCGCGGACTACTCGGCCCCGACCAGGTAGAGGAGGAACTCGTGGTCATCGAGGCGCGCCATGGCTGAGGCCCGTCGCCGGGTCATCGTCACCGGTGAGGGCCCGATCCTCGTCTACGGCCCGGTCGACGTGGAGATGCCCGACGGAACGCGCGTGCACAGCGACCGGGTGGTCACCGCGCTGTGCGCGTGCGGCCGCAGTCGGCACCGCCCGTTCTGCGACACCAGCCACCGTCGTCGCGTACGCGACGACGAGGGGAAGGAGCATGGCCCATGACGACGATGTCGGAGGCTCCGACGCTTCCCGCGCCGCGCGGCCCGGTCTCCGAGGCGGTCCTGTCCGTGCTGCGCGGAGACCGCCCCGCACTTCCCGCCGTCGACGGGACCGCACCTTACGGTGAGGACCTCCAGCTGGCCCTCTACTGCTGCTACGAACTCCATTACCGCGGGTTCCGAGAGGCCGACCCCGACCGCGAGTGGGATCCGGCTGTGCTGGGGATCCGCGCGGAGCTGGAGGGGCTCTTCCTCAGCGCGCTCAGGGACGACGTGCCCGCCGGCGCGGACGTCGGGAGCGAGCTCGACGCACTACTCGTCGAACACGTCGACGCGTTCGGCGTCTCCCACCACCTGCGCCGCAACGGGCAACTGTGGCAACTGCGCGAGTACGTCGCGCACCGCTCGCTCTACCACCTGAAGGAGGCCGACCCGCAGACCTTCGTCATCCCGCGCCTGGACGGCCCGCCGAAGGCCGCACTCGTGACCGTGCAGCACGACGAGTACGGTGCCGGGATTCCCGAGCGGGCGCACTCCCGGCTCTTCGCCGACATGATGACCGAGCTCGGCCTCTGCACGGACTACGGCGCCTACCTCGATTCCGCCCCCGCCGAGATACTGGCCGAGGTCAACCTCATGTCGCTGTGCGGGCTCCACCGCGGGTTGCGCGGGGCGCTGATCGGGCAGTTCGCCACCATCGAGCTCACCTCCTCCCCCGGCTCGGATCGGCTGGTCAAGGCCATGCGGAGGCTGGAGTGCAGTCCGGCCGCACTGCGGTTCTACGCCGAGCACGTCGAGGCCGACGCGGTGCACGAGCAGCTCGTCCGGCGCGGGGTGATCGCGCCGCTGCTGAGCGCCGAACCCGAGCTGGCCCCCGACGTCGTGTTCGGGATCCGCGCCAGCATGCTCCTGGCCGCCCGGTCGGATGATCTGCTGTTGCGCCACTGGAACCGCGGCGAGTCGAGCTTCCGTGACGGGGCGGACGGGAGGAAACGTTGAGACCATCGGGACCGGAGGAACGTGCCCGTGTCATCCCGCTCGCCGACCAGAGGGGTACGGTGCCAGATGATGTGGTGGTGCGCGACGCTCTCCAGCAGACACCGCCTCGGCTGCCGCCCTGGCTCGGCTACGACGCGGTCGGCTCCGAGCTGTTCGAGCAGATCACCGAACTGCCTACGTACTACCTGACCCGCGTGGAACGCGAGCTGCTGGAGCGTCACTCCCCGGAGATAGCCGAGCTGCTCGCCTGCGGGCGGATCGCGGAGCTGGGCAGCGGAAGCGCGAAGAAGACACGGCTGTTGCTGGAAAGCTGCGTGCGCTTGCGCCAGACGACCTACCTGCCGATCGACGTCGACCGGAGCATGCTGGCCTCCAGCGGCGCAGCGTTGTGCTCGGAGCTGGAATCCCTGGAGATCATCGGGTTGTGCGGACGCTACGAGGCTGGTCTCGACTGGCTGCGCACCCACCCCGGCCGGCCGCTGGCGGTCACCCTCCTCGGCAGCAGCTTCGGCAACGCCACGCGCGGGGAGCGCGACGCGCTGCTCGGCGAGATCGCCCGGACTCTCAACCCGGGTGAGAGCTTGCTGGTCTCCGCCGACCTGGACAAGGACCGCGAGGTCCTGGAAACCTGCTACAACGACCCCGCAGGGTACTCCGCCTTCGCCGACTTCCGGACCAACTACCTCACCCAGCTCAACCACCGCTACGGCGCCGACTTCGTGCTCGACGACTTTGTTCCGGAGGCCCGCTACAACGGGGACACCTCCACTGTGGAGGGACTCCTGCACGCCCGGACCGACCGGACGGTGTCCCTGCCAGGGCTGGAACTCACCCTGCGCATACCGCGCGGGGGGTTCTTGAACGTCGGCTACTCGGTGAAGTTCGACGGCCGACAGTTGGCCCGCGAGGTGGAGGCGCACGGTTTCGGCCTGCGGGCCCAGTGGCGGGACTCCGAGGCGCGCTACGGCCTCTTCCTCTTCCGCCGTAGTAGTACCGGATCTCCCGCGGAGTCGTGATGCCGTACCGGCGCTCAGGACCCCCGTACCAGTCGCTGCGACTGCTGTGGTGGTGGCCCAGGTGCCTCTGCAGCGGATCGGCATCCAGTAGGGCGATGCCGTCGGCGGTCAGGTGGTAGTGGCGGAACCGCTCATCGCCGTCAGAACCGGGGGCCAGGGTGATGAGTCCGCGATCACGGGGATCCTTGCTCCGGGCCGGCCGGGGCTCCGGCAAGTCCGGGGGAGGTCGGGGGACTACCGGCCTTGACGTGCACCATCGACACCGGCTCGGGAGTGCGTGGATGCGGGCGCGCTCGTGTCCGGGGTAGATCGGAGGTCCCTATACCTCTGGTCCACCACGGAGAGCAGGCCCGCCCATGCCATCTTGCCGATCCCGTCCCCGGACGCCGGACCCGTCTCCCGCCACCTCCCGGCGGTGGTTCGACTCCGCGGTTCGGGGTAGCCGGGCGCCCATGAGACTCGGCAACATCATCCGCCGCCTCGAACAGCAACGCCGGCTGGACCGGATCGTCGACGCGGCACGCCCACTCGCCGATCGACTCTCCGGTAGCCGGTGGGGAGACGTGCTGCACGGCGTGCAACTGGGCCACCCGGCCCACCCGTTGCTGGTGCAGGTCCCGATCGGGGCGTGGATGTCGGCCGCCGCCCTCGACATGCTGCCGAACACCCAGCGTGCGGCACATCGGCTGGTCGACCTGGGGATCGCCGCCTCAGTACCGGCCGTGCTGGCCGGACTCGCCGACTCAGCGCACCAGCATCGGCACCACCAGCGGGTGGCACTTGTGCACGCGGCAAGCAATGGGACGGCTCTGCTGCTTTATGCCGCCTCCTCGGTGGCGCGGTGGCGCGGTCGGCACACTCTGGGGCGCGGGCTCGGCCTGGCCGGGTTCACCGCTGCGGGGATGGGCGGCATGCTGGGAGCGCACATCTCCTATGCCCTGGCGGGTGGTGCCAGCCACGCGGCGCATGCCGTGGATCGGATGCCGGCGGACTGGTGGGAGATCGGCGCCCTGTCGGAACTGCCTGAGGGGCAGCCAGTGCGGCGCGACGCGGGCCCGGTGCCGGTGGTGGTAGTGCGCGAGGGCCGTGAGGTGCATGCGCTGGCGGACTCCTGCGGCCATATGGGCGGACCGCTGTCGGAAGGGGCGATCGCCAACGGGTGCATCACCTGCCCGTGGCACGGGAGCCGCTTCCGGCTGCGTGACGGCACGGTCCTGAACGGTCCGGCAACGGCACCCCAACCGGTCCTGCGGACCCGCGTGGACGGTTCGGGAACGGTGGCCGTGGCCCGCCCGGACGAAGCAGAAGTGGTAGAGCGGCTGCCGTCGGCCGTCACCGACGCGCTGCCTCTCCGAGCGCGCATCCGCCGCGGCCCATAACCAGTACCCGCTCGCTAAGGGCCTGCGTGGCGGTCGGGCCCGGCCCCTTCCAGGTGCCCGGAAGCGGACGGGACATGCTGTCGCGGCAAGTCGGTGTTCAGGCGGTTCAGGCGCTCCAACCGGAGGCGCTCCAAGACGCTCCGACCCGACGCGGAGTCGGCGATGCTGCGGTCGCGCCCGGGCACGCGGAGACCTGCAGGCAGTGGGCTTTCGGTGGCGTCCCGCCCCGGCCCGTGGCTCGTTCCATGGGAGCCTCCGCCCAGCGTGAGAATCCACGTGGCGGGCCGAACCGGTCCGCCCGCGACCGCGGCCACTGCGCGAGACCGGCGGGACGCTGGCCAAGGCGCCGCGCACCAAGACGCCGGCCGGCAAGCGGTGGGTGCAGCTGCGGCCGTTCCTGGACGGGCTCTACCGCGGGCTGCTGTCCGACACGGCAGGCGGGGCGTTCGTGTTCACCGGATCCCGGGGCGGGCAACTGCGCCGGGGCAACTTCCGCACCCGGTTCTGGCGACCGGCCTTCGACGGCGATCCCGACAGCACGGTGGCGTGGCTGCGTTCGCCGATCCTTCCGGGCTTCACGTTCAACGAGGGCCGCCACACCCACCGCACTTGGCTGGCCGACGACGGCATCCCCGAAGTGGGTCGGGCCGCGCGGCTGGGGCACCGGATGCCGGGGATGGCCGATGTCTACGAGCACGTCACACCCGAGACCAAGTCCCGGATCCTTCAGGTGCTGACCCGCCGGTGGGAGGAGAGTCTCACCGGGCTCGATCACGCAGAGCGACGAAAATTGGCTCTATTCGTGCCGGAGCTGGCCGATGTGCACTACCGGGACGATGCCGTGTGAGGGTCTGAAGCGACTCTGTGAAAAAAGATGATCTCCCAGATATCTCCCACGGCGGCTGACGCATTCCGTGTAGAGATCTGAGAGACCCATCCTGACCTGCGGTGTTGCTGGTGGGCGATACAGGATTCGAACCTGTGACCTCTACCGTGTCAAGGTAGCGCTCTAACCAACTGAGCTAACCGCCCCAAGGGTGGTGACTGGAGGTGGAGACGGGATTTGAACCCGTGTAGACGGCTTTGCAGGCCGCTGCCTCGCCTCTCGGCCACTCCACCGGACTCATGGCGGGGGCTGTGGAGGACCCCCGGATGTCTCCGAGCGGACGACGGGATTCGAACCCGCGACCCTCACCTTGGCAAGGTGATGCTCTACCAGCTGAGCCACGTCCGCGTACGATCAGGCGCCGATCCCCGTGGATCCGCGCCGTCGTTCGGTTAGAACTTTAGCGGAAAGTCGGCAGACGGCAAATCGGCGGGCGGGTTGACAGGGGAGGCGTCCAGGGCCGCAGATATACAGGGGGCGTGCAGGGGCGAGACGTCGGCGCTAGCCGGAGGAGTGCGATGGTCCGGTGCGGGAACGCTGTGATGCCGTGGGCGCAGGCGCGCGAGGAGGCGCGCCGGCTCGGGGCGCAGGGCGGGTGTTCCGGCGCGCGCGCCGTCGCGCTCGGCGGTGCCCTCGGCGCGGTGCTCGCCCGCGATCTGACGGCGCTCGTGGGCGTGCCGCCCTACGACGCGGCCGCTATGGACGGCTACGCGGTGGCCGGCCCCGGGCCCGAGTGGACCGTTCTGGGCCGGGTGCTGGCCGGAGCCGTCGGGGCCGCCGAAGCGGTCGGGCGCCTCCGGAACGGGCAGGCGGTCGAGATCGCCACCGGAGCGCAGGTGCCCGAGGGCGCGGACGCCGTCCTGCCCTACGAGCGCGCCGTGGTCGCCCCGGTCGGCGGCGAGCCGCCGGACGGCCGGGAGCGGGTGCGCGGCGAGATCGCTCCCGGCAGGCACGTGCGCCGGGCGGGGGAGGACACGTTCGCGGGCGAGACCGTGAGCCCTGCGGGGACGACCGTCACGCCCGCGCTGGTCGGCCTGGCCGCTTCGCTGGGCCACGACACGCTCCTGGTGCGCCGCCCGCGGGTGGACGTGCTGGTGACCGGCGACGAGATCGCGGCCTCCGGGCGTCCGGGCGCCGGGCGGGTGCGGGACGCCATCGGCCCGATGCTGCCGGGCATCGCCGCCTCCTCCGGCGCCGAGCTGGTGGGGGAGCCGCGGTTTCTGGAGGACGGGCTGGAGCCGATGTCGGCGGCGCTGCGTGCGGTCCGCGACGCGGGTAGCGACGTGCTGGTGGTCTGCGGGGCCTCGTCCAAGGGCCCGGCCGACCATCTCCGAGCCGCGTTGTCCGCGGTCGGCGCGACTGTGGTGGTCGACGGCGTCGCCTGCCGCCCCGGCCATCCGCAGCTGCTGGCCTACCTCGGGCGTCCCGAAGCCTCGGGCGGGCCCGGCGAGCGGCCGAGTGCGCCCGCCGGTCGGAGCGGCGCCGACGACGTGGTCGCGGCATCCTCCGGCGGTCCGGGGACGGTCGTGGTCGGACTGCCCGGCAACCCCAACGCCGCCCTCGCCGCCTCCGCGACCCTGCTCATCCCCGCTTTGCGCGCGATGGCCGGCGGCCCGGAGACGGACACCGCGCTGCCGCCGTCGATGCGGGTCAAGGGCGCTGTGCACCCGCACGCCCACGACACCCGGCTCGTGGCGGTGCGCGTGGCCGGCGGCCAGGCCGAGCCGGTCGGCCACGACCGGCCCGGCAGCCTGCGCGGCGCCGCCCTCGCCGACGCGTACGCCGTGATCCCGCCGGGCTGGAGCGGACCCCACGCCGCCCTGCTGTGGCTGCCGCGCTGACGCGCGCGCCAGCCCGCGGCGCGCGGCGCCGCGGGGCGCCGCTGTACGCATCTCCGGCTGCGGCCGGAGTCAGCGCGTGGGGAACCGCGGCTTCCTGATCCTCCACCGCGGCGCGGACCGCAGGTCGGCCGACCACTGGCAGTACTGCCTCGCCCAGCGGCTGAGGAGGCGCGGGGGAGCAGGTGTTGTGCGCGCAGCCGTCCGACCCCGACCGGCGGAGCTACAGGCCTGGAACAGAGTGATCGAGGACGAGCCGCCCATGGCGCGCGGCGACCGCGTCGCCGTCTGCCACTCGCCGGCGTGCACGGCCTGGCTGCACCTCTCTGCGGCGCGCGGCGCCGCGCGGGGGTCTACCGGCTTCTGCTGGTCGCCCCGCCCCGGCCGTCGGCAGTTGCTTGGAAGACCAGCGCCCTGTTTTCGGTTGAGTCCCCGGGCTTGGCGGGACTGCGTGTTTTCGCCGCCGTATCTGTCTGGTCTGGTCCGGCGGGGCCTCCCGTCGTCCCGATGGGGTCGGTGAGGCGGTGGGGCGCCCGCTGGGGTGCGGGGTTGTTCTGCTGCCGGGTACCGCGCACCCGGCCGTGGTCGGCGGCTACGGGGTCTGGCCTGCGGTTGACGACCGGTGGATGGGCGCCCGCGACACGTATGGCGGCGCTCTGAGGGGCGGCGGTCTTCGCGGCCCGTCGCGTCGGTACCGCCTGCACGGCGGCGTGGACGGGCTCCGTCGGTCACCGGGCGCGACCGCACGTGTGCCGCCGGATCGGGATCGGTCTCGGCGCCGCGCACGCTCCCGCACCTCAGCGGCTCGCGGGGCCGATCGGCCGTGCCGCGGAAGTGGTCTCGGGCGCTTCGGTGCCCCCGACTGGCCTAGACTCGGACCCGAAAATCGGTACTCGCAAGGGCTCCGACGTGTAGCCGACGAAAGCCGCGGACCAATGACCTCGTCCCACCTCGACAAAGGCGTGCTGGCCAATCCGGTGCAGCGTCCGGCACCGCTGCGCGACACCGTCTACGAGACGCTGCTGGAGCTGATCACGCGGCGGCGGCTGCCGCCCGGACGCCACCTCGTCGAGAACGAGCTCGCCGAGCAGCTGGGCGTCTCCCGCCAGCCGGTCCGCGAGGCGCTGCAGCGGCTCAGCAACGAGGGCTGGGTCGATCTCCGCCCGGGCTACGGCGCGTTCGTGCACCAGCCCAGCGAGAGCGAGGCCGACCAGCTGCTGGCCGTGCGTTCGCTGCTGGAGACCGAAGCCGCCCGGCTCGCCGCGGGCGCCGCCACCCCCGAGGGGATCGAGCGGCTGCGCGAGCAGTGGCGCGCCGGCATGGAAGGCCTGGAGCGCGGCGACACCGACGCGATGGTCGACAGCAACGCCGCGCTGCACCACGGCATCGTCGAGATCGCGGGCAACCAGGTGCTGGAAGGGCTGGCAGGACAGGTCGCGCGGCGGGTGCGCTGGTACCACGGGCTCGTGGTGCAGCAGCGCGGCCGCGAGTCCTGGAAGGAGCACGAGGCCATCATCGAGGCGATCGAGGCCGGCGACCAGGAGCGCGCGGCCGACCTCATGCGCGAGCACACCGAGGCCACCCGGCTCGCCTACCACGACCAGGCCCTCGACGGCGTCGACGGGCCCGAGGACGCCGAGGACGCGGAGACCGCCGGCGCCGCGGGGCAGCACGCGGGATTCTGACCGCCGCGAGCACCCCGCAGGTCGGACATACCGCACCCCGGTCGGTGGCGGCGGCGCCCGCGGGCGTCCCGCCGCCGCGGAACCGGGCGCGTGGCCGCACGGTGGGCGGCGGCTGCCTTGCCTGGTCCGGTACCGGCGGCACGTGCGGCCGGCGCTGCTTCGGGGTGGGAGCGAGCTTCGGGTAGGGAGCCGGTAGGCAGAGGCGCATCGGGCGCGCCGGGCGGGTGACCGCCGGCCGCGGCGGCGTACCGGCCGCCTGATCGGTCTGCCGCGGTGGAGGCGGCCGGTGGGAGCCGGAACCGTCGGCTGCCGCCCGCTGCCGGGTAGCGTCCTCGGGGTGCGGGGCCGACCGGTTGCCGTGCGCGGCTCCGCCGGCTGCACGCTCCGGGCCGTCGGGTGATTTCGGGCGCACGACTGGCGCGAATGTGGTCTAAGACACCACAATGTAGGTCGGCCTCTCCGGCTGGAGGGGTGGCGATGGCGCGCACGGTGCCGCATCGGTCGATGCCCGGCCCGTCGTTGACGCCGGGGCCGGACAACCCCTGGGTCCGGCCCCGGTCGACATCGCATGCGGATGGGGAACGGGGATGCTGATTCGGCAGTTCGAGTACCTCGTCGCCCTGGCGCGCGAGCGGCACTTCGCGCGCGCCGCGCTCGCATGCCACGTCTCGCAGCCGGCGCTATCGGCCGGTATCCGCAAGCTGGAGGCCGAACTCGGCGTGCCCATCGTGCGGCGCGGCCACCGGTTCGAGGGCTTCACCCCCGAGGGGGAGCGGGTGCTGCGCTGGGCGAGCCGGATCCTGGAGGAGCGCGACCGCCTCACCGCCGACGTCGACACCGTGCGCGAGGGACGCATCGGCACCCTGCGCGTCGGGGTGCTGCCCGAGGCCGCCGCCGCGTTCGGGCACGTCGCGGCACCCTTCGGCGCCCGCCATCCGCGGGTGGCGCTGAGCGTGCGCACCATGTCCGCCGCCGAGATCCAGCGGGCCCTCGCCGACGGCGGCCTCGACTGCGCCACGCTGCGCACCTCCGTGGATGCGGCACGCTCGCGCGGGCGGGCGGTGCTCTACCGGGAGCGCGCGGTCCTGCTGACGGCCGACAGCGGGCGCTTCGCCTCCCGCGCGGCGCTGGACTGGCCGGAGGTCGCCGACGTGCCGCTGTGCCGCCTGCTGCCCGATCCGCTGTGGCCGCGCGCTGCCGAGGCCGTGGCGGCGGCCACCGGCGAGGAACCGGCGGTCCGGGTCGAGGTCGACTCGCTGCCCGCCCTCTTCGAGCACATCAGCCGGGGAGGCGGCTGCGCGGTGGTCACGCACTCCTGGCTCGCACCCGGCGGGATGCCCGCCGATCTGCGCGCGGTCCCGCTGGCCGAGACCGACGAGGCGACCGGGATGGCCCTGGTGATCGCCGAGCACCATCCGGAGCCGCTGCTGGCCGCCGACCTGGCGGCCTTCGCCCGCTCGGTGCCGCTGCAGGGGCGCCTCGACGCCGTGCTGCCGCAGCCGGCCGAGAGCGGCCTGGTGCCGGAACCCCGGGACTCCGACGGCGGCGGACGTCCTCTGCGTGACACCTGAGGAGCACCGGGCGGCCGCGCCGCCAACCGGGATGCGGGCGGCCGTCGGGGCGGTTGCCGGCCGCCGCTGGGAACGAGGTCGGCGCTGAGACAGGGCCCGGCGAAGCCGCGCACCGTAATATGCCCACCGCGATCAGCGGCACGGGCAGGACCGGCCCGCCGGCGCGGCCCAGCCCCGTGCGCCGCCGCGGGGGTGTCCAAGAGCGGGCCGCTCTGCCCTTCCCGAGCAGGTCGGCGAGGATGGCCGGCCTGGTGCGGCGGCTGTCCGCGCCGCGCCGACGAGGAGTTTGCCGAGGCGCGTTCGATCCCCGAAGGGGTCGCGCGCTTGCTCCTGCGCACCTCGCAGCCCGGCACCGCTGCAGAGGCCGAGCTGTACCGGTCCGTCATCGCCGCGCTGTGGTGCAGCGAGGCTTTGCTCGTGGAAGCTGGGGAGCCGTGGTGCGGATGTTCACCCACTGGTCGCGACTGCCGCACGAGGAGCCGGGCGCCGCGGTGCCGGCCGACACGCCGGCCGAGGCCATCCGGTCGGTCGGGGACGCCTTTGCCTCTCGGCCGCCGCCGGACCGCCCCGGCCCGACTCCGCGCTGCTTTTACCGGGTGGTGGAGCGCCTCGCCGCCCGGGCCGACGCCGCTCGGGGCCCGGGCGCAGTCGGCGGGCGCGGGGGCGACGTGCACTCCTGAGGGCGCGCCTGCTGCGCGGGCGGCGGCCCCGTCGCCCGCCGCGGCTCCAGAGGCCTGAGTTTACTCGTGAGGAATCCTGTGACCTGCAGAAATACCAAGTCGTTCGGGCGTGTCCAGGGAGTGTCAAGAATCGACCACTATCGTGGTGTGCATGGCTTCCAACGACCACCGCGCAGGAAAGAGTCAAAGCACCCTTGATCCGGACCGGGTCGAGCGGGGGTCGGGCGGTGAAGCGGAGTCGGCCAAGTCTGGCTCGGGCAGCAATGGAGCGCCCGTCCAGTCGGTCGACCGGGCGATCACTGTTCTGGAGATACTCGCTCAGCACGGCGAAGCCGGGGTCACCGAGATCGCGGCCGAGCTGGGCGTACACAAGTCCACGGCGTTCCGGCTCGTAGGGGCCCTGGAGCGGCGCGGACTCGTCGAGCAGCCGGGGTTGCGCGGCAAGTACCAACTCGGGTTCGGCATCATCCGGCTGGCCGGCACCATGGCCGCCGGGCTCGACCTCACCCAGCAGAGTCGGCGCGTCTGCGAAGATCTCGCATCCGATCTCGGTGAGACGGTGAACATCGCCATACCCAGCGGAGACATGGTCGTCAACATCGACCAGGTCCGCGGGGCCTCGGCGATCGTCAGCCAGAACTGGATCGGCCGGCAGAACCCCCTGCACACGACCTCCACCGGCAAAGTGCTGCTGGCCTACATGCGGGTCCCCGACCAGCGTCGGGTACTGCGCGGGCCTCTGGAGCGGCTCACCCCCCACACAATCACCGACGCCGACTCCCTGCAGGCCGAGATCGACGAGATCCTCCAACGGGGATTCGCCAAGGCGGTCGAGGAGCTGGAGGTGGGCCTCAACGCGGTAAGCGCGCCGATCCGCGGGCTCACGGGCGAGGTCATCGCCGCTCTCAGCGCGTCAGGCCCCTCGTACCGGATGGAGGAGGACAAGCTCCCCGCCATCGGCGAGGCGGTCTGCAAGGCCGCCGTGGAGATCTCGATCCGCATGGGACACATGGAAACCGCCGACTCCTGACCGGCACCGGCCCGCCGCCGGCCTACCCTCGCGAGTCGGACTCGCGGCCCAGCGCGGCGGCTACGATCCGGGCGGCGCGCTCGACGACCTCCTCGACGGGGGGTGCGATATCGAGCGTGGCGCCCGGTTCGTCGTCGGCGAGGGGCTCCAGGGTGGACTTCTGGGAGCGCAGCAGGGTCTCGGGCATGAAGTGGCCCTTGCGCTCGCGCAGCCGCGCGGCGATGAGCTCGATGGACCCGTCCAGGTGCAGGAAGCGGACGCCGGGGGCCGCCGCGCGCAGCACGTCGCGGTAGCTGCGCTTGAGTGCGGAGCAGGCCATGAGGGTCGACTCTCCGCGGCCGTCGTGCTCGGCGATCCACGCGGCCAGCGACTCCAGCCACGGCTGCCGGTCCTCGTCGGTGAGCGCGGTTCCGGCCGACATCTTGGCGACGTTGGCGGCGGGGTGGAAGTCGTCCGCCTCGGCGAAGGGCAGGTCCAGGCGCTGCGCGAGCGGCTCGGCGACGGTGCTCTTGCCCGTGCCCGAGACCCCCATGACGACGAAGTGCGTGCCGTGTGCCATTCCTTGCTCCAACCGTGCGGATCTGTGAACGCGCCCTGTACGCGTCCTAATAGTGTTACCAATGAATCGCCGACGTGCTGCGGGCGCCCCCGTGCCCTCGCAGCCGCTGCAGGGCCGAAGGAGACACATGAGCGCCGCCCCCGACCACCGGACCCTGCACAACCGCGTCCTCGCGGAGGTCGGGCCCGCCATCGCCGCGGGCGAATACGAGCCCGGAGCCGTTCTTACCCTGGACCGGCTGGCCCAGGGCTACGGCGTGTCCCGGACCGTGGCGCGCGAGGCCGTGCGCGTCCTGGAGTCCATGCGCCTGGTGGTCAGCCGCCCGCGTACCGGAGTACGGGTGCGCCCGCCCGAGGAGTGGAGCGTCCACGACCCCCAGCTGATCCGGTGGCGGCTGGCCGGACCCGGCCGGATGGGCCAGCTGCGCTCGCTGACGGAGCTGCGCGCCGCCGTGGAGCCGCCCGCCGCCGCCTTCGCCGCCCGCCGCGCGACCCCCGCTGACCGCGAGTTCCTGGTGGAGCTGAACGGGCGCATGGTCGCCACCGGGCGCAGCGGCGACCTGGAGGCCTTCCTGCGCCTGGACATCGAGTTCCACCGCAGCATCCTGGAGATGTCGGGCAACGAGATGTTCGCCGGGCTCACGGGCGTGGTCTCGGAGGTGCTGACCGGCCGCACCGAGTACGACCTGATGCCGCGCCGGCCCCGGCCCGAGGCGCTGCGCCTGCACACCCACGTCGCCGACGCGATCGGAGGCGGCCTGGCCGATGTGGCCCAGGCCGCCATGCGCGCGATCGTCGACGAGGTCGTGTCGGCCCTGGAGGACGAGGAGGCCGCGGACTGCGGCTGAGCGGGGGCCGTCCTCCAGGGCGCCTGCCGGTCTACAGGACCAGGCTCAGCAGCGCCGCCAGCACGAAGCCGACGGTGCCGATCAGCGTCTCCATCACCGTCCACGTGCGCAGCGTGGTCTTGACGTCCATCCCCAGGAACCGGCCGACCAGCCAGAACCCGGAGTCGTTGACGTGGGAGAGCACGGTGGAGCCGCAGGCGATCGCCACGACGATCAGCGACAGGTCGATGGTGCTCAAGCCGCCGGAGGAGGCCACCAGCGGGGCGATGAGCGCGGCCGTGGTCGTCAGCGCGACCGTCGCCGACCCCTGGGCCACGCGCAGGCACGCCGCGATCACGAACGCGGCCAGGATCACCGGCATGCCGGTGGACTCCAGGCTGTCGGCGAGCGCGTTGCCGATGCCGCTGATCTCCAGCACACCGCCGAACATGCCGCCGGCGCCGGTGATGAGGATGATCGAGCAGACCGGCGCCAGCGAGTCGTTGGCGAGCTTCTCCAGGTAGGAGCGGGAGAAGCGGCCCGGGGCGAGCGCCACCATGGCCACCACCGTGGTGATCAGCAGGGCGATGGGCGTCTGGCCGATGAGCACGGGCGCCTGGACCCAGAGGGCGTCGCCGGGCACGGCGCCGGTGGCGCTCAGGGTGGTCAGGCCGGTGTTGGCAAAGATGAGCAGCATCGGCAGCAGCAGGATGCCCAGCACCGTCGCCAGGCGCGGTGCGTCCTGGGGCACGGAGTCGCCGGCGGGCGCGGTCCGGGTGGCGGTCTTGGCGGCGGTACCGCCGCCCGTGCCGCCGGAGGTCGGCTCCGGGGCGGCGTCGCCGCCCTCGGGGGAGGCGGCGCCGAACTCGGCGGGGGCGGGCAGGTGGAAGCGCCGACCGGCGTAGAGCGAGTAGAGGTAGCTGGCGATGTACCAGGTCGGCACGGCCAGCACCAGGCCCACGATCAGCGTGACGCCCATGTCGGCGTCGATCTGCCCGGCGGCGGCCACGGGGCCGGGGTGCGGCGGCACGAAGGCGTGCATCACGGCGAAGGCGCCCGCGGTGGGCAGCGCGTAGAGCAGCACGGAACCGCCGAGGCGGCGCGCGACGCTGAAGACGATCGGCAGCATGACGATCAGTCCGGCGTCGAAGAAGATCGGGAAGCCGAAGATCAGGGAGGCGACGCCCAGTGCGAGCGGCGCGCGCTTCTCCCCGAAGGCGCGGATCAGGGTTCCGGCGAGCACACCGGCGCCGCCGGTGACCTCCAGGAGCCGGCCGATCATCACGCCCAGGCCCACCAGTAACCCGACGCTGGCGAGCGTATCGCCGAAGCCGTAGAGCATGGTGGGCACGACGTCGTCCAGCGGGATGCGGGTGGCCAGCGCGACGCCCAGGCTGACCAGGACGAGCGCGACGAAGGCGTGCAGCCGCGCCCAGATGATGAGTGTCAGGAGCACGGCGATCGATGCGGCCGCTATCAGCAGCAGCGGCACCGTGCCGTATGCGGGGTCAATCGGTTCCACGGGTTCCTCCGGGAATGGGGACGAGGCCGGCGCGCGATGTGACGTGCGCCAAGACGGCTGGCGGCAATGGTAATACCATTTGTGAGTACGTGTGATCCTCCCCGTTCGGAATTGTTATCCGAGGCGGCCGTCGGCCGTCGGCGCCGGTCGCGGGGCGGTCGCCCGCTCAGGGCGTCGGCATCCCCGGCGCGGGCGGGCTTTCAGCCCCGCGCCAGCCGCAGGGTGAGGATCTGGAACGGGCGCAGGGCGAAGGCCACCCGGTCGCCGGAGACCTCGATCGGGCTCTCCTCCACCGGCTCCTCCAGCAGGTCCACCGCGACCGCGCCGGCCAGCGGGAACGACGCGCGCAGCGCGCCGCGGGCGCGCGCCCCGTGCGCCTCGTACAGCCGCACCACCACGTCGCCCGAGCGGTCCTCGGCCAGCTTCACCGACTCGGCCACCACGCCCGCGCCCTCCGCCGCCACCAGCGGCGCCACGTCGGCGCCTCCGGGCGCCGCGCGCTCGGGAAGGTTGAGCCGGTAGCCCTCGCGCACCGCATCGGCGACGCCGGCGCCCGGCACCAGCGCGTAGGAGAAGGCGTGCCGGCCCTGGTCGGCCTCGGGGTCGGGGAAGCGCGGCGCCCGCAGCAGCGACAGCCGGAGCACGGTGGTGGTGCCGCCGTCGCGGCGAACGGCGCGGTCGACGTCGTGGCCGTAGGTGGAGGCGGTCGCCAGCGCGTGGCCGTAGCCCGGCTCGCCCGCGCGCACCCACCGGTGCCCGCAGGCCTCGAACCGGGCCGCGTCCCAGGAGGTGTTGGTGTGGGCCGGGCGGTGCACATGGCCGAACTGGATCTCGGCCGCGACCTCGTGCGCGCGCACGTCCAGCGGGAACGCCGCCTTGAGGAAGCGCTCGCGCTCGTGCCAGTCGACCTCGGTGGTGAAGTCCACCCGCACCGACCCGCGCTCCAGCGCGACGACCTGGCGGGCCGTCGAGGAGCCGAAGGAGCGGACCGCCTCCACCGCCGCCCCCTTGGGCCCCTCGCGCAGCACCCGCACCGAATCGGCGGCGGTGACGTCGGAGGCGGTGCGCCGGTAGAAGGCGTCGACATCCCAGGCGTCCCACGCGTTGGGCAGGTCGCGGTGGATCTGCAGCAGGTTGGCGGCCGCGCCCGGCGCCAGCGCCTCGCGGCCGGTCGCCGCCTCCACGACCGACGTGACCAGACCCCGCGCGTCCACCGCCACCCGCAGCAGCCCGTTGTCCAGCACGTGGCCGCCGCCCTCGCGGCCGAGGGCGACCGCCGGCGCCTGCGGCCCCCGATCCGCCCGCGGGTCCGCGCTCCCGCCCGCTGCCGTCACGCGCGCCCGCCCGCCCATCGCGGCCACGCCGCCGCGCTCGTGCGGGCAGGCGTTGAACACGGTCACCGCGCCTCCGGCCGCGCGCTCCCCGCCGGAGGCGCTGCCGCCGGTCCCCGCGGCGAGCACCCGGCGGGCGCCGTCGGCGATCTCCTCCAGCTCCGCCGTGATCTCGGCGTAGGCCCGCGCCGCCTCGCGGTGCACCCAGGCGATCGAGGTGCCCGGCAGGATGTCGTGGAACTGGTGCAGCAGCACCCGTTTCCACAGCGCCTCCAGCCGCTCGTAGGGGTAGCGGTAGGCGCCGGGGTCCGCGCCCGCGGTGCGCACGGCCGCCGTCGCCGCCCACAGCTCGGCCTCGCGCAGCAGGTGCTCGCTGCGCCGGTTGCCCTGCTTGGTGCGCGCCTGGCTGGTGTAGGTGCCCCGGTGCAGCTCCAGGTACAGCTCGCCCAGCCACACCGGGGCCAGGTCGGCGTACTCCGCCTCGGCGGCGGTGAAGAACGCCGCCGGGCTCTCCAGGCGCACCCGCGGACAGCCCTCCAGGTCCGCCGTGCGCGCCGCCCGCGCGAGCATCTCGCGTGTGGGTCCGCCGCCGCCGTCGCCGTGGCCGAACGGCACCAGCGAGCGCGAGGCCGGTCCGGCGTCGCGGAACCCGCGCGCGGCGTGCGCCAGCTCGTGCCCGGTCAGCTCGGCGTTGTAGGTGTCCACCGGCGGGAAGTGGGTGAACACGCGGCTGCCGTCGATGCCTTCCCACCAGAAGGTGTGGTGCGGGAAGGCGTTGTCGGCGTTCCACGACAGCTTCTGGGTGAGGAACCAGCGCGACCCCGACAGCCGCACCAGCTGCGGCAGCGCGGCCGAGTAGCCGAAGGAGTCGGGCAGCCACACCTCGCGGGTGTCGACCCCCAGCTCGTCGCGGAAGAACCGCCTGCCGTAGGCGAACTGGCGGGCCAGCGCCTCGGAGCCGGGCATGTTGGTGTCGGCCTCCACCCACATCCCGCCCACCGGTGCGAACCGGCCTGCGCGCGTGTGCTCGCGCAGCCGCGCGAACAGTGCGGGGTGGCTCTCCTTGAGCCAGGCGAACTGCTGGGCCTGCGACATCGCGTAGACGAACCCGGGATCCTCATCCATCAGCGCGGTGGCGTTGGCGACGGTGCGCGCGACCTTGCGCACCGTCTCGCGCAGCGGCCACAGCCACGCCGAGTCGATGTGGGCGTGGCCCACCGCCGAGATGCGGTGCGCGCTCGCCTCGGCCGGGTCGGCCAGCACCGGCGCCAGCAGCTCGCGGGCCAAGGCGGCCGTGCCGGCCGGGTCGGTCGGGTCGAGCACGTCCAGTGCCCGTGACAGGGCGGTGCGGATGCGCGCCCGGCGCGGCGACCTCTCGGGCAGCTCCCGCATCAGCTGGCCCAGCACCTCGGCGTCCATGCTCAGGCCCCACACCTCGGCGTCGAAGACCGCCAGGTCGGCCCGGCGCAGCCGGTACAGCGGGTCGGCACCGGCGGTGGCCGGATCGCCCAGCGGCGTCGGGGCGAAGCCGTCCGGCCCGAGGACCACCGGGTTGGCCGCGGCCTCCACCCGCAGGTCGACCCGCTCGCCGCCGCGCGCCGGCGCGGCGACCCGCACCCACCGGTTGCGGGGGTTGAGCCCCTTGAGCGGTGTGCCGTCGGGGAGGTGCACGAGCCCTTCGGCGCAGAACCCGGGCCGGTCGGGGTCGAATCCCAGGTCCAGGACCGCCTCCACCGTGCGCTCCGCCCACTCGGCGGGCACCCGGCCGGTGAAGCGGAACCAGGTGGTGCCCCACGGCGGTCCCCACGCCTGCCCGACGGCGGCGGGGGAGTAGGGCGCTGCGACGCCCTCGGCGGCCGGAACCGGCCCGCCGGGGGCGTCCCAGCGCTCCACGGTCAGCGGGACGGCGGCCGAATAGACCGCGGCCCACAGGCGTTCGCCCAGCACACGGGTGAGGCGGCGGTCGAGTCGGGCGTGCTCGTCGTGCATGCGGCGCTCCGTCTGCCTGGGCGGCGGCCTTCCGGTACGCTCTCCGCCCCCGACCGGGAAGTCAAGGTGCACGCCGCGCGGTTCGATACGTTGGACCGCGCGGCGCGGCGCACGGGTGGTGCCAGCACCACCCCCGGTTGAAGGGGCGGCCGGACTGACGCGGCGGTGCCCGGTCGAGCAGACTGAAACCGACGGGACACCGGCGTAGGAGAACGGGAAGAGCAGGGCGGATGCACAGGCTGATCAACCAGGTACGCCCGTACCCGTGGGGGGCGCGGACCGCCATCCCCCGGCTGCTGGGCATCGAGCCCGACGGGCGGCCCCAGGCCGAGCTGTGGCTGGGGGCCCACCCCGGCGCGCCCAGCACCGTCATCACCCCCGAGGGCCCCTCCTCCTTCGACGACGTCATCGCCGCCGCACCTAAGGAGATGCTGGGCGAGCGCACCGTCGAGCGGTTCGGCGAGCGCCTTCCGTTCCTGCTGAAGGTGCTGGCCGCAGAGGAGCCGCTGTCGCTGCAGGTCCACCCCGACTCCGCCCGCGCCCGCGCGGGCTTCGCCGCCGAGGAGGCCGCCGGCATCCCGGTCACCGCTCCCCACCGCAACTACCGCGACCCCTTCCACAAGCCGGAGCTGGTCCTGGCGCTGGAGCCGTTCGAGGCCCTGTGCGGGTTCCGCGACCCGGCGGCCGCGCGCGCCGACCTGGACGGGCTGACGTGCGAGTTGGCCGGGCGGCTGCGCGCCGACCTCGCGGCCGACGGCGTGCACACCGCTCTGCGCGCCGCGCTGACCCGACTGCTCACGCTGCCCGGGGACGTGCGTGAACAGCTGGTGGGAGCCTTCGTGGCCGAGTGGAAGCGGCTGGGCTCGGGCGCCCACCACGACACCATCGTGGAGCTGGCCGAGCTGTACCCGGGCGATCCCGGAGCTGTCGCGGCGCTGCTGCTCAACCGCGTCAGCCTGCGCCCGGGCGAGGCGCTGTTCCTGCCCGCGGGCAACGTCCACGCCTACCTGCGCGGTACGGCGGTGGAGGTCATGGCCGGCTCCGACAACGTGCTGCGCGCCGGGCTGACCGGAAAGCACGTCGACACCGCCGAGGTGCTGTCGGTCGTGGACTTCTCCGTGCTGCCCATCCCCTTCACCGGTCCCGTGCCCGACCGCGGGCGCACCGAGTTCCGCCCCGGTGTCGCGGAGTTCGCGCTGGCCACCGCCGGGCCGGGGCCCATCAGCACCCGGCTGGACGGGGGCGCACCCTCGGTGGTGCTGTGCCTGGACGGATCGGCCGACCTGGTCGCGGAGTCCGGCGAGGTCCTGGCGCTGGGGCGCGGCGAGTCGGTGTTCGTGCCGGCGTGCTGCGGGCGGGTCACCGTGCGCGGGGACGGCCACCTGGTGGCGGCCACGGTCGGCGACTGACGCGCCTGCGCGGGGACGCCGCGGGGCCGTGCGCGCCGCGGGGCGCGGGTCGCCGGTCCGCCGGGCCGCCGGTACGCTGAGACATTCATCCCGACCCTGGCGAGGAGTGCCCCATGACGCTCGAACGTCCGCGAGTCGACGTCGCGCCCGGTCCGCCGCCGACCGATCTGGAGGTCGCCGACCTGGCCATCGGAGAGGGCGGTCAGGCCGGGCACGGCGCCACCGTCGACGTGCACTACGTCGGTGTCTCCCACTCCACGGGCAAGGAGTTCGACGCCTCCTGGAACCGCGGCGAGCCGCTCAGCTTCGTGCTGGGCGGGCGCCAGGTGATCGAAGGCTGGGAGCAGGGCGTGCTGGGCATGCGCGTGGGCGGCCGCCGCCGGCTGGTCATCCCGCCCCACCTGGCCTACGGGGACCGGGGCGCCGGCGGCGTCATCAAGCCGGGCGAGACCCTGGTGTTCGTGGTGGACCTGGTGGGCGTGAGCTGAGGGGCCGCGCGGCCGGTGCCGCCGGCGCGGGCCGGCGGCACGGCACGGACGCGGGTGCCGCCCGCCGGCGCATGCGCGGCGCGCCCTAGCGCAGCGTCCCGCCCACCGTGACACGGCCCTTGAGCAGGTCGCGGGCGATGGTGCGGCGCTGGATCTCGTCGGTGCCCTCGAAGATGCGCAGCAGCCGCAGGTCGCGGTACCAGCGCTCGATGGGCAGCTCGCGCGTGTAGCCCATGCCGCCGTGGATCTGCATCATCCGGTCGACGATCTCGTTGGCCTTGACGCCGCCGAACAGCTTGGCGATCGACTGGGCGTGGCGGGAGTCGCGGCCCTGGTCGACCTGCCAGGCCGCGTGCAGCACGAGCAGCCGCAGCGCCTCGATCTCGGTCTCGGAGTCGGCGATCATCCACTGGATGGCCTGGCGCTCGGCGATGGCGGCGCCGAAGGTCCGGCGGGTCCGGGCGTAGTCGAGGCTCATCTGGAGCATCCGCTCGCAGCCGCCCAGCGCGCGGGCCGGCAGCAGATAGCGGCCCTTGCCGATCCACTGCATCGCCAGCTCGAAGCCCTTGCCGACCTCGCCCAGCACGTTGGCCTCGGGCACGCGCACGTCGTCGAAGACCAGCGAGGCCGGGCGGCGCTCGCCCATGGTGTCGATGGGCTCGGAGGTCCAGCCGGACTCGCGGTCGGCCAGGAAGCAGGTGACGCCGCCGTCGGCGCCGAGCTCGGGGTCGGTCACCGCGAAGACCAGCGCGAAGTCGGCCTCGCAGCCGCCGGTGATGAACGTCTTCTCGCCGTTGATCACCCACTCCGGTCCGTCCTTGACGGCGCGGGCGCGGATCGCCTTGGCGTCGGAGCCGGCGCCGGGCTCGGTGATGGCGAAGCACGAGCGGCGCTCGCCGGCGATCGTGGGCAGCAGGTAGCGCTTCTGCTGCTCCTCGTCGGCGTGGAAGAGGATGTTGTCGGCCTCGCCGCCGAACTTGAAGGTCAGGAAGGTGCGGCCGAGCTCGGTCTCGATGAGCGCGGCGGTGACCGCGTCCAGGCCCATGCCGCCGTACTCCACGGGGGTCTGCACACCCCAGAAGTCGGACTTGCGCGCCAGCTCCCGCAGTCCGCGCGCCTCGTCGGCGTCCAGCCCCGGTGCGGCGCCCTCGCGTTCGCGGCGCAGCACGTCGTTCTCCAGCGGCATGATCTCGCGCTCGACGAAGGTGCGCACCCACGCCCGGATCTCCCGCTGCTCCTCGCTCAGCCCGAAGTCGACCATCCGCCCCAGCTCCCCAATTTACCTAACACTGTTCGGTTTTGAGCGTAGGTGCTGCCCGCGTCCGCGCGCAAGCCGCCCTCGCGGCCGCGGGGGCGGCGCGGGCCGGCGGGCGCCCGCGCCCTGCGCGCACCCGTGCGGCGTGGCAGGATCGCCTCAGGCCGAAGCGCCGCCGAACGCGGCGCGAGCCCACGACGGGAGGAAACGTGGCCCGACCCAGGACGCCGATGCTGAGCGTAAGCGGCATCCGCAGCGCCGCGCTCGCACTCATCGACCGCGACGGCCTGGAGAGCCTCTCCATGCGCAGGCTGGCCCAGGAGCTGGACGTGCAGGCTGCCTCGCTCTACAGCCACTACCGCACCAAGGAGGACCTGCTCGCCGACATCGCCAACGAGATCATGGCCGAGGTGGACGTCTCGGGGTTCGAGTCCGGCGACTGGCGGCGCGGCCTGACGGTGTGGGCCCGCTCCTACCGCGCGGCGCTGGCGGCCCACCCCCACCTGGTGCCGGTCGTCGCCGCGGGACCGGGCCGCCGCGAGGCGGCGCTGCGCCGCGCCGACGCCGTCCACGGCGGGCTGGTCGCGGCCGGCTGGCCGCCGCGCCACGCCACCATGATCGGCGCCTCGACCAAGTACCTGGTGGTGGGGGCGGCCATCAACTCCTTCGCCCGCGGCTTCGACGCCGACGTGCAGGTCTACCGCGACCGCTACCCCAACCTCTCCCAGGCGCACCGCCTCGCCGAGCACGCCGCCGAGATCGACGCCGACAGCTTCGAGTTGGCGCTGTCGGCGTTCCTCGACGGCCTCGGCCAGACCTTCGCCGGGTTGGCGCGCGACGCCGGTACCGGTGCGTAGCGCGAGTGCTACCGCGGCCCGCCGGTGCCGGGCGGCGCCGCAGGCAGCGGCGAGCGGTCGGCGCAGATTCGGGTGCCCGCAGCGCCGTGCACCTGCCCCGGCGCGACGGCGGCGCGGCTACTCCAGGTCGAGGCGGGCGGCCGCGGCGTCCCACCCGGCGGTGCCGGCCGGCTCGTAGCGGCGCGGGCGCTCGGCCGCGTGGACCAGGCGCCGCAGGTCGCCGTGGGAGGCGCCCGGAAGGGCCGCGCGCGCCTGGACCACCAGGTTGCCGATGGCGGTGGCCTCGACCGGCCCCGCCTCCACCGGAAGGCCCAGCGCGTCGGCCGTCCACTGGCACAGCAGCTCGTTGCGCGCGCCTCCGCCGACCAGGTGCACGACCTCGATGTCCCGGCCGGCCAGCGCGCAGGCGCGCCGCAGCGTGTCGCGGTGGGCCAAAGCCAGGCTCTCCAGGACGCAGCGCAGCAGGCCGCCGCGGTCCTCGGGCACCGGCTGGCCGGTCGCGCGCAGGTGCTCGGCGATGCGCGCGGGCATGCCGCCCGGCACCAGGTAGCGCGGGTCGCCGGCGTCGATCAGGGCGGCGAACGCGGGCGCGGATCCCGCCTCCTCCATCAGCCCGGGCAGCGCGGAGTCGTCCAGGCCCCAGTCGCGCAGGCACTCCTGGACCAGCCACAGCCCCATGATGTTGCGCAGGAAGCGGGTCGTGCCCTCGACGCCCAGCTCGTTGGTGAAGTTGGCCGCGCGCGCCGCCTCGGTGGTCACCGGCGCGCCCAGCTCCAGGCCGGCCAGCGACCAGGTGCCGCACGAGACGTAGCCGAAGCGCTCGGTGCGCGCGGGCACCGCGGCCACCGCCGATGCGGTGTCGTGCGAGGCGACCGCCGCGACCTCGGTGCCGGCGGCCAGACCGGTGTGCTCGGCCGGTCCCGGCAGCAGGGTGCCGATGCGCTCGCCGGGGGCGCGCAGTTCGCCCAGCAGCGCGACGTCGATGCCGGCCGCCTCGGCCAGCGGCGCCGACCAGCGGCGGGTGGCGACGTCGAGCAGTCCGGTCGTCGAGGCGTTGGTGACCTCGGCGCCGCGCTCGCCGGTCAGCCAGTAGCCCAGCAGGTCGGGGATGAGCAGCAGTGCGTGCGCGGAGCGCAGCTGCGCCGTGCCGCGTGCCGCCGCGAGCTGGAAGACGGTGTTGAAGGGCAGGTACTGCAGCCCGTTTCGGGCGTAGAGCTCCGCGGCGCCGAACCGCTCGACGAAAGCGGGTGCGGCGCCGTCGGTGCGGGTGTCGCGGTAGTGGTGGGGCAGCCCCAGCAGCGCGCCGGAGTCGTCCAGCAGGCCGTAGTCGACGGCCCAGGAGTCGATGCCGACCGAGCGCGGGGCGTGGCCTGCGGCGGCCCGCAGGCCGTCGAGCACGCCGTTGTAGAGCCCGCCGATGTCCCAGTGCAGCCCGCTGGGCAGGCGCAGCGGGCGGTTGGGGAAGCGGTGCACCTCGGTCAGCGCGAGCTCGTCGGGGCCGACGCGGCCGACGACGACGCGCCCACTGGAGGCACCGAGGTCGACAGCGGCGAAGACGTCGGAGTGGGACACGGCGGGCCTTTCCGAGTAGGGGCGGCAGGGGAGGGGCGGCAGGGCCGCCGGTCGGTCTGTGCGGGGAGCAGCGCAGGGGCGGGGTGCCCCGGGCGGGTGGTGCGGGCGGGCGCGGAGGGAGCGGGGCGGCCATCGGGGCCGGCGGGCGGCGGCCGTCCACAGCCGCGGAACCGGAGTGGCGGACGCGGGCCGGTGCGGGCTTTACTTGAGATCAGGGGGTCCCCCCGCGAGCGCGCCCCGCCCTGTCCGCTCGGCGGGGCGGCGGCTGCGCCTGCCCGGAGTCGGACGGTCCGCGCCGCATCGCCGCGCCGCCCCGCCCCGGCCGCCGACGCGCGTGCGCGGTGCGGCGGGGGCCGGAGCGGCAGGGCGGCGGAGCTCCGGCGGCGGAGCGGCCGTGCCACCCGCCGTCCGCGGCCCCGCTCCCGCCCCGCCACCGCCCCCGCCCGCTCAGCGCAGGAACGCCGCGGCGACCCCGGCGTCCACCGGGACGTGCAGGCCGGTCGTGTGGCTCAGCTCTCCGCAGGTCAGCGCATAGACCGCGTTGGCCACATGCTCGGGCAGCACCTCCCGCTTGAGCAGTGTGCGCTGGGCGTAGAAGGCGCCCAGCTCCTCCTCGGGCACGCCGTAGACCGCCGCGCGCTGGGCGCCCCAGCCCCCGGCGAAGATGCCCGAGCCGCGCACGACGCCGTCGGGGTTGACGCCGTTGACCCGGATGCCCTCGCCGCCCAGCTCGGCGGCCAGCAGCCGCACCTGATGGGCCTGGTCGGCCTTGGCCGCGCCGTAGGCGATGTTGTTGGGACCGGCGAACACTCCGTTCTTGCTGCAGATGTAGACGATGTCGCCGCCCATGCCCTGCCGGGTCAGCACCCGGGCGGCCTCGCGGGCCACGAGGAACGAGCCGCGCGCCATCACCCGGTGCTGGAGGTCCCAGTCGGCCTCGGTCGTCTCCAGCAGCGGCTTGGAGATCGACAGTCCGGCGTTGTTGACCACCAGGTCCACCCCGCCGAACGCGAGCACGCTGTCCCGCAGCGCCGCGGCGATCTGCTCGGGCTCGGTGACGTCCACCGCCACCGGGACCGCGGTGTCGGCGCCGCCGAGCTCCTCGGCCGCCGCGGCCGCCGCGTCGGCGTCGCGGTCGGCGACCACCACGCAGGCGCCCTCGGCCGCCAGGCGGCGGGCCGTCGCCCGGCCGATGCCCGACCCGCCGCCGGTCACCAGTGCGACCCGGGTCGCCAGCGGCTTGGGCGCCGGCTTGCGGCGCAGCTTGGCCTCCTCCAGCTCCCAGTACTCGATGCGGAACTTCTCCGACTCGGGGATGGGGGCGTAGGAGGAGAGGGTCTCGGCGCCGCGCATCACGTTGATCGCGTTGACGTAGAACTCGCCGGCCACGCGCGCGGTCTGCTTGTCGGCGCCGAAGGAGAACATGCCCACGCCCGGCACCAGCACGATCGCCGGGTCGGCGCCGCGCATCGCCGGCGAGTCCGGCCCGGCGTGGCGCTCGTAGTAGGCCCGGTAGTCCTCCCGGTAGGCGGCGTGCAGCTCGCGCAGCCGCTCCAGCGCGTCCTCGATCGGCGCGTCGGGGGCGACGTCGAGCACCAGCGGGCGCACCTTCGTGCGCAGGAAGTGGTCCGGGCACGAGGTGCCCAGCGCCGCCAGCCGCTCCAGCTCGGCGCGGGAGGCGAAGTCCAGCACCGCATCGGAGTCGGTGTAGTGGCCCACCTGCGGCCGGTCGGTCGAGGCCAGCCCGCGCACCGCCGGCAGCAGCGCGGCGGCGCGCTCGCGCCGCTCGGCTTCGGGCAGCGGTTCGCGGCCGGCGACCACCGGACCGAAGGGGTGGGCCTTCTCGGCGCCCCGTTCGGCGATGAAGCGCTCGGCGGTGCGGATGATATCCAGCGAGTTGGCCTCGCACTCCCGCGCGGTCTCGCCCCAGGCGGTGATGCCGTGGCCGCCCAGGACCACGCCGACGGCCTGCGGGTTGTCGCGCTTGATCGCCGCGATGTCCAGCCCGAGCTGGAATCCGGGGCGGCGCCAGGGCACCCACGCGACCCGGTCGCCGAAGCACGCGGCGGTGAGCTTCTCGCCGTCGGCGGCGCAGGCCAGCGCGATCCCGGAGTCGGGGTGCAGGTGGTCGACGTGGGCGGCGTCGACCAGTCCGTGCATCGCGGTGTCGATGGAGGGCGCGGCGCCGCCCTTGCCGTGGGCGCAGTAGTCGAACGCGGCGACCATCTCGTCCTCGCGCTCGACCCCCGGGTAGACCCCGGTCAGCGCGCGCAGCCGGTCCAGCCGCAGCACGGCCAGTCCCGCCTCGGTGAGCGTGCCCAGGTCGCCGCCGGAGCCCTTCACCCACATCAGCTCGGTGCCGGTGCCGGTGACCGGGTCGGTGGCGGTCCCCTTGGCTGAGGCGTTGCCGCCGGCGTAGTTGGTGTTGCGCGGATCGGCGCCCAGCCGGTGCGAGCGCTCCAGCAGCGCTTCGACCTCCGGGTGGGCCGTCTGCTCGGTCATCTCATCCCCTGCTGTCGGCTGTGTGTGCTGTGTGCGGTTCAGTCGACCGCGAAGTCGGCGACGTGGACGGGAGAGGGGGCCGTCCCGGTGCTCGGCTCCTGGTAGAAGACCGACAGCCGGCCCTCGTCCAGGCGCGAGTCGTCGACGAGGACCTCGCCGAAGGCGTCGATGCCCGAACCGTCGTAGACGGTGCGCCAGTCGCTCCAGTCCGAGGCGGCGGTGGCCGCCAGGATCCTCCCGCCGGGCAGCACGGCGTAGGCGTCGTCGTCGGGCCCCATCACCAGGCGGGAGCGCCCGAAGGCCGCCACCCGCTCGGGCAGTTCGGTCTTGTGCCACGCGCCGGAGCCGTCGCGGAAGATGTGGAAGGGGCGGGCCCACCGCTCGCGCTGGCCGACGAAGTCGGTGACGCACCGGGTGAAGCGTCCGGGCACGTAGCTGACCATGATGTGCGGGTCGCCGTCGGAGTCCACGGCCGCCGACTCCTGGTTCATCAGGGCGTGGTCGACGTCCAGCGGGTCGACCACGTGCCCGGGGGTGTCGACCGAGACCCGGTCGTCGGTTCCGGTCTCGGCGGCGTGGCGTCCGCCGTCGGTGCGCCAGGTGCGGCCGCGGTCGTCGCTGTAGACGTAGCCGGTGTCATGGTTGGCCAGGCCTCCCGGGTCGCACAGGATGTCGCCGCCGGCGGCGGTCTCGCGCCAGGTGAAGGAGGCGTGCAGCCGCCCGTCGGCGTCGTAGCCGATCCCGTGCAGGTACATGTTGCGGCTGTCGCTGGTGCTGCCGTTGGCGCTGTACTCGCCTTCGGCCGAGGACCAGGCGCCCAGGTCGTGCCAGTCCCGCCCGGTGTACTCGGCCAGGTGCAGGACGCCGTCGCCGGAACCGCCGGTGCGGTAGGTGAGCTGCAGGCCGCCGCCGGGGGCGGGCACGAAGCGGGGGTAGGTGATGCCGCCGGGGTCGAGCCCTTCGAAGCTGCGCTGGACCGCGCCGAAGGAGTCGGCGTTCCAGGGCCCGCGCCCGTCGGCCAGTCCCGCCTGCGAGCGCAGGTAGTACACGGTCGAGTTGTGCGTGTCCATCGCGACGTGCAGGCGGCCGTCGTCGGCCGAGACGCCCAGGGCGATGACGTTGTGGGAGTCGTCCGTGCTCAGCCTGTGCGGCAGCCGGACCTTCTGCCAGGCGGCCGGCGTGCCCGCCGGTCGGCGGGCGATCACGGCGGTGCGGTCGGCGGTGTACCAGGCGGCGTACTGGTAGCCGCCGTGGGTGAGGATGCCCTCCTGCTGGAAGGAGTTGTTGTTGACGATTCCGTCGTAGGAGACGAAGTAGAGCCCCTGCTGGTCGAGCACGCTGTCGCGCACCAGCTCGGCGCCCACGGCGGCCGGCGCGCCGCCCGCGCCGGTGTCGGCGGCCGCGGGCGCCGCCGCGGCCGTGAGGACCGGCACGGGGGTCAGCGCGGCCAGCCCGGCCGCGGCCAGCCGCAGGCGGAGGGACGCGGTGGGGGGGCTGCTCACTGCGTTCGCCATGCTCACGCCCCCCATCCGGCCTGCCTGCCGCCGACGCGCTCGGCGGCGATGGCCTCCAGGTAGCCCGACCGGGCGAACGCGGCCATGGGGTCGGGGTCGCGCCCGTCCTCCTCGCGCAGCTCGGCCAGCAGCGGGCGCACGTCGGTGTTGTAGGCGTCCATCAGCACCGCGTTGGCGCCGAGCACGTCGCCGGACCGCTGGGCGGCGTCGAGCGCGCCGGCGTCGACCAGCAGCGCCTTGGCCGTGGCCTCCTGGACGTTGAGCACCGAGCGGATCTGGGCGGGGATCTTGGCCTCGATGTTGTGGCACTGGTCGAGCATGAACGCGATGCCCTCGGCCGGGTCGTAGCCGCCGCCGCGTACCACCTCGTACATGATGCGGAAGAGCTGGAAGGGGTCGGCCGCGCCCACCATCAGGTCGTCGTCGGCGTAGAAGCGGGAGTTGAAGTCGAAGCCGCCGAGCTTGTGCTCGCGCAGCAGGAAGGCGACGATGAACTCGATGTTGGTGCCCGGCGCGTGGTGGCCGGTGTCCACGACCACCTGGGCCTGGTCGCCCAGCTTGAGGCAGTGGGCGTAGGCGGTGCCCCAGTCGGGGACGTCGGTGGTGTAGAACGCGGGCTCGAAGAGCTTGTACTCCAGCAGCATCCGCTGGTCGGGCCCGAGCCGGTCGCGCACCGCCTCCAAGGCCTCGGCCAACCGGTCCTGCCGGGCGCGGACGTCGTCCTGGCCGGGGTAGTTGGTGCCGTCGGCGAACCAGAGCTTGAGGTCGGCCGATCCGGTGGCGTCCATGACGCCGATGCAGGCGAACAGGTGGTCCAGCGCCTTGGCGCGGACGCCGGGGTCGGGGTTGGTGACGCTGCCCAGCTTGAAGTCGTCGTCCTGGAAGACGTTGGCGTTGACGGTGCCGACGCGCACGCCCTGCTCGCGGGCGTAGGCGGCCAGCTCGGCGTAGTCGTCGACGGTGTCCCAGGGGATGTGCAGGGCGACGCTGGGGGCGATGCCGGTGTAGCGGTGCACCTGCGCCGCGTCGGCGATCTTCTCCTGGGGTGTGCGCGGCACCCCGGGCTGGCCGAACACCTTGAAACGGGTGCCGCTGTTGGCGAACGCCCACGAGGGCAGCTCGATGGACTGCCCGCGCAGCGCGGCCTTGACGGCGCTGAGGTCGGTCATTTTCGGAGGACTCCTTGGGTTGTAACGATTCAAAGCGGGGCGGTCGTTCCGCGGTCCCGAAATGCCGGCGGTTCCCAGGATCGTCCCGTGGCCCGACGGGAGGCGGAGGGCGGCGGGGCGGCTCGGTCGCGCTCAGTCCAGGTGGAACACCTCCGTCAGGGGCACCATCCCCTCGTCCGGGCGGCCGTCGAGGCCCTCGAAGAACGGGGCCATCTCCGCCTGCCAGCGGGCGTTGACCGCGGTGGCGGCCATGGCCTCCTGGGCGGCCGCGAAGTCCTCGGTCTCCAGGTAGCCCACCAGCAGGCCGTCCTCGCGGCAGAAGATCGAGTAGTTGTGCCAGCCGGCCTCGCTGAGCGCGGCCCGCATCTCGGGCCACACCTCGGCGTGGCGCCGCCGGTACTCCTCCAGGCGGTCGGGTTTGACCTTGAGCAGGAAGCAGACCCGCTGCATCGCCGTCCTCCCCGGGGCGGGGCCCGGCCGGGCCGGTGAGGGGCGCCCTGCCCCCGCCCCGGCCCGGCCGCGGGCCGGATCAGAAGTCGAAGTCGTCGATGTTGTCCTTGTTGAACACCGTGGGCGGGCCGAGCACGATCTCGCCGTCGGCGCCGATCTCGTACTCGCCCAGCCGCCCGGCCTTGAACGTCTGGCCCTTCTCACCGGTGATGCGTCCGGCCGACTGCGAGGCGCCGGCGTAGGCCGCCAGGTAGCCCAGGTCGCTCGGCTTCCACAGGGCGAACTCCTCGACGGTGCCGTCCTTGACGTACTCCCGCATCTGGTTGGGCGTGCCCAGGCCGGTCAGGGCCACCTCGCCCTTGTAGTCGGAGGAGCCCAGGTACCGCGCGGCCGCGGCCAGGCCCACCGTGGTGGGGGAGATGACGCCCGCCAGGTCCGGGTGTGTCTGCAGCAGGCCCTGCATCTCGTTGAAGGACTTCTGGTCGTCGTCGTTGCCGTAGACGGTGTCGACGACCTCGATGCCGGAGTACTCGTCCTTCTTCAGCTCCTCCTCCATCAGCTTCAGCCACGCGTTCTGGTTGGTGGCGTTGGGCGTGGCCGAGAGGAAGGCGATCTCGCCCTCGCCGCCGATCTGCTCGGCGATCATCTCCACCTGGATGGTGGCGATGCCCTCGGCCGACGCCTGGCTGATGAACAGGTCGCGGCACTCGGGTGAGGCGTCGGAGTCGAAGGTGACCACCACGCTTCCGGCCTGGCGGGCCTGGTTGAGCGCGCCGCAGACCGCGTTGGGGTCGTTGGCGGCGGTCACGATCACGTCGCTGCCCTGCTGGCTGAGCGTGTTGATGTAGCTGACCTGGGAGGAGGCGTTGGCCTCGGAGGGGCCGACCTCCTTGAACTCCCCGCCCAGCTCCTCGACCGCCTCCTTGCCGCCGGAGTCGGCCACGGTGAAGTAGGGGTTGTTGAGCTGTTTGGGCAGGAAGCTGATCTTCAGGCCCTCGGGGATCTCGGCGTTCGGGTCGGCCTCGGCCTCGGAGCCGCCCGAGCCGGAGCCCGAGCCGTCGCCGTCGCCGCGGGTGGTGCCGCCGCAGGCGGAGGCTGCCAGCATGACGCCGGCCAGGGCGGCGGCCGTGACGCCGTAGCGGATGCGTTTTCTCATGGTCGGTTCTTCACTTTCCTTCTGCGCGGGGGAGAAACGGGCAGGGCCGGTCGGGAGGCGGCCCTAGGAGGGCGGAGCCGGCCGGGCCGGCGCTCGCGCACGCGGGCCAGGGTGGTGGGCAGCACCACCGAGACCACCAGCAGCAGGCCGGTGACGATGTCGAGCACGTCGGAGGACACGTCGGCCAGCATCAGGGCGTTGCGGATGGTGCCCAGCAGCAGTACGCCGGCGAGCACGCCGGGCAGCGCGCCCCGGCCGCCGAAGATCGACACGCCGCCCAGCAGCACCGCCGCCACGACCGAAAGCTCCAGGCCGTAGGCGTTGTCGGCGCGGGCGCTGCCGTACTGCAGTGTCCAGAAGACGCCGGCGCCGGCCGCGACGGTGCCGGAGGCGACGAACAGCCACAGCTTGGTCCAGCGCACCGAGATCCCGGAGAACCGGGTCGCCTCGTCGTTGTTGCCGATCGCGTACAGCGAGCGGCCGATCGGAGTGGCGTGCAGCAGCAGGCCGAAGAGCGCGGCCAGCACCAGGATCAGCACCGCGATCCAGGGGATGTCGGTGCCCGGCAGCCGCGAGGTCGCCCCGCCCGTCCAGGTGAACGGGAAGTCGGCCACCGCCCGGTCGCCCAGCACCGCGTACGCCAGGCCGCGGTACATCGCCATCGTCCCGATGGTCACCGCCAGCGACGGCAGCCCGGCCACCGTCACCAGCACCCCGTTCAGGGCGCCGAGGAGCGCCCCGAACAGCACGCACAGCGGCACGATCGTCTCCAGCGGCAGGCCCAGGACCCACAGCTGGCCCATGACCGCACTGGTCAGCCCGAGCGTGCTCGCCACGCTCAGGTCGATCTCGCCGGTGATGACCACCAGGGTCATCGGCAGCGCGATCAGCGCGATCGCGGCGACGTCCAGGACCAGGAAGCCGGCGTTGCGCCCGGTGGCGAAGCCCTCGACCATGAACGAGGCGGCCAGTACCGAGACCGCCAGGGCGCCGAGGACCGACGCCTCGCGGGTACGCAGCAGCGACCGCAGCACCGAGGGCGCCGGCCCCCGCTGCGGCTCGGGCGCCGACCGCGCCGCCGAAGGCGGTGCGCTCGTGCCCGGGGTGTCCACCTCAGGCCCCACGGGTACCACCTCCTCGGAGCCGGCGCGCGGCGCGCAGCGCCAGCAGCCGGTCCAGTCCGATCGAGACGAGGATCAGCAGGCCGACCACCGCCTGCTGCCAGAACGAGCCGACCTGCAGCATCGGCAGCGCAGCGTCGATGGTCGACAGCAGCAGCGCGCCCAGGGCGGCTCCGTAGACGGTGCCGCTCCCGCCGAAGATCGCCACGCCGCCGACCACGGCGGCCGCCACCACCTCCAGCTCCAGGCCGGTGCCCACCGTCGCGTCGAGCGTGCCGAACCGCGAGGCGTAGAGGACGCCGGCCAGGCCCGCCAGCGACCCGTTGGCCACGAACGGCATGAACACCCGCCGGTCCACCGGGATGCCGACCAGGCGCGCCGCCGCCGGCTCGGAGCCCACGGCGTAGAGCTCGCGCCCGCTGCGGTAGTTGCGCAGGTACCAGCCGGCCGCCAGCACCACCGCGAGGGCGACCACCGCCGGCAGCGGCATCCCCAGCAGCGTCACGCGGGACAGGCCCAGGAAGCCGTCGGGCATGTCGGCGGCGTTGATCTGCCGGCCCGAGGCCCACCAGAAGTCGATGCCGCGGAACATGTACAGCGTGCCCAGGGTGACCACCAGGGCGGGCACCCGCGCGGCGGCCACCAGCACGCCGTTGACCACGCCGCAGACCGTGCCCACCAGCACCCCGGCGGCCATCACCACCGGAGTGGGCAGGCCGGGGAAGGACACGAACATCATGCCCACCGCGAACGCCGACAGGCCCATCACCGAGCCCACGGACAGATCGACGCTGCGGGTGATGAGCACCATCGACTGGCCCACGGCCAGGATGGTCAGCAGGGTGGCGCCCAGCAGCAGGTCGCGCACGCTCTGCCCGGACAGGAAGCCCGGGTTGACCAGGGCGGTCACGGCCACGAGCAGCACCAGCGCGAGCAGGATGCCCAGCTCGCGCGCCTGGCGGATACGCCGGCCCGTGCGGACGCCGCCGCCGTGCTCCTCCCGGGTCTCCTGCGCGGGCCCCGGCGCCGCGGGCGGCGGGCTCGTCTGCGCGGCGCCGCCCGCGGCGGGGGCGCCGGTCTCGTCGGGTCCGCTCACGCCGCCCTGCCCTTCTGGCCCGTGGCCGCGTACATCACCGACTCCTCGGTCGCCTGCTCGCGCGGGATCTCGGCGGCGATGCGGCCTTCGTGCATGACCAGCACGCGGTCGGCCATCCCGAGCACCTCCGGCAGCTCGCTGGAGACCATCAGCACGGCGATGCCCCGGCCGGCCAGCTCGGACAGCAGCCGGTGCACCTCCGCCTTGGTCCCGACGTCGATGCCGCGGGTGGGCTCGTCGACGATGAGCAGCCGCGGCTCGGTGGCCAGCCACTTGGCCAGCACCACCTTCTGCTGGTTGCCGCCGGAGAGCGTGGTGACCGCGTCGGAGAGCCGGCCGGCCTTGAGCTGGAGCCGTTCGGCCCACTCGGCCGCCGCGCGCTCCTCGTCGCGGCGGCGCAGCACGCCCAGCCGGCTCAGCGCCCAGCGCCGGGTCAGGGTGGCGTTGCGCTCGATGGACATCTCCATCACCAGGCCCTGCTGGCGGCGGTCCTCCGGCACCAGGGCGACACCGGCCGCCATGGCAGCGGAGGAGCGGCCGGGCGGCAGGCGCCGGCCGGACACGCGCACGGTGCCCGTCTCGTAGCGGTCGACGCCGAAGACGGCGCGCACCACCTCGCTGCGCCCGGCGCCCACGAGCCCGGCCAGCGCCACGATCTCGCCGGCGCGCACGGAGAACCCCACGTCGGCGAAGACGCCGGTCCGGCCCAGGCCCTCGACCTCCAGGACGGTGTCGCCGGCGGCGACGTCCTGCTTGGGAAACAGCGTGGCGACCTCGCGTCCCACCATGCTGTGCACGAGGTCGTCGACGGTCAGCTCGGCGACGGGTTCGGTCGAGATGTAGCGGCCGTCGCGCATCACGGTCACGCGGTCGCACAGCTCGAAGACCTCGTTGAAGCGGTGCGAGATGAACAGCACCGCCGCGCCGTTGTCGCGCAGCGAGCGCGCGACCGCGAACAGCCGGTCGACCTCGACGCCCGACAGCGCTGCGGTCGGTTCGTCCATCACCAGCACGCGGGCGTCGAAGGACATCGCCTTGGCGATCTCGACGAGCTGCTGATCGGCGATGGACAGGCCGCGGGCGGGCCGGTCGGGGTCGAGCCGCACGCCCAGGCGCGCGAACAGCGCGTCGGCGGCCTCGCGCATGGCGCGGCGGTCGATGCGGCGCCCGCGTGCCAACGGCTGGCGGCCCATGAAGATGTTCTCCGCGACCGAGAGGTCGGGGAACAGGGTCGGTTCCTGGTAGATGACCGCGACCCCGGCGCGCTGGGCGTCGGCGGGGGCGTTGAGCGCGGTCGGCTCGCCCAGGACCTCGACGTGCCCGGTGTCCGGACGGTGCACCCCGGCGATCGTCTTCACCAGGGTCGACTTTCCCGCCCCGTTCTCACCGCAGAGCGCGTGGATCTCGCCCGCACGCAGCTCAAGGGAGACGTCCTGGAGGGCGTGCACGGTCCCGAAGGACTTGGACACGCCCACCAGTGACAGGAGCGGAGGAGCCGGTGGTGGGTGACGGTCCACGGCGTCCTCCTTCGGCAATCGAGCGCCGCGGGGGCGGCGCGCGCTGAAAAACGTTTCAATGACGCTGGACGTTAGGTGGGTCACAGCAGCGGTGTCAAGGGGGTTTTCGGCAAATTTCCCGGTTGTCACGCGTTTCTGGCGTGACGTGCCGGATGTGGTCGTTCCCCGATCCCGGCGCGTGCGGGAGAGTAGGGTGGGACCGGGTATTGACACGTTTTAATAAACCTGTGAGCATAAGCGGCCAACGAACCGCCCGAGCACCGCGGAGAAGCAGCGTTGTCCTCGACCGAAGGCATCAGACGACCCGTCGGCATCAACGACGTGGCAGCGCGCGCCGGCGTTTCTCCCGGCACCGTGTCCAACGTCCTGAACCGGCCCGAGCGCGTCGCCGAGTCCACCCGGCGCCGCGTCGAGCGCGCGGTGCGCGAGCTCGACTACGTGCGCAACTCCTCGGGCCGCAGTCTGCGGTCCGGGCGCAGCGACTCGGTCGGCCTGCTCGTCCTCGACGTCACCAACCCCTTCTTCGCCGAGGTGGCGCGCGGCGTCGAGGACACCGCCGGCGAGGAGGGGCTGGCCGTGGTGCTGCTCAACTCCGCCGAGCAGGCCGCGCGCCAGCAGCGCTCCATCCGGCTGCTGGCCGAGCAGCGCGCCGCCGGCGCGGTCATCATGCCCGTCGACGGCGACACCGCGGACCTGCTGTGGCTGCGCAAGCAGGGGGTGCCCGGCGTGCTGCTGGACCGCGGCGACGTCTCCGACGACATCGCCTGCAGCGTCTCGGTGGACAACCACGCCGGCGGCATGGCGGCCGGGCGGCACCTGATCAACCTCGGCCACGAGCGGATCACCTACCTCAGCGGGCCGGGCCATCTGGAGCAGTGCCGCACCCGGCTGGAAGGGCTGCGGGCCTCGGTGGCCGAGTCCGGTGCCGATCCCGACGAGGTCGTGCGGGTCATCCACACCGCCCAGCTCAACGCCGAATCGGGGGAGAAGGCGGTCGAGGAGGTGCTGGCGGGCGGCCCCAAGCGCCGGCCGCAGGCGGTGTTCTGCACCAACGACCAGCTGGCCGTGGGGGTGCTCAAGGGGCTGGGTGAGCGCGGCCTCAGCGCACCGGCCGACCTGTCGGTGGTGGGCTACGACGACGTGAACCTCGCGGCCCTGGTGCACCCGGGGCTGACCACCGTCGCCCAGCCCAAGTACGAACTCGGCCGGGCGGCCATGCAGCTGCTGCTGTCGGAGCTGCACGAGTCCGACCACAGCCACGCGCGGCTGCGGTTCGCGCCGGAGCTCACCGTCCGCGGTTCCACGGCGGCCTACCGCCCCTGAGCGCGGCCCGGACCCGCACCGCGGCCGCCGCCGGCGCCGGCGCGGACTCCGCGGTGCGGGCCGCGGTCCACCGGTCCCGTTCCCCGGTCCCCGGCGCCGCGACCCGCCCCGCCCCGGCTCCCGGCGCGGCGACCGCGGCGCGCCCGGTCCGTCGCGGCCGAAGGTCCCCAGTGGGACTAAGCGCCACCGACGGCGGCGAACCTCTTCTTCGGCGTATTGCGCCTATTCCGGCGGAGCTGACACGAAGCGGTCATCACGCGTGCCGACGCTCATTCGACGCGGAATGCACGCCGCAAGCATTTTCGCGGCGTTTTCCGGGATTCCCTGTTGCCGCCGACCCCCTTTGCTAGGCTCACCGTTGATTCGGTCGGCCATTGATCGGCGGACCGAAATGAAACCCGTGCAAGTCCTGTTTCGTGCGACTATTCCGTCCGACCCGAGGGATTTCCTGTTCGGGGGTCCGGTGCCGCAGCGGCTGCCCCGCCGCCGGTGCGGCCGCCGAAGCGAATTCCCAGGCAGGAGCGCTCCGAAAGGCGCGGTGGAGAGCGGCCGGGGCGCTGGTGCGCCCCACCGCCGGCAACGGTCTCCGCTGCATTTCCACCGCTGTTCCGGGGCCGGCATATCTGGTACCCCCCACTGAATCGAGGAGGCGTGTTGTGGCCCAGCCGCCCTCACCCCCAGGCCGCGACGACCGTCGGTCGGCCATGACCGCAGACGACAACCGATCCTCCCCCGAAGGGCGGTTCCGGCGGCTGCTGCGCCGCCTCGGGCTGAGCCGCAGAGCGGTGCCGCCGGCGCAGTCCGAGCCCCCGGCGTCGGCGCCCGCCCCCTACGCCCTGCCGCAGCCGCCCCCCGGAGCCGGACAGTGGTATCCCGGCGCCGGTGCCGGCACCCACCGGGCGCAGCCCGCCCCCGCCCGCGAGAACGTGCGGTGGAGCGGGCAGAGCACCAACGGCTTCGCCCCCGGCGCGCCCGTCCACGGGCACCGCAAGACGGAGTGGGTGCCCCCCGAGCCGGCCGAGCCCGTGCCGGACCCGAACCTGCTCACCGAGGCGCTCGCCGGCCTGGCGATGCGCGACCTGACCATGGTGGAGTCGCTGCTGGACATCGTGGGCAGCCTGGAGGACTCCACCGAGGACCCCGACCTGCTGGCCAAGCTGTTCGAGATCGACAACCTGGCCACCCGGATGCGGCGCAACGGCGAGAACCTGCTGGTCCTCGCCGACCAGGAGAGCGACGACGCCGGCATGGAGCCGGTGGCGCTGCTCGACGTGGCCCGCGCCGCCACCTCGGAGATCAAGAACTACAGCCGCGTGCAGATCGGCCGCCTGCCCGACCGGTTCGTCGCCGGCGAAGCCGCCGACGACCTGAGCCACCTCCTGGCCGAGCTGCTCGACAACGCCACCAACCACTCTCCCGACCACGCCCAGGTCGTGATCAGCGGCCAGATGATGCCCGACGGCGGCCTGCTGGTGATCGTCGAGGACGAGGGGATCGGCGTCCCCCAGGACCAGCTGGCCGACATCAACACCCGGCTGGCGGGCACCCCGGTGCTGGACAAGCGCGTGATGCGGCACATGGGGCTCTACGTGGCCAGCCGCATCGCCCACCGCCACGGCCTGCGGGTGCAGCTGGAGGCGCGGGCCTTCCGCGGTGTCAGCGCCTACACGGTCGTGCCCGCCGAGCAGTTGAGCACGTCCGGGCCCACCCCGGTTCCCGGCGTCCCGGCCCAGGCCGCCGCGCCCGCGATGGCGGCCGCCTCGCCGCAGCCGTCCGCCGGCTTCCACCGCATGCCGCCCGCGCCCGAAGCGGCCGCCGGAGCCGTCGGCGGCGGGCAGAGCGCCTCCCGGCCGCAGAGCGGTTCCACGTCCGCGGTCACCGCCGCGGGGCTGCCCCGGCGCACGGCGCACCAGTCGCCGCTGCGCATGATGCAGGCCGAGGCCTCCGCACCCGAACCCGCCGCGGACCCCGGTCCCGATCCGGCGTCCGGCCCCGAACCCTCCGGCGGCCGGGCCGAGCGGATCCGCGACGAACTGGGCGGGTTCATGGAGGGCGAGCGCGCCGCCACCCGCGAGGGCCGCCGCGCGGAGGGGGACGCACCGTGACCCGCCGCGGTACGGCCCTCCCCCCGCGAACCGCGCCGGCGCCGACCCCCGCGACCCCCGCACGCCTAGCGAAAAGGCTGATAGAGCAATGAGCAACCCGATGAGCGTGACCGCAGAGAACTTCGCCTGGCTGATCTCCAACTTCGTCTCCGACGTCCCCGGCGTCGACCACGCCGTGGTCGTCTCCTCCGACGGCCTCGTCCTGACCTGCTCCGAGGACTTCCCCGAAGAGCACGCCGAGCAGCTCGCCGCCATCGCCAGCGGCATGCACAGCCTCGCCGTGGGCGGCGCGAAGCTGTTCGCCAAGGGCGAGTGCGAGCAGCTGATCGTGCGCATGCAGCGCGGCCACCTGTTCGTCATGTCGATCAGCGACGGCTCCTGCCTCGCGGTCCTCACAGCGCCGACCGCCGACATGAAGATCGTCGCCTACCAGATGACCCGGCTGGTGGAGAACGTCGGCCACGCGCTGACGCCGCAGCTGAGGTCCGAGCTGCGCGAAGTGATCGGAAACTAGTCGGCGGCCGGGCAGGCCGGGAGCGAATGAAGAGGTTGCCACAGTCATGAGCTACCGCAAGCGAAGGGGCTCGCGAATCCGCCCCTACACGTTCACGGGCGGGCGGACCAGATCACGCCACCCCCTCATGGTGCAGACGCTCGTCTCCACCGCCGATCCCAGCAACGACGCTCCCGCGAAACTCATGCCCGAGTCGCAGCGGATCTACCTGCTGTGCCGCGAGACACGCTCCGTCGCCGAGGTGTCGGCCGAGCTCACGATCCCGCTGGGTGTGGTCCAGGTACTGCTGAGCGATCTCGCCGAGCTGGGACTCGTCTACATCCATCCCACAATCACGGGCAACAGCCCGTCGGAAAACCAGGTTCTCGAGAGGGCGCTCCGTGGTCTCGAACGACTTTTCCAGTGACATCCCGAACAAGATGTCGACCAAGATCGTCATCGCCGGCGGCTTCGGAGCGGGCAAGACGACCCTGGTCGGCTCGGTCTCCGAGATCCCCGCCGTGACGACCGAAGCGGTGATGACCGAGGCGAGCGTCGGCCACGACGACACCTCCGCCACCCCGCAGAAGGTCACCACCACCGTGGCCATGGACTTCGGGCGGATCACCGTCGACCAGCAGCTCATCCTGTACATGTTCGGCACGCCCGGCCAGACCCGTTTCTGGTTCATGTGGGACGACCTCGTGCGCGGCGCCGTGGGTGCGGTGGTGGTCGTCGACTGCCGCCGGCTGGCCGACAGCTTCGAGGCCGTCGACTACTTCGAGACCAACCGGCGCATCCCCTACATCGTGGCGCTGAACAGGTTCGACGGCCAGTTGGAGTACTCGGTCGAGCAGATCCGCGAGGCGCTGGAGATCGGCGCCGACGTGCCGATTCTGGACTTCGACGCCCGCGACCGCTCCTCGGGCGGCACCGTGCTCAAGTCGCTGCTCCGGTACGCGCTCTCGACCAACGCCGCCGCCGCGCCGGTGGGGTGACCGCTGCGCCGCCGCTCGCCGGCCGGCGCACATCGCAGACTCCCCGAGAAGGACAACTCTGATGCGCAAGATCCTCATCGTCGGCGCCGGGCACTCGGGCCTCCACCTGGCCCACGGGCTGCTCAACCACGGCTACGACGTCACGGTGATCACCGGGCAGAGCTCGCTGGAGATCCGCACCGGACGGCCGTCGATCACCCAGATGACGTTCCCGACCGCCCTGGACTACGAACGCGAGCTGAACCTGGACTTCTGGAGCGGCCAGGCGCCCCGGATCGAGGACTTCAAGATCCACCTCTATCCGCCGGGCGCGGACGCGGTGACGCTCAAGGGCAGGACGGGCACGGGCGACCGCTACACCGTGTCCATCGACCGGCGGATCAAGATGGCCGACTGGCTGGAGTACTTCGAGGACTCCGGCGGCAAGGTCGTGATCCACGGCGTCACGCTCACCGACCTCGACTACTTCTCGCGGATGTTCGACCTGATCGTGGTCGCGGTGGGCCACGGCGAGCTGGGCGCGCTGTTCGACCAGGACACCAGCCGGTTCAGCGGCGCGCGCCCGCGGGCGGTGGCCCAGGCCAACATCTACGACGTGCTGCCCGACCCCGGCGAGCGGGAGAACATCGGCTGGGCCGCGTCCACCGCCGACGCCGGGAACATGATCTTCGTGCCGTTCCTGACCACCGACGGCCCCTGCCACTCGCTGTTCCTCGGCGACAAGCGCGGCGGACCGATGGACGCCTGGCCCGACCGGCCGCGTCCCGAGGAGCAGTGGCGGCGGATGCAGGACCTGCTGCGCAAGTACGCCCCCGACTACTACGAGCGGGTCCGCGACGCGTCGCTTGTCGACGGCACCAGCACGCTGGTGGAGTACTTCACGCCCCAGGTGCGCAACCCGGTGGGCGTGCTTCCCTCGGGCGGGCTGGTGCTGGGCATCGCCGACGTGGTGATCACCATGGACCCGTTCGTGGGCCAGGGGTGGAACCACTCGACCCGGTGTGCGCGCAGCTACCTCCAGAGCATCGTCGAGCACGGCGACCGCCCGTTCGACGAGGAGTTCCTCTCCGGCGCGTTCGAGCGGTTCTGGCAGTACGGGCTGCCCGTGCAGCGCTTCGCCGAGCTCAACTCCACACTCTGGGAGCAGGAGCTGCCGCCGCACTTCCAGGAGCTTCTCGGTGCCGCGATGACCTATCCCGAGGTCGGCGACCGGTGGATCCAGGGCTGGGACTACCCGCCCGACTTCGACGAGTGGCTCTACGCCCCGGAGTCGGCCCGCGCCTACCTGCGCGATGTAGCGGCCAGGAACGGCGCCGCGTAGCCGGAGGCCGGAACCCGCCCGTTCGGCACCCGGTTCGGGAGCTTCAGCGCAGAGGCTCCCGGACCGGGCTTTTTCATGCGTCACAGTGGCGGCTTTCCCCACCATTGATTTCACGGACAACTGCCTGCTCAATCGCCCCAGATGTCCGAAAACAAGAGGCCTATTGCCCTGCTTATGGGTTGGCGTTACGATCTCTCTGTGTTGTCGTTCAAGTGGAGTCTGATGCTTTCTGGGTCGCATGTCTCCAATGGGCGATTCGCAGATTGATATTCCTCCTCGCCGAACTCCGGGGTCCGACATGGCACAGGACGCGCCATTCGCCGACGATCGCCGCCCCGCTCGCGCAGCCCGATCCGGGGAAATTCCGCCTGTTCCAGGCGGTATTCGCGGTGTTCTTCCGAACACGGGGGCGATGAACCGCGGCACCGGCGATGATCGACCGGCCGCCGGCGGAGCCGCCGCCCGTTCCGGGAAACCGATGATCGTTTCCCGGTAGCCGATCATCGAAATTCCCGGCGCACCGCCGTTCCTTCCGTGTCCCGGCGGTGCCGGACTCCCATCGGGACGCTGCGTACCGGCCGCCCGCCGAGTCACGCAGCGGCCCGGAACCTTAAACCGGCGATCGAGCAGGGGTGAGCCGACGTGACACAGCGGGACAGCTCGGCCGGCCGTCGGCCGGACGAGGAAGCGCACCGCCGCATCGCCGTGATCGGGATGGCCTGCCGCTTCCCCGGAGCCGACAGTCCCGGTGCTTACCGGCGCCTGCTCCGTGAGGGCCGCAGCGCCGTCACCGCGCCCCCGCCCGACCGTGCGGCCGCGGCGCCCCGCCTCGACGGCGACGTGCTGCCCGGCGGGTTCGTCGACGCCGACGCCTTCGACCCCGAGCCGTTCGGCGTCTCCCCGCGCGAGGCCGCCGCCATGGACCCGCGCCAGCGGATCGCCCTGGAGCTGGTGTGGGAGGCCGCCGAGGACGCCCGCCTTTCCGCCGAGCGGCTGCGCGGCACCCGCACCGGCGTGTTCGTCGGCGCCATGGGCGACGACCACGCCGCCCGCGCCCGCGCCGCCGGCACCCCGGCCACCCACCACACGCTCACCGCCGCCAGCCGCGCCGTCATCGCCAACCGGGTCTCCTACACGCTGGGCCTGCGCGGTCCCAGCCTGGCGGTCGACACCGGCCAGTCGTCCTCGCTCGTGGGCGTGCAGCTGGCTGTGGAGAGCCTGCGGCGCCGCGAGTCCGACATCGCCGCGGCCGGGGGAGTGCACCTGAACCTCTCCGCCGAGGGCGCCGCCGGCGAGCAGGCCTTCGGTGCGCTCTCGCCGAGCGGCCGCTGCCGCACGTTCGACGCCCGCGCCGACGGCTACGTGCGCGGCGAGGGCGGCGGGATCGTCCTGCTCAAGCGGCTGGCCGACGCGCTGGCCGACGGCGACCGCGTGCACGCGGTGCTGCTGGGCGCGGCGGTCGGCAACGACGGCGACGGCGGGGGCCTGACCGTGCCGGCCGCCCGCGGGCAGGCCGACGTGATCCGCCTGGCCTGCCGCGACGCCGGGATCGACCCCGCCGAGGTCGGGTACGTGGAGCTGCACGGCACCGGTACCCCCGCCGGCGACCCCGTCGAGGCCGCCGCCCTGGGCGAGGCACTGGGTGCGCGGCGCCCCTCCTCCGAGCCGCTCCCGGTCGGCTCGGCCAAGACCAACATCGGCCACCTCGGCGCGGCCGCGGGTGTCGCCGGGCTGATCAAGGCCGTACTGGGGGTGGCCGCCGGCGAGCTGGTACCCAGCCTCGGCTTCGAGAGCGCGCACCCCCGGATACCGCTGGCCCGGCTGGGCCTGCGCGTACAGCGCGAGACCACACGTTGGCCCGGGGACGGCGCGCGGCGCGTGGCGGGGGTGTCGTCCTTCGGCATGGGCGGAACCGACTGCCACGTGCTCGTCGCCGAGGCGCCCGCGGTACCGCCGGGCGAAGAGCGGGGGGCCGGTCCGCGGCGTGGGCGGTGCGGGCTGCCGGACGCCGCCGGGAGCGCAGACGCGGCGCACCTGCCGTTCGTGCTCTCGGGCGCCGGCGCGGCTGCGCTGCGCGCCCAGGCCCGCCGGCTGCGCGAGCACCTGGTGGCCGATCCGCCGCCGCTGCGCGACCTCGGCGCGTCGCTGGCGACCACCCGCACGGCGCTGGGCCGGCGCGCGGCGGTGGTCGCCGCCGACCGCGCGGAGCTGCTCGCCGGGCTGGACGCCCTCCGGGCGGGCACGGGCGGCACCGGAGTGCTGCGCGGCCACCCGCGCGCCGGCGCGACGGCGGTGCTGTTCCCGGGCCAGGGCACCCAGTACCCGGGCATGGGGGGCCGGCTGTACGCGCGGGCGCCGGTGTTCGCGGCGGCCCTGGACGAGGTGTGCGCGGGGCTGGACCCGCTGCTGCCCGGCCCGCTGTGCGGCGTCATGTGGGCCGAGCAGGGAACCGAGCGCGCCGCGCTGCTGGACCGCACCGGCTGGACCCAGCCCGCGCTGTTCGCCGTGGGCGTCGCGCTGTACCGGCTGCTGGAGTCGTGGGGCGTGCGGCCGGCGCTGGTCGCCGGGCACTCGATCGGCGAGCTGGCCGCGGCCCACGTCAGCGGCATGCTCCCCCTGGCCGACGCATGCGCGCTGGTGGCCGCACGCGCGCGGGGGCTGGACGCGCTGCCCGAGGGCGGGGCGATGTTCGCCGTCCGCGCCGGTGCCGCCGAAGCCGCCGAGCTGATCGCCGAGCAGGGCGCCGAGGGCGCGGTGGCGGTCGCGGCGGACAACGGCGCGGAGTCGGCGGTGATCTCGGGTGAGCGGGCCGCCGTCTCGCGGATCGCCGAACTTCTGGGCGAGCGCGGCCGCAGCACACGGCGGCTGCAGGTCAGCCACGCGTTCCACGCGCCGCAGGTCGATCCGGCGCTGCCGGCGCTGCGGGAGGCGGCGCGCGGCCTGCGGGTGCGCCCGGGGGAGGGGCCCGACCTGGTCTCCGGCGTGACCGGGGACGTGGCCGGTCCCGATGATCTGGCCGACGCGGAGTACTGGGTGCGCCAGGCGCGGCAGCCGGTCCGCTTCGCCGACTGCCTGGCCGTGCTGCACGAGCGCGGGACGGGCGTCTACTGCGAGCTGGGGCCGGGCGGGATGCTGACGACGCTGGCGCGCGAGGCCGCCGAGGCGCGCGGCGGCGGCACGGCCCCGGCGGCCTGCGTCGCCGGCCCGCGCCGCGGCGACGAGGAGCGCGCGGCGGCCGAGTACGCGGCGGCCCTGCACGTCAACGGAGTGGACCTCGACTGGGACGCGGTCTTCGGGCCGGGCACCCGGCCGGTGGACCTGCCCACCTACGCCTTCCAGCGCCGCCCCTTCGACCCCGGCCCCGCGGGCGCGGCCGGCGGCCGCGAGGGGGCGGGCGCCGAGCGGACGGCCGGGGCGGCCGCGCCCGGAGTCGAGGCGGCCGACGGGGCCGGGCCACCCGGTGGGCGCGACCCGGCAGCGGAGCGGCGCGGACCGCGCAAGGGCGCCGCCGAGCTGCGCCGGTTGCGCGACCTCGTGCTGACGCACACGGCCGCGGTGCTCGGGCACGCCTCGCCCGAGACCCTCGACGCCGGTACCGCCTTCGGCGACCTGGGCCTCGACTCGATCCTGTCGGTCGAGCTGCGCGACCGGATCGGCGCCGCCACCGGGCTCGCGCTCCCCGCCACCCTGCTCTTCGACGCCCCCACCCCCGACCTGCTGGCGGATCGGCTGCACGCCGAACAGGGCGGCGGCACCGCGGAGCCCGAGCCGGCGCCGGCCGCCGGTGCCCGACCGCGTCCGGAACCCGGTGCCGGCGCTCCGGTGGCGGTTGTGGGGGTGGGGTGCCGGTTGCCGGGTGGGGTGGGTTCGCCGGAGGGGTTGTGGGATCTGGTGGCGTCGGGGGGTGATGCGACCTCGGAGTTTCCGGCGGATCGGGGGTGGGATGTGGAGGCGCTGTATGACCCGGAGGGGGGTCGCGGGGGGACGAGTTATGTGCGGCGGGGCGGGTTTCTGGGGGATGCGGCGGGGTTTGATGCGGGGTTCTTCGGGGTGTCGCCGCGTGAGGCGTTGGCGATGGATCCGCAGCAGCGGGTGTTGTTGGAGACGGTGTGGGAGGCCCTGGAGCGCGCCGGCCTGCGCCCGGGTGACCTGCGCGGCAGCCGGGTCGGCGTGTTCGTGGGCGCCACCGCTCAGGACTACGGCCCGCGGCTGCACGAGCCCGCGGAGGGCACCGGGGGACACCTGCTGACGGGCCAGGCGGCGGCGGTGGTCTCGGGCCGCGTCTCCTACGTCTTCGGCTTCGCCGGCCCGACCGTGACCGTGGACACGGCGTGCTCGTCGTCGCTGGTGGCGCTGCACCAGGCGGTGCAGGCGCTGCGCCGGGGCGAGTGCGACCTCGCGCTGGCCGGCGGCGTCGCGGTGATGGCGACACCCGGGATGTTCGCCGAGTTCAGCGCGCAGCAGGGGCTCTCCCGCGACGGCCGCTGCAAGCCCTACGCGGCCGCGGCCGACGGCACTGCATGGGGCGAAGGTGCGGGTGTTGTGGTGTTGGAGCGGTTGTCGGATGCGGTGTCCGGGGGTCGGCGTGTGTGGGGGGTGGTGCGGGGGTCGGCGGTGAACTCGGACGGGGCGAGCAACGGGTTGTCGGCGCCCAATGGTGCGGCGCAGGAGGCGGTGATGCGTGCGGCGCTGGCGGATGCGGGTGTGGAGGCCTCGCACGTGGGTGTGGTGGAGGGGCACGGTACGGGGACGGTGCTGGGTGATCCGATCGAGTTGGGGGCGCTGGGTGCGGTCTACGGCCGCTGCGGCGGTGTGGTGGTGGGGTCGGTCAAGGCCAACATCGCCCATGTGCAGGCGGCCGCGGGGGTGGCCGGGCTGATCGCGCTGCTGGGTGTGCTCGGGCGGGGTGTGGTTCCTCCGCTGGCGGGGGTGTCCGGGGGCGTGTCGGAGCTGGTCGACTGGGCGGAGCTGGGTCTGGGTGCGGTCTCGGGCGGACCGCGGGTGTGGGAGGGCGTGGAGGGCCGGCGGATCGGCGGGGTGTCGTCGTTCGGGATCAGCGGCACCAACGCCCACGTCGTCGTCGAGGAACCGCCGCACGATCACGCCTACGACTTTCCCGCGCCCTCCGGCGAGCCCGCCGGCGCTCCGCGGGGACGCATCGTCGGCGGACTCGCCGAACCGCCGGCCGCGACACGCCCTCCGGCGCCGACGCCTGCCGGACGCGCGGCGGCAAGCGCCGCGGCCGAAGCGCACGCGGCGTCCGCCGGCGGCGCGGATCCCGCCGAACCGTACGCGGACTCCGCACCCGCGGCGCGGGCGCCGGTGCCGGCCGCGCGCCTGGGCTTCGTCCCGCCCTCCGCGGCCCCCCGGACGCGGCGGCCGCCCGCCGGGCGCGGACGCGGCCGTCCGAGCGGTTCCGCCGCCCCGCCGCGGCCGCCGCTGCGGACGGACCTCGTGCCCTGGGTCGTCTCCGGCGCGGTGGCCGAGGGCGTGCGGGACCAGGCCGCCCGGCTGCGCTCGGCGCTGTGGGCGGACCCCGCGAAAAGCACCCTCGACGCCGCCTACTCCCTGGCGGCCGAGCGCACCCACTTCGAGCACCGCTCGGTCGTGCTCGCGCGCGGACGCGAGGGGTTCCTCGGCGGGCTCGCCGCGGTCGCCCGCGGACGGGCGCAGGCTCCCGGCGCGCACCTGGTGCAGGGCGCCGCGGACCTGCCCGGCGGACCGGTGCTGGTCTTCGGCGGCCAGGGCTCGCAATGGCCGGGCATGGGCGCCGACCTGCTGGAGTCCTCGCCCGTCTTCCGCGACCGCTTCGCCGAGTGCGAGCGGGCGCTGGCGGCGCATGTCGACTGGTCGCCCGCCGACGTGCTGCGCGGCGTCGAAGGCGCTCCGGGCCTGGGGCGGGTCGACGTCGTGCAGCCGGTGCTGTGGGCGGTCATGGTGTCGCTGGCGGAGGTCTGGCGCTCGGTGGGCGTGGTCCCGGCCGCGGTGGTGGGCCACTCCCAGGGCGAGGCCGCCGCCGCCTGCGTCGCCGGCGCGCTCAGCGTGGCGGACGCGGCCGCCGTGGTCGCCCTGCGCAGCCGAGCCGTGGCCGAGCTGGTCGGGGGCGGCGCGATGGCCTCGCTGGGCGAGTCCGCCGAGCGCGCCCGGCGGCGCGCGGCGGTGCGCGAGGGCCGGGCCCACGTCGCCGCGGTCAACGGCCCCGCCGCGACGGTGGTCGCCGGCGACGCCGACGCCGTGGCCGAGATCGTCCGCGCAGCCGACGCCGAGGGCGTGCGCGCGCGCACGATCGACGTGGACTACGCATCGCACACCCCGCACGTCGAGGCCGCGCGCGCCCGCATCACCGCGGAGCTCGGCGGGATCGCGCCTCGGACCGGCGAGGTCCCCTTCTTCTCCACGGTGACCGGAGCCGAGCTCGACGGCGCCCGGCTCGACGCCGCCTACTGGTACGGCAACCTGCGCGAACCGGTCCGGTTCGGCCCCGCCGTCGGCTCCCTCGCCGCCTGCGGCCACGGGCTGTTCATCGAGAGCGGGCCGCACCCCGTGCTCACCGCCGCGATCGAGGACACGCTGGCCCAGGCGCGCGCCGACGGCGCCGCGCTGGGCACGCTGCGCCGCGACGACGGGGGCGCCGAGCGGCTGCTGACGTCGCTCGCCGAGGCCTACGTGCGCGGCGCTCCGGTCGACTGGACCGCGCTGCTGCCGCGGGACCGCGCCCGGCCGACGGCCCTGCCGACCTACCCCTTCCAGCGGCGCCGGTACTGGCTGGCGGCACCCCGCACCGGCGCCGGACCCGCCCGGCTGGGCCAGGCCGAGGTCGGCCACCCGCTGCTGGGCGCGGCGGTGGACCTCGCCGACGGACAGGTGGTGTGCACCGGCCGCATCTCCGTGCGGGACCTGCCGTGGCTGGCCGACCACGCCGTCGGCGGGCGCACCCTGCTCGCCGGGGCGGCTCTGGTCGAACTCGTGCTCGCCGCGGGCGGCCGAGCCGGATGCGGCCGGATCGAGGAGCTGGTTCTGACCGAGCCGCTCGTGCTGCCGGACGCCGACGGCGGCGACGCGGTCGACCTCCAGGTCGCGCTCGCGGCTCCCGACGAGGAGGGCCGGCGTGCCTGCACCGTGCACTCCCGCCTGTCCGGCGGCGGGCAGCCCTGGCAGCGGCACGCGAGCGGCACCCTCGGCGCCGCCGACACCGCCCCGGACCCGCGCGGCCCGGACAGCCCGGACGGGGCGGGGGCGGACGCCGCCTGGCCGCCGCCCGGCGCCTCGCCGATCGACGCCTCCGGCGCCTACACCCGCCTGGCCGAAGGCGGCTACGCCTACGGTCCCGCCTTCCGCGGCCTCAGCGCGCTGTGGCGGCGGGGCCCCGACGTCTTCGCCGAGGTGTCGCTGCCGGAACCGCTGCGGGCCGCCGCCGGCTCCTTCGCACTGCACCCGGCGCTGCTGGACGCCGCCGTGCACGCCTGGCTCGCCGCCGAGGCGGGCGCGGGCGCCCCGCGCCTGCCGCACACCTTCAGCGGCCTGCACCTGCACGCCGCGGGCGCCGCCGACCTGCGGGTGCGGCTGAGCCCCGCCGGCGCGGGCGGAGTGTCGCTCGACCTCGCCGACCCGACGGGCGCGCCGGTCGCCTCCGTTGAGCGCCTGGAGCTGCGGCCCCTCCCCGACGGGCCCGCCTCCACCAGCTCCGACCTGCACATCCTCGACTGGCCGGAACTGACCGAACCCCCGGACGCCGAGCGCGGGCGATGGGCGTTCATCGGCGTCGGCGGCGACCGGTCCGACCAGGGCGGGGAGCCCGACTCCGCCGCGGACCTGCACTACCCCGGCGTCGAGGCCCTGCGCCGCGACACCGGTACCGCGGGCCCCGTCCCGGACGTGGTCGCCCTGCGGTGCCCGGAGCCGGAGGCACACCACCCGCCGCCGGGGGCGCGCGACGTCGCCCGCCGCGTCCTGGAGACCGCCCGGTGGTGGGCCGAGGACGAGCGGTTCGCCGCGAGCCGGCTGGTTGTGGTGACCCGCGACGCCGTCGCCGTGACGGCGCGGGACCGGCTCGACGGGCTCGCGCAGACCACCGCGTGGGGGCTGCTGCGCTCTGCCCAGGCCGAGCATCCCGGCAGGTTCGTGCTCGTCGACGACGACGGCGCCGCTCCGGCCGAACCCCTGCTGCGCCGCGTCGCGGCCTCCGGCGAAGCGCAGGCCGCCCTGCGCGGCGGGCGCATCCACGCGGCGCGCATCGTGCAGGCCCCGCCGCCGCTCACCCCCGCACCCGCGGGCACGGGCGCGGACTGGTACATCGACGTCGCCGAGCCCGGGTCGCTCGACGACGCCGCGCCGCGCCCCGCGCCGTGGGCGTCGGAGCCGCTGGAGGCCGGGCGGGTGCGCATCGCGGTGCGCGCCGCCGGGGTGAACTTCCGCGACGTGGTCGTGGCGCTGGGGCTGCTCGACGGCGAGCACGGCATGGGCATCGAGGGCGCCGGCGTGGTCACCGAGGTCGGCCCGGGGGTCAGCGGCGTCGCGGTGGGCGACCGGGTGGCGGGTCTGTTCGGCGCCGCGTTCGGACCGGCCGCCGTCGCCGACCACCGGTGCATCGCCCGGATCCCCCGCGGCTGGACGTTCGAGCGCGCCGCCGCCGTGCCCGTGGCCCATCTGAGCGCCTACTACGGCCTCGTCGACCTCGCCCGCGTGCGCCCCGGCGAGTCGGTGCTGGTGCACGCCGCCGCCGGCGGGGTCGGCACGGCCGCCGTCGCACTCGCCCGCCACCTGGGGGCGGAGGTCTTCGCCACGGCCTCGCCCGGCAAGTGGCCGCTGCTGCGCGCCATGGGGATCGGCGACTCCCGACTCGCGTCCTCGCGCAGCACCGGGTTCGCCGCCAAGGTCGCCGGCGCCTTCGGCGCAAGCGGCGGAAAGGTCGACGTCGTGCTCAACGCGCTGGCCGGCGAGTACGTCGACGCCTCGCTGAACCTGCTCGGCCCGGGCGGCCGCTTCCTGGAGATGGGCAAGACCGACCTCCGCGACCCCCGGCAAGTGGCCGCCGACCACCCCGGCGTCTCCTACCTCCCGTTCAACCTGCCCGACGTGCCGCCGGAACGCATCGGGCGGATGCTCGCCGAGATCCTGGCCCTGCTGGAGGCGGGCGACCTGGGCGCACCGCCTCCCCTGCGGCGCCGCCCCCTGCACGACGCGCCGGCGGCGCTGCGCGACCTCCGGCAGGGCGCCACCGTCGGCAAGACCGTCCTCGTTCCGCGGCGCCCGCTCGACCCGGACGGCACCGTGCTGATCACCGGCGGCACCGGAACCCTGGGCGCGGCCGTCGCCCGGCACCTGGTCGCCGAGCACGGCGTGCGACGGCTACTGCTGAGCGGGCGCAGCGGGCCCATGGCGCCCGGCACGGCCGAGTCGATGGCCGAGCTGACCGCACTCGGCGCCGAGGTCGAGGTGCGCGCCTGCGACGCCGCCGACCGCGCCGCGGTGGCCCGCCTGCTCGCGTCGGTCCCGCCGGACCGCCCGCTGACCGCCGTCGTGCACGCGGCGGGCGTGCTGGAGGACGCCGCCCTGACCGGCCTGACCCCGGACCGGCTCGACCGGGTGCTGGCGGCCAAGGTCGACGGCGCCTGGCATCTGCACGAGCTGACCGCCGACAGCGACCTGGCGGCGTTCGTGCTGTTCTCCTCGGCGGTAGGCGTGCTCGGCGGCGCCGGCCAGGCCAACTACGCCGCCGCCAACGCCTTCCTGGACGGCCTGGCCCACCACCGCAGCGCCCGCGGCCTGCCCGCCACCTCGCTGTCGTGGGGACTGTGGGCGCAGCGCAGCGGCATGACCGGGCACATGGCCGGAACCGCGCTCGCCCGCATGCGCCGGCGCGGCCTGGAGCCGATGGGCACCCGGCAGAGCCTCGCCCTGTTCGACACCTCCCTCGCCCTCGACCGCCCCCACCTCCTCCCCGCACGGCTGCGCCCCCGGGGCGGCCGCCCCGCCGCGGAGCTGCCGCAGGCCGCCCGCGCCGCCGGACCGCAGCGCTCCACACCCCGGGGGCGGGGTGCGCCGCCGGCCGACCCGCAGGACCGGCACACCGCTCTGCTGGACCTGGTCCGCGAGCACGCCGCGGCCGTGCTCGGGATCGCCTCGCCCAGCGCGCTGCGGCCCGGCCGCCAGCTCACCGACGCGGGCATCGACTCCCTGACGGCCGTGGAACTGCGCAACCGCCTCAACACCGCCACCGGGCTGCGGCTGCCCGCCACGATCCTGTTCGACCACCCCACCCCCGACGCGCTGGCGGCGGTGCTGGCCGACCGGCTTGCGCCCGAGGGCGGTGCCGCGCCGCCGACCGGTGCGGATGCGCCGGACGGCGGCGCGCAGCCGCACGGCGGTACCGCCATCGACACCATGGCCCTCGACGCCCTGATCGATCTGGCGCTGACCGACGAGCGGCCCGAATCCCGTTGAGCCCGTGAAGCCACCGCTGCCCCGGAGGTCGCCGTGACCCAGCACAGCACCGGCCCGAACCGGCAGGCGCCGGAGGGCGACCGCGTCGCCACCGCCCTGCGCGCGGCCCTCAAGGAGAACGACCGCCTCAAGCGGCACAACCGTCGGCTGAGTGCAGCGGCCCGTGAGCCGGTGGCGGTTGTGGGGGTGGGGTGCCGGTTGCCGGGTGGGGTGGGTTCGCCGGAGGGGTTGTGGGATCTGGTGGCGTCGGGGGGTGATGCGACGTGCGATTTCCCTGAGGACCGGG
>NZ_BAAAQI010000010.1:0-175488 GCF_039531585.1 Streptomonospora arabica | reverse complement strand
CGAAGCCGGTGGTGGGGTATGTGGCGGGGTTCACCGCGCCGGAGGGTAAGACGATGGGGCATGCGGGGGCGATCGTGTCGGGGTCGGCGGGCACGGCGCAGGCGAAGAAGGAGGCGTTGGAGGCGGCTGGCGTCAAGGTCGGCAAAACCCCCAGCGAAACCGCGCGCCTGACCCGCGAGCTGTTCTGACCGGCTCGCCCGCTGCCGCCGGGTAGACGGAGAAGGGCGGCGCGCCCACCGCGCCGCAGACGGGTCGGCCCCGCCATCCCCACCGGTGGCGGGGCCGACCCGTTCCTCGTTCCCCAGGGCGCCCGCCGACCGGGGCGGCGGCCTCGGCCGCGCACGGCCGGTCCGCTCGCGCCGACAGGCGCGCAGAAGCGCGCCCGTGCCCGGAGGCGCGAAGCGCCGCTGCCGGCGCGGGGCGTTGCGATGGGGCCCGGCGCTGCTCGCACGAGGCCGGGGAGGGCCGACGGTCTCGGCGACCATGGCGTGGTTGTCGTCGCGCAGCCCGTCGGTGTCCCGGGGGTAGGCGGTGAGCAGGCGCTGCAGGCGCTGCAGGCGCTCGGGTCCGCGTTCGGCGACCGTCCCGGCCAGGGGCCGGCCTTTTGCGTTCGAGTTCACTGAGGAGTCCGCACAGGCAGGCGGTGGCTCGGCGGCGCGGGACTTCACGCGAGGAAGCGGTAGGCGAATCGGGCGAGGAAGTCGGGTAATCCTCAAGGTTCGAGGCTGGAGCGGGTCCCCACGGCTACCTGCCGTGCGCGACAGCAGCCCCGCAAGCTGTCGTTGCACTCCTAGCACACGCGCCCTGGGTGCGGGGGTGCGACACGCCCGGCGGGGAAGGGCGCGGATCGGGGCAGGGCTGGCAGCATGGGTCGGGTGAGCGCGCCCGCACGTCCTTCCCCGAACCGCGGCGGTGACCGCCCCCGCCGCGGGTCCTCCGGCACGGGCGGCGGCTCCGGCGGCGCGGGCGGGGGCCTCTTCGCGGGCGACCAGATCCGCCCCCTCTACGCGGCCGGCGGGCTGGCGGCGGCCGCGTCCGCCGGCATCGGGCTCGCCGTGCTGATGACTCTCACCGTCGCAGGCTGGGTCGCCGCGCCGCACGGCACGTTCGGCGAGGACATCGGCGAGGTGCTGGTCACGGCGGTTCAGGCGTGGCTGGTGGGCCACCACGTGGGGTTCGCCATCCCCGGCGGCGACGTGGCGATGCTTCCGCTGGGCCTGGTCGTTCTACCGGGCCTGCTGCTGTACCGCGCGGGCCGCCGGCTGGCGCGCACCTGCGAGCTGCCGCGGCTTCGCCACCTGTTCCGGGCGGCGCTGGCCATCGCCGGACCGTACGCGGCGATCGCGGGAACGCTCGCGCTGATCGGCCAGACCGAGGCGGTCAGCCCCAGCATGGTGCAGGCGCTCATCGCCGGGTTCGTTTTGGCCTTCGTCGCCGGCGGCGCCGGTGTGCTGTTCCAGTTGCTGCGCGACAAGGGCATCGCCAAGCGCCGCTTGTTGGAGCTGATGCCCGACCGCCCGCGGTCGCTGCTGGTGGGCACGGTCAGCGCCACCGGGACCCTGCTCGCCACCGGCGCGCTGCTGTTCGTCGTCGGGCTCGCCGCCGGTTTCGGCGACGCGGTCTCCACCACCCGCGACCTGGGGCCCGGCGTGGTCGGCGGCGTACTGCTGCTGCTCATCCAACTGCTGTACGTGCCCAACGCCGTCGTATTCGGCCTGGCCTACGCCGTCGGCCCCGGGTTCGCGGTGGGCGCGGGCACGATCGTCGCGCCGACCGGTGTCTCCGTGGGCGCGCTGCCGGTGTTCCCCATGCTCGCGGCGCTGCCCGACGACGGGCCCGCGCCGGTGCTGTCGCTTGCTGCGCTGGCCGTGCCGTTCGCGGCCGGCGGTCTGGGAGGTGTGCTGACCCAGCGCAGCGCGCCCGCTGTGGTCAGCGAGTCGGCCCCGTTGTGGGGCTTCGTCTGCGGCGTGACCACGGGGCTGTCGTGCGCCGCCCTGTCCGTGGCTGCGGGCGGGCCGCTGGGCGCCGAACGGCTGGCGGACGTGGGGCCCTCGGCCTGGCAGGTCGGACTGATCACGGCGCTGGAGGTCGGGCTCGCGGCGGCCATCACCGCCTGGGTGGCCAACTGGCGCTACTACCGGCGCTACGCCGCGGAGCCGGCGCCCGCCGATGCGGATGAGGCCGAGCCCGAAGCCGCGCCCGCCGGCGACGAGGCCGTCCAGCGCAAGCGCCGGTCCGGAGCGGCCCGCACCGCTGCGCCCCGGCACCAGGACGGGGACCGGTCGGCGGTGCCGCGGCGCCGCCGCGTGCGTGCGGCTGTTTCCGCGCTGCCCCGGCCGCGCCTGCCCCGCCGCCGCGCCGCGGAGGAGGACGACGGCGAGGACTTCTACGGGATCACCTACGAGGCCGGCGGTGAGGTGCCCGGCGCTCGGGAGGGCGGTGACACCACCGGCGGGGATGCGGCGCGCGGCCCCGGCGCCCCGGACCGGCACCGCGGCCCGGACCGGGTGTGATGTCCCGGCACGTTGGCCGCAGTAGCACAGCGACCCCTCGAACACCGGTCGGCTAGGCCCCCACCTCGGGAAGCTGCTCCATCGGGACGCCGGTCTTCTCCGAGACCGCCTTGCGGAACTCCTGGTCGCACTGCTCCTGGGAGCTGTGGGTCAGCGCCCGCGCGGAGCAGGCCGAGTAGGCCTGGTACTGGTCCCAGACCAGCGCGTATCCGATGATCATCAACCCCGAGAGCGTCACGCCGACCCAGCCCATGACCATGCTCAGCAGCGCGCCCGGCGCCGTCGCGTTCTTCTCGCGGGCCGCGCGGCGCGCCCGCCGGCCCTGGAAGATGCCCAGCGCGGAGAGCACGATGCCGTAGGGCGGCAGGACCAGCCCGGCCGCGGAGAGGAGGAGTCCCCACAGCCCGCCTCGTTCGACGGTGGGTTGCTGCCCGTCGCTGCGCGGCTGGGGCTGGTCATCGCTCACAGAGGCTCCTCGCGGACTGTGCCTGGCGGCGGTCGGTCTCAGACGGGTCCGGCCTCGGTCGGCGCCGGTGCACTACCGGGCGCCCGCCCCGACGGGGTCCCGTGGAGTAGACGCTACCTGGCGAGATAGGCTGACAGCGCGGGCGGGGGAGCCGTGCACACGTCGGCTGCCGTCTGCGGAGTGCTGCGCCCGCTCGCGGACGCCCGCATACCCGCAGGCCGGGCGGACCCGCCGACGCGCGGCGAGCCCGGGCAGGGGCGCTCCCGCACCGTATCCCCATGAGGAGGAAGCACTCTGTCGGCGCGAGTTGTCGTTCTCATCTCAGGCGCGGGAAGCAACATGGCCGCATTGCTGGACGCCGCGGCCGATCCCTCCTACGGCGCCGCGATCGTGGCGGTGGGCGCGGACCGCCGCGAGGCCGTGGGCCTGGTCCGGGCGCACGAAGCGGGCGTCGACACCTTCACCGTGCCCTTCGCCGACTACGGCGACCGCGGCGACTGGAACGCCGCGCTCAGCGAGCGGCTGGACGCCTGCCGGCCCGACCTGGTGGTCTCGGCGGGCTTCATGCGCATTCTCGGCGCCGAGGTGCTGGAGCGGCACACGGTCGTCAACGTCCACCCGGCGCTGCTGCCGGCCTTCCCCGGCGCCCACGCGGTCCGCGACGCCCTCGCCTACGGCGTCAAGATCACCGGCGCCACCGTGCACGTCGTCGACTCCGGCGTCGACACCGGCCCGGTGATCGAGCAGTCCGCCGTGCGGGTGGAGCCCGGGGACGACGCCGCGTCGCTGCACGAGCGCATCCAGGCGGTCGAGCGGCGCATGCTCGTCGACGTGGTCGGCCGCCTGGCGCGCGAGGGCTGGACCGTTTCGGGCCGGCACGTGCGCCTGGGCGGCACCGGCGCGCAGCAGTCACCGTCAACCGCATACGTCGCAGAGGAGAACCGGTGAGCCAGCAGGCCATTCGGCGCGCTTTGATCAGCGTCTACGACAAGACCGGACTGGAAGAGCTGGCCTACGGGCTCGCCGAGGCCGGGGTGGAGATCGTGTCCACCGGCTCCACGGCGGCGCGGCTGGCCGAGGTGGACGTGCCCGTGACAGCGGTCGAGGACGTCACCGGGTTTCCCGAGGTGCTGGACGGCAGGGTCAAGACGCTGCATCCGCGGGTGCACGCGGGGCTGCTGGCCGACCGGTCCAACGCCGCGCACCGCGCGACGCTGGAGGAGCTGGACATCGGCACCTTCGACCTGCTGGTCTCCAACCTCTACCCGTTCCAGGAGACGGTGTCGGCGGGCGCGTCCCTCGGCGAGTGCATCGAGAAGATCGACATCGGCGGCCCGGCGATGATCCGCGCCGCCGGTAAGAACCACAGCTCCGTCGCGGTGGTAGTCGACCCCTCCCGCTACGACGAGGTCATCGAGGCCGTTCAGGCGGGCGGCTTCGACCTGGAGCAGCGCAAGCGGCTGGCCGCGCAGGCGTTCGCGCACACGGCCGCCTACGACGCCGCGGTCTCCAGCTGGTTCGCCACGGCCTACGCGCCCGACGAGGTCGCGGCCGAGACCGGCTGGCCCGACTTCTACGCCTCCGTGGGCTACCGCTGCACCACCCTGCGCTACGGCGAGAACCCGCACCAGCGGGCGGCGCTGTACCGGGGCGAGGGCGACGGCGGGCCAGGGCTGGCGGGCGCCGAGCAGCTGCACGGCAAGGAGATGTCGTACAACAACTACGTCGACGCCGACGCCGCGCTGCGCGCCGCCCACGACTTCGCCGATCCGTGCGCGGCGGTCATCAAGCACGCCAACCCCTGCGGCATCGCGGTGGGCGCCGACATCGCCGAGGCCCACCGCAAGGCGCACGCCTGCGACCCGACGTCGGCGTTCGGCGGGGTCATCGCCACCAACCGGCCGGTGAGCGTGGCGCTGGCCGAGCAGGTGGCCGAGATCTTCACCGAGGTGCTGGTGGCTCCGGAGTACGAGCCCGGCGCGGTCGAGATCCTTACACGCAAGAAGAACATCCGGCTGCTGGTCGTCACGCCGCCGGACCGGGCGGCCCGCTCCGAGGAGCGCCCGATCAGCGGCGGCAGCCTGCGGCAGTCGGTCGACCTGGTCGACGCGCCCGGCGACGACCCCGCCTCCTGGCAGCTGATGGCGGGGCCGGCGGCCGACGCGGCGGTGCTGGCCGACCTGGCGTTCGCCTGGCGTGCGGCGCGCGCGGTGAAGTCCAACGCGATCCTGCTGGCGGCCGACCGCGCGACCGTGGGCGTGGGCATGGGCCAGGTGAACCGCGTCGACGCCGCGCGCCTTGCGGTGGAGCGGGCCGGCGACCGGGTGAGCGGCTCCGTGGCGGCCAGCGACGCGTTCTTCCCCTTCCCCGACGGCCTGGAGGTGCTGACGGGGGCCGGTGTGCGGGCGGTCGTCCAGCCGGGCGGCTCGGTGCGCGACGAGGCCGTGGTGGCCGCGGCCGAGGCGGCGGGCATCACGATGTACGCGACCGGGACCCGGCACTTCTACCACTGATCATCGGGCGGGCGGCGCGAGCCGGCGCGCCCGGGGGACGCACCCAGGGAAGGGACGAGACGCAGATGAGCGCAGAGATTCTCGACGGCAAGGCCACCGCAGCGGCGATCCGGGCGGAGCTGGTGGACCGGGTGGCCGCCCTGCGCGCCAAGGGGGTCGTGCCCGGGCTGGGCACGGTCCTGGTCGGCGACGACCCCGGCAGCCGCTCCTACGTGGGCGGCAAGCACCGCGACTGCGCCGAGGTCGGCATCGAGAGCATCCGCCGCGACCTGCCCGCCGAGGCCACCCAGCAGCAGGTGGAGGGCGTGGTCGCCGACCTCAACGCCGACCCCGCCTGCACGGGCTACATCGTGCAGCTGCCGCTGCCGCGCGGGCTGGACGAGAACCGCGTGCTGGGCATGATCGACCCGGGAAAGGACGCCGACGGCCTCCAGCCGGTCAACCTGGGCAAGCTCGTGCTGATGGAGGAGGCTCCGCTGCCGTGCACCCCGCGCGGGATCGTCGAGCTGCTGACGCGCTACGACGTGCCGCTCAAGGGCGCCGAGGTCGTCGTGGTGGGCCGCGGTGTGACCGTGGGCCGGCCGCTGGGGCTGCTGCTGACGCGCCGGAGCGAGAACGCGACGGTGACCCTGTGCCACACCGGAACACGCGATTTGGCCGAGCACACGCGCCGTGCCGACATCGTCGTCGCCGGTGCGGGTGTTCCCGGGATCATCGCCGGGGACATGGTCAAGCCCGGCGCGGCGGTGCTGGACGTGGGTGTCACCCGCACGGACGACGGGCTGCGCGGCGACGTGGCGCAGGACGTGCGCGAGGTGGCGGGCTGCGTATCGCCCAACCCGGGCGGCGTGGGTCCGATGACCCGCGCGATGCTGCTGGTGAACGTGGTGGAGGCCGCCGAGCGCCTGGCGGGCTAGCCGGCCGCGGGGCGGCTTGAGGGCGTGCCGCACCGCCGGGGCCGGTGGGCTCCGGCGGCGGCCCGTTCGAGGGGCCCGGACGACGGCGGGCCGCAGCGGCGGCCCGTTCGGCGGGCCCCTCGGGATCAGCTGGCCTTGCGTTCGCGGTCGAGGACGGGCATCGGGCGCACCAGGCCCAGTGCGACGACCTCGTTGGCCAGACGGGTGCGGCGGTTGGCCCCCTCGGGGACCCGGAACTTCTGGTACAGGCGGAGGAGATGCTGCTTGACGGCAGCTTCTGTCACGACCAGGTCCTCGGCGATCTCGCGGGCGGTCGCGGGGGAGACGAAGGCTTCGTCGGAGAGAGCGGGGCGGCAGAGCGACGTAAGGACGTCGAGCTCCCTCCGGGTGAGTTCGGGTGCGGTTCCCCTGCGCACCTCGACATCGGGGTTGAGTTCCTCCCTGGGCAGGCCGCCGATCTTGCAGCGCGCGCTTCCGAAGCTCAGGACATCGCCCTCTTCGAGGACCCTGCGCGCTATGGGGCGGCCGTTGACCCGGGTGCCGTTGCGGGAAAGGCCGAGGTCGACCACGTAGACGTAGGGGCCGCGGCGCACCAGCTCGGCGTGCAGTTGCGACACGCTGGGATCGCTGAGGCGGATGTCGGCCCCCTCTCCGCGTCCGACCGTGGTGACCTCGGATTTCAACGGCTGTACGTCCCCGTTCTCCTCGACCCGCATATAGGGCCCGTCCACGGTTGTTCCTCCCAGTGTGGGGCGCGGCCGATGAGGGAGTGCACGGCGGGGCGCGGACGGGTGCCTTGCTGCTTGGCTGTGTCGGCTGGTCGTAGCTGGCTGAGTGGGGTTCATAGGGGGTGGTCCTCGCTCGCCGTGGCACTCATCTCTTCACGGGTTACCCGGGCGCTGTTGGTTCTACGCTCTTACTCGGGAGTTAGACAGCTATCGCGGTAGGTTTACGGCGTTGTCCGGATATCGGGCCGGGAAGAATTCAAAACAAGAGAGGCCGATTCCGTCGCGCCGTGCACGGGGCGGCGGCGGGCGTCACTAAACTGTGGGCGTCCTCGGCCGGCGGCGCGGCCGGGCGCGCGGACGATCGGCGCTGCGGGGCCGGATCCGCGCGAGCCCGCGGCCGTTCCGGCGCGCACGGCCGGATCGGGCCGGGGCGCCTCCCGGCGCCGAGCGGTCCGGTGAGAAGCGTGCGCTAGCGTGGGGTTGACAGTGAGCCAGAACACGGTGGAGGAAGCGGTAGCTGCCAAATCGCACCGGCCAGACGAGGAGCCCGATCCCGCTCCCGAGGGCCGGGAGTCCGGAGTCGGCGACGAAGCACCCGGCTGGTTGTCGCAGGTGCCCTATTTCCTGGTGCTGTCCACCATGTCCGCGGGGATCGTGATCGTGGCTGCCGCCCACTTCAAGCGCGGCCCCGCACTGATCGCCGGCGCCCTGATGATGGCCGCGGTGTTTCGCACCCTGCTGCCTCGGGAGAAGCTCGGGATGCTCGCGGTGCGCAGCCGGTGGGTCGACATCATCACCCTGACCGGGCTCGCGGTGCTGCTGATCGTGCTCGCCTGGGTAGCGCCGCAACTGTCCCAGTAGGCGTCTAATAAGCTTGATATCGAGATACCGCAAACGTTCGATCGACTTGGCCGCCGCCCGCTGACCACCGGTGGGGTCGTCTCCCACCCGGAACCCGGCCACGGGGCGGCCGGCGGCCTGGCGGCGAGCTCATGAGGCGTGTCGCGGACACACCGGCCTCCCCGCGGTCGAGCGCGGCCCCGCGCCGCCCCCGCCGCGGCGCGGCCGGTGTGCCCCGGTGCGGCCTCCAGCCACATGACGGCTAGCCGAAACGAAGGGACAGCCACCCCATGGCCAAGATCAAGGTCGCCAACCCGGTAGTGGAGCTCGACGGCGACGAGATGACCCGCATCATCTGGTCCTTCATCAAGGACCGGCTCATCCTGCCGTACCTGGACATCGACCTGAAGTACTACGACCTGGGCATCGAGGAGCGCGACCGCACCGACGACCAGGTCACCGTCGACGCCGCCAACGCCATCAGGGAGCACGGGGTCGGCGTCAAGTGCGCCACGATCACCCCCGACGAGGCCCGCGTCGAGGAGTTCGGCCTCAAGAAGATGTGGCGCTCGCCCAACGGCACGATCCGCAACATCCTCGGCGGCGTCGTGTTCCGCGAGCCCATCGTCTGCGAGAACGTGCCGCGGCTGGTGCCCAGCTGGACCAAGCCGATCATCATCGGCCGCCACGCCCACGGCGACCAGTACAAGGCCAGCGACTTCAAGGTGCCCGGCCCCGGCACGGTCACCATCAGCTACACCCCCGAGGACGGCGGCGAGCCCATCGAGCTGGAGGTCGCGAAGTTCCCCGAGGGCGGCGGCGTGGCCATGGGCATGTACAACTACCGCAAGTCCATCGAGGACTTCGCGCGCGCCAGCTTCAACTACGGGCTGGACCGCGGCTACCCGGTCTACATGTCCACCAAGAACACGATCCTCAAGGCCTACGACGGCATGTTCAAGGACGTGTTCGCCGAGATCTTCGAGAACGAGTTCAAGGACCGCTTCGAGGCCGCCGGCCTGACCTACGAGCACCGGCTGATCGACGACATGGTCGCCGCCGCGCTGAAGTGGGAGGGCGGCTACGTCTGGGCCTGCAAGAACTACGACGGCGACGTGCAGTCCGACACGGTCGCGCAGGGCTTCGGCTCGCTGGGCCTGATGACCTCGGTGCTGCGCACGGCCGACGGCCGCACCGTGGAGGCCGAGGCCGCCCACGGTACGGTGACCCGGCACTTCCGCCAGCACCAGGAGGGCAAGCCCACCTCCACCAACCCCATCGCCTCGATCTTCGCCTGGACCCGGGGCCTGGAGCACCGCGGCAAGCTCGACAACACCCCCGCGGTCGTGGAGTTCGCCAACACCCTGGAGCAGGTCGTGGTCTCCACCGTCGAGGGCGGGCAGATGACCAAGGACCTCGCGCTGCTCATCGGCGGCGACCAGGGCTTCCTCACCACCGAGGAGTTCCTCGCCGTGCTCGACGAGAACCTGCAGAAGCGCCTGGCCTGAGTTTCGCCCCGCATCGGTCGAAGGGCCGTCCCGACCGCCGCCCGGCGGGCGGGACGGCCCTCGTGTGTGCCCGCCCGGCGTCCGTGCCGGGGAGGCGCGCGCGGACGCGGCAGGCCGGCGCGGGCCCGGTGCGGTCGGCGAACGGCGGTGTCGGCGCAGGGGTGCCGGGCGGACACACTCGGTTATCGCTACCGGTAATGCGGTATACGCCACTCTTCCGCGATTCGCGTGTTTCGCGAATATTGCCCTATCTTAGAGTTGTCTGCTCACGGGATGAATCCGCGGGCAGCTTCCGAAACATTCGAGGCCGACGTGCCGGCCGTGCGCCCGCTGGGGGGTAGGCGCGCGCGGTGCGGAACGTCAGGGAAAGGGCCCGTCGCCAGGCGACGGGCCCTTTTCTCTGCCCTACCCGCGGCCTGGAGGCGCCTCCTGCCGGGATCGCGCAGGGCGGGGCGGGTCCCGGGCCCCGCCGGTCGCACGGGGCCCGCAGCGGCCTACTCCTGCATGGCGCTTTCCGGAATGGGCTCACCGGCCTGCATGGCCTCGAACATCTCGGCCGAGCGCGCCTCGTCCCACAGCACGACCGAGCCCGCCCCCGCGATCGTGGGCGTCGAGCCGACCGGCACCGCCGTGGTCGCGGGGTTCTCGCGCATCGCCAGCGCCATGCTCGCCAGGTCGATCAGGTGGTCGTCCTGGTCGACGACGAAGGTGTCGGTGCCCTCGGTCACCAGCGGCACCGACCGGAACGGGTTGAGCAGGGTGCCGGGCGAGGTCGCCTTGGACACCAGCGCGCTGAAGAACTCGCGCTGGCGCTGGATGCGGTCCAGGTCGGCGCGCGCGGTCGCGCGCGTGCGCACGTAGCCCAGGGCGGTCTTGCCGTCCATCGTCTGGCAGCCGGCCTCGATGTCGAGGTCGGCCTTGGGGTCCTGCATGGCCTCTTCGGGGCACATCTCGACGCCGCCCACGGCGTCGACGATCCCCACGAACCCGGAGAACCCGATCTCGACGTAGTGGTCGATGCGCACGCCGCTGGCCTGCTCGAAGGTCTGCACGAGCCGGGTCGGTCCGCCGCCGAGCGCCTCGGCGAAGGCGGCGTTGATCTTGTTCTCGCCGACACCGGGGATGTTCACGTAGGAGTCGCGCGGCACGCTGACGATGCTCGGCTTGCCCGTCTCGGGCACGTACAGGACCATGATCGTGTCGGTGCGCTTGCCGGCCGCGTCGCCGGTGCCGAACTCCTGCTGCTGCTCCTCGGAGAGGCCCTCGCGGCTGTCGGAGCCCACGATCATGTAGGTCTCGCCCGGCTGGTCCTCCAGCTGGCCCTCGAAGCCGAGCGCCTCCACGCGCTGCAGCCGGGAGTCGGCCCAGAAGTAGAACACCGTCGGCAGCACGAGCAGGACCACCAGCAGCAGCACCAGGATCGTGCGGCGGCGCCTGCGGCGCTGCTCGCGCCTGCGCCGCGCGCTGCCCGAGCCGTCGTAGCCGCGTCCGCGGCCGGAGCCGCCCGGGGGCCGGCGCGGCGGGTCGTCGTCGATCGGCGGCATCCGCCGCGTCGGTCCGCTGCGTCCGGCCGAGCGCTGCTCGGAACCGCGCGGGCGATAGAGCTTCTCGATCTCGTCGGCCCCGCCGTCGGGGCTGCGGCGGAACACGCCCGTTCGGTCGGCGTCGCCCCGCCCTCGCCCGTGTCGCCCGTCAACCATGACTCTGGTCGCCCATCTGTGAATACACCGTTGAGGTTGGTTCGTCCCCTCGCTGTCTTGGGACTCGCCACAGCCTAGCCAGGTTCGCTCCGTTACCGTTCCGGTTCTCCCGCCGCACCGCGCGCCGGTGCGCCCTCGTATGACAGCAGGGGCGGCTCCGCAGCGCGGGGGCCCTCCCCACGATCGGCGCAGCGGGTTAAGGGCGAGGTCAAAGGCGCCGGGTACGACGCTGGGCCGCCGAGCGCGGCCCCAGCCGGGGGCGGACCCTCTCGGCGGGAGGCCCGCCCCCGGCGCGGCGGAGCCGCGGCGAACCGGTGCGCTCACCCCGGCGGGCCGGGGGCCGCGCACGGCCTCCCGGCCCGCCGGGATCTCGGGGCCGGCTCAGCGGAGGCGGCGGGCTCCCGGCGACGGCAGGGCCGCGCGCAGGGCCGGGGCCTGGAAGCCGTGCCCGGCGAAGGCCTCGGTGACGGCCTTGCCGACCCGGTCCAGGCGGTCCTCGGGCACCAGGGCGATGGCGCTGCCTCCGAAGCCCCCGCCGGTCATCCGGGCACCGCGGGCGCCGACGGCCACCGCGGTCTCCACCGCGAGATCCAGTTCGGGGGTGGAGATCTCGAACTGGTCGCGCATGGAGATGTGCGAGGCGTTGAAGACCGCGCCCAGATCGCCCAGGGCGCCCGCGCGCATCAGGCCGACCGCCGCGTTGACCCGGTGGATCTCGGTGACGACGTGGCGCACCCGGTCCTTGAGGACGGGATCGTCCAGCCGCTCCAGCGCCCACTCCACGTCCTCGACGTCGCGCAGCGCCTCGACGCCCAGTTCCCGTGCCGCGCGGGTGCACTGCTCGTAACGGGCGGCGTAGCCGCCGGTGGTGTCGCTGAGGTTGTGCTCGACGCGGGTGTCGATGATCAGCAACCGCAGCCCGGCCTTCTCCAGGTCGAAGGGGACCTTGCCGGCCGCGCCGCTGCGGCAGTCCAGGTTGAGGGCGTGGCCCTCGGTGCAGCGCAGCGAGGCGCTCTGGTCCAGGATGCCGGTGGGCGCGCCGACGTAGGCGTTCTCGGCGCGGCGGGCGATGACGGCCATCGCGGGCCGGTCCGCGGCCAGGTCCGCGAGCCCGTGCGCATCGGCGAGCGCGAGCAGCACCGCGCACTCCAGCGCGGCGGAGGAGGACAGCGAGGCGCCGACCGGCAGGTCGGAGTCGATCAATATGCGCGCACCGGCCTCGGCGGGCAGGTGCCCGGCCTCGCGGGCCGCCCAGAACACGCCGGCGACGTAGGAGCCCCATCCGCTGACGGGGTCCTCGGGATCGAGGCCGGCGGTGTCGAACCGGACGTGCTCGCCGGGCCGCTGGGCGCTGCGCACCTCGGCCGTGCCGTCGTCGGTGGGCACGAGCGCCAGGGTGACCCCCCACGGCAGCGCGATCGGCAGCACCAGGCCGTCGTTGTAGTCGGTGTGCTCGCCCATCAGGTTGACGCGGCCGGGCGCGCGCCAGACGCCGACGGGCTCGCGGCCGTAGGCCTCGGTGAACGCCGCCGCGACGTCGTCGGTGTCGACGAGGCGCTCGGCGTCCTCACGGGCCGCCTCCTGCGCCGCGGCGGCCTCCTGCCGCGGGCCGTCGCCGCCGGAGGCCTGCGCCTGCCGCTGTGGGGAGGCCCCCGCGGGCGGGGCCGGGGACTCGGCCGCACCCGGTCGGGGGCTGTCTGCGCGCCGGAACGGCGCGAGAAGGCGGTCCAACACGCTTGCTTCTCCTCGCTGACTGAGCGGGCGCCGCACCCGGCCGCGTCCGCTGCGTTGGTCTGACGGGTCGGCGCCGCCCGGCGCCGTCGCGCGGCTCAGCCGGCCGCGGTTTCGGCGGCCCGGGTGCGGGTGTGGAAGTCCCAGGCGTCGGCGACGATGCGGCGCAGCTCCGGCCGCTGCGGGGTCCAGCCCAGGTCGCGCTGCGCGCTCCGGCTGGACGCGACCAGGACGGCCGGGTCGCCCGGGCGGCGATCGGCGGCGACCGCGGGGATCGGGTGCCCGGTGACCTCGCGGCAGACGTCGATGACCTGGCGCACGGTGAAGCCCGTGCCGTTGCCCAGGTTGAAGACGCGGTGCTCGCCGGACCGGCAGGAGGCCAGCGCGAGCAGGTGGGCCTCGGCGAGGTCGGCGACGTGGATGTAGTCGCGCACGCAGGTGCCGTCGGCGGTGGGGTAGTCCTCGCCGTAGACGGAGACGGACTCGCGCAGGCCCAGCGCCACCTGCAGCACGATCGGGATCAGGTGCGTCTCGGGGGCGTGCCGCTCGCCCAGGCCCTCGTAGGCGCCGGCCACGTTGAAGTAGCGCAGGCTCACGGCGCCGATACCGTGCAGGCGCGCGAACTCGGTCAGCGCGGTGTCGATGGCGGCCTTGGTCGCGCCGTAGGGGTTGCCGGGGCGCACCGCGGCGTCCTCGGGGATCGGCGAGGACTCGGGCTCGCCGTAGACGGCGGCGGTGGAGGAGAAGACGATCCGTCCGACGCCGTGGACGCGCATGGCGTCCAGCAGGGCCAGCGTGCAGCCGACGTTGCCGTCCCAGTAGCGCTCGGGGTGGGACACCGACTCGGGCACCACCGAGCGTGCGGCGAAGTGCAGGACGGCCTCGATGCGGTGGTCGGCGAGGACCTCGGAGGCGCGTTCGCGGATGCCGCCCTCGACGAAGCGGCAGTTCTCGGGCACGGCTTCGCGGTGGCCGGTGGAGAGGTCGTCGAGCACCGACACCTCGTGTCCGGCCTCGAGCAGTTGCGCGGCGACGACGCTGCCGATGTAGCCGGCGCCTCCGGTGACCAGGACTCTCAAGGCTGCTCCTTAGCTCTCGGTGGGACGCGCCGCCGCCCGTGCGGGCAGCGCTGCGCGGATACGCTCGGCGGCGTCCTCGGGGGCGACGTCGTTGATCCACGCCGCCATGCCCGACTCGGACCCCGCGAGGTACTTCAGTTTCCCAGGGGCTCGGCGCAGCGTGAACAACTGCAGATGCAGCGCGAACTCGGCGTCGGGGGTGCCCTCGGCCTCCACGGGCGCCTGGTGCCAGGCCGAGATGTAGGGCGTGGGCGGGTCGGTGCCCTCGTCGGGCTGGGGGAACAGGGCGTCGAAGGCGCGCAGCAGGTCGAGGTAGATGCGGGCGAGCTCGTCGCGCTGGGCCTCGTCCAGCCGGGCGAGCGTGGGCACGCGCCGCAGCGGGAACAGCCGGACCTCGTAGGGCCAGCGGGCCGCAGCGGGCACGAAGGCGGTCCAGTGCTCGCCTTCGGCCACGACGCGGGTGCGGGCGCTGCGCTCGTCGGCGACCACGGAGTCGAAGAGGTTGGCGCCGGTGGACTCGCGGTGCTTGCGGGCGGCCTCGGTCATGGCCCGGATGCGCGGGGGCACGAACGGATAGCCGTAGATCTGGCCGTGGGGGTGCTGCAGGGTCACCCCGATCTCGATCCCGCGGTTCTCGAACGGGTAGACGTGGGCGACATCGGGGCGGGCGCCGAGCGCCTCGGTCCGGTCGGCCCAGGCCTCGATGACGGTGCGTGCGCGCTCGGGTGAGAGGTCGCCGAAGGAGGCCGAGTGGTCGGAGGTGAAGCACACGACCTCGCAGCGGCCGGCTCCAGGGCGGGCTGCGAGCGCCGGGTCGCCGTCCGCGGCGCCCGGCTCCTCGGACGCCGGTGCCAGGGACGGGAAGCGGTTCTCGAAGACGACGACGTCGTAGTCGCCCGCCGGGATCTCGCTGAGCCGGTCGCCCCGCGTGGGGTCGAGGGGGCACTCGTCGGGCGGCGGCAGGAACGTGCGGTTCTGCCGGTGCGCCGCCAGGGCCACCCACTCGTCGAGCAGGGGGTCGTAGCGCAGCTGGGATCCGGTGGAGAACGGCGGCAGCGGCCTGCGGTCGGCGACGGCGGCCCGCCCGGTGTCGGGGGACTCGTCGTAGTAGATGATCTCGCGTCCGTCAGCGAGGCGGCCGGTCGATCGAAAAATCTGTCGAGTTCGCACAAGATCAGTCTAGATGATGCGCCTGCCGACGCCAGTGGACCGGTAATGACTTATTTTGATCGGTTTGGTTTCGGAATGTCGAAGATGCGGTCGCCGTCCGTCACACCGCCGGCCGCGAAGCGCGCGGGGCCAGGGTGTGCCGACTTCGCCGCCGGGCAGGACGTTGGCTACGGTCGGCGTGGCGCAGGCTGACGCGGCGCCGGGCCCGGCGGGCCCGGCGGGGACCCGAAGCGGCGGTGCGCAGGAGAGGGGGCGGTGCCGATGGCCGCGACGGCGGCGGTGAAGGACCGGGTCCGGCGCTACCGCAACCTCGCCATGGAGGCCTACTGGTCGGTGCGCCGGCGCCGCCCCTCCGCGGACCACGCCGTGCGCGCCTACGAGCGCTACTCCGGCAGCGAGGGCAACCGGCTGGCGGCAGGGGTCACCTACTACGCCTTCCTCTCGTTCTTCCCGCTGCTGGCGCTCGCCTTCGCCGCGGTGGGCCAGGCGGCCGCCGTCGAGCCCGACGCCCGCGACTACCTCGACCAGGCGCTGCGCGAGGCGCTGCCCGGACTGGCCGACGGGCTGCCGGTGGACCGGATCGCCGAGGCGCGCACCGGCGCGGGCGTCATCGGCCTGCTCGGCCTGCTGTACGCCGGCGTCGGCGCGGTGGACGCGGTGCGCGGGGCCCTGCGCCGGGTGTGGCTGAACGACACCGGCGACGGCCCCAACTTCGCCGTCGCCAAGCTGACCGACGTCGCGGTGATGGCGGTGCTGGGAGTGTGCCTGCTCGGCTCGGTCGCGCTGACCAGCGTCGCCCAGGCGGCCACGCACTGGCTGCTGGGGTTCGTCCAGTTGCGGGACTCGCTGCTGGCGGTGGGCGCGACCCGCGTGCTGGGGGCGGCGATCGCGGTGGCCGTCGACACGGTCATCTTCCTGGTGGTCTTCTCCCGCCTGTCGGGCACGCGGCGCCCGCTGCGCCTGCTGTGGCAGGGGGCCCTGCTGACCGCCGTCGGCTTCGAGATCCTCAAGGCCGCCGCCGCTCTGCTGATCAGCGGCACGCTGAGCAACCCGGTCTACGCGTCCTTCGCCGTGACCGTGGGACTGCTGGTGTGGATCAACCTGGTCATGCGGATGCTGCTGCTGGGCGCCTCCTGGACCGCGACCTGGCTGCCGGTGCCGCCGCCCTACGAGGGGGCGGTCCCCTCGGGGCTGCCGATCGGGCTGACTGACGACGAGCCCGCCCGCACGGCCGTTCGCCAGGACCTGGGGCCGTCGGCGGCCACGCTGCCGGCGCGCCCCACGCGCGCGCAGATGGAGCGATCGCGCAGGCTGGACCGCCGCAGGCGCATAGGCGGCGCGCTGCGCCACCTGGTGCTGCCGGCGGCGCTCGCCGCCGGGGCGGCGGCAGTGGTCGCCTGGCTGCGCCGCCGCCGCGGCTGAGGGCCGCGACCGAGCGGCGCGGTCGAGCGGCGGGCGGAAGCGGTTCCCGGCGGGTCCCACTCATCGGGAGAAACCACTGATCGGCGGGACGTTCGCGACATTTCGTTCTTCAGTGCCCGTTACTGTTTACATTTCGCAAAGCTAATCTGTTGTCGAGGTCACGTATCGGTTACTTCGGGCTACTCTTCCCCGTTGTTGTGTAGCGTGATCATGGAGCGCGGAGAACGGCGCGCCCGACGTCGCGGCCTGCGAACCCGCGCGTCGGCGCCCCGATCGCCGCACGCGCGCGCCGCGTGGGCGGCCGCCGCGCACCGGTCGGCGGGGGCGGGGCGCACGCCCCGACCGCATCCGGCCGGGCCCCGCGCGGCACCGGTCCACGTCCGGCTCCGACCCGGTGCAGCGCCGCCCGTCGCGGGCGCGCGCCGCTCATCCGAACGCAACGCCGCCCGAACCGCCGATGAACGGACCCCGTATGACACGCACTGCCGAAGCGGGCGACGCCTCGCCTAAGGTGCGGTCAGCGTCGGTGCCCGAGCCGGCCGGACGACAGTGCGGAGGTTGACCGTGGCCATCGAATTCAACGACTCCCAGCGCTCCACCCTCGGTGTGGAGTGGGAGCTCCAGCTTGTCGACGTGCACACCCGCCACCTTCGCCAAGAGGCCCAGCAGGTCCTCGGCGAGCTTCCCGACCTCAGCGAGACACCGGACAGCCCGCCCCTGCGCCACGAGCTGATGCAGTGCACAGTCGAAGTCGTCACCGGCGTCTGCGAGACCGTCGAGGAGGCCCGCTCCGACCTGGCCGGCAGCATCGAGCGGCTCGGCTCGGTGCTGGAGGCGCGCGAGGCCGCGCTGATGTGCGCCGGCACCCACCCGCTGGACGACTGGCGCGACCAGACGCTCTCACCGGTCCAGCGCTACGGCGAGCTCATCGACGAGATGCAGTGGCTGGCCCGCCGCATCCTCACCTTCGGCGTGCACGTCCACGTCGGGGTGCGCTCCCGCGAGAAGGCCATCCCGATCGTCAACGCGCTCGCCAACTACCTTCCGCACTTCCTGGCCCTGACCGCCTCCAGCCCGTTCTGGAGCGGCCACGACACCGGGCTCGCCTCCAGCCGGTCGATCATCTTCGGCGCCCTTCCCACCGCGGGGCCGCCGCCGCGCCTTGAGCACTGGAAGGCGTTCGAGGAATATATGGAAACCCTGCTCCGCGCGGGGACCATATCCAGTATCAAGGAAGTCTGGTGGGACGTCCGCCCGCATCCCGATTTCGGCACGATCGAGATCCGGATGTTCGACGGGATTCCCACGCTGCGCGAGGTCGGCATGGCCGCCGCGTTGTCCCAGAGCCTCGTCCGGCTGTTCGACCAGCAGCTCGACCGCGGCTACGGGCTTCCCAGTCCGCCCACATGGGTGGTCAACGACAACAAATGGCGGGCCACCCGCTACGGCCTGGACGCCCGGATCATCACCGACGACCGAGGGCGCACGGCGCCACTGCGCGACGACCTGTACGAGCTCCTGCGTGAGCTCGAACCGGTCGCGGCGCGGCTGGGGTGCGCCGACGACCTCGACGTGGTCTCGGAGATCCTCGACAAGGGCGCGTCCTACGAGCGTCAACGTGCCGTCATCGACCAGGGCGGCACCCTGAACGACGTCGTGGACTCACTGGTGGCGGAGTTTCGCGCCGACGTCTTCCCGACGGCGGCTCCCTCCGCGAACGCGCCGAGCTCGGCCACCGGACATCAGGCGGCGGGCGGCGGCACCGGCACCGACTATGTGACGAAGAACAGGGGGCCATCCCATGCAGGGGCGTGACCTGCGGGAGCAACTGAACGCATTCCTGGCTCGCCACGAGCGCGAGTTCATCGAATTCCGGCGCGATCTGCACATGCATCCCGAACTCGCCTTCGCCGAGCACCGCACGACACAGCGGCTCGCCGATCGGCTGCGCGGAATCGGGCTCACTCCCGAGCCCCTCCCGCACACGACCGGGCTCGTCTGCGACATCGGCGCCGGCGACGGCCCCACCGTCGCACTGCGCGCCGACATCGACGCGCTCCCCCTCACAGACGAGAAGGACGTGCCCTACCGCTCGACGGTGCCCGGCGCGGCCCACGCCTGCGGCCACGACGTGCACACCACCGTGCTGATGGCGACGGGCCTGTTCCTGGCCCAGCAGGCCCGGGCCGGCGCGCTGCCGGGCCGGGTGCGGCTGCTGTTCCAGCCCGCCGAGGAGCTGCCCGGCGGTGCGCGCGAGGTGATCGAGGCGGGCGGCATCGACGGCGTCGACCGCGTCTTCGCCCTGCACTGCGACCCGCGGCTGCTCACCGGCCAGGTAGGGCTGCGCACCGGCGCCATCACCGCCGCCTGCGACCAGGTGATGGTGCGGCTCTCGGGTGCCGGCGGGCACACCGCGCGGCCGCATCTGACCTCCGACCTGGTCTACGCGCTGGGCAAGGTCGTCACCGAGCTGCCGGCCGCCCTCTCGCGCCGCGTCGACCCGCGCGCCGGGTTCAGCCTCGTCTGGGGCCGCGTCAGCGCGGGGTCGGCGCCCAACGCCATCCCCGACGACGGCGTCGTCGAGGGGACCGTGCGCTGCCTGGACGACGACGCCTGGCACGGCGCGCCCGACCTCATCCGCGAACTGGTCGACTCGGTGGTCGCCGGCTACGGCGCCCGCGCCGAGGTGGACTACCGCCGCGGCGTGCCGCCCACCGTCAACGAGTCCAGCAGCGTGCGGATGCTGCAGGACGCCTGCACCCAGGCGCTGGGCCCCGGGGCCGTGGCCGACACGCCGCAGAGCCTGGGCGGTGAGGACTTCGCCTGGTATCTGGAGCACGTGCCGGGCGCCCTCGCCCGACTGGGTACGCACTCGCCGCAGTCGGGCTCGCCGATGGCCGACCTGCACCGCGGCACCTTCGACGTCGACGAGCGCGCCATCGGTGTGGGCGTGCAGCTGATGTCGGCCACCGCCCTGACGGCGCTGTGGGAGTGCGCCCGCGCCGCCGGCGGCGACCCGGTGCAGGACGCTGCGCTGGCTTGAGGCGCGTCCGGCGCCCGGGCCCTCCCGCGGGGCCCTGCCCGCCGCGCTGACCGGCCGCGCGGCGGCGCAGCGTCCGGGCAGGCCGCGACGGGTGGCATCCTGAATCCATGAGCCACCCGTTGACCCTGGACGACATCCGGCGCGCCCCCAAGGTGCTGCTGCACGACCACCTCGACGGCGGGCTGCGCCCGGAGACCGTCGTCGAGCTGGCAAAGGCCGCCGGCTACACCGGACTGCCCGCATCCGACGCGGCCGAGCTCGGGGCGTGGTTCCGCGACGCCTCGGACTCCGGCGCACTGGAGCGGTATCTGGAGACGTTCTCGCACACCGTCGCGGTGATGCAGACCCGCGAGGCCCTGGAGCGGGTCGCGGCCGAGTGCGCCGAGGACCTGGCCGCCGACGGCGTCGTCTACGCCGAGGTGCGCTACGCGCCCGAGCTGCACCTGGAGCAGGGCCTGTCGCTGGACGAGGTCGTCGAGGCCGTTCTGGAGGGGTTCCGGACCGGCCAGGAGCGCGCCGCCGCCGCGGGACGGCCCATCATCGTGGGCACCCTGCTGACGGCGATGCGCCACGCCGCACGGTCCCTGGAGATCGCCGAGCTCGCGGTGCGCTATCGCGACGTGGGGGTTGTCGGCTTCGACATCGCCGGCGCCGAGGCCGGGCACCCGCCGACCCGCCACCTGGACGCCTTCGAGTACATGCGCCGGGAGAACGCCCACTTCACCATCCACGCCGGCGAGGCGTTCGGGCTGCCGTCGATCTGGGAGGCGCTGCAGTGGTGCGGCGCCGACCGGCTGGGCCACGGGGTCCGCATCGTCGACGACGTGCAGCGCCCGGACGCCGACGGCAAAGTCGAGATGGGCCGCCTGGCCCAGTACGTGCGCGACCAGCGCGTCCCGCTGGAGATGTGCCCCAGCTCCAACGTGCAGACGGGCGCGGCCCCCTCCATTGCCGAGCACCCGATCGGCATGCTGCGCGACCTGCGGTTCCGGGTGACGGTCAACACCGACAACCGGCTGCAGAGCGGCACGACCCTGTCGGAGGAGTTCGCCAAGCTCTCCGCCGCGTTCGGCTACGGCTGGGACGACCTGCAGTGGTTCACCGTCAACGCGATGAAGTCCGCGTTCCTGCCGTTCGACGAGCGCCTGTCGCTGATCAACGGGCGGATCAAGCCCGGCTTCGCCCAACTGAAGTGGGCCACCGGATGAAGCCGCTGATCTCGCCCGCGGGGCGCGTGCTGGGCTGGGGCTGGGTCGCCGTGGTCGCGCTGCTGCTGTTCGACCTCGCGCTGCGCGGCAGCGGCGCCTCCAGCCTGGTGGCCGGGGCGGTGCTGCTGATCACCGCAGGCGTGGCCTACGTGCTGTGGCTGCGGCCGCGGGTGGTGCCCACCGCCGAGGGCGTGCGGCTGGTGAACCCGCTGCGCGACACCTTCGTGCCGTGGTCGGCGTTCACCTGGGCCGACGTGACCGACGTGCTGCGGGTCCACGCAGGCGAGCGGGTCTTCCGCTCCTGGCCGCTGCGGGAGAGCCGGCGCACCAAGGTGCGCGAGAACCTGCGCCGGGCCGGCGACGGCCCGGCGCCGCTCCTGGATACCGGAACCGGCGCCGACCCCCGCTCGATGCGCCCCGTCGACCTGGCGGCGCGGCGGCTGCGCGAGGAGGCCGAGCGCCGCAGGGCCGACCCGGCGAACCGGGCCGCGGCCGCAGCCGGCGCCGCTGACGGCCCCGGGCAGGCGGAGCCCGCCGATCCCGAGGACGAGGGAGCCGCCCCGCACGAGCCGACCACTGTCTGGGCGCCCGACGCCCTGGCGGCGCTCGGCGCGCCGGTCTTCCTGCTGGCCGTGGTCCTGTTGCTGGTCTGAGTGGCGCGCGGGCCCGCGCGCCGCGTCCGGCCGGACGCGGCGCCGGGGCTTGACCACCACCCCGATTCCTGGTTAGGTAAGGCATGCCTAATCGTTGGGCGGTGCGGTGGACCACGCGGATTCGCGCCGTCCCGCTGACTAGGCGGCATGGGTCAACTGAATAGGGAAGCGCCGCCGGCACGGATCGCCACCCGTGTCGCTGCGCGGACGGCCGGCCGGGTGGCCGGGCGGCCGCGTACCCGGCGGCGCGACGCATCACCGAAGAATGCGGCGGGGGCTCGCCACGGGGTCTGCGGGGACCTCGCTCCGCGCCGCAGGACACATGTGCGCGGCGTTCGTGTGAGCGTTCGGTGCGGCGCGGCGCACGGCGCCGCCGCCCGGCGCGCGGGCGATGCCCGCCGCGCGCACGCGGCAGGCGGGCTCGTGGGGCCCCGTGCCAAGGCGGCCCGTGCGGCCTGCGGCGGCGTCAGGCCTGCGAGATCGTCTCGTGGAGGAGCTCGCCCAGGCGCTTCGTACGCCGCTGGATGACCTCCAGCGCCTTGAGCGAGTCGAACGGCTCGAAGACCGCGCCGATGGCGTCGTTGCTGACCACCGACAGCCCGAGGACCTCGGCGCCCATCTCCACGGCGGCGATGGTCTCCAGTGCGAACGAGCGCCCCACCAGGTCGGCACCCGCCACCCGCAGCATCGCCAGCTCCGCCGGGGTCTGGAACTGCGGACCCAGCAGCGAGGCGTAGACGCCCTCGGCCAGCGACGGGGCCACCTCGCGGGCCAGGGAGCGCAGCCGCGGGCTGTAGGCCTCGGTCAGGTCCACGAAGTCCGGACCCGCCAGCGGCGAGGCCGAGGTCAGGTTGATGTGGTCGCGCACGACGATCGGCTGGCCCACCGAGAAGTCGGCGCGCAGCGACCCGGCCGCTCCCGTGATAACCACGATCGACGCACCGGCCGCGATGCCCGTGCGCACCGCGTGGACGATCCGCATCGGATCGTGCTCCTCGTAGAGGTGGGTGCGGCCGCTGAACACGGCGACACGCTTGTCACCCGCCCAGGCGCTGCGCACGGTGGAGCCGTGGCCCGCCGCGGTGGGCGCGACGAACCCCGGCAGATCGGTCACGTCCAGCTCGATGTCGGCGGTGCCGAGCGTGTCGGCCGCGCCCGCCCATCCCGAGCCGAGGATGACCATCGCGTCGAAGGAGTCGGTACCGGTGCGGGACTTGAGTTCGTTCGCCGCCTGCACGGCCCGTTCCTTGGCCTGGGCGGTCCCGGTCGTTAGGCGCACTTGCGTGGATTCGCTCACATCTCCGGAGAGTACCCCTGTGTAGTCGAACAGTTCCGGAACGCAACGCAGCGTGTTCCATATCGCCCGGAACCGGCGCGACCTGCTATTCCTGCTCGCCGATCCACGCGCGCACCGCGCGGCGGGCGCGGAGTCCGGCGCCGCGACGAGTAAGGGCGGTGCCCGGAGGGGGCGGGCGCCCGGACGATCCATCCGGGCGCGTCTTTCGGCGGCGGACCGCCCGGCGGCGGCCGGCCGGTCACGAGCGGGAGGGCGTACAGGGCCGCGAGCGCAGCTCCTCCGGATAGAACGGGGGAGCCCCCGCCTTCTCGGCGGCGTCGGCGAGCATCGCGAGGTACAGCGCGGACGGCAGCCCGCCCTCGTAGTCGTCGAGCACGTGGGTCCAGGCGGCGGCCTCGCCTTCGAGCAGGGTGCTCGCGCGGACCCGCACGCGCGTGTAGATGCCGAAACCGGCGCCCGCGCAGGCGTCGACGTGGGCTTCGTCGCATTCGGGGACGTCGTAGAGGGCGACGAAGACGCTTGCGCCGCCCTGCTCGACGATGGTGGCCAGTGCGCCGCCCCACGGGCCGGACTCGCCCCCGAACGTCAGCCGCCAGCCGTCCAGCCAGCCGGTGGTCCACAGGGGCGAACTGGGAGCCCGCACCGCCATCTGGTCGGGATCGAGGTTGCAGCCGTAAGCGGCGTAGAGAGCCACGGCGCCATCGTAAGCACGCCCGCTCGCCCCCGTTGCGAATTCCGCCGCCCGGCATGGCGGACAATGGGTAGACGGCAGAGCAGAGACGTTCCAGGCGGCGGCCCCCGAGGCAGCGGCGCTTCGACGCGCGCCGGCCGGAAGGAGTGAAGCAGACGTGACCAAGGTCGTGATCATCGGTGGCGGCCCGGGGGGCTATGAGGCGGCGCTCGTCGCCGTCCAACTCGGTGCGGACGTGACGATCGTGGACCGCGACGGGATCGGCGGCGCCTGCGTCCTGACCGACTGCGTCCCCTCCAAGACCCTGATCGCGACGTCGGTGCGCTCCACCTATGTCCGGGAGGCCGCGAGGCTGGGGATCGACGTCGCCGAGAGCGACGGCCGGCCCGGTGTGTCGGTCGACCTCACCACCGTCAACGCCCGCGTGAAGCGGCTGGCCCAGGCGCAGTCCGACGACACGGCCGCGCGCGTGGTCAAGGAGGGCGTCGAGGTGATCCCGGGCGAGGCCCGCCTGGTCGACCCCCGGATCGTCGCCGTGGGCGACCGCCGCATCCACGCCGACGTGGTCCTGGTGGCAACCGGGGCCCACCCGCGCGAGCTGCCCTCGGCCAGGCCCGACGGCGAGCGCATCCTGACCTGGCGCCACCTCTACGACCTGGACCGCCTGCCGGAGAAGCTGATCGTGGTGGGCTCGGGCGTCACCGGCGCCGAGTTCGCCAACGCCTACCAGGGGCTGGGCTCCGAGGTCACGCTGGTGTCCTCCCGCGAGCGCGTGATGCCCACCCAGGACGCCGACGCCGCCGAGGTGCTGGAGGGCGTCTTCCGCCGCCTGGGCATGACGGTTCTGAGCAAGACCCGCGCCGAGTCGGTCACCAACACCGGCGACGGCGTGCTGGTGACCCTCTCCGACGGCCGCACCGTCGAGGGCAGCCACTGCCTGATGACGGTGGGCATGATCCCCAACACGGCCGACCTCGGGCTGGAGGAGATCGGCGTCCGGCTGGACGACGGCGGGTTCGTCCAGGTCGACCGGGTCTCGCGCACCTCCACGTCGGGCGTCTACGCCGCCGGCGACTGCACCGGCGTGAACATGCTGGCCTCGGTTGCGGCGATGCAGGGCCGCATCGCGATGTGGCACGCGCTGGGCGAGGCGGTGTCGCCGCTGAAGCTCTCCACCGTGGCCTCGACCGTGTTCACCCACCCCGAACTGGCCTCGGTGGGCGCCACCGAGGGCGACGTGCGCAGCGGGCGGATCGACGCGCGGGTGGTCAACCTGCCGCTGGACACCAACCCGCGCGCGAAGATGACCAACAGCAAGGACGGGTTCGTCAAGCTGATCTGCCGCCAGCACACGGGCATCGTGATGGGCGGAGTCATCGTCGGTCCGCGCGCCAGCGAGCTGATCCTGGCGGTGTCGGTGGCGGTCCAGCAGCGGCTCACGGTCGACGACCTCGCGCACACCTTCGCGGTCTACCCGTCGCTGTCGGGCAGCGTCACCGAGGCGGCGCGCTCGCTGATGCAGGCCTCGCCCGAGTAGCCCGCCGCCGCGCCCGCGGCGCGGCACGCTCCCGCTACCTGCGCGCCCGCGTCGGCGCGGGCCGCCGGGCGCGCCCGCCCGGCCGCGCGGAACGCGGACCGGGGCGGTGCCCACGACAGGAAACGGCCCCGGCATGCAGCCGGGGCCGTCGTCGTCGGAAGGACGCGAGTGCGGTGCCGGAGGGCTAGAAGTCGAAGCCCCCGAAGTCGCCTCCGCCGAAGCCGCCGAAGTCGCCGCCTCCGCCGAAGTCGCCTCCACCCATGTCGCCGCCGCCCATGTCACCCATGCCGGCGCCCATCATGCCTCCGCCCATCATCGACCCCATCATGGAGCCCATCATCATGCCGGTGAACATGCCCATCATCATGTCCATGCCGAAGTAGCCGCCCGCGTAGGGGGCGTAGGCGGGGCCGGCGTCGTAGTAGGGCCGGCGGCGGCCGTCGACCTCGACCAGGCGGACGTCGGGGTCGTGCCCGGAGAGCACGGCCTGCGCGCATGCGGGGCAGGCCGGGACGGACCGGTTGGTGCCGCCCGGGGGAGCCCACAGGACGTCCTGCTGCGACGGCCCGTGCTGCGGGTTGAAGAAGCAGGGCTGGCGCCGCTCGGGCACCGGGTCGCCGCTCATCCGGGCGCGGGTCGCGACCATGTAGTAGCGGCCGTCCTCGAGCGCGTTGGTGACCTGCTGCACCTGGTCGGGCTCGCGGATGGTGTCGAGCGTGGCCTTGGCCCGGTCGTAGGAGTCCATCGCGCGGCTGTAGTCGGTGCGCGTGTCCTCGTCGACCTGGGAGACGTCGATCTCCAGGCGGGCGATGTCCTCGCCCAGCCGGACGACGTCCTCGTTGGCCATCTGCTTGATCTCGGCCAGCTCCTTGGCCTTCTGCTCATCGCGGCGCTTCTTGCCGCGGTAGAGGAAGAACCCGCCGCCGGCCACGGCCAGCACGAGCAGCCCGAGCAGCATGGCGCCGAAGACGCTGGAGGCGGCGTCGGCGGACTGCTGGTCCTCGACGGCGTCGGGCACGGCGACCAGGGTGTCGATCTGGCCCTGGTTCTGCGAGAGCAGCTCCTCCTCAAGCGCCTGGTTCTCCGAGGCGCTCAGCTCGGTGGAGTCGATCACCAGCTCCTGGGAGCCGGCCAGCACCGCGTAGGTGCCGTCGCCGACCTCCGACTGGATGCCGTCGATGTAGTTCTCGACGCTCGCCTCGGAGTTCAACGTGCCCGAGGAGAGGACCACGTAGTACGTCGGGTTCGCCGCGGAGTCGGCGGCGTCGGCCAGCGTGTCCCGTTCGGCCTGAGGCAGCTGGTCTGTCGTGATGTCGGGGTCGATAAAGACGTTGTCGTTCCGCAGTGCGTCGACGACCTCGCCGGACGCCGGAACGGTGTCGGCGCTGGCCGGGGCCATCGCCATAGCGGACAACCCTGCTGCGAGCAGGGCGGGTACTACCAAGCGGCGCAACATGATCGTTCCTCTCGCCTCCCTCACTCACACAAGACGAACAGGGCGGCTGGAAGGTTCCCGCGCAAGCGGCGTGTCGGTTCCAAGACTACGGGCGGCCCGCCGCTGCGGCGGGCCGCCCGTACGGTGGGTTCCGGAGGTCGGGTCAGGTGCCTGTGCCAATGCCGGTGCTGGACCCGCCGACCGGCGCGGCCGGGCGCTCGGCGCCGGAGCCCTCCTGCTCGCCGCCGGTGCCGTCCGCGGCGCTGCGGGCCCCGTCTTCGTCGGCGCGCTCGCCGCCGGCGGCCGTCTCCCGCCCGCTGTCGGGCCCGCTGTCGGGGGCGACGAAGCCGTCGAGGCCCCGCGGGGCGCGGAAGCGGGCCACGTCCATGATCCGCTCGCGCTTGGCGACCAGCGCGGGCACGAACGCCTGGCCGGCCACGTTCACCGCGGTGCGGCCCATGTCCAGGATCGGGTCGACCGCCAGCAGCAGGCCGACGCCCTCCAGGGGCAGGCCCACCGTCGACAGCGTCAGGGTGAGCATCACCGTCGCGCCGGTGGTGCCGGCCGTTGCGGCCGAGCCGATCACCGAGACGAACACGATGAGCAGGTAGTCGGTCAGGTTCAGCGGCACGCCGTAGAACTGCGAGACGAAGATCGCGGCGATCGCCGGGTAGATCGCGGCGCAGCCGTCCATCTTGGTGGTCGCGCCGAAGGGGACGGCGAAGGCCGCGTAGTGGCGCGGCACGCCGAAGTTGGTCTCGGCCACGCGCTCGGTCACCGGCATGGTGCCCATCGAGGAGCGCGAGACGAACCCGAGCTGCACCGCCGGCCACACGCCGGTGAGGAACTTCAGCGGCGAGAGGCCGTGCACGCGGGCGAGCACCGGGTAGACGACCAGCAGTACCAGCGCGAGACCGACGTAGATCGCCAGCGCGAACCGGCCGAGGGCGCCCACGGTCGTCCAGCCGTAGCTGTAGACGGCGTTGCCCAGCAGGCCGACGGTGCCCAGCGGGGCGAGTCGGATCACCCACCACAGTACCTTCAGCACGACGCTCAGGGCCGAGCGGGTGAAGGCCAGGAACGGCTCGGCGGCCGATCCCACGCGTACCGCCGCGATGCCGAGCGCGATCGCGATGACGATGAGCTGAAGGGCGTTGAAGTCCAGGCCGGTGGTCAGCGCGCCGGCCTCCTCGGAGGTGTCGGCCGTGAGCCCGAGGAAGTTGGCGGGGACCAGGCTCTCCAGGAACGCCAGCCAGGATCCCTGGGAGTCGGCGTCGGGCGCCTGCGCGGCCCCGGCGTCGACGCCGCTGTTCACGCCCGGCCGGAAGAGCAGCCCCAGGCCGATGCCGATGGCCACCGCGATAAGCGCGGTGATGGCGAACCACAGCAGGGTCTGCCCGGCGAGCCGGGCGGCGTTGGTGGTGTTGCGCAGGTTGGCGATGGAGGAGACGACCGCCAGCAGGATCAGCGGGGGCACGATCGTGCGCAGCAGCGTGACGAACGTCGAGCCGATGGTGTCGAGGGTCAGCGCGAGCCAGTTGGGGTCCTCGGCGGTGCCGCCCATCTGGCGGGCGACCACGCCCAGGGCGACGCCGACGACGAGCGCGGCGAGGACTTGGACGGCGAAGGGTATGCGCCTGAGTGCGGATAGCACGGTGTGACTCCTGAGTCAGGACGTGACGGGCGCCCGGCTGATGGCGCAGGCGCCGCGGGGAGATGAGCGCGGCCGGTCGGCCCGCGCTCCGGGAACAGGGCTCGGAGCGTCAGGCCAGGCGACATGCCTGGGAGGCGACGCGGCACAGGTCGATGTGCCGTCGCGCGGTCAGGCACCAAAGGTTCGTCACGAACGAGCACAATGGCGGCCATCGCTGGGTTATTCCCGACCTGGCACGGATTGTCACGCGGATCACACCACGCGTGCCGATGCGTACGGGAGGCCCGCGCATAGCCGATGTGTCCTAACGCACACGCGAGTCTGCGGCCACAGCGGCACTCGCCGCGTCGTAGGTCCCGAATGCGCCGCGACGGGCGGCGCACCGAGCGGACACCGGCCGCCCGTCGGCGGCCGGACCTGGGAACCGGAGACCGAATGAGGACAAGCAGGATCCTGACCCGCGCGGCGGCCGCCGGGCTGGCGCTCGCCGGAGCGATGACGGCCGCGGTGGCCACGGCCGTCCCCGCATCGGCCGCGGCCTACAACGGTGCGTGCGGGGCGGGCCACGTCGTGGTCAACTCCGACAACGTCGGCAGCAAGGGCACGGTGTTCCTCACCTACAACAACAACACCGGTAAGAACTGTGTCATCACGATCCGCAACTACCCCGGCGCGCGGTTGTCGATGAACGCCTACATCGGGCCCTCCGACAGCCCGTACGGCGAGATGATCGTCGACAGCGGCGACTACACCACGTACGCGGGCCCGGTGAAGTGGAGCCTCCCGGGGCGGTGCGTGGACTGGGGCGGCTTCATCGACGGCGCCAGCGGCGGCAAGCGGAACACCAACTGCGGATAAGTCGCCCGCCTGCCTCTTTCGGCTGAGCGGTGCGGGGCCGGTGTCGCAGCGGGGCCCCGCACCGCTTGCGGCGGCGCGCTTGCGGCCGGCAGCGCGGGCGGGGCGCCGCGGAATGCGTCAGGCGTCCTTGATCTCGCAGACCACGCCGCCGTTGCCGAGCCCGTCGCCCGCGGCGACCGACAGGCCGGTGACCACGCCGGATTTGTGCGCGGTGAGCGGCTGCTCCATCTTCATCGCCTCGATGACCACGACCGGGTCGCCCTCGGCCACGGTCTGGCCGTCCTCGGCGACCACCTTGACCACGGTGCCCTGCATGGGCGACACCAGGGCGTCGCCGCCCGCCGCGGCCGCCGTGCCGCCGGTGCGGCCGCCGCGCCGCGCCGCGCGGCCGCCGCGCCTGCGGCCCCCGGAACCGCCGGGCTCGGCCGCGGCGCCCAGGCCGGCGGGCAGCACGACCTCCAGGCGCCTGCCGCCGACCTCGACGGTGATCGGCTCGCGCTCGGCGGGCTCGGCCGACTCGGCGGGGCCCGCATAGGGCTCGACGGTGTTGTCGAACTCGGTCTCGATCCAGCGGGTGTGCACGGAGAACGGGGTCCGGGGATCGGACGGCGCGAAGGCGGGGTCGTCGACGACGGCCAGGTGGAACGGGATGACCGTGGGCATCCCCCCGACCCGGAACTCCGCCAGCGCCCGGCGGGAGCGTTCGAGCGCCTCGGCGCGGGTGGCTCCGGTGACGATCAGCTTGGCGACCATCGAGTCGAAGGCCTGGGGGACGGTGAACCCGGTCTCGCAGCCGGTGTCGACCCGCACTCCGGGCCCGCCCGGCAGGTTCAGCGCGGTGATGGTGCCCGGTGCGGGCATGAAGCCGCGGCCGGCGTCCTCGGCGTTGATGCGGAACTCGAAGGAGTGCCCGCGCAGCGCGGGGTCGGCGTAGCCGAGCTCGCCGCCGTCGGCGATGCGCAGCATCTCGCGGACCAGGTCGAGGCCGGCGACCTCCTCGCTCACCGGGTGCTCGACCTGCAGGCGGGTGTTGACCTCCAGGAACGAGACGGTGCCGTCGGCGCCGACCAGGAACTCGCAGGTTCCCGCGCCGACGTAGCCGGCCTCGGCCAGGATCGCCTTGGACGACGAGTAGAGCAGCCGCTCCTGCTCGGCGCTGAGGAAGGGCGCCGGGGCCTCCTCCACGAGCTTCTGGTGGCGGCGCTGTAGCGAGCAGTCGCGGGTGGAGACCACCACCACGTTGCCGTGGGTGTCGGCCAGGCACTGGGTCTCGACGTGGCGGGGGCGGTCCAGGTAGCGCTCGACGAAGCACTCGCCGCGGCCGAAGGCCGAGGTGGCCTCGCGCACCGCCGAGTCGAACGCCTCGGGAACCTCCTCCAGCGTGCGGGCGACCTTGAGGCCGCGCCCGCCGCCGCCGAATGCCGCCTTGACCGCGATGGGCAGGCCGTGCTCCTCGGCGAAGGCCACCGCCTCGTCGGCGCCGGCGAGGGGGTCGGAGGTGCCGGGGGCCAGGGGAGCGCCGACCTTCTGCGCGATGTGGCGGGCGGCGACCTTGTCGCCCAGCGCATCGATGGCCGCGGGCGGCGGTCCGATCCAGGTGAGTCCGGCGTCGATGACGGCCTGGGCGAAGCCGGCGTTCTCGGCGAGGAAGCCGTAGCCCGGGTGGACGGCGTCGGCGCCGGTGCGCCGGGCGACGCCGAGGATCCGGTCGATGTCGAGGTAGCTGTCGGCCGGGGTCCGGCCGCCCAGGGAGTGGGCTTCGTCGGCGACCTTGGTGTGCAGGGCGTCGAGATCGGGTTCGGCGTAGACGGCGACACTCGCGATGCCGGCGTCGCGGCAGGCGCGCGCGACGCGGACGGCGATCTCGCCCCGGTTGGCGATCAGAACTTTGCGCACGGTGGAGCCTCCTGGTCCGGCGTCTGCGAGCGCCGCGCCGGATTGTCACAAGTCTAGGAAGGTGCGGGCTTGTGCGGGGCCGCCGCGGCCCGCCTGTGGACGAGCGGTGTTAGCGCGGGCGGTAGGCGGCCCGCCAGGCGCCCGGTCCGGGCGCGGGCGGGCGCCCCAGCAGCCGCGAGCCCTCACGCCAGCCGGAGCGCGGCGGAGCGGCCGGGCCGCCGTCCGCCGCCCGGGCGGCGCGTGCGCGCGCGGTCAGCACCGCGACCAGCGCCGCCGCCTCCTCGGGGGTGGGGTCGCCGCGCACCACGCGCAGCAACGGTGCGGACCGTCCGGCCGGTACCGGCGCGTCGGTGGTCATGGCCTTCCGTCTCCCTTCTCCGCTCTGCGGCGGAGGCGCTCCGCGCCGCGGCCGCCGCCGTCCGGTCCGCGGGGCCCGGCGGGGCCGCCCGGTGCCGTCCGGCGCCTCACAGCGGGATGTTCCCGTGCTTCTTGGGGGGCATCTGCTCGCGCTTGTTCTCCAGCGACCGCAGCGCCTTGGCCACCGACGTGCGGGTCTCGGAGGGCAGGACGACCCCGTCGACGTAGCCCCGCTCCGCTGCGGAGTAGGGGTTGAGCAGGGTGTCCTCGTAGTCCTGGATCAGCCGCGCGCGCTCGGTCTCGACGTCCTCGGCCGCGGCCAGCGTCCGCCGGTGCAGGATGTTGACCGCGCCCTGGGCGCCCATGACCGCGATCTGGGCGGTGGGCCAGGCCAGGTTGACGTCGGCGCCGAGGTGCTTGGAGCCCATGACGTCGTAGGCGCCCCCGAAGGCCTTGCGCGTGATGACCGTGACCAGCGGGACCGTCGCCTCGGCATAGGCGTAGATGAGCTTGGCGCCGTGCCGGATGATGCCGTTCCACTCCTGGTCGGTGCCGGGGAGGAAGCCCGGAACGTCCACGAAGGTCAGCACCGGGACGTTGAACGCGTCGCAGGTGCGCACGAACCGCGCCGCCTTCTCCGAGGCGTCGATGTCCAGGCAGCCGGCCAGGCTCATCGGCTGGTTGGCGACCACGCCCACCGGCCGGCCCTCGACGCGCCCGTAGCCCACCACGATGTTGGTGGCGAACTGCGCGTGCACCTCCAGGAAGGCGCCGTCGTCGAGGACGTGCTCGATCACCCGGTGCATGTCGTAGGGCTGGTTGGCGGAGTCGGGCACGAAGGTGTCGAGCTCCCGGTCGGCCTCGGTGACCTCGTCCTCGCCCGGGGCCTCGGCCAGGGGCGGGTCCTCCAGGTTGTTGGAGGGCAGGTGGGACAGCAGGTCGCGGACGTAGTCCAGCGCGTCCTGCTCGTCGGCGGCCATGTGGTGGGCCACGCCGGACCTGGCGTTGTGCGAGCGCGCGCCGCCCAGTTCCTCCATGGTGACGTCCTCGCCGGTGACCGTCTTGATGACGTCGGGGCCGGTGATGAACATCTGCGAGGTCTGGTCGACCATCACGACGAAGTCGGTCAGCGCCGGGGAGTACACGTGCCCGCCCGCGGCCGCGCCCATGATCAGCGAGATCTGCGGGATGACGCCGGACGCCCGGGTGTTGCGCTTGAAGATCTCGGCGTAGAGCCCGAGCGCGACCACGCCCTCCTGGATGCGCGCGCCGCCGCCTTCGTTGATGCCGACGACGGGGCAGCCGGTCTTCAGCGCGTGGTCGAGGACCTTGACGATCTTCTCGCCGTAGACCTCGCCGAGCGAGCCGCCGAAGACGGTGACGTCCTGGCTGAAGACCGCGACGGGGCGGCCGTCGACGGTGCCGTGGCCGGTGACGACGCCGTCGCCGTAAGGGCGGTGGGAGTCGAGTCCGAAGCTGGTGGAGCGGTGCCGCGCCAGTGCGTCGAACTCGACGAACGACCCGGGGTCGAGCAGCGCGTCGATGCGCTCGCGCGCCGTCATCTTCCCCTTGGCGTGCTGCTTCTCGACGGCTCGTTCGGAACCGGCGTGCACCGCCTCGTAGCGGCGGCGCTGGAGGTCGGCGAGCTTGCCCGCGGTGGTGCGGATGTCGATCTCGGCCGCGGGCAGCGGTTCAGGGGCTTCGGTGGCCATAACGCCTCACGATAACTGTGCCGAACGAGCGTACGGCGACGTCCCCCGCGGTTACCGCCGGGTAGGTGGCGTTGCGCACGGCATGATCGGGGACCAACCGGGGAAGGGAGCCGTGCCACGGCGGCGACCGGCCGAAACGCGGCGCGGCCCGCTCCGGCGGCGCGCGCACCGCGGCCCCGGTCCGTCGGCGCGTGTCCTGCGTCGACGTGCGCCGACCCCGCGGCGACGGTCCCCGTTCGGCAATGGTTCAGACCAATCTGGGTAAGGTCGTCCACATGACAGCGGTAAGCGCGGAACGCGACAGTGCTCGCCAGGAGATGCCCGACCAGTTGCGGGGGGACGTCCGCCTGCTGGGCGAGATGCTCGGCACGGTCATGGCCGAAAGCGGCGGGGAGGATCTGCTCGCCGACGTCGAGCGGCTGCGCCGCGCCGTCATCGGCGCGCGGGACGGCTCGGTCGGCGGCGCGGAGATCACCGAGCTGGTGGACTCCTGGCCGCTGGAGCGCGCCAAGCAGGTGGCCCGCGCCTTCACCGTGTACTTCCACCTCGCCAACCTCGCCGAGGAGCACCAGCGCATCCGCGCGCTGCGCGAGCGGGACGACGCCGACAACCCGCCGCGGGAGTCGCTGGCCGCGGCCGTGCGCGCCGTCCGGGAGAGCGCCGGCGAGGACGGCCTGCGCGAGCTGCTCGACAACATGGAGTTCCACCCCGTGCTGACGGCCCACCCCACCGAGGCGCGGCGGCGGGCGGTCTCCACCACGATCCTGCGCGTCAGCGGCCAGCTGCAGCGGCTGCACGACGCGCACCCGGGCAGCACCGCCGAGGCCGAGGCCAGGCGGCGCCTGCTGGAGGAGGTCGACCTGCTGTGGCGGACCTCCCAGCTGCGCTACACCAAGCTCGACCCGCTGGACGAGGTGCGCACCGCCCTGGCCGCGTTCGACGAGACCATCTTCCAGGTGGTGCCCGAGATCTACCGGTCGCTGGACGCCGCGGTCGACCCCGCGGGCACCGGCCGCGAGCCCGCTCGCGCCCGGCCGTTCGTGCGCTACGGCAGCTGGATCGGCGGCGACCGCGACGGCAACCCCTTCGTCACCCACGACGTCACGCGCGAGGCCATCTCCATCCAGGCCGACCACGTGCTGCGCGCTCTGGAGAACGCGTGCGGACGCATCGCCCGCACCATGACCGCCTACGGCAACCTCACCCCCGCCAGCACCGAACTGCTCGACGCGCTCGCGGCCGCCGAGGCCGGCTATCCGCGGATCATGGCCGAGATCACCAAGCGCTCGCCCAACGAGCCGCACCGCCAGGCGCTGCTGTTCGCCACCGAGCGGCTGCGCGCCACCCGCGAACGCGACGCCGACCTGTCCTACCGCGGACCGGAGGAGTTCCTGGCCGAACTGCGCCGCGTGCAGGCCTCGCTGAGCGCCGCCGGCGCGGCCCGCCAGGCGAACGGCGAGCTGCAGCACCTGATCTGGCAGGCCGAGACGTTCGGCTTCCACCTCGCCGAGCTGGAGATCCGCCAACACAGCGAGGTGCACGCCCAGGCCCTGCGGGAGCTGCGGGAGGGCGGGCAGCTTTCCGAGCGCACCCAGGAGGTGCTGGCCACCCTGCGCGTGGTGGGCTGGATCCAGGAGCGCTTCGGCGTGGACGCCTGCCGGCGCTACATCGTCAGCTTCACCCGCTCCGCCCGGGACATCGCCGCCGTCTACGAGCTGGCCGAGTACGCGCTGCCCAGCGGGCAGACGCCCGTGCTCGACGTCATCCCCCTGTTCGAGACCGGTGCCGACCTGGAGGCCTCGCCGCGCGTGCTCGACGGCATGCTGGCGCTGCCGCAGATGCGCGCCCGCCTGGAGCAGACCGGCCGCCGCATGGAGGTGATGCTGGGCTACAGCGACTCCGCCAAGGACGTCGGCCCGGTGAGCGCGACCCTGCGGCTGTACGACGCCCAGGCGCAGCTGACCTCGTGGGCCGAGCGCAACGACGTGCGGCTGACCATGTTCCACGGCCGCGGCGGGTCGCTGGGCCGCGGCGGCGGCCCGGCGAGCCGGGCGCTGCTGGCGCAGGCGCCGGGGTCGGTGGCGGGCCGCTTCAAGGTCACCGAGCAGGGCGAGGTCATCTTCGCCCGCTACGGGCAGCGCGCGATCGCCCACCGCCACATCGAGCAGGTCGGCCACGCCGTGCTCATGGCCAGCACCGACGAGGTGCAGGAGCGCGCCCGCACCGCCTCGGCGAAGTACCGCAAGCTCGCCGACGAGATCGCCCGGGCCGCCCACGACGCCTACCGCTCCCTCATCGACACCGAGGGCTTCGCCGAGTGGTTCTCCCGCGTCAGCCCGCTGGAGGAGCTGGGCGAGCTGCGGCTGGGCTCGCGCCCCGCGCGGCGCAGCGCCGCCCGCGGCCTGGACGACCTGCGCGCGATCCCGTGGGTGTTCGCCTGGACCCAGACCCGGGTCAACCTCCCGGGCTGGTTCGGTCTGGGCACCGGCCTGGCGGCCGCCCCCGACCTCGCCGAGCTGCAGGCGGCCTACAAGGAGTGGCCGCTGTTCTCGTCCCTTCTGGACAACGCCGAGATGAGCCTGGCCAAGACCGACCGCACCATCGCCTCGCGCTACCTGGAGCTGGGCGGTCGCCCGGAGCTGACCGGACTGGTGCTGGGCGAGTACGACCGCACCCGCGACCTGGTGCTCAAGGTGACCGGCCACACGCGGCTGCTGGAGAACCGCAGCGTGCTCTCGCGCGCGGTGGACCTGCGCAACCCGTACGTGGACGCGCTGTCCCACCTGCAGCTGCGGGCGCTGTCGGCGCTGCGCGGCGACGAGGCCGAGTCGCTGTCGGAGGAGGACCACCGCCACCTGGAGCGGCTGCTGCTGCTCACGGTCAACGGCGTGGCGGCCGGCCTGCAGAACACCGGCTGAGCCGCACCGGGGAATTCGCCCGAACGGGCGCGCCGCGCCCGGCCCCGCCCGTGGGCCCGCCGTGTGCGGGCAGGCGGGCGGGGCGGTTGAATGGAGCCCATGAGCACACCGGCCGAACCGGCACCCGGCGGGCCGCGCGGCGACGAGGCGCACCGCCCCCCGCTGCGCGCCTCCGAGCTCGGCCGCGCCCTGGTCCGCCCCGGCGGGCTGTGGCGCTCGGTCGACGTCCTGGCCGAGACCCCCTCCACCAACAGCGAGCTCCTGGAGCGTGCCCGGCGCGGCGAGCCCGGAGGCGCGGTGCTGATCGCCGACCACCAGACGGCCGGGCGCGGGAGGCTCGGCCGCGGGTTCGCGACACCGCCGCGCGCCGCGCTGACCCTGTCGGTGCTGGTGCGCCCCGCCGTACCGGCGCCCGGACTGGGCTGGCTGCCGCTGCTGATGGGCGTGGCCGCGGTCCGGGCGCTGCGCGCCGGCCCCGGTGTGCCCGCGGTGCTCAAGTGGCCCAACGACGTCCTCGCCGAAGACAGCGGGCTCAAGCTCGCGGGCATCCTGTCCGAGGCGGTGTTCCCGGCCGCAGGCACCGGCACCGGCGGCGGCGCGGCGGAGCCGGACGCCGGAGCGGGCGTCGTCCTCGGCATCGGGATCAACGTCTCCCAGCGTCGCGACGAGCTGCCGGTGGAGACCGCCGCCTCGATAGCCCTGTGCGGCGCGCCCGGCGCCGACCGCCGGGAGCTTGCGGTATCGCTGCTGGAGGAGTTCGCCGCGCTCTACGCCGCATGGGCGGCGGCCGGCGGCGGCGCGGCGGCCGCGGGACCGGTTCGGGAGTACCGCGCCTACTGCAGCACCCTGGGTCGGCGCGTGCGCGCCCACCTGCCGGGCGGGGGCGAGCTGCTGGGCGAGGCCGTGGGCGTGGACGCCGGAGGCCGGCTGGAGGTGCGCGACGCCGCGGGCCGGATGCAGGCGCTGAGCGCAGCCGACATCGTGCACCTGCGCCCCGACGACGGGTGAGGGCCGTGCCGCGGACCTGCGGCGGAGCGGGCCCCCGGCCCGGCTTCGGGGCGCGCGGGGGCGGCCGGGCTGTGCAAGGATCGGTGTATGGCAACAGGGCGGCGCCACCTGGCGGGCGACGAGGAGCTGATTCTCGTCACCCGGCGGCATTGGACCACGGTCGCGGACGCCTTCCTCGCGCTCGCCGTCATCGCCGCCGCGACCGCCGCCGCGCTGTGGCTGCTGCCCACCGCGCCGGAGTGGGTGCGCTGGATCCGCTACGCGGTGGTCGCGGTCGCCGCGCTCGCCGCCGTCGCCCTCTGGCTGGTCCCGCTGCTGCGCTGGTGGACGACCGTCTACATCCTCAGCGACCGGCGCCTGATGCACCGCCGGGGGCTGCTGACCCGGCAGGGCCGGGACATCCCCCTCAGCCGCGTCGACGACGTCTCCTTCAGCATGTCGCTGGGCGGGCGGATGCTGGGCCGGGGGGATCTGACCGTGCGCTCCGCCGCCGAGCAGGAGGGCATGGAGCTGCACGGCGTCCCGCGGGTCGAGCGGCTGCAGCGCGAGATCTACCGCGCCGTCGAGGACGCCGAGCGGCACGCCGCCCCACCGGACGAGAGCGGGGATGCCCCGCCACCGGGGCCGGGAGGCGGCACGTGAGCACGGTCGCGCAGGACCTGGAGTTTTCTTGACGCGCACCCGCCGCACGTACTAAACCGACAGTGACACCCGGGTGACCGCGCCCTCCGCCCGGCCGCCGCCCTCCTCCGCAGCACGCCACCACCGGCCTCTAACACGAGAGTTTTCCATGTCGCCGCGTCCCGACCCCACGGAGATCGAAGCCGTCCTGCTCGGTGGGGAGGCGCGCTACACGCGCGCGCAGGCCGTCGAGCTCGCCGGCGCCTCCGGGGACTTCTCCAGGCGGGTGTGGCGGGCGCTGGGATTCGCCACGCGCGGCGAGGACGCCGTCGCCTTCACCGACGGCGACGTCGAGGCGCTGCGCATCACCTCCGAGCTGATGAAGGGCGGCATCCTCGACGAGGACGCCGCCATACGCCTGGCACGCGCGATGGGCCAGACCATGGCCCGGCTCGCCGAGTGGCAGACCAGCATCCTCTCCACGCTCTCCCACGCGCCCGCGAAGGGCACCGACGAGGAGCCGAACGGTCCGCTGGCGGGCTTCGCGCAGGAGCTGATGCCCGACGTCGAGAGCCTGCTGCTCTACATCTGGCGCCGGCAGCTCGCCGCGTCGGTGGCGCGGCGGGTCGCGTTCCTGCGCAGCAGCGAGGACGCCGCCCCCACCTACTTCCCGCTCGCCGTGGGCTTCGCCGACCTGGTGTCGTTCACGACGCTGAGCCGCGAGCTGGACGAGGTCGAGCTGGCCGAGGTGGTCGAGGGCTTCGAGTCCACCGCGACCGACATCGTCGCCTCGGGCGGCGGGCGCGTGGTCAAGACGCTGGGCGACGAGATCCTCTACGTTGCCAACACCGCCGGTCAGGCCGCGGAGATCGCGCTCCAGCTGGCCGACGGCGTCAAGACGCACATCGAGGTGCCCGACGTGCGGGTGGGGCTGGCCTACGGTCCGGTGCTGGCCCTGCTGGGCGACGTCTTCGGCACGACGGTCAACCGCTCGTCGCGGCTGACCTCCTTCGCCCGGCCCGGCACCGTCCTGATCGACGACGCGCTGGCCGACCTGCTGCGCGACGACTCCTCCCTGCAGGTGGTGGCCGTGCGCGCACGCCACGCCCACGGCCTGGGCCAGCTGCAGCCCTACGCCCTGCGCCGCAGCTTCGAGCCCGCCGGCCCGGCGGCCGGCTGAGCCCGCCGCCACCCGCGCGCTCGCCCGCCTCCTCCGCACCGCCGTGCGAACCGGTGGCGCGGCCTCCGCGTCCTACTCGGTGACGCCGCTCACAAAGAGGAGGCCGCATGGCCGCGAAAGCACGGATCACCGCCACCGCCGTCGCCACCGGCCTTGCGCTCGCCCTCGGCGGTACGACCGCCCCGGCGGCCCTCGCCGACGGCGCGCGGACGCCGCCGGAGGCCGCCGAGTCCATCCGAGCGCAGCCGTGGGTGACGCTGGAGGAGGGCGACCGCCAGTACCGCGTCCTCGCCGTGGCCGCCGTCCTCGCCGAGCTGCACTACTACCCCAAGGAGCCGATCATCGCCTTCGACGCCGACCTCGCGGCCGCCGTCGCGGAGTATCGGGGTGACCGCGGTCTCCCGGTCACCGGCGTGGTCGACGGTGCGGTGTGGGAGCGGCTCTGCGGCGACGTCGGCCTGGTGCGCGCCGGAGACCCGCGCCTCGCCCTGGTCAACGGCCTGGAGCACACGCTGACCCACCTCGGGTTCGGACCCGCCGAGTACGGCGGGTTCACCCCCGCGGTGAAGGCGTTCCAGCGCGACCGCGGGATCGGCGACGACGGGATCATCGGCCCCGTCACCTTCCGCGCGATGTACGCCGAAGGCGCCGAGGACGCCTCCTGATCCGCCGGGCCCGCGGCCGGCGCCGGCGCCTCAGTCCTGGTCGCCGCGCAGGTAGGACGCCGCGTCGCGGGCCCGTTCCAGCAGGTCCACCCAGTCGTCGCCGGCCACGTTGACGTGCCCGATCTTGCGGCCGGGGCGCACCTCCTTGCCGTAGAAGTGCACCTTGGCCTCGGGGTCCTTGGCCATGACGTGGATGTAGCGGCCGTAGACGCGGGGGTCGTCGCCGCCCAGCACGTTCGCCATGACCGTGTACGGCGCCGTCGTGCGCGGGGACCCCAGCGGGAGGTCCAGCACCGCGCGCAGGTGCTGCTCGAACTGGGAGGTTCGGGCCCCGTCCATGGACCAGTGGCCGGAGTTGTGCGGGCGCATGGCCAGCTCGTTGACGACCACGCCGTCCTCGGTCTCGAACAGCTCCACCGCCAGCACGCCGACCACGTCCAGCGCGTGGGCGAGGTCGATCGCCAGCTCCTGGGCGGCGGTGGCCTTGTCGTCGTCCAGGCCGGGGGCCGGAGCGATCACCTCGCGGCAGATGCCGTCGCGCTGGACGGTCTCGACCACCGGGTAGACGGCGAGCTGGCCGTAGGGCGACCGGGCCACCTGCACCGCGAGCTCGCGGCGGAAGGCGACCTTCTCCTCGGCGAGCAGCCGCACGCCGTTCTGCTCCGCGCGCTCCAGCACCTCCAGCGCCTGCGCGCGGTCGTCGGCCACCCACACGCCCTTGCCGTCGTAGCCGCCGCGCGCGGCTTTGAGGACGACCGGCCACCCGGTCTCGGCGGCGAACGCCTCGACCTGGTCGATCGCCGTCACCGCGCGCCAGCGGGGGCAGGGCACGCCCAGCTCGGCGGCGCGGGTGCGCATGCGCAGCTTGTCCTGGGCGTGCTGGAGGGCCGAGCGGCCCGGCCGTACGACGGTGCCGCCGTCCTCCAGTTCGCGCAGGACGGGCTCGGGCACGTGCTCGTGGTCGAAGGTGACGACGTCGCAGGACTTGGCGAAGTCCAGCAGGTCGGCGAGCCCGCGGTCGTCGCCGAGGCGCACGTCGCCGCACACCAGCGCGGCGCTGTCAGTGGGCGAGCCGGCCAGGACGCGGAAATCCGTGCCCAGGGCGATCCCCGCCTGATGGGTCATGCGGGCCAACTGCCCGCCGCCGACCATCCCCACGCTGGGGACGGGTCGATGTCGCTCGCTCACTGTTCCTCAACTCGTCGACGACTTCTAGGCTGGTGGTGCGGTGCAGGGCGGGGAGTAGGCTGGCAACGCCTCCAGCGGCGCCCTACGGAATTGTAGTGACCACCTGGGCAAAGGAACGGATCCCCCTGTGCGATCAGTGATCAGGCCCCCGGCCTGGCCGCCGCGGATCGTCCGCGAGCTGGCCAAGTTCGGCACGGTCGGCGGCGTCGCCTACGTCGTCCAGCTGGCCTCGACCAACGTGTTCTGGCTGGTGTTGGACGCCCCGCCGCTGGCCGGCCAGGCGCTGGGCGTGCTGATCGCCACAGTGGTGGCCTTTTCGGGCAACCGGTTCTGGACCTTCGGCCACCGGGCGCGCACCGGCCTGGCCCGCGAGTACGCACTGTTCTTCGTGTTCAACGCCGTGGGACTGGGCATCCAGCTGGCGTGCCTGGCGATCTCGGTCTACGCGCTGGGCCTCGACGGCCCGCTCGCGCAGAACATCGCCGGCAACGTCGTCGGCGTGGGGCTGGGCTCGCTGTTCCGGTTCTGGACCTACCGGCGGTGGGTCTTCCCGGCGCAGCCGGACCCCGAGCCGCAGCCGGCCGCGGACGCCGCGGCCGAGGGCCCCGGGCCCGCTGTTCCGGCGCGCGAGGTCGAGCCCTCCTGAGAGACCGCCCCGCGGCCGCCGAATACGTAAATTCCCGGAATGCGGGCGACAAAGAATCGTTGGCCCTCGGGAAGAATGGTGCGCGATGTCCGCTATGAGGCTGGTGTGTTTCGGCCGACCCGGGACCTTCCGGCGCGCATGATAGGGAAATACGTGCCATCGTTTTACGATCATCCCTATGACCTGCGTTTTGCTGGCCGAGGACGATACGTCGATCTCCGAGCCCCTCGCGCGCGCACTCCGCCGCGAAGGTTACTCCGTCGACGTGACCGTCAACGGCAATGAGACCCTCGACCGCGCCCGCGTCGGCGACATCGATCTGATGGTCCTCGATCTCGGCTTGCCCGAAATGGACGGGTTGGAGGTGGCCCGCCGCCTGCGCTCAGAGGGCCACGGCACACCGATTCTCATCCTCACCGCACGCGCCGACGAGGTCGACACCGTGGTGGGGCTCGACGCGGGCGCCGACGACTACGTCACCAAGCCGTTCCGCCTGGCCGAGCTGCTCGCCCGCGTGCGCGCCCTGCTGCGCAGGGGCGGTGCGGAGGTGCCGGTGGTCCACGGCGTCCGTATCGACAACGACTCCCGCCGGGCCTGGATCGGCGACCGCGAGCTGCAGTTGACCACCAAGGAGTTCGACCTTCTGCGGGTCCTGGTGCGCGACGCCGGCAAGGTCGTCACCCGCGAGCAGATCATGCGCGAGGTCTGGGACACCAACTGGTGGGGCTCCACGAAGACCCTGGACATGCATATATCGTGGCTGCGTCGGAAGCTGGGGGACGACGCGAACCAGCCGTCCTACATCACCACCGTGCGGGGTGTCGGCTTCCGCTTTGAACGCGACTAGGCCCGCCCCGATCCGCCCTGCTTTCGGGGCCCGAATACGGACCCGGGGCCGCGCGTATCGGGCAGCGGGGGTGTGAATGCGCAGGCGGATGCTGTTCTCCACGCTTGTGGTGACCGTGATCGCGGTCCTGCTGCTGGGGCTGCCGCTGGGAGCGCTGACCTACAGCACCATCTACAATCAGGCGCAGCGCCAAGTCGAGCAGGAGGCCCAGGTCATCGCGGCCGAGGTCGAAGGCGGGCTCGACGAGCAGGGCACGGTCGACGTCGACCGCCTGACCGAGGTGCACCCCAGGCGCCACATCGAGGTCCGGTTGAAGACCGGCGAGGTCTACACCGCCGGCGGCTGGGAGATCGACCCGCGTGCGACCGGAGCCCCGCCGAGTGTGCGTGCCACCGCCTCCTCCGACGCGGGAGCCTCCGTCACCGTCTGGCGTGACACCGAACGCGTGCGCGAGAACATCGTCAACGCCTGGCTGGGAATCGCCTCGCTGTCCCTGCTCGCCATCGGGGTGGCCGTGGGGCTGGCGATGCTCCAGGCGCGCCGGCTCACGCTGCCGCTGGTGGACCTGGCCGCCACCGCCGAGCGGCTGGGGTCGGGCATCGTGACCCCCTGGGGGCACCGCTACGGGATCTCCGAGGCCGACCGCGTCGCCGAGGTCCTCGACCGCAGCGCCGAGCGCATCGCCGGGCTCATCGCCACTGAGCGGCACTTCGCCACCGACGCCTCCCACCAGCTGCGCACCCCGCTGACCGCGCTGTCGATGCGGCTGGAGGAGATCATCGCCGAGGCCGACAACCCCGACACCGTCCGCGAGGAGGGCGAAGCGGCGCTGGCCCAGACCGAGCGGCTGGTCGACACAGTGGAGAGCCTGCTGGGCCGGGCGCGCAAGAGCCAGCAGCCCGAGACGGAGACGATCGACCTCGACGCCGCCCTGGCGCAGTTCGTCTCGGAGTGGGGCCCCATCCTGCGCAAGGAGGGCCGCGACGTCGTCCGCACCGGCGAGCGCGGGCTCTCGGCGCGCATCCCCGCCACCGACCTCACCCAGATCATGGCCAGCCTCGTGGACAACGCCCGCCGGCACGGCGGCGGCGAGGTGACCGTGCGCACCGTCGACGGCGGCGGATCGGTGCGGGTGGAGGTCAGCGACGAGGGCCCGGGAGTCCCCGAGGAGATCGCCGGCCGGATCTTCGAGCGGGAGGTCACCGGCGGAAACGGCACGGGTCTGGGCCTCGCGCTGGCCCGCCACATCGCCGAGTCGGAGGGCGCCCGGATCGAGCTGATCCAGTCGCGGCCCACCACCTTCGCGCTGTTCCTGCCCCCGGCACCGGGCGGCCCCTCCTCCGCGAACCAGAGCCCCGTGTGAGGCCTTCGCCCGCAAGCGGACCTTAGAAGCCGCGGTCGATCCACTCCTGCAGGTGCGGGGACTCGGCCCCGATCGTGGTGGAGTCGCCGTGGCCCGGGAGCACCAGGGTCTGGGGCTCGAGCGCCAGCAGGTGGGTGCGGATCGAACCGACGATCGTGGGGAAGTCGGAGAAGGACCGGCCGGTCGCGCCCGGGCCGCCCTGGAACAGGGTGTCGCCGGTGAAGACGGTTCCGATCTCCGGGGCGTGCAGGCACACCGCGCCGGGACTGTGGCCGGGCGTGTGCAGTACCTCCAGGTCGACGTCGCCGGCGCGCAGCCACTCGCCGTGCAGCAGCGGTGCGTCCGGCTCGCGGTCCGGGTAGACCATGGCCCACAGCTCGGCGTCGTCGGGGTGCACCAGGATCGGCGCGTCGGCCAGGTCGGCGAGCTCGGCGGCCGCGTTGACGTGGTCGTTGTGGGCGTGGGTGCACACCACGGCCATCAGCTCGCGGTCGCCCAGCGCGCGGGCGATCGCCTCGGCGTCGTGTGCCGCGTCGACGACGATCGCCGTGCTCTCGTTGCCGACGATCCACACGTTGTTGTCGACCTCCCACTCGCCTCCGTCGAGGCGGAAGGTACCCGAGGTGACGAGGCGCTCAACGGAGTTCGGCGGTGTCTGCGACATGTCGGTGGCCTCCGGCCGGCGTCGTGGGATGGGTCTGGTGCGGCTCGCCGCTCGGCGGAGCGGGGGCGTGCCGCCTGCGAAGATCCACCGTACCGGCGCCCGAGTCCCGCGGTACAGGGCCCGCTCCGCGCGGTGCCGGACGAGGCCGGTGCTCCGCCGGCGCCGCCGCTGCCGGCGGCACCCGCGCTCAGCCGCGCGGAGAGCCGACCGGGGAGCCGCCGGCCGCCCGGCCGTTCGGCGCCGCACCGCCTCCGCCGCGCCTGCGCAGCACGTTCCTGCGCAGGCGGGCGACGACGAACCAGACGCACAGTGCGGCGACGGCCACCAGCACCGCGTTGCTGAGCAGCCCGCTCCAGCGCGAGAGGACCGGGGCGATGGCCGGACCGAAGGCGAAGCCCAACCCGATCCAGATGCCGTTCCACACGCCGCTGCCGATGCAGGTGTAGGCGCTGAAGCGCAGGAAGCCCATCCGCTCGATCCCGGCGGGAATGGAGACCAGGCTGCGCACCAGCGGCACGCAGCGGCCGACCAGGACGGCGATGCCGCCCCAGCGTGCGAAGAAGCGCTCGGCCTTTTCGAAGTCCTCGATGTCGAACAGCGGCAGCTTGTCGACCAGCCAGCGGGTGCGGTCGCGTCCCAGCAGCGCACCGGCGAAGTAGAGGATCCAGGCGCCTACCAGGGCGCCCGCGGTCGCCGACAGGACGGCCAGCCAGAAGTTCATCCGCCCGTCGTAGGCGAGGAATCCCGCGCCGGGCAGCACCGCCTCGCTGGGCACCGGTGGGAAGACCGTCTCGATGAGCAGCGCGAGGCCGACCCCGAGCTCGCCGATGTCGGTCATCAGGCTCAGCACCCAGCCGATGAAGCCCTCGTACTCGGCGCCGGGGGTGGGCGAGACCGCCGCGAACGGCAGCGCGGCGGGAGGCGGCGTCGGCATCGGCTGCATGCGGGATCAGCTCCGTCACAGGAAGGCGGGGACGTCCGGCGGGACTCGGACGGCCGGGCGGAAGAGGCGGGCCGGGGCCGCCGTCGGCTGTGGTCCGAAGTATGCCGTATCCGCGGGCCCTGCGCGGACCGGTCGCGGCCGCCGCGCCGCGGCCGGCCCCGGACCGTGCGCGCCGAGTGCCGGCCCGGCCGCCGACCGCCGGACGCCCGCGGGCGAACCCCGGGTCGTCGGCAGTGCGGGCGGGGCCGGCGGCCGTAGGATCACACACGTCGAGCGGCACTGTGCGAGCCGCCGACCGGCCCGTGAGCTGCGCGGCCGTGCCGCCGATCCGTGAAGGAGTGCACAAGTGACCGAGGACGCCCCCGCCGTCGGCATCGTGATGGGCAGCGACTCCGACTGGCCGGTCATGGAGGAGGCGGCCAAGGCGCTCGACGTGTTCGGCATCTCCTACGAGGCCGACGTCGTCTCCGCCCACCGCATGCCCCACGAGATGATCTCCTACGGGAGCGAGGCGGCCGAGCGCGGCCTCAAGGCTCTCATCGCCGGTGCGGGCGGCTCCGCCCACCTGCCCGGCATGCTGGCGGCGGTCACCCCGCTGCCCGTGATCGGCGTGCCCGTGCCGCTGCGCCACCTCGACGGGATGGACTCGCTGCTGTCGATCGTGCAGATGCCGGCGGGTGTACCGGTGGCCACCGTGGCCGTGGGCGCCGCCCGCAACGCGGGGCTGCTGGCGGTGCGCATGCTCGCCGCGCACGACGCGGACCTGCGCGAACGCATGGTCGGGTTCCAGGAGGAGCTGCGCACCCAGGCCAAGGAGAAGGGCGAGCGGCTGCGCCGCCAGACCTCGGGCGGAGCCTCCACCGGGTTCGGCTCCGCGGACTGACGCGCCCGCCCGGCCGGAGCGGCAGGCGGCGGCCGGCCGCGCAACGGGGTGCGACCGCGGCCCGGTGCCGCGCCGGGCACCGGGGCCGGTCCGCCGCACGAGCGGGTCGGCCCCCGCCCGGCCCGTTGCGCGCGGGGCGGCCGTTCGCCGGCGCCGACCGGTAGCACCGGCGCGCCGGCGGGCCGCGCTCGCCGTCACACCCGCGGCGGTCCCGCGGCGGGCGTGTCCCGCCTCAGGTGTCGCCCCAGCGCGCCCACACATCGGCCGGAACGCGCTCGACGACGTCGGTGAGCGCCTCAAGCTTGGACTCGGAATCGCTCGGTCCGCCGCCGTCGCTGGTGCAGATGAGCACGTCGCGGTCCAGCACCAGGTCGGTCAGCCCGTATCTGCGCAGGTCCGCGCGCAGCGACTCCGACAGGAGCTCGACCGCGAACCTGGAGTCGCGGCTCTCGGCGTAGACGTCGTCCTCGCCTTCGGCGCCGCGGACCTCCCGGATGTAGACGTAGGGCACCGGGACCGGCAGTGCGACGGCGCACACCTCGATCCGCTGCCACGGGGCTCCGGCTGCGCCGTGGTGGACGTAGTCGAAGATCCGGAAGGGCCGCCCGCGGTGGCGGCCGGTGATCTCGTGGCGCACCCGCCCCAGCGGGCCCGGCGGCAGGGCCGTGCGCGGCCAGCCCTGGATGGCGGCCTGATGCACCTCGGCGTAGGACCAGCCGTGGGTGTCGGCGAGCTCGCGCCGCTGCTCGGCGCGCGCGGCGTCGATCGGCGGCGGAGCCTCCGAGCGCGCAGCGGAGCGGTCGGCGCCTGCTCGGCCGCCGACCAGCGAGCGCAGGAAGCGCGGGCGTCCCATGTCGAGCTCCCTACCCTGGGGCCGCCGGACGAACCCGGCGGCGGTCCGTGCGGTCGGCGGTGGACGGACGGCGCACGCGAGCCCGGCGGAGGCCCCCGGGGTGCGCCCGGTGCGCAGCGCCCCGGCGTCGCGGGCTCATCCCAGCAGCCTCGGCCACTCGATGGCCGGGCAGCGGTCCATGACCATGGTGCGGCCGGCCCCCCGTACCCGCTCGGCGGCGCCGCTGTCGACGACGCCCAGTTGGAACCACACGGTGGAGATGTCGGGCCGCGCCAGGGCCTCGTCGGCGATGCCCCCGGCGTCCTCCGAGCGGCGGAACACGTCGGCGACGTCGACCTCGAAGGGGATGTCGGCGAGGGAGGTGTAGCCCTGCTCTCCGTGGACGGTGGCCGCACTGGGATGCACGGGCACGACCCGCTTGCCGCGCTCCTGGAGGAAGCGGGCGACGCTGTAGGCGGGGCGCTGCGGGTTGTCGCCCAGCCCGACGACGGCCCAGACCCGGGCCTCTTCGAGAACCCGGCGGATCGCGTCCTCGTCGGTGACTGCACTCATGCTCATGCCCCCATGATGCCTTGCCCGCCCGGCACCCTCCGAACGGGTGGGCGCGGCCGCCGCGACCGGGCGGACGCGCAGGCCGCGGCACTCTCGCGGTGGTTCCGCGCGGCTTCCCGCGGACGGCGCGAGCGGATCCGGGCGGGGGTGGCCAAGCCGGGTCTCAGGGCCGTCCCAGCGCCCGGTAGGTCCAGCCGCGGGCACGCCAGCGCTGCGGGTCGAGCGCGTTGCGGCCGTCCACGATCCGCGGCTCCGCCACCACCTTGGCCAGCTCGTCGGGGTCGGCGTCGCGGAACTCCGCCCACTCGGTCAGCAGGAGCACCACCTCGGCGTCGCGAACGGCCTCCAGCATGCTGTGCGCGTAGCGCAGGTGGGGGAACTCCTGCTTGGCGCGGTCCAGCGCCTCGGGGTCGTAGACCGTGACGATCCCGCCGAGATCGGCGATCGCGGAGGCCACGTGCAGCGCGGGCGAGTCGCGGATGTCGTCGGAGTTGGGTTTGAACGCCGCCCCCAGCACGCCCACCGTGCGCCCGTCGAAGCTGCCGCCGATGAGCCCGCGGGCGATGTCGACGGTACGCGCCCGGCGCCGCTGGTTGATGGCGTCCACTTCGCGCAGGAAGGACAGCGCCGGCTCCACGCCCAGTTCGTCGGCGCGGGCCATGAAGGCGCGGATGTCCTTGGGCAGGCAGCCGCCGCCGAATCCCAGCCCCGGCCCGAGGAACTTGCCGCCGATGCGGTCGTCGTGCGACAGCGCCTCGGCGAGCTTGATGACGTCGGCGCCGGCGGCCTCCGACACCTCGGCCATGGCGTTGATGAAGGAGATCTTGGTCGCCAGGAACGCGTTGGCCGAGACCTTCACCAGCTCGGCCGTCGGCAGGTCGGTGACCATGAACGGGATGCCCTGCTCGATCTGCGGCGCGCACAGGTCGCGCATCGCGGCCTCGACCACGGGGGAGTCGGTGCCGATGACGATGCGGTTGGGCCGCAGCGTGTCCTCGACGCCGAACCCCTCGCGCAGGAACTCCGGGCTCCAGCCCAGGTGCACCTCGGCTCCCGCGGGCACGCGGGCGGCGATGCGCGCGGCCAGCCGGGCGGAGGTGCCCACCGGGACCGTCGACTTGCCGATGATGACCGCCGACGCGGTCAACCGGGAGGCGAGGGAGTCGACGGCGGCCTCGACGGCGGAGAGGTCGGCCGCGTTGGAGTCGGCCCGCTGCGGGGTGCCCACGCAGAGGAAGTGGATGTCGGCGAAGGCCGTGGCCTCGTCGTAGTCCGTGGTGAACCGCAGCCGCCCGTTCTCGATGTTGCGCAGGAGGACCTCTTCCAGACCCGGCTCGTAGAACGGAACCCGGCCCGCGGAGAGGCTGTCGATCTTGGCCTGGTCGACGTCGACGCCCAGCACCTCGTACCCGAGTTCGGCCATGCAGGCGGCATGTGTGGCACCCAGGTACCCGGTGCCGATGACGGAGATCCTGCTGCGCGATTCTGCGACCAATGGTCCGTCCTTCCAAGCTGAGCTGGCGTCGCGGCCTTCGACGCCGACGCGGCTGCCGCCCGCGGCCTAGGCATGCTACCGCCGGGTCGGAAGAGGGTCGGCGCCGGAGCCGACGCGCGTCCGGGCCGCCCGGCGCAGTGGCCGGGCGGTCGCCCGGAGAACGCTCGGGCGTCTGCGGATGTGTTGTGGGTGCGGGCGCCGCGGCGATGCGCGCGCACCTGTCAAGAGGTGTTTCCGGATTGGTGCCCGGAGCAACGTCGACCGGCCCGCAGGGTCGGGGACCGCTTGCGCCGGCGGCCGGCCGTCGGGCCGATACCGCTCCGGGTCCGATGGTGCGGCGGCAGTGTGGCGCAGCTCGGGCGGCTGCTCGACCACAAGATTACCCGTGGGTAAAGACGGTGTCGCCCGCGGCGAGCGGCGCGTGCGCGGCGGTCCGGGGCGCGGCGGCTCACGGGCCGGTGTCGCGGTCCTCCCAGCGCCGCGGGCGCGGCTCGTTCCAGCCCGTCGCCCCCGGTTGGGGCGCCTGCTGGTCGCGCGGGTCGGACACGTGGTACCGCGGGGGCATGCCGTCGGCATCCCAGGACATCGTCCGCGTGCTCTCGGTGCCCGTCGCCGGCGTGTCAGCCGATCCGGCGGGCGGGGCGGGCTCGGCGGCGGAGGAGTAGCCGGAGTAGCGGTCCTCGTAACCGCCGTAGCCGTCGTAGTCCTCGTCCCCGCGGTCCTCGCGCACGCGGCGCCGCCACCGGGAGGGCGGCAGGGCCGAGACGACCAGCATGGCGCCGGCCAGGACGAACGCCGGACCCCACGCGAACCACGGCCGCGAGCCCGCGCCCTCCACGTCCAGGAGGCCCTCCAGCCCCGGGACCGGCTGCGGCAGCCCCGCCGTCTCGACCACGCCGGCGGCGAGGAGCGCCAGCCCCGGCAGCAGCGCCGCCAGCGGCGACAGCCGAGTTCCGGTGACCAGCCCCAGCAGCAGCCCCACCACGGCCAGCACGCCTACGGGCGCCGCCCAGGCGGGCGCCCCCGGCACAGCGGTCAGGTCGTAGTCGACGCCCGCCCCAGCGGTCCAGTGCGGTGCCCAGGCGAGTCCGGCCGCGAGGACGGGGGCGGCCACGACACCGGCGAACAGCCCGAGGGTGTGACGCAGGCCGTTGGACATGGACGGACTCCCTCATGCGGACGCGCGCGGACACCACACGCTAACCGCGGGAGCCGCCGCATGCCAGAGGTGTGCCGGGCTCCGGCCGCGCCCGGACCGGCGCGCGCCGCGGACCCGCGGGCCGACCGGCTCAGCGGCGCTCTTCGCGCTGGAACTCCAGCGTGTCGCTCTGCGGCTCCGGCGCCTTCGCGCGCCAGCGCGGCCGGCCGATGTTCCGGCGCCGCATGGGCGTGGTGGTCTTGTCCGGGTCGCCGTGCTCGGGCACGGCGCCGCCCGGGCCCGCGGGCGCGGGCGGGTCGCGGGGCGGGGCCCCGCCCCCGCCCGGGCCGGCGGCCGCGGGCGGTTCGGGCGGCGCGGCGGGGGCCGCGGGCCCGGTCGGCCGCCCGGGTCCGTGCTCGGTGCGGGGACCGGGCACGCTGTCGGCGGGGTCGGCCTGCTGCGGCGCTGCGGGCCCGGCCGCCTCGGCGCGGCGGGAGCGCCACCGCGACGGCGCGAGCGAGGAGATGAACAGCAGGGTGCCCAGCGGCAGCGCCAGCAGCAGCACGGGGCCCAGCGGGTGCAGGACCGAGTCGTCGGCGATCCAGTCCGGCAGTGCCGAGTCCACCGTGCCCGGCGCCAGCACGGGCCACAGCGCGTAGCTCAGCACCAGCCCGCCGCAGCAGAAGGCGGCCAGCGGCGAGATGCGGGCGCCCGCCAGGAAGCCGCAGGCGACCCCGACCGCCATCAGCACGCCGACGGCGGTCATGGTCAGCGGTGCGTCGAAACCGCCGCCCTCGCCCACGGTCGTGGAGACCCGCTGTGCGGACCAGGCGAGCCCGCTCCACAGGGCCGGAGCGAGGGCCGCACCGGCCAGCAGGCCGATCAGATGGCGCAGCATCGTGCCTCCAGTACAGATCGCCGTACACCCCGGCGGTGCCGGGACCCCCACGGTAGCCCGCCCGCCTCCCGCCGCCGCCCGAGCGGAGGCGCCGCGGCGGCGGGCGACAGGTCAGCCCTCGCAGACCTTGTCGCGGGCGGTCGACGGGGCGGAACCGGCGGCGCCGCCGCCGGCGCCCTGCGGGGACGCGGACGAGGAGGCGGGCGCCGCCGTCTCGGGCGCGTCGACCTCCCGGTAGTTGAAGCCCACCACGACCTCGATCCGGTCGCCGAGCCCGGGATCCTCCACCAGCGACGACCCCGGCACCGTCTCGGCGACCATCCGGGCCTGGGCTTTGTTGTCCGGCGCGTGCCGCAGCACGGTCTCGGCCACCTCGGAGCTGGACCAGTTGCGCGCGGGCGAGGGCACCCGGAACCCGGCGTCGCTGAACGCCCGGCTGACCTCGGCGCCCAGCCCCGGGATACCGGTGCCGTTGAAGACCTGGAGGCTGACGTCGGCGGGGCGGGGCCCGGCGTCCTCTTCGCCCCCGCCGGAGGCCGAACCGCCGGACCCCCCGCCGCCGAGCGGCTTGTCGGCGTTGATGCGCGCGAACATCTTCGCGGCGGCCTGCTGGTCCCAGGTCACCGCAACGTCGCCGTGCGGCGTCCAGAAGTCCGTCCGCCCCACGGGCACCGTGGTGAGCGTGACGTCGCCCAGGCCGACGCCGCGCAGCTGCCCGGCGAGCTCGTTGATGGCGGCGGTGTCCAGGCCCTCGTCGACGGTGACCGAGTTCAGCGCGGTGTCGACGAAGTCGCCGAAGCGCTGCGGGTCGGAGAGGGTGTCGGTGCTCAGCGCCGTCTCCAGCATGGCCGAGATGACCTGCTGCTGGCGCTCGATCCGGTCGAGGTCGCCGCCCGCCGTCTGCCGGGTGCGGGCGAACGCCAGCGCTTCGGTGCCGCCGACCTCGTGCGTGCCGGCCGCCATCTCAAGGTGGGCCTTGGGGTCCTCGATCGGCTGGGGCAGGCACACCTCGATGCCGCCGAGGGCGTCGACCATGTCGACGAAACCGGTGAAGTCCACTTCGACGTAGTGGTCGATGCGCACGTGGGTCGCCGATTCGACCGTCCGCACGGCCAGAGCCGGCCCGCCCAGGGAGTAGGCCGCGTTGATCTTGTTCTCGCCGTGGCCGGGGACGTCCACCCAGGAGTCGCGCGGAATCCCCACGACGGTGATGTGCTCGCGCTCCGCGTCCAGGTGGACCAGCATCATCGTGTCCGAGCGGCGCCCCTCGGCGCGGCCCACGCCCAGTTCGTTCTGCTCGGAGCGGTCCATGCCGTCGCGCGTGTCGGAGCCGATGACCAGGAAGTTGAGTGCGCCGGTGGTGCCGGCCTGCGGGCGGTCGCCGTCGGCCAGCCCACTGAAGACGTCGAAGCGGTTGAGCCGGCCCGAAACCCACCCCGTCAGCGACCACGCCGTCCCCGACGCGAGCAGGACCACCACCGACAAGGTCCCGGCCAGAAGGAGCGCGACGCGCTTGCGGCGCACACGGCCGCTGGGCGGGGTGAACCCGCGCCGCGGCTCGGGGGGAGTCGGCGCGGAGCGCATGCGGCGGAACTCGCCGCCGCGGTCGGCTCGGTTCCCGCTGCTCCGGTCGTCGCCCGGGCGGTTGCTCACAGCACCCTCCGTCCGCTCGCCGCTCCGCGGTCCTGCGCGGGCGGAACGGGGCCGGCGGTGCGGCAGGCGGCAGGCCCGGAGCGCGCCCTTCGGCCGACGCCGTCCCCACCTCCTGCGAAGAGGACGCTGCGCATCGCGTGCCCATCGGTTCCGCGCGTGTCCACCGGCCCTCACTTCGCCTCTCTAGGTTGTCACCGAATCCACCGATCGGTCGCCCGATGTCAGCTCTCGGCGTGTTGCCCCCTTCCTGCCGAGCGCGCGGCGTTGGCGTGTCGGCCCCTGTCCTGGTTCGACGCATCCGGCGCCCGTCCGGTTCAGGCGCTGCGCGCCGCCGCCCGCCGCCCCGGGTGGAGGCGGGAGACACCGGTCACCGTGGGCGGGCGCGGCCGGAGAGTGCAGTACCGTATCGACTGCGAAGCCGCGAACCGGCCTCGCTCCCAGTGCAGCCCGACCGTTGGAATCGCCCGTGACCTGGCCGGCCGTATCCGTCGTCATGCCCGTGCTCAACGAGGAGCGCCATCTGGCGTCCGCAGTCCGCCACGTCCTCGCGCAGGACTATCCGGGCGAGCTGGAGGTCGTGCTCGCCGTGGGCCCCTCCGCCGACCGCACCCGCGAGGTCGCCCGCGGCATCGCGGCCGAGGACGAGCGGGTGAAGGTCGTGGACAACCCGACTGGCCGGACCCCCACGGGGCTCAACGCCGCGATCAAGGCGTCCTCGCACGGCATCGTCGCCCGCATCGACGGGCACTCGATGATGCCCGCCGACTACCTCGCCGTCGCGGTACGCACCATCGAGGAGACCGGGGCCGACAACGTCGGCGGCATCATGGCCGCCGAAGGCGAGACCCCGTGGGAGAAGGCGGTCGCCGCCGCCATGACCTCCAAGGTGGGCGTGGGCAACGCCCGCTTCCACACGGGCGGCGAAGGCGGCCCGGCCGACACCGTCTACCTCGGCGTCTTCCGCCGTTCGGCGCTGGAGCGCGTGGGCGGCTACGACGAGGCGTTCCTGCGCGCGCAGGACTGGGAGATGAACCACCGCATCCGCACCAGCGGCGGCACGGTCTGGTTCGAGCCGCGGATGCGGGTCTCCTACCGCCCGCGCCCGAGCGTGCGCGCCCTCGCCAAGCAGTACTTCAACTACGGCCGCTGGCGGCGCGTGGTGGCCCGCCAGCACAAGGGCACGATCAACCTCAGGTACCTCGCACCGCCGGTCGCGCTCTGCGGAATCGCGGCCGGCCTGGTGGGCGGCGTCGTGTTCTGGCCCGCCTGGCTCATCCCCGGCGCCTACGCGGCCGCGATCCTCGCGGCGTCGGTTCCGCTCGGCCGCGGGCTGCCCGGGCGGTCCCGCCTGAGCATCCCGCTCGCGCTGGCCACCATGCACATGGCCTGGGGCGCGGGCTTCATCACCAGCCCGCCCAGCCTCGGCGCCGACTCCCGCGTGGCCCGCGCCGGCCGCGAGCAGCACGCGTAGCCCGCCGCCCGGGCCGCCGGGCGGCGGCCGCGTCAGTGCGACTTCAACGCCGCGACCACGCCCGGGACGTCGTCGACCACCACCGCGTCCACGCCGGCCGCGGTGAAGCGGGCCGCGTCGACCGGATCGGGGCACCAGGCGAGGACCTCCAGCCCGGCGCGGTGGGCGATGTCGGCGGTGTAGGCGACGCCCCGGCGCCCCGGACGTTCGGGATCGCCGGTGAGGCCGAAGGACCGGGCGTCGATCGCCACCAGCTCGCAGCCCAGCCCCGCGGCTCCGGCGACCGCCTGGTCCAGGGGGTTGCGCACGAACGGCATCCACGCCAGTGGAATCTCCGGCGCCCCCGACCGGACCTCCATCAGCACGGCGGGGTCGAACGAGCAGACGATCACGCGCTCGCGGCCGGCCGCGGCGCGCCGGCGCTCGGCCTCGCGGCGCACCGCGGGCAGCAGCAGCGCCGTGGTGCGCCGCTCGGGCGGGTCGACCGCGTCCTCCATCACCGTCTTGACGTCGACATCCACCCCCACCGCGTCGGGGACGGCCGCGAACGCCTCCTTCAGGGTCAGCAGCCCGTGCTCGCGGCACACGTCCGCGGGCAGGTCAACGATCGGCCGGCCGTCGGGGAGGGCGGCGTCGTGGTGGACGACCAGCACGTCGTCGGCAGTGCGCCGCACGTCGATCTCGATCCAGTGCGCCCCGGCGCCGACCGCAGCCAGATAGGACTCCGCGGAGTTCTCCCGGTAGCCCGAGTCGGCGCCGCGTCCGAAGCCCCGGTGGCCGACGACCGCGGGCGCGTTGAACACGCTCACCTGCGGGACTCCCGCCGCCGGTCGCGGGTTCCGGTAGCGGCCGGGCCCGATCCGCCGTCCCCGGCCGCCCTCTGCTCGCGCAGGCGCAGCAGGGTCTCGGCGATCTCGACGTCGCCGGGGTTGGTGACCTTGATGTTGGCCTCGTCGCCGGCGATGATGCGGACCTCCTCCTCGGGCAGGTAGCGCAGCACGACGCCGCAGTCGTCGGTGGCGACCAGCGCGGGGTCGGCCAGCGCCTTCCGGTAGGCGCGGCGCACCACTCCGAGGCGGAACCCCTGCGGGGTCTGCATCCGCCGCAGCGAGGAGCGCGGCGGGACGTCGCGCAGCACCTCGGCGCCCCCTGAGCCCGCGGAGACCTCCACGACGGTGTCGCCGGAGGGGACGGCGACCCCCACGGCGCCCGCGCTCGCCAGGGCGCCCACGCACGCGCCGACGACCCCCGGTGTCACCAGCGGCCGGGCGGCGTCGTGCAGCAGCACCAGGTCGCCGTCGCCGCGGTGCTCCAGCGCGCGCAAGGCCGCCACCGACGTCTCGGTGCGGCTCGCGCCGCCCGGCAGGACGGCGGAGACGCCGCCGAGGCGCGCGGCGATCTCCTCGGCCTCGGCCCGGTGCTCGGGCACCATCAGCACGATGACGTCGTCGACCTCGGGAGCGGCGCAGAACGCGGCCGCAGCGTGCTCCAGCACCGGGCGGCCCGCCAGCGGCAGCAGCTGCTTGGGCCGCCCACCGCCCATGCGCGCGCCGACGCCGCCGGCCAGCACGGCCGCCGTCACGTGGGGGCGCGCACCCGCTGGCGCGTGCGCGGGCGAGGCGGGGTCCACCTGCATCGTCGTCCTCTCTGCCGCGGCCGTCGGCGCCGGCCATCGGCGGGGCTGCGCTGCCCTCCCGGCGCCGCAGCCGAGATTAGCCCACCCGCATCGGGGCGGCCGGTGCGCGCCGGAGCGGAGGGGGCCGCGTACGGCCGCCGGTAGGCTGGAACCCCCGCCGCGCCGCCGGATCGGGCGGTGCTGCCGGGAGCGCGAGGCGCCCCTGCCGCGGGCCGCGGCGGGAGGCGGTGAGGGATGCGCAGCGGCTCCGCCCGCGGCGGCGGGAACGGGCAGGAGGTGCGGTGGCGTCACGCGCGCTCGCCGTCTGGCGGAACCGGCGGGTCGTCGGCCTCCTGGTGCGGCGCGACCTGAAGGTCAGGTACCAGAACTCGGTCCTCGGCTACGCGTGGTCGATGCTGGAGCCCCTGGCGATGGCGGGGGTGTACTTCTTCGTCTTCGGCCTCGTCTTCGACACCGACCGCGGGGTTCCCGGCGGCGGCGACGCCCCGGGCGGCTACCCGCTCTTTCTGATCTCGGGCCTGCTCCCCTGGCTGTGGTTCGCCCAGTCGCTCAGCCAGGCGCCCACCGCACTCATCAGCCACAGCAGGCTCATCACCACGATGCGCATGCCGCGCGAGATCTTCCCCGTGCAGGCGGTCGCGGCCAAGTTCGTCGACTACCTGTTCACCTGGCCGGTGCTGCTGGTGTTCGTGTTCGCCCTGGGCGGGCGCACCAGCGCCGAGGGCCTACTGGTGTGGCTGCCGCTGGCGATCGCGGTCCAGTTGGTCCTCTCCCTGGGCATGACCCTGCTGCTGGCGACGCTGAACGTGCTCGTGCGCGACGTCGAGCGCGTCGTGCGGATCCTGAACCGGGTGCTGTTCTACGGCTCCGCGATCATCATCCCCTCGTCCCTGGTCCTGGAGTCCGACCGCCTCCCCGCCTGGTTCGTCACGCTGTTCCAGTTCAACCCGCTGCTGGGCATCTTCAAGATGCACCACGCGGTCTGGTATCCGGCCGACGCCCCCGGGGCGCTGGTCCTCTCCACGAGCATCGGCGGAGCGGTCCTCGTCCTGGCCGTCGGTTACGCGACGTTCCGGCGTCTGGAGACGTCGGTGCTGAAGGAGCTGTGATGGGGGAGACGGGACGGCCCGTCATCGAGGCCGAGGGGCTGGGCATCCGGTTCTCCGCGGACCGCAGGCGCCGACGCGGCCTGCGCGAGATGCTGCTCGGCACCCGGCGCGGCCCGGGGCCCCGCGGCGCGTTCTGGCCGGTGCGTGACGCCTCCTTCCGCATCCACCGGGGCGAGTGCGTGGGCATCGTCGGCAGGAACGGGACCGGCAAGTCCACGCTGCTCAAGCTGATCGCGGGGGTCCTCATCCCCGATGAGGGGAGGGTGGAGGTCCGCGGCCGGGTGGCGCCGCTGCTGGAGCTGAGGGCCGGGTTCAACGGCCGCCTCACCGGACGGGAGAACATCCACCTCGTCGGATCCCTGCACGGGATGGGCCCGGGTGACATCGAGGAGCGCTTCGACGAGATCGTGGAGTTCGCCGACCTGCGCGACGGATCCGTCGACACACCCGTGCGGCACTACTCCAGCGGCATGAAGGTCCGGCTGGGGTTCGCGCTCATCACCCGCCTGGACCACCCGATCCTGCTGGTCGACGAGGTGCTGGCCGTCGGCGACGAGGGGTTCCGGGCGAAGTGCTATGCGGCGATCGACCGGATGCTGGCCCAGGGCCGGACGATGGTGCTGGTCTCGCACAACGAGGCCGACCTGCGCCGCTTCTGCTCCCGCGGCTTCTACCTGAAGGACGGTGCGCTGGCCCTGGACGCCGGCATCGACGCGGTGCTTCGGGCTTACCAGGCGGACCGGCGCGCCGAGCGCGCCGAGCCGGCTGACCAGACCGAACCGGCTGAGCGCGGCGGCGCGGTCGGCGACGCGGACTAGGGGGCGCGAGGCGCGGCGACCGGGCGGCCCGACCCGCCGGTTCTGCGCCCGACCCCGGCGGCGGTTCACCTCTTCCGGCGCCTGCGGTGTGCCGATGGTTGCCACGCGTACCCCTTCGGGTACACGGTGAACGCGAGGCCGCGTGGGAGGGGCACTGCCGTGTCAGATGTCGATGCGCGCGCCGGACGCGGAGGCGGCAGGCGCAGCGGTCCGACCGGTCGGCGGTGGCGCCCGGTACGGGTGAGCCCGTCCGCCATGACGCGGATCGGGGTGGTGCTGGCCGTCGCCGCCGGTGTGTGGTTCACCGAGGGCGGACCGCGCGGCGCCGTCATCGGCTCGCTGCTGCTGGGCGCGGTGGTGCTCACCGACGCCCTGGCGCAACGGGTGCGCGCCGCGCGCCGCGACCGGCTCGACGTGTGGCTTGCGCTGGTCCTGGGGCGGCTGCGCGAGTACGCGGTCTACGCCGGGCTGGCGATCGGCGGCACGGCCGCCGGCGTGGCCGACGCGTGGGGCTGGGCCGCGGGCGCGCTCATCGCCGTCGCGCTGCGCGACTCCCTGGCCGCCGCGCGTCGGGCCGGCGCGGGCGAGCCCGAGTGGAGTCCCGAGTCGGGTCTGCCCCGGCCCATTGATGCGGTCGATCCCAGCCGGCACCGTGAGGACGGCTCGCCCGGCGACGCCTCGCTGACCGCCGAGCTTCTGGGCCGCGAGACGGCCGAGGACGACACCGCCGCGTCCGGCCCCGACACAGCGCCCGACGCCGCGCCCGACACAGCACCCGACGCCGGCGAGGGCGGCGGGAGCGCTTCCGGGGCCCCCGCGTCGGCCGAGGGCGCCGACGGCGCAGCGCTCTTCGGCATCCGCACGGTGCCCAAGGGCGCCCCCTGGCCCGGCTGGGCCGAGGTCCGCGCCGAAGCCCTCGGCGAAGGCGCGCCGGGCTCGACCGCACCTGACGCGGCAGAGAGCACGGCAGACACCGGCGGCGACGCGCCCCGCCGCGGCGGCGGACCGCGCCGCGCTCTTCTCGCCCGGCTCGCCGCGTTCCCGCAAGCCGCACGATTCGCAGCGGTGGCCCTTACGATAACGATTTGGGACGCACGGGTGACGTTCATCGCACTGATCGCGGGCTGCGCCCTCGCGGCCGCCGCCGACCTCGCCAGCCCCCCGGACGACGACATCGCGAGGTGAGCCGTGGGCGTTGCCGCTTCCCCGCCCGGAACCAGCGTGGACCTGCGGTTCCTCCGCGATGACGGCCACCTGAGCACCGCCATGGGCCGGATCGTCGCAGGCGGTTTGCCCCCGCTGCCACCGACCCTCGCCGGGGCGCTGGTGGCCGGAGTCCTGATGGCGACGGGACTCAACCACCTGGCAGGCATTACCCTGTTCGCACCGGTCGCCGCGCTGCTGCTCTCCGGAGTCGCCTCGGGGCACCCGCACGACGGACGGTTCGACCGGCTCGTCCCGCCCCTCCTGCGCGCGACGGAGTACCTTTATCTCCTCGCGCTCGGCTACGGGTCCGGCGTAGGCGGCCCACTGGTTTTCGTACTGTTGGCTGCGGTCGCGCTGCACCACGCAGACGCCGTGCACCGCACCCGCACCGGTCTGCGTCCGCCGGCCTGGGTCATGCGGGCGATGCTCGGTTGGGACGGGCGGATGCTGGTCCTGGCCGCTGGCGGGGCACTGGGGTGGCTGCCGTTCGCCTACGGTGTGCTGACGGGTTACCTCGCGGTACTGCTCGTGTGGGAGGCCACGACGAGCTGGCTGGCGGCCCCGATCGCGGAAGCGGAGGCTCCGCGCAACGAATCGGGAGGCGTGGACGCCTCCACGACGTAAGGAGGAACACGCCTACATGCTCGGTATGGTTCTTGCCGCAGGAGCCGGGCGCCGACTGCGCCCCTACACCGACACGCTGCCCAAGGCGCTGGTGCCGGTCGATGGTGAGACCACCATCATGGACATCTCGCTGCGCAACCTCGCCGCCGCGGGCCTGACCGACGTCGTCGTCGTCGTGGGGTACCGCGCCGAGGCGGTCGAGCAGCGCAAGCAGGAGATGGAGCGTCGCCACGGGGTGCGGCTCACTCTGGCCTACAACGACAAGGCCGAGGAGTGGAACAACGCCTACTCCCTTTGGACCGCGCGCGAGTTCTTCTCCGAAGGCGTCCTCCTCGTCAACGGCGACACCGTTCACCCGGTGAGCGTGGAAGAGACGCTACTGGCCGCGCGCGGACCGGAGCTGCTCCTCGCGGTGGACAGCGCCAAAACACTGGCTGACGAGGAGATGAAGGTGACTCTGGACGAGTCCGGCCATCTCCGCCGCATCACCAAGCTCATGGACCCCGCCGAGGCCGCCGGCGAGTACATCGGCGCGACCCTCATCGAGGGATCGCTTTCGGACCGGCTGGCCGACGCGCTGCAGGCCACCTGGGAGCGCGACCCGCAGCTCTACTACGAGGACGGCTTCCAGGAGCTGGTCGACCGCGGCGGCAAGGTCGCCGTCGCGCCGATCGGCGAGGTCGACTGGGTCGAGGTCGACGACCACGACGACCTGAACCGCGCTCGGGAGATCGCATGCCGCTACTAGCCCGGATGGTCAACGCGCCGCTGGCGATCGACGTGCGCCAGGGCGCCATCGCGTCGCTGGGCACGGTGCTGGCCGACCGCCGCATCGCCAACGAGGGCCGCATCGCCGTCGCGGTCGGGCCCGGCCAGGGCTCCCAGATCGCCGGCGAGCTGGACCTGCCGCACTGCGAGGTCTTCAAGGTCGAGGGCGGCAGCGTCGACGTGGCCACCGAGCTGGGCAAGAAGCTGCGTTCGGGCGCCTACGAGGCGGTCGCCGGCATCGGCGGCGGCAAGACGATCGACGTCACCAAGTTCGCCGCCTCCATGGCCGGCATCCCCATGGTCGCCGTGGCCACCAACCTCTCCCACGACGGCATCGCCTCGCCGGTCAGCTCCCTGGAGCACGAGAGCGGCAAGGGCTCCTACGGCGTCACGATGCCCGTCGCGGTCGTGGTCGACGTCGACTACGTGCGGGCCGCACCGCAGCGCCTGGTGCGCTCGGGGATCGGCGACGTCGTCAGCAACCTGTCGGCGATCGCGGACTGGGAGCTGGCGGGCCGCGAGCAGGGCGAGCCCGTCGACGGCATGGCCGTGACGTTCGCCCGCACCGCCGCTGAGGCCATCGTCAACCGGCGCGACACCGTCGACTCGCAGGACTTTCTGACCGCCCTGGCCGAGGCGCTGGTGCTCTCCGGCATGGCGATGTCGGTCGCGGGCTCCAGCCGCCCCGCCAGCGGCGCCTGCCACGAGGTGCTGCACGCGATCGACCAGCTCTACCCGGGCACGAGCAACCACGGCGAGCTGGCCGGCATCGGCGCCCTCTACGCCTACTTCCTGCGCAGCCGGTACCAGGGGTTCGGCGAGGAGCGGATGAAGGACATCCGGGCCTGCCTCGACCGCCACGGCCTGCCCGCCCTGCCCGGCGACGTCGGCCTGGACGAGGAGCAGTTCGCGCGCGCGGTGGCCCACGCCCCCGCCACCCGGCCGGGGCGGTACACGGTCCTGGAGCACCTGGCCCTTTCGGACGACGACATCAGGCGGAGCGTGGCGGAATATGTCAAAGCCATCGATCGATGAGGTGCGTTCGGGCGGCCAGCCTGAGGGGATCAAGGAGCGGCTGAACGAGGAGCACTGGGCGGGCCGCCTCTACATGCGCGACCTGTCGCCCTACTTCAGCGTCGTCTTCATCCGCCTGGGCGTTCCCCCCAACCCCATCACCTACCTGATGATGGCCACCGGGGTGCTCGGCGGCGCCGTCCTCGCGCTGGGCGGGTTCTGGTCGGCGGTGGCGGCGGTCGTGCTGATCCAGCTCTACCTGCTGCTGGACTGCTCCGACGGCGAGGTCGCGCGCTACACCGGCCGCACCAGCGTCGCGGGGATCTTCCTGGACCGCATCGGCCACTACCTCGCCGAGGTCGCCCTGCTCATCGGCCTCGGGGTCCGCGCCCAGGGCGGGCTCGACGCCGGCGGCTGGGTGATCGGCGGCATGGCCGCGGCCCTCGGCGCCGCCCTGATCAAGGCCGAGACCGACAACGTGGTCGTGGCCCGGGCGAAGGCCGGGCTGCCGGAGAAGGTCTCCGACGCGGCGCTCCAGCCCCGTTCGCCGCGACTGGGCATGGCCCGCAAGGCGGCGGCCGCGCTGCGGTTCCACCGGGTCATCCAGGCCGTCGAGCTCTCGCTGCTGGCACTGGGAACCGCCGTGATCGACCTGGTGCGCGGCGACCTGATGGCCACCCGGGTGCTGGTGGTCGTCTGCGTCGCGGTGGCCGCGCTGCAGACGCTGCTGCACATGGTCAGCGTGCTGGCGTCGCGCCGGTTGGAGTAGACCCACCCGCCGCCGCCTCCGCCGCCCGGTGGGGGACGCCGACTCGCGCGGAGTCCCCCACCGGCGCCCGCGGGGGGCGCGGGCCTCCGCGCCTCCCCGGTCACAGTCGGCGACGCGCGGGGCGACACGCCCGATCCGCCGCCCGATTCCGCACCGCACGACCGCGTGCCGCGCGTCAGCTACGGGCGTGTCGTCGGCGCTCCCCCCTTATCCTCTTGTTAGCCGTTTCATGCGACGGTCATTCACTGTCAACCACGAGTCCAGGTTCACGAACGGTTCCCATGACCAGTCCAGGTCTGCCGAGCGGCCCCGACCCAGCCGCCGCTCCCGAGTCCGCAGAGCCGTCCGCTCCCGCGCCGCAGCACGTCGCCGACGGCGAGGCCGCGCTGTCCCGTACCGTTGACGGATCGGATCCGGCCGGGCGCGGAGGGGAGCAGCGGTTGAAGATCTCCTGCGTCATCCTGACGATGGGGACCCGGCCGGCCGAGCTCCGCCGCGCGGTCACCAGCGTGCTGGAGCAGGAGGGCGCGGAGCTGGAGCTGATCGTGGTCAGCAACGGCGCCGAGCTGCCCCCGCTGCCCGAGGACGTCAAGACCGTCCGGCTGTCCGAGAACATCGGCATCCCCGAGGGCCGCAACCACGGGGTCAAGGCCGCAGACGGCGACATCGTGCTCTTCCTCGACGACGACGGCTGGTACCGCTCGCGCGACCTCGCGCGCCATGTCAGCGGCCGCTTCGCGGCCGATCCCGGCCTGGGCATCGTCACCTTCCGCATCGTCGACCCGGACGGCGGGCCCGACCAGCGCCGCTACGTGCCGCGCCTGCGCGCCGGCGACCCCCTGCGCTCCAGCCGCGTCACCACGTTCCTGGGCGGGGCCGCGGCCGTCCGGCGCGCCGCCTTCGACGCGGCCGGCGGGCTGCCGGGCGGGTTCTTCTACGCACACGAGGAGAGCGACCTGGCCTGGCGCGTCCTGGACGCCGGCTACCACATCGAGTACGACGCCGAGGCGGTCATGTACCACCCCTCGACCCACCCCAGCCGGCACGAGGACTTCTACCGGCTCAACGCGCGCAACCGGGTCTGGCTGGTGCGGCGGAACCTGCCCTGGCCGCTGGCGCTGTCGCACCTGGGCGTGTGGATCGGCATCACGGTGCTGCGGGTGCGGTCGCTGTCGGCGCTGCGGGCGTGGTTCCGCGGGTTCGGCGAGGGCTGGCGCGGCGACTGCGGCCGGCGCAGGCCGATGCGCTGGTCGACCGCCTGGCGCATGACCCTGGCCGGGCGCCCGCCGGTCATCTGAGGTCCGCCGGGCCGACCGGCGAGCCGATCGGCGGCGGACCTCCGCCCGGCTGAGGGCCCTCAGCGGCGCTCGGGCGGTGTCACAGCGGCATCCGCCTGGCGGGCCGGAACTCCGCGGGCTCCGGTTCGGGGCCGGACTCCGGCGCGGGCGGTGCCGCGGGCGCGGCCTCCGGCGCATCCGCGCGTCCGGGCGCGGTGCGCGCCTGCCGCGGAAGCCGGGGCGGTGCACCGGCCCATTCCTCCAGCTGCCGCACGAACGGCTCGGCCTGCTGCGGCCAGTGGAACCAGGAGCGGGCGACGGCGTGCCCGGTGGCCGCCAGACGCTCGCGCAGCGCCTGGTCGGAGCGCAGCGCCAGCACCGCGTCGACCGCCGCGGACGGGTCGCCGTACGGCACGACCGCGCCGCACTCGCCCTCGGGCCGGCCGGTGACCAGCGAGACCGCCGCAGGGTTGGGCGTGCTGACGACCGGCAGGCCGTGTGCCATGTACTCGACCACCTTGGTCGGCAGCGAGCTGCGGTAGTTCGGGGTGTCCTGCAGCAGGCAGACGCCGGCCAGCGCGCCGGAGACCATTCGCAGGGCCTGGTCGTTGGGCACGAAGCCGTACCACTCCACGGCCTCCTCGCGCTGGGCCTCGCGCAGCAGCGGCCGGATGCCCGGATCGGCGGCGCCGATGATCTCGACCCGCACGCCGTGCGGGCGCAGCATCCGGCCCATCTCGATGAGCTCGTGGGCGCCGCGCGCGGCGGAGAGGTGACCGAGGTAGACGACCCGGTCGGTGCCGGGTCTGCGCTCGGGCCGCTCGGGGACGTAGGTGGTGTTGGGCACGACCGGGTGCGCCAGGGCGAAGCGCTCGCGGTAGCCCTCCTCGGCCAGCAGCAGGTGCATCCGCTGCTCGGCGCGGCGCTCGAAGCCCCGCACGACCGGCCCCAGCGGGCGCCGCAGCGGCCGGGGCATCCACGGCTTGGTCAGCAGTGCCGCCGCCGCGTCCTCGTGGACGTCCCACACGGTGGCGGGGCGCGTGCGCGGCAGGGCGAGGAGCAGCTCAGGATCGTGGAAGAGCAGGACGTCGGCCTGGGGAGCGTGATGGGCCAGGGCGGCGCGGGCCGCCCGCAGCGACGCCAGGCGGCGCCTCCCGGTCGCGCGCGGCACGTCGACCGGTGTCAGCTCCCGCCACGGTGTGACGCCGCGGTCGGCGAAGGGCGCCATGTAGGTGACCCGGTGCCCGGCATCGAGCAATGCGCGGATCTGGCGGTGCAGGATGCGCGCGTCCTCGGGATGGTGCACCACGGTGGCCACGAGTGCGTGCATATGCGAATTCACCACTTCCGAACGCCGGTTTCCGGGCGCTTCCCCTGTTGGAGCTCTGCCGCTCCGTATCCGACATTAGGGAGACGGGGAAACAGCAGGTGAAAACCGGGGTTACGCCGGGAGGTTGAGTGGATGAAGCCCTGACCGCGGCACTCCCGCCCGCCACCGCACTCGGCGGGTGCGGGGCGGGCGCCGCGGCGGACCGAAGGCGGGCGCGTCTTTATAGGACCACCGCGCCTTCGCGCTCGATGGGCGCGGTGGTGTGGCCGTCCTCGTGCACCGTGCCGGCGGGCAGCCGCCGCAGCACGCCGCGGGTGTCCAGGAGCAGCCGTGCGTGCTCGGTGAGCAGTTTGGGCGTGTAGGCGCTGTGGTCGGTGAGCAGGATCGTCAGGTCGGCCTCGGCCATGGCCTGCTCCAGGTCGGTCGCGCGCGGGAGCGCGTGCCCGTTCAGGCTCCACTCCTCGACGTGCGGGTCGTGGTAGGTGAGCGTGGCGCCCTTCTCGGCGAGCTTGCGCGCGACCGGGCGGGCCGGCGACTCGCGCTGGTCGGCGATGTCGGGCTTGTAGGTGACGCCCAGGAGCAGCACCCGCGAGCGCGACAGTGCCAGACCGGAGTCGTTGAGCAGCTCCAGGGAGCGCTGCAGCACGTAGCTGGGCATGCGGGCGTTGATCTCCTGGGCGAGCTCGACGAACCGGAACGGATAGCCCAGGGTCTTGACCTTGTAGGAGAGGTAGTTCGGGTCGATCGGGATGCAGTGCCCGCCTACGCCGGGGCCGGGGTAGAACGCCTGGAACCCGAACGGCTTGGTCGCGGCGCAGGAGATGGAGTCCCACAGGTCCACGCCCAGCTCCTGGCAGAAGATCGCCATCTCGTTGACCAGGGCGATGTTGACGTGGCGGTAGGTGTTCTCCAGCAGCTTGGCCATCTCGGCCTCGCGGGTGCCGCGCGCCTGGACCACGGTGTCGACGAAGCGGCGGTACAGCGCGGCCGCGGTCTCGCCGCAGCGCTCGGTCATGCCCCCGACGACCTTGGGCGTGTTGGCCACGCCGTAGGTGGCGTTGCCGGGGTCGATGCGCTCGGGCGAGAACGCCAGGTGGAAGTCGGAACCGGCCACCAGGCCGGACTCCTCCAGCAGCGGCCGGAGGACCTCCTCGGTCGTGCCCGGGTAGGTCGTGGACTCCAGGACCACCAGGGTTCCGGGCGCGAGGTGCGCCGCTATGGCGCGTCCGGCGGCGGCGACGGCGCCGAGGTCGGGGCCGCCCTCCTCGGACAGCGGCGTGGGAACGCAGATGACGACGTTGCGGGTGCCGGCGATCACCGATGCGTCGGTGGTGGCGGTGAACCCGCCCTCGACCATCTCGGCGATGTCGGCCGAGTCGAGGTCGTCGACGTGCGAGCGGCCGGCGTTGAGGTCGGCGGCCACCGCGGAGCTGACTTCGAGCCCGGTGACGGTGAGCCCGGCCCGCGTGGCCTGGTGGGCCAGCGGCAGGCCGACGTAGCCCAAGCCGATGACGACCAGATCCGATGTTGGGGTTGCGACGTCCACGGGGGTCACCCTCGCCTTCGTTCTTTTATCGGGGAATCCCGAGGTGCCCTGCACGGCCATTCCGGTGACGAGGACGCGCGAGTACGGCTGCGCGTTGGCTCGATTGGCGAGATGGCCTATATCGGTCAGTCTCCGCCGACTTCCCCTGCGGCTTCCCGAATTGGTGTAAGGCGCGCATCGGTCGTCCGGTTCCGTGCCTGTTCAGCTACACATCCGCACTGACGCACGCCTCTCCTGGGACCGACTCTAGGGCAGGGCCGCGGGAGCGCTCGGTCGAAACTCTTACATGTTCGGAGGATTTAACCCCCAGGCCACCCAGGATTTCTGGGTTTGCCGATGTTTCGGCGAAATGCCGGTGAACTGGGAAAACGCCGTTTCCACAGGGTTCTGCGACGTCCGCGGGTAAGGGCTGGGCGCGGCGCGCGTGGAGCGCGGGTGCCCCGGGCGGCCGCGGGCAGCCGCGGGGCCGGTGCCGGCTCAGGCCCGCAGCGACGCGTAGGCCTCGATGTAGCGGTGCGCCGCGGCCTCCCAGGTGCGGTCGCGGCCCACCCGCTCGCGCGCGGCGCGGCCGTAGTCGGCGCGCGTGCCGGGGTCGGCCGCCAGCTTCTCCAGGCAGTCGGCGAGCTCGCCGGGGTCCTGGGGCCGGACCAGCTCGCCGGTGGCGCCCGGATCGACGATCTCGCGCAGCGCCTCCAGGTCGGAGGCCACCACCGGCAGACCGCCGGCCATCGCCTCGACCGGTTTCAGCGGCGTCACCATGCGGCTGACGCGCTCGTCGCGCCGCGGCACCGCGAACACGTCCAGAGCGGCGTGGTGGCGGCGCACCTCGTCGGCCGGGACCCGGCCGGGGAAGTGGGCCGCCGCGCCCAGCCCCGCCGCCGCGGCGCGTTCACGCAGGGCGCCCAGCTCCGGGCCGTCGCCCACGATCAGCGCGTGTGCGGCCACACCGCGGCGGCGCAGCTCGGCCACGGCGTCGATCAGGGTGTCGAGGCCCTCGTAGCCGTAGCAGCTGGTCGTGGTGCCGACCACGAACCCGTCCTCGCCCGCGCCCAGCTCGCGGCGCAGGCCGGCGCCGTCGGGCAGCGGCTCCAGGAACGCTTCGTCGACGGCGTTGGGCACCACGATCACCTTCGCGGGATCGACGCCGCGCCCGGTGATCTCGGCCCGCATGGTCTCGCCCAGCGTCACGACCAGGTCGGCCTCCTGCATGCAGGCGGTCTCTCGGGCCCGCTCGGCGGTGTAGAACGCGTCCTCGGTGCTGCGCGAGGGGTCGCGCGAGAGCCAGGACTCCTCCAGGAACCCGCGCACCTCGTAGACCACCGGCAGCGAGAGGCGCCGGCCCAGCTCCAGGGCGAGCCGGGCGTTGCCGTGGTTGCTGGCCGCGTGCAGCACGCCCGGTCGCAGCCTCCGCGCCAGGGGCAGCGCCAGCCGCAGCCCCGCACGCAGCTCGGCGGACGGGTCGGCGGGCGCCAGCCACGGCAGCAGCCGGTGGTAGCGCACGCCGTCGACCTCCACCAGCCGGCGCGTGTCGGCGATGCCCTTGGTCAGCGGGTAGCCCGCCCGGGTGGCCACGTGCGGTTCGAGCCCGGCGGCGAGCTGGCCCCGGGCGATGCGGTGGGTCCGCTGGGTGTATCCGGCGTTCGTGTGCGGCAGGGCGTTGGTGACCAGGTGCAGGACCCGCCGGGAATCGCCGGATTCCTGATCGTTCATCGTGTCGTGGTGTGGCGTTCTCCGCTTCGGCGCTACGGTGAGGTCGTGCCACCGGCCCGAGGGCTCTGCACGGACGGCGCGGCCCGTCGTCAGCGCCAGCCGGTGCGCCAGCCCGGCGCGGATCCGGTCCTCGGGAAGCATCGCGATGAGCTCCTCGGCGACTCCGGGCTGCTCGACCGCCAACGCGAACGCGGTGAGACGGGCGAGGCGACGGTTGGAGGCTCCATGGGCGGCGCTGCGGAGGGCGTCGATCGACTCCGCCCGGTTGCCCGCGTCCCACAAGGCGTAGGCGCGGGGGAGGGCCCCGGCTCGGCCCAGGGCGGCGCGCGCCGGCGTCCGTGCGCGTTCGGGCAGCAGCCGCAGCCCGAGCAGCGGCAGCCGAGCGGGTTCGGTCCTCAGGTGTCGCCAGGTCAGGCTCGCGGTAAAGGTGGCCGCTTTCACGAAATTGCGCACGGTGGGGTATCCAACCATGTCGAAGTGATCCTCCGGTGACACCTGAGCGTCCAACTGTCGCGAACCGGGGGATCGGAAACGAAGGGAACACGATGTCGTCAGCACCGGCCGCCCGTTCCAGCAGCGACCGAGCCGACGGAGCCGGCGCCGATGGCGAGGCGGCTCCCGGGCGCACGGCCGAGTCTGCGCTCGCACCGCCGTCCTACGACGGTGGACCCGGCGCCGGCGAGATCGTGCACATCGTCGGCGCACGGCCGAACTTCGTCAAGGCGGCTCCGGTCGTGTCGGCTCTGGCGGCGCGGGGCCTGCGCCAGTCGGTGGTGCACACCGGCCAGCACTACGACGACCGCATGTCGGCGGTCTTCTTCCGCGAGCTCGGACTGCCCCGCCCCGACGTCGACCTCGGCGTGGGCTCGGGCTCGCACGCCCAGCAGACCGCGGCGCTGATGACCGGCCTGGAGGAAGAGTTCACCTCCCGTTCACCGGGTCTGGTCGTCGTCTACGGCGACGTCAACTCCACGCTGGCCGCCGGCCTCGTCGCCGCCAAGCTGCACATCCCCGTCGCCCACGTCGAGGCAGGGCTGCGCTCCTTCGACTGGTCGATGCCCGAGGAGGTCAACCGCCGGGTCACCGACCAGCTGGCCGACCTGTGCTTCGCCACCAGCCCCGAGGCGGTCGGCCACCTCGCCGCCGAGGGCGTGGCCGTCGACCGGATCCACCTGGTCGGCAACCCGATGATCGACACGCTGCTGGGCAGCCTCGACCGGTTCGACACCGCGGCCCTGCGTGAGCGCCTGGACCTGCCCGAGTCCTATGTCGCCGCCACCCTCCACCGCCCCGCCAACGTCGACGACCCCGACGTCGTCGCGCGCCTGGTGGCCCGCCTGCACGAGGTCGCCGACCAGATCGACGTGGTCATGCCCGTGCACCCGCGCGGGCGCGCGGCCCTGACCGCCGCCGGCCTGGACGGCCACCCCCGCATGCACCTGCTGGAGCCGCTGGGCTACGTCGACTTCGTCACCCTGGTTCGCGCCTCCACCGCGGTGGTCACCGATTCCGGCGGCGTCCAGGAGGAGACCACGATCCTGCGCGTGCCGTGCCTGACCCTGCGGCCCAACACCGAGCGGCCGATCACCATCACCCACGGCAGCAACCGCCTGGTCACCGATTCCGAGCTTCCCGGCCTGGTCTCCAAGATCCTGGCCGGCGAGGGGCTCGGCACGGCGGCGGGCGCCGACGTGCCGCCGCTGTGGGACGGCCGCGCCGGCGAGCGCATCGCGGCGGTCCTGGCCGACTGGACCGCCGCCCCCGCGGCGAGTGCGAACCGCGGTGCCTGAGGCCGTGCTCGATGCCCGACCGGATCCGCAACCTCCCAAGGCAGGAAGTGTCCCGTGAAACGGCGTGAACTGAGCCACACCGAACAGCTGCGCCAGGCCCTCTCCGAGCGGGAGGCCCAGCTCCAGGAGGCCAAGGCGCGGCTGGCGGCGCTGGAAGGCTCCACCTCGCTGCAGGTGGGCCGCGCCCTGACCGCGGCGGCCAAGCGGCCCGCGCGCGGCCTGGTCCGGCTGCCGCGCGACCTCTTCCGGCTCTGGCGCAAGGCGGGCCGCACCGGCCCGGCCACCGGACGCGGCCGCAAGGCCCAGCCGGTGCGCTCCTTCGACGCCGAGCGCGAAGAGGCCCGGCTGCTCTCCGGCGGCGTGGGTGTGCGCGACAGCCGGCTGGTGGTCGCGGGCGTCCTCTCGCCCGAGGTCCGCGCGGCGCTGGAGCCCTACGTCCTGGTCGTGCCGCTGCGGCCGCAGGACGCCCAGGCGGCGTTCGAGTCCGTCGACGTCGACGTCGTGTGCGTATCGGCCTCGGCCACCGCGCCCGGCTCGCTGTGGGCCCACGCGGGCGACCCCGCCGTCAGCGACCGCACGCGGGTGCTGAACTGGGTGGTCGAGTCCGCCGAGGCCCGCGGTGTGCCCACCGTGCTCGTCGCCGACGCCCCCGCCCCGCCCGGCCTGGCGGCGCTGGAGTTCGACCACGTGCACCGCGGCGACACCGGCGTCCCCCTGCACCGGTTCAACCCCGTCGCCGCCGAACCCGAGCGCGCCCCCGACCCCGCCTACGTGCCCTCGCCCGCACCGGCGGGCGCCGTGGCCGACCGGCTCGTCGCGCGGCTCGCCGAGGACGGCCTGCGCCGGCTGTCCGGAGGCTGGCAGGAGCTGCCCGACGGGCTGCGCGCGTCCTCCGGCGTGGTCGTCGACGACTCCTCGCTGGCCGACCGGGCCCTGGTGTGCGGCACCCGCGCCCTGCTCCTGGGCGGCGTCCAGCACGGCGCCGAGGACGGCGGGCGCGACTCCGCGGTCCGCAAGATCGCCGCCGACGCCGCGGCCCTGCGCTCCACCGCCGCGGCCGACGAGCTCCACCGGCTGCGCCAAGCCGGTCCCCTCACCTCCGACGAGCTGCGCCTGGTGCTGCGCTCGGTGTTCCTCACCGACGCCACGCCGGTGCGCCTCGCCGAGATCTTCGGCCGCCTGGGCTTCGCCCCCGGATCGGGCAGCCCCTCGCTGCCGCTACGCGGCCGGCAGGCCGCCCTGCTGGCCATGCCCGGCGACGACGCCGACAGCCTGGCGCTGGCCGGCGACGTGCTGAGCCAGTCCCAGGCCCCCGCCGAGGTCGTCGTGCCCGCGAGCGCGACGAACCTGGCCGGTATCGAGCGGATGCGCTCGCACGGCGTCCCGCTGCGCGAGGCCGAGGGCGCGGTCCCCGACGGCGCACCCCGGCCCGAGGACTGGGCGCGCCTGGCCCGTGCCGCGTCGGTGCCGTGGGCGGTCCTGTGGACCGCGCCGCGCGGCGAGCACTACCTCGCCGACCTCCTGTGCGCGGCCGAGTGCTCCGGCGCCGACGCCGTGGGGCCCGCGGTGCCGTCCTGGCGGACGGCGCAGCAGCCGGACGGGGACTCGGCGGACGCGGTCGGCCACGCGGCGGCCGAGCAGGAGTATGTTTTCGTGAGCGCGATCGTGCCCGAGCTCGCTCGCCGGGAGCTCGTCGGCCGCGCGCTTCAGCCGGGCGTGTGGAACAGGCACGGCGCGCGGCTGCTCGCCCTCGCGCCGCTGCGCGGCACCGAGGCGGGCGCTGCCGACCGCGCCCGCAGCACGCCCAGCGCCGGCTGATGCCGGCCCACCATCCGTCCCCCAAGCACACCGCCGTCAGCGCAATCCGAACAGGTCGGCCGCCGACCCGGCTCCGGGTGGGCCGAGCAGGCCGGGACGGCGCCCGCACGGGCGCGGCCCGGAGTATCGGAACGAAGGGAAGCACGTGACCAACCATCCTCGCGAACGCGAGCGAGCGAGCGGAGTCGGCGACGCTCAGGGGCCCCGGGCCGACCGCACCGGCGGCGCGGCGAGCGAGCGGCCGAGGAAGCTGCGCGCGCTCGTCTACGGCGACGTCGACCTGAACATCATCGACGGTTCGGCGATCTGGGCGCAGTCGATGACCCAGGGCCTGGCCGCGGCCGGGTGCGAGGCCACGCTGCTGCTCAAGGCGCCGGTGACCACCGACCGCCTGGTGGCCCCGCTGTCCGGGGTCGCCGGGGTGACCGTGCGCCGCACCCACGAGGAAGGCCTGGCGCCCGAGGCGGGGCAGCGCGGCCTGACACCCGAGCAGGCCGTCGAGCTGATGATGCGGCTGGACTCCGAGGACCGCTTCGACCTCGTCGTGGTGCGCGGCCGCCGGCTGGCGATCGCCGCGTCGCAGAGCGAGCAGCTCGCCGGCCGGCTGTGGACCTACCTGACCGACGTCCCCCAGACCGTCGCGGAGATGAACGCCACCGCGGTCTCGGAGATCTCCGACATCGCCGTCGCGTCGCGGTTCCTGCTCTGCCAGACCGAGGAGCTGCGCGGATTCCTGGAGTCAGCGGTGCCCGCCGCCTGCGGCAAGAGCGTGCTCTTCCCGCCCGTGGTGGTCACCCCCGACGACGCGGTGAGCGACGGTGCCCCGCACGAGCCGCTCAAGCTCGTCTACACCGGCAAGTTCGCGCCGCGCTGGAACACGCTGGAGATGGCGCAGCTCCCGGCGGCCCTGGCCGAACGCGGCGTGCCCGCCGAGCTGCACATGATCGGCGACAAGGTGCACCGCGACTCCGCGGAGTGGGCGCGCGACATGAGCAGGGCGCTGGAGGGCACCGAGGGCCTGGTCTGGCACGGCGGCAAGCCCCGCGCCGACGCGCTGCGGCTGTCGGCGCAGTGCGACGTCGGCCTGTCCTGGCGTGATCCCGGGATGGACGCGAGCCTGGAGCTGTCCACCAAGGTGTTGGAACTGGGGGCGCTGGGACTGCCGGTCGTGGTCAACCGCACCCCCATGCACGAGCGGCTGCTGGGCGCCGACTATCCGCTCTACGCGGGCGAGACCACCGACTCGGTGGCTGACACGCTGACCCTGGCCGCCGACCCCGACATCTACCGCGAGGCCGCCGAGCGCTGCCGCGCGGCCGCCGCCGACTTCACCCTGGAGCGCGCCGCCGAGCGGCTGAGCGGCTACCTGGAGCTCGCCTGCCCCTCGGCGCCCTCCGGCACGGACCCGGAGCGGCCGCTCAAGGTGGTCATCGCCGGCCACGACCTGAAGTTCTTCACCCGGCTGGCCGAATACCTGACGTCGCTTCCCGGTCTGGACGTCCGAATCGACGAGTGGGAGTCGCTGCGCAACCACGACCAGTACCGCAGCCGGGAGCTGGCGGCCTGGGCCGACGTGGTCATCTGCGAGTGGTGCGGCCCCAACGCGCTGTTCTACGCCGAGCACAAGCGCACCGACCAGCGGCTCGTGGTGCGCCTCCACCGCTTCGAGCTCTACGCGGAGTGGCCGCGCAAGCTCGACATCGACAAGATCGACGCGGTGGTGTGCGTCAGCCCGTACTACGCCGCGCTGACCCGCGAGCTCGCCGGCTGGCCCGCCGACAAGGTGGTCGTCCTGCCCAACTGGGTCGACGTGGACCAGCTCGACCGGCCCAAGCTGCCCGGCGCCGAGTTCACGCTGGGCATGGTCGGCATCGCGCCCAGCCGCAAGCGGCTCGACCGCGGTGTGGAGGTGCTGGGCGAGCTGCGCCGGCGCGACCCCCGCTTCACGCTCGCGGTCAAGACCAAGCAGCCGTGGGACTACTGGTGGGTGTGGAACCGGCCGGAGGAGCGCGAGTACTACGAGCGCACCTACCGCACCGTCCAGCGCGACCCGCTGCTGGCCGAGGGCGTGGTGTTCGACCCGTTCGGTCCCGATGTGGCCACCTGGCTGCGCCGCGTCGGGTTCATGCTCTCCACCAGCGACGACGAGAGCTTCCACCTCGCGCCTGCCGAGTGTGCCGCCTCCGGCGGCATCCCCGCGGTGCTGACCTGGCCGGGCGCCGACACCATCTACTCCGGGCGCTGGCTGCACGACAGCCCCAAGGAGATGGCGGAGGCCATCCACGCCGTCGTCTCCGAGGGCCGCTTCGACGCCGCGCGCAGCGCCGCCAAGGCCGAGATCACCGAGAACTACGCGCTGCGGCGGGTATGCGAGATGTGGACCGACCTGATCGTCCACGGCAAGGTGCCCGCCAGCCGCGACGCCGCGGGAGCCGTCACAGCCTGAGCGCGCCTCGCCCGGCCCGGCGGGACGGACGCCGGGCCGGGCGGGTGCGCGCGGCAGGAAGCGGAAACGGCGGCGGGGCCGGAACCGAGGAACACTCCTCGAATCCGGCCCCGCCGCCGTTCTCACGCCCGGGCGCGCCCGGGCGCCGCCGCGCCTAGCCGCACTTCTGCTCGGCCTCGGCGGCTGTGGTGCCGTCGACCCCGCCGGCCCCGGACGAGGAGCTGCCCGCGTTGCTGGTGAAGCCGTCCCAGTCCTGGGCGAGCACGAGCTGCACCGTCTCGCCGAGGTTGGGGCTCTCCGCGATGGTGGCGTTGACCGCCTCGTCCGCGATGGCCTGGGCGTGCGCCTTCTGGCCGGGCCCGTAGTAGATCGTGGTCTGGGCGGGGATCTCCAGCGGGTTGCCGGTGTTGGCCACCTGGAAGCCCTCGGTGGTCAGCCACTGGCCCACCTGGTCGGCCAGGCCCGGCGTGCCCTCGCCGTTGAGCACCTCCACCGAGACCTCGGAGGGCTCGACCTTCTCCTTCTTCTCGCCTCCGCCGCCGCTTCCGCCGCCGTCGCCCTTGCCGCTTCCGCCGTCGTCGCCGGTGATGCTCTCGTCCTTGGCGATGGTCTCGAAGAGCTGGGAGGCCTGGGGCTCAGTGAGGGCCAGGCGGTTGGGGTCGTCGGGAGCCTGGCCGTTCGGGGCGGTCACGAAGTTGATGTTGCCGAGGTCGACCTCGCGCATCGCCACGGCGAGGTCGCTCATGACCTCCAGGGTGAACTCGTCGTCGGTGGTCATGGTCTCGGTCACCGAGCCGAGGAACGAGGTCAGGTTGCTCGGGCTGCTCAGGACCTTGCCGCTCATCACCTGGTTGAGCATCGCGCCGAGGAACTCCTGCTGGCGCTTGATGCGGCTGAGGTCGGTGCCGTCGCCCTGGCCGTAGCGCGAGCGCATGTAGCCCAGGGCCTCCTCGCCTTCGAGCACCTGCTCGCCCGCCTCCAGGTGGAGCTTGGCCTTCTCGTCGTCGATCGGCTCGGGGATGCACATCCGCACCCCGCCGAGGGAGTCGACGATGCCCTTGAAGCCGGTGAAGTCGACGCTCACGAAGTGGTCGATGTGGATGCCGGTGATGTGCTCCACGGCCTTCCACTGGCACTGGATGCCGCCGAGGGACATCGGCGTGTTGATCATGGCGCGCTGGGCCGCCATGCCGGGCTTGTCGCCGTTGGCCTCGCACGCGGGCAGGTCGACCAGCAGGTCCCGCGGCAGGTTGACCAGGGTCGCACGCCCCTTGTTGGGGGAGATGTGGGCGATGATCAGCGAGTCGGGCCGCGCGCCCTCGGCCTCGCCGTACTTCGCGTTCTCGCCCGTGCGGATGTCCGACCCGATCACCATGATGTTCAGCGCACCCTCGACCCGGCTGGGCCGGTTGCCGAACGCGTCGGTGTTGATGCTCTGCTGGTCGATATTGCCGTAGATGTCGTAATAGGCGGCGTAGGCGGTGAGGCTGGTCCCGATCACCGCAGCGGTCGTCAGGACCGCGAGCCAGCCGCCGATGGACAGGCTCTTCCGTGCCGCGCGCCCCTTCGCGGAGCCTCGGGACGAGCGTTTTCCGGGCATTATCGCACCAAATGTGGGGAGGGGTCAGGTCAGCGGTTTGAAGGATCCGGCGAGAGTGGGGGTGCCGGGCCGAGCGCCGGCTGTCGCCGTGACACGTTCCATGTCCAACCGCGGTTGCAGATTAGCCGAATCGTCGGCGGGGAGCACTACGAGCGGTACCGCACCCGCGAGCGGGGCGAGGAGTAGCGGCAGCCGCGATCCCAGCGCAGTGAGGGGGTCTCCGGCGGCGGTGATGACGGCCACGCGGTCGGTGGAGGCCAGCCCCCACTCGGCCAGCCGCAGCCGTGCGGACTCGGCCAGCTCGGCCCCCGAGGAGGCTCCGGCGGCGATCTCGGCGCCCAGCAGGTCCGTGCCGCCGGCGGCGTCGCCGGGCACCTCGAACGCCGGTGCTGCGGGGTCGACCGCGGCGGCCGCGAACCGGTCGCCGTAGCCGCGCACCTCGACACCGTAGTCCGCGGCGGCCGGCGGGCACTCGGCGAGCGGAGCGCCGAGAGGATGCAGCGACGTGCCCACCACCTCCCGCGCTCCCGTGTCGAGCGCGGCCGGCAGCCGGTCGGGATCGGCCACCGCGATGTCGCAGTCGGGCACCGCGCCCGGCGCCCCCGCCACGGCCGTCGTGCCGGTCGAGAAGCAGGCCAGCAGCCACACCAGGCTCTGCCAGTGCAGCGGAAGCGCCAGCCCGACCCGGTCGCCCGGCTCGGCGCCGAGTCCGTCGACGAGCATGTTCGCGGTCTTGGCCACCCAGTTGTCGAACGTGGCGTAGGACAGCTCCACCCGGCCGCCGGTCGCCTCGTCGTAGACGGTGGCGAAGGGGCGGGCGGGGTCCGCAGCGGCAGCGGCCCGCCACAGGTCCAGCGGGGTTTCCGAGCCCACGGGGCCGTCCTCGTCTCTCGGGTGCGGTGGTCTCGCCGGAGGGCGAGGCGCCGGGCCCGGCCGCCCGCGGGAGGCCCGCGTGCGCGTCCGGCGCCGGAGCACATGCTACTCACGGGAAACCCCCGTCGCACCGACTCCGCGCGCCGGACGAGGTCAGCCGGGGCCGGGCAGGACGGCGGTCGGTCCGTGGCGCGACCCGTTTGCCGAAGCTGAGAAGGTGCCTTCATGGGATCGACCTCCGCGCGCGTGTTCGCCCGCGTTACAGCGGCACCGGCCGTCGTCCTTGCGGCGTGGCTCCTCGTCGCGTTCCCGCTGCTCGTGGCCGGGGTGCTCTCTCCGGTCACCGGTGCGCTGCTGGGCATCCCGGCGGTGGCGGCGGGCCTGCTGGGGGCGTTCCGGCTCGTGCCCGCGCTGCCCGCGGGCGCCGGGCGGGGGCCGGGTCTGCCGTGGTGGCCGTTCGTGCTGACGGCGGCGATCGCGGCCGCCTTCGCCGCGGTGCAGCTGGGCTACCACTCCGAGATCCTGGTCATCCGGCGCGATCCCGCCTCCTACGCGCAGTTCACCCACTGGATCGCCGAGCACGGTTCGCTGCCGATCCCGCAGCGGCGGGACCTCATCGCCGGAGGCGACAACGCGCTGGTCTACGGCAGCCTGGCCTACTACGAGGTCGGCGACGTCGTGTGGCCGCAGTTCCTCGCGGGCGCGCCGCTGGTCTACACGGTGGGTCACTGGCTGGGCGGAATCCCCGGCATGCTGCTGGTCCCGCCGGTGGTCGGCGGGCTGGGCGTGCTGACCTTCGGCGGGCTCGCCGCGCGGCTCGTCGGTCCCCGCTGGGCGCCCGCCGCAGCGCTGGTGCTGGCGGTGTGCCAGACCCAGCAGTGGGTCAGCCGGTCCACCTACAGCGAGCCGGTCGCCCAGGTGCTGCTGCTGGGCGCACTCGTGCTGGCCTACGACGCGCTGACACGCCCAGTCGAGCCGCGCGGCTGGACCCGCTGGCACACCCTGGCCGCGGTCGCCGGGCTGGTGTTCGGGCTGGGCCTGGTCGTGCGCATCACCGCGCTGCGCGACCTGCTGCCGCTGGTGGCCTTCGCCGGCCTGCTGCTGGTCGCCCGGCGCGGCCAGGCCCTGCCGCTGCTGGGCGGGCTGGTGGTAGGCGCCGGCTACGGCGCCGTGGCCGGATACGGGCTCTCCCGCCCCTACCTGGAGCACCTGTCGGCCTCACTCGTCCCGCTGCTGTGGATCAGCGGCGCCGTGGTGGTCTCGGTCGCGGCCGCGGTTGCCCTGCTGTGGCGGCGGGGGCTCCCGCGCGGCGACCGGCCGCGGTGGCTGCCCTCCGCGGCCGCCCTGTCCGTGGTCGCGGTGATGGCGGCCCTGGCGCTGCGCCCGCTGGTCTACACCGACCTCGGGCACGGCGACGAGGCCACCGCCGCCTACATCGGCCGGGTCCAGGAGATCGAGGGCCTGCCCTTCGCCCCCGATCGCACCTACTACGAGATGAGCCTGTACTGGGTGGGCTGGTACGTGGGGCTGAGCACGGTGCTGCTGGCCGCCTTCGGCGCGGCGCTGGTCGTGCGGCGGATCCTGCAGCACCGGGCTCCGCAGTGGGTGCTGCCGGCGATGGTGCTGTCGTGGACCGTCGTCACCACACTGCTGCGCCCGGCCATCACCCCCGACCACCCCTGGGCGAGCAGGCGGCTGATCGTGCTGGTGCTGCCGGCGTTCGTCCTCTTCGCCGTGTGGTTCGTCGCCTGGCTGGCACACCGGCTCTTCACCGAGCCCGGCGCGGACCGGCCGTGGGTGCGCCGCTCTGCGGCCGCGGCGGCGGCAGCGGCCGGCGTCGCCGTGATGCTGGTGCCCACGGCGCTCACCGCCGCGGGGGTCATGACCTACCGCTCCGACGTGGGCAGCGTCGCGGCCGTGCGCAAACTGTGCCGGGCCATACCCGCCGATGCCAGCGTGGTCATGGTCGACGGCGTCTACGGGGGCTACATGCAGCTCGTACGCGGCATGTGCGGGGTGCCCACGGCGGGGCTGTCCTCGGCCGACCCCCAGCGCGACGTCGCGCGTATCATCGCCGGGATCGAGGAGCGCGGCCGCACACCCGTACTCGCGGCGTCGAAGCCGCGCGCCATCCTGCCCTACGTGGAGCCGGGCACACCCGTGCGCCACCCGTTCGACGTCCACGCGGAGCAGGATCCCAGCACCCTGATGGAACCGCCCGCGGGTGCGTGGGTCTTCGACGGCGACGTGTGGATCGCCGTCGTGCGCTGACCGGCCGCCCCGGTCGCGGAGCTATCCTGATTCCCACCGTGAGCGAGATGTCGTTGAACAAAGAATCCGGCGGGCCCGAGTCGGTGCCTCCTACGTCATTCCCACCGTGAGCGAGATGTCGTTGAACGAAGAACCCGGCGGGCCCGAGTCGGCGCCCGACGTCACGATCGTGCTGCCCTGCTTCAACGAGCAGGATCACGTCGTCAAGGAGGTCGAGCGCGTCTGCGCCGCGATGGACGCCTCCCACCACTCCTATGAGCTGCTGGCGGTCGACGACGCCTCCACCGACAACACGCTGGCCCTGCTGCGCGAGGCCGAGCCGCTGTTCCCGCGCCTGCGGGTGCTCGCCTTCGGGCACAACGGGGGCGCGGGCACCGTGCGGCGCATCGGCACCCGGCGCGCCCGCGGGCGGATCGTCGTGTGGACCGACGCCGACATGACCTACCCGAACGAGCGCATTCCCGAGCTCGTGGACCTGCTCGCCGCCAACCCCGACATCGACCAGGTGGTCGGCGCGCGCACGCAGGAGTCGGGCACGCACCGCCTCCTGCGGGTCCCCATGAAGTGGCTGATCCGCAAGCTCGCCGAGCGGCTGACCAACACCCGCATCCCCGACCTCAACTCCGGCCTGCGCGCGTTCCGCCGCGAGGTCTCGCTGCCCTACCTGCGCCTGCTGCCACCGGGGTTCTCCTGCGTGACGACGATCACACTGGCGTTCCTGTCCAACCAGCACCTCGTGCACTACATCCCGATCGACTACGCCAAACGCTCGGGCACCTCCAAGTTCCACTTCGTCCGCGACGCCTACCGCTACCTGCTGCAGGTGCTGCGGATGGTCATGTACTTCAACCCGCTCAAGGTGCTGATGCCGCTGGCGCTGTGGCTGCTGGGCATCGGCGCCGCGAAGTTCGTCTTCGACCAGGTCCGCGCGCCGCTCTACATCCCCAACAACACGATCATGCTGCTGACCAGCGGCCTGATCGTGGCGACCATGGCGCTGCTGGCCGATCTGATCGTGCGCTCGCGCGGCGGGGACTGAGCCGGCCGTGCGGATCAGCCTGGTCGGACCCACCCACCCCTACAAGGGCGGCGGCGCGCGGCACACCACCGAGCTGGCGCACCGGCTGGCCGCGCGCGGGCACGAGGTGGTCGTCGAGTCCTGGCGGGCCCAGTACCCGGCGCTGCTCTACCCCGGCCGCCAGACCGTCTCGGCGCCCGAGGGCGAACCGTTCGGCGCCACGCGGCGCGAGCTCGCCTGGAACCGGCCGCTGGGCTGGTGGCGGGCCGGCCGCAGAATGGGCGCCGAATCCGACCTGGTCGTGGTCACCGTGCTGATCCCCGCGCAGGCCGTGCCGTACCTGGGGATCCTCGCCGGGATCGGCACCGGGGCGCGGACCCTGGCGCTGTGCCACAACGTGCTGCCGCACGAGCGCCGGAGGGGCGACACGGCCCTGATGCGCGCACTGCTGCGGCGTGTCGGCACGGTCCTGGCGCACTCGCCCGAGCAGGCCCGCCTGGCCCGCGGGCTCGCCGCTCCGGCCGCCGACGTCCGCTGGGCGCCGCTGCCGCCGCACCTGCCCGGAACGCGGGGCGACCGCCCGGCCGCCGCGAAGAGCGGGCTGCGGCGCACCCTGCTGTTCTTCGGCATCGTGCGGCCCTACAAGGGTGTCGACCTGCTGCTGCGCGCCTTCGCCCGCGGCGCGCCCGCCGACGTCGGCCTCACGGTCGCCGGCGAGTTCTGGGGCGGGTCCCGGCGACTGCGGGACCTCGCGGCCGAGCTGGGCGTCGCCGACCGCGTCGACTTCCGCGAGGGCTACGTTCCGGCCGACGAGCTGCCCGGGCTGTTCGCCGGCGCCGACGCGCTCGTGCTGCCCTACCGCGCGGCCACGGCCACCCAGAACGTCTACCTGGCCCACGAGCACGGCCTGCCGGTGATCGCCACCCGCGCCGGCGCGCTGCCGGACCGGGTGGCCGACGGGATCGACGGGCTGCTGTGCGAGCCCGACGACGCCGAGGACCTGGCCGGTGCGCTGCGCCGGTTCTACACCCCCGGCACCGCCCAGAGCCTGCGCGCCGCCGTGCGCCCGGCCGAGGCCGGACCGCACTGGGACGTCTACGTCGAGGAACTGCTGGCCTGAGGACCGGGGCCCGCCGCCCGGGAGCGGCGGACCCCGCACCGCGACCGGCGGCGTGCGGGAGGCTGCAGTCCCACCGGCGGCTCATCTAGTGTGTGGGCCATGACGTTCGACGGGTTCGAGACACTGGCCATCCACGCAGGCCAGGAGGCCGACACCGAGACCGGCGCGGTCGTGGTCCCCATCTACCAGACGAGCACCTACGCCCAGGACGGCGTCGGCGGGCTCCGCGGCGGCTACGAGTACTCGCGCACCGCCAACCCCACGCGCGGCGCGCTGGAGGAGTGCCTGGCGGCGCTGGAGTCGGGCATCCGCGGACTGGCGTTCGCCTCGGGGATGGCGGCGGAGGACACGCTGCTGCGCACCGTGGCCAAGCCGGGCGACCACGTGATCATCCCCTCCGACGCCTACGGCGGCACGTTCCGGCTGTTCTCCAAGGTGCTGGAGCGCTGGGGCGTGGAGTGGGAGGCCGTGCCCCAGTCCGACACCGAGGCGGTGCGGCGCGCGGTACGGCCCGAGACCGTGGCGATCTGGGCGGAGACCCCCACCAACCCGCTGCTGACCATCAGCGACATCGAGGCGCTCGCCGGAGTGGCCCACGACAGCGGTGCGCTGCTCGTCGTGGACAACACCTTCGCCTCGCCCTACCTCCAGCGGCCGCTGGCGCTGGGCGCCGACGTGGTCGTGCACTCCACCACCAAGTACCTCGGGGGACACTCCGACGTGGTCGGCGGCGCGCTCGTGGTCTCCGACCCCGAGCTGGGCGACCGGCTGGCCTTCCACCAGAACACGATGGGCGCGGTCGCCGGCCCCTTCGACGCGTGGCTGACGCTGCGCGGTGCCAAGACGCTGGGCGTGCGGATGGACCGGCACTGCGCCAACGCCGAGCGCGTCGTCGAGTCGCTGCGCGCCCACCCGGCGGTGAGCGAGGTCTACTACCCGGGCCTGCCCGATCACCCCGGGCACAAGACCGCCGAGCGGCAGATGCGCGCCTTCGGCGGGATGGTCTCCTTCCGCGTGCGCGGCGGCGAGGAGGCGGCGCTGAAGGTCTGCGAGCGCGCGCGGGTGTTCACGCTGGGGGAGTCCCTGGGCGGCGTGGAGTCGCTGATCGAGCACCCGGGCCGGATGACCCACGCCTCCGCGGCGGGCTCGCCCCTGGAGGTCCCCGCCGACCTGGTGCGCCTGTCGGTCGGCATCGAGTCGGCCGACGACCTGGTGGCCGACCTGGCCGGCGCGCTGGAGAGCTGAGGACCGTCGAGCGGTCCTCGGCCGCCGCGGGCGCGCGGGCGGTGGCGCGCACCGGCCCGCCCGCGCCCCCGCGGCGGAGCGCCGCGGTGGCTAAACCGCGCCGACGGCGGAGTAGGCGGCCAGCCGGGCGTCCAAGCCGTCGCCGTAGTCGCGGAAGGACCGGAACCGCGGGCGCTCGCAGCCGCCGCCCCCGCGTCCGGCCAGCACGTCGCGCACCGCGGCGGCGACCTCGCCGGGTTCGGGCAGCAGGCCGCAGGGCAGGTACCGCGTGTCCTCCAGCGGGGCCCAGCCCTCGTCGTCCATGGGGCCGTAGCGCCAGCCGCTCTCCTCGTCCCAGACGAAGCGCAGCCGGCCGCCGTCGCGCCCGCAGACGATCACGGTGGCGTCCCGCGGGTCCATCGGGTCGTTCCAATGGTCGAGCACGGCGACGCCTCCTGCCGCCAGCCGCAGGGCGACGGCGTCGACATAGGGCTCGGGAAGCCTGACCCACTGGGGGGAGTACGGGGTTGGGAGAGGGCCGTTGTCGATCACGGCGCGGTCCTGCCTATCTAGGTGAATTTCTGCGGAACGAACGGATGTCCGGATACCGGTGCGCAGGCCCCGGCGGATCCGGGTTGCTCCCGCACCGCTCGCGGTGCGCGGCGCGGTCGCGCGATCGGGTTTCGCTGGTGGAAAGCTACGGGTTCGGCGGGGTCCGCGAGTGGATTGCCGCCGGGCGTGTCGCGCCCGCCGGGGCCTCGGCCGGACCGGTGCGGTGCGGCGCCGGGTGCGGCGCCGTGCACCGGCCGAAAACACGCGACCGCGCGCCCGGGTTGGCCGGGCACGCGATCCGCCCGCCTTCACGGCGGAGTTCGCTCTTCGGATGTTACGGGGGGTCAGACCAGGGCGCTCTCCCGGCCGAAGGCGGAGCCGTCCTCTTTTCCATCTCCGCCTTCAGCCTCGCTCCCGGTCTCGTCGTCCGGGACTGAACCGTCGCGCACGAACCGCAGACCCGAGAAGGTGCGGCCGGCGCCCGAGAAGGTCCGGTCGCCGCCGCGGCCGTTGCGCAGAGCGCGGTAGTGACCGCGATCGCTTCGCTTGATCCCGATGGTCGCGGCGACCAGCATTCCGAGCAGGACGCTGAAGAACACGACCAGGATCACCACGATGGTCCCGATTACCAGGGGCATCATGTTTCCCCTCCTCTCGTCGCGCGCGGGCGCCCGTCCAGCGTCCGCGCTCCGGGCGGGTGGCCCGGGAGAGGAATGAACCCAATCCAGCGGACTGACCGATCAATATGGTTCAGACGTCTTTGTCTCCTGTTCAGCTTCATTAGATTCATTCCTACAACTACAACCATGCGCCGACATGGATGATGAGTCAAGGCTTCTGGGTAGAATCATTGGCACCAATTGGTGAACCTCGGGAGAGGCGATGGAGCCCCGGCATATCGAGATCGCTCAAGACCTCATGGAGGAGATCGACCAGGGACGCTATGCTCCGGGCGACTCCATTCCCACCGAGGACCAGCTCATCGACACCTACCGCACGTCGCGCAACACGGTGCGGCGGGCGCTGCAGGAGCTGTCCAACCGCGGGCGCATCAACACCAAGCAGGGCAGCGGAAGCACGGTGCGGGAGTACCGCCCCACCATCCACCTCGCCTCGCCGTTCGAGGGCCAGTCCGACGACGAGCGCTACGACAACTACGTCGAGCGCGTTCGCCGCGAGCAGGGCGTCGAGCCGCGCGAGGAGCTGATGGTCGGTCGCGAGGCGGCCACCGGCGTCCTCGCCCGCCTGCTCCACCTCGACCCCTCGGAGCAGCGGGGCTTCGTCGTCATCCGCCGTTGCGACCGCTTCGTCGGCCCGCGGCTGTGGGAGCGCCAGGAGTCCTACTACCCCGACCACATCGCCGAGGGCACCGACCTGGACCGCCCTGCCAACATCCCCGAGGGCACCAAGAAGCTGCTGGCCGAGCTCGGGTATCCGCAGACCGGCTCCTGGGACGTCGTCGGCGCCAAGATGCCCTCGCTCAAGGAGTCCTCCCGGTTCGCGCTGGGGCCCGGCGTCCCGCTGCTGGTCCACGAGCGGGTCGCCTACTCCGACACCACGCCGATCCGGTTCACCCGCACGTTCCTGCCGGCCGACCGGCACCAGCTGCTCTACGCCGAGGGCGCGATCGCGCCCGAGCTGCTGCAGATGGCCACCGATGTGAACGTCTACGACCGCTGACCCCGCCCGCCGCCGTCCCGACCGACGTGTAAACGCTTCCCGACCTCCTGCATTTCGACGCTTTCCCATTTCAGAAGGGGTGAGGCGCAACAACCGACCGCTAATCGCACAACAGGCGGTGAGTCGACCCGCACAGCGGTGGCCGCATCCGGCCCCGGCACGCCGAGCGCCGCAGGCGGCGCCGGTAAGGGAACAGTGCGGGCAAAGGCCGGTCATGCTTTGACGTAAAAGGGTATAGCTCTAGGCGATTGCTGCCCATTTGCGAGAGGTGTACCGGTGAACGAGGAATCCCCCAGCTTCCACTATCCGGCCAGCCGGGAGCGGGTACGCGACGCTGCCGGCGACCACGACGCCTTCGACCAGTTCGTCGTGGACTCGGGCCGGCGGCCGAGCAAGGAACTCCAGGTCGAGCGCACGGACCAGGCTCCGCCGTCCGTCGCTTCCCGGTTGGGGACGTCCGCCGCACTCGTCAGGCGCGCCGTACGGGCCGTCGACGGGCGCACCGTCGCACTGGAGACCTCCTACTACCCCCTCGACCTGGCGGCTGGAACCGAGTTGGAGGGCCCCGAGGACATCGCCGCGGGCACGATATCCGTGCTGGCCGCCAGCGGCCACGCGCAGACCGGGTACCGCGACGAGGTCGCCGCGCACGCCGCCTCCGCCGGCGAGGCGGCGGAGCTGGGCGTGGCGTCGGACACCCCGTCCCTGCGCACGTTGCGCACCGTGTGGTCCGACGAGCGGGTGCTGCGGGTGACCGAGACGGTGACTCCGATGGGCGCCGACATGGTGCTGTGCTTCGAGACCGGCGCGCCCGCACCCGCCGCCGGAAGCTGAGCGGCGCGCGCCGGGCGGCACCGCCCGCCGCGGCCGCTCCGCACTCCCGCGCCGATTCGTCAGCCCGCGCGGCGCCGGCGCGAGAGGAAGTCGCGGACGACGTAGCCGCCCAGCCGGTCGGCGTCCGGCCGGACGACGCGGCCGCCGTTGCGGCGGGCGACCTCGTCCACGAAGCGCTCCAGCCGCGGATCGTCGGCCAGTAGGAACACGTTCAGGCTCGCGCCCCGGCGGGTCATGCGGTCGACCTCGGCCAGAGTGGCCGCCGTGGTCTCCGATGAGGGCGGCCAGGCGAACGCCGCCGAACCGTCGCGCTGCAGGTGCGCGGTGGGCTCGCCGTCGGTCACCACGAGCACGATCGGCTCGAAGTCGGAGTGCCGGTCGAGGTGCCGTCCGGCGAGCAGCAGGGCGTGCTGGAGGTTGGTGCCCTGGACGGGCTCCCAGGACAGCTCGGCCAGCCCGTTGGGCGGCAGTTCGCGCGCGTAGTCGCTGAACCCGATCACCTGCACGGCGTCCTGCGGGAACCGCGTGGTCACCAGCGAGTGCAGCGCCATGGCGGTCTGCTTCGCGCCGCCCCACAGGTCGCGCAGCGCCATCGAATAGGACAGGTCGACCAGCAGGCACACCGCGGCGGCGTCGCGGCGCTCGGTCTCGGCGACCTCGAAGTCGTCGGGATGCATCCGCACCGCGCCGCCGGGGCGGGAGCCGCCGCGGGCGATCGCGTTGCGCAGGGTGCGCACGACGTCCAGCGGCTCGTCGTCGCCGAACTCCCACGGGCGCGTGGCGCCGGTGGCCTCGCCGGAGTGCCCGGCGGCGTCGTCGGCGTGCCCGCCGGGGCGTGACGCGTCGGAGTCGGCGAACACCTCGCGCAGCGCGGTCTCTCCGAGGCGGCGCACCGCCTTGGGCGTCAGGCGCAGCCGGTTGCGCGATCCCTCGACATAGCCCTGTTCGCGCAGCTCGCGCTCCACCGCCCGCAGCCGGTCCAGGTCGTCGACCGCCCGGCGGCCCAGCGCGCGCCGCACCGCCTCCTCGTCGACGTCGTCCAGCCCGGCGCCGGCATAGCCCTGGTTCAGTGCGGTGTCCAGCTCGGCGAGATCGGCGAGCTCCTGCACGGCGGTGGTGGCGTCGCCCATCCCGAGGCCCTCCTCGCCCTCCATCCGCTCGCCGCCGCTCCAGTCGAGGTCGGGGCGGCGGGCGCGCAGCGCACCCGAAAGACGCTCCAAGGCCTGGCTCATGCCCGACTGCGCTTCGGCGTCCTCCATCAGGCCCTGCAGCTCGGCGCGCTGCTCGGGTGTCAGCGAGGCCATCATGCGCTGGGCGGCCGCGGCGCGCCGCGCCAGGGAGTCGACGAGCTCCTCCAGGTTCCGCGGCGTGGGCTCCTCGGGGAACATGTCGCCGTAGGAGTCCATGAACCGGTCGAAGTCGGCCTGAGTGTGCTCGCCGCGGTCGTCGGCCTCCAGCATGTCGTTGAGCGCGTCGACCATCTCGCGCACCCGCTGCATGTCCTCGGGCCCGCTGTCGGCCAGCGCGTCCTTCATCCCCTGGAAGCGGGTGTCGAGCACCTCGCGGCGCAGCAGGTCGCGCAGCTCGTCGAAGCTCTGCCGGGCGGCCTGCGAGCGCCACCGGTAGTCCGACAGCCGCCGCACCGCCGCCGAGGTGTCCTGGGGCAGCGAGTCCAGCTCGGCCTCACGCAGCCGGGCGTCGTCGGAGGGGTCGGGGAACAGCTCGGCGCGCTCCTGGCCGAGCGCGCGGTCCAGCAGCGCGCGCGCCTCCTCCAGGGTGCCGTCGAGCCTGCCGCGCGAGCGGACCTGCTCGCGGCGGCGGCGCACGTCGCGCAGCATGTCGTCCAGCCCGCGGACATCCTGGGTGCCCCGCCGCAGCAGGTCGCGCAGCGCCCGCATCGGGTCGGCGCCGCCCATGATGTCGCGGCCCATCTCGTCGACCGCGGCCCGCACGTCGTAGGGCGGGGCGAGGGGGTCGGGTCCGTCGTCGTATTCGCCGTAGCGGAAGCGGTTCACCTGGGGTCTCCCCTCCGGCCACAGGTCGGGCGGTTCAGGTCCGGTAGACGGTGCGGTCGCGCACCGTGTCCTTGGACAGCCGCCGGTTCAGGTACAGCCCTTCCAGCGCGAACTCCACCGCGGCGGCCGCGAACCCCGGTGTCTCGCCGGTGTCCTCGTCGGGGGAGAGGCGGGCGATGAGGTCGGCCAGGCCGGGCAGCGGGCCCACGCCGCGCAGCAGTTCGCTCCCGCTGACCAGCTCGCCGGACTCGACGGTGCCGCCGTCGGCGAAAAGGTCGGTCAGCGCGGCCAGGTCGGCCCCGCCCAGCGTGCGGCGGAACGACTCGGCGGTGGCGCGCCGCAGCAGGTGGGCCAGCACCTCGCTCTCGCGCCCCTCCTCGCCGACCTCGAACTCGACCTTGCCCTGCAGCGTCTCGACGATCGGCGGGAGGTCGCAGACCCGCGCCACCGGGTGGTCCTCGCCGGTGAGGGCGCCGCGGCGGCGCGCGGAGGCGGCCACGGTCTCGATGCCGGCGATGGCGAACCGCGCCGAGACGCCGGAGCGGTCGTCCACGGACGAGGAGTCGCGGACCAGGCGGGTGAAACGGGAGACGATCTCGACCAGGTGGTCGGGCACCACGACGCCCGGCGCGAGGTCGGCCTCCTGGTGCACCAGGGCGGTCTCCTCCTCCAGGTCGAGCGGGTAGTGGGTGCGCACCTCGGCGCCGAAGCGGTCCTTGAGCGGGGTGATGATGCGGCCCCGGTTGGTGTAGTCCTCCGGGTTGGCGCTGGCCACCAGCAGCACGTCCAGCGGCAGGCGGAGCGCGTATCCGCGGATCTGGATGTCGCGCTCCTCCAGCACGTTCAGCAGCGCCACCTGGATGCGCGCGGCGAGGTCCGGCAGCTCGTTCAGGCTGAACACGCCGCGGTTGGAGCGCGGGACGAGCCCGAAGTGCACGGTCTCGGGGTCGCCGAGGCTGCGGCCCTCGGCCAGCTTGATCGGGTCGATGTCGCCGATCAGATCGCCCACGGCGGTGTCGGGCGTGGCGAGCTTCTCGCCGTAGCGCCCTTCGCGGTGCCACCACGCCACGGGCAGGTCCTCGCCGGCCTCGGCGGCCAGCCCGCGGCAGCGCGAGCAGACCGGGGCGTAGGGGTGGTCGTTCACGGGGCAGCCCTCGACGACGGGCGTCCACTCGTCCAGCAGCGTCGATATGGTGCGGATCAGCCGGGTCTTGCCCTGGCCGCGCTCGCCGAGCAGGACGAGGTCGTGGCCGGCAAGCAGGGCGCGCTCCACCCGGGGGAGCACGGTCTCGTCGAACCCGACGATTCCCGGGAAGCGCTCCTCGCCCGCACGCATGCGCGCGATCAGGTTGTCGCGCACCTCGTGCTTGACCGGGCGGTGCACGTGCCCGGCGGCGCGCAGGGCGCCGAGGGTGGTGGGCTCGCGTGTGGGCAGGTGGTCGGGGGCGGTGTGGCCGTTGGTCGAGGCAGACACGGGGTCGAGTCTATGCACCGGCGCCGATTCCGCCAGCGCGCGTGCGGCATCGCGGTGCCGCGGGATTCCGCGGTCGCGGGCTGGTGGACACCGGCGAATGTCGAGGAAAGTCGGGCAAAGCCGTCGGATACGCCCGGCGCCGGAAGGGTTTGACCGCGTGTGGCTGGGAGTATGGTCCGATTGGAGGAGTCGGGTCGATGAGCGAGGTGGCGGTCGATGACCAGGTTCGGTGACGCGTTGGCGACGGGCGCCGACCTTGTGAGCGCCGCCGAGCGGGCGGTGCTCGAGGCGACGCGCGCTCTCGACGCCCCGGCCGACCTGATCTGCTTCTTCGTCAGCGGCGCCGACCCGGACGAGGTGACACTGGCGGGCAGGCGCGTGATGGCGCTCGCCGGTGATGCGGTCACCCTCGGATGCAGCGCCACGGGCGTGGTCGGCGGCGGACGCGGTGTCGAGGAGCAGGGCGCGGTCAGCGTATGGGCGGCCCACCTGCCCGCTGTGACGCTGAGCCCCTTCCGGCTCGACGTGATCCCCGAGGGCGACCACCTGGCCGTGGTGGGCATGCACGAGCCCGACTCCGACGACCGCGCCGCGCTGCTGCTGGTCAACCCCTACGAGTTTCCGGCGCAGTCGTTCGTGGAGCGCTCCACCGACGCCCTGGGCGGGCTGCCGCTCGTCGGCGGGCTCGCCGACGGCATGCGCGGCCAGGAGTCGGTGCGGCTCTTCGCCGGCGGCGAGGTCGTCGAGGCGGGCGCGGTCGGCCTGATGCTGGGCGGCGCCGGTGTCGCGGGCACCATGGTCAGCCAGGGGTGCCGCCCGATCGGCCGGGCGATGGCCGTTACCAAGTCCGAGGGCAACGTCATCCTGGAGCTGGCCGGCGACTCCGCCTACGAGCGCCTGGAGGGCCTGGTCAACTCGCTGCCGCCGGAGGAGCAGGAGCTGGCCGCCAACGGCCTGCACATCGGCATCGCCATGGACGAGTACGCCGACACCCACGAGCACGGCGACTTCCTGGTGCGCTCGGTCGTGGGCGCCGATCCGGAGTCGGGTTCGCTGACCATCGGCGACATGATCGAGGTCGGCCAGACCGTGCGCTTCCAGGTCCGCGACTACGACAGCGCGGCCTCCGACCTGGTCGAGCGCCTGCAGGCGTTCAACGACGAGCTCGGCGGCCGCGCCTCCGCGGCGCTGTTGTTCTCCTGCAACAGCCGCGGCTCGTCGATGTTTCCCACCTCCGACCACGACGTGCGGCTGGTGCAGCAGAACCTCGGGATCGAGAGCGTGGGCGGCTTCTTCGCGGCGGGCGAGATCGGCCCGGTCGCGGGGCGCAACCACGTGCACAGCCTCACGGCCTGCGTGCTGGCGTTCGAGGGCTGACCCCGGCCGCCGTCCGCCGCTGACCGCCGCCCGCGGGCGCCCGCGCAGAGCTCGCCGAACGCGACCGGGCCCGTCCGTGCGGGGCCGGGCAGCTCCTTGTCCGAGCGCGGGCCGGCGGCGGCCGGTGCGGCGGTCGACGTCGCGTGCCGGGCGAAGGGGACCGAGGCCACCGGACCGCAGGGCGTCAGCGACACGTGGTTTTGCATCGGCGAGGGCGACCACGTCCCGGCGGGCCACGTGCGCGGCGGCGCCACGGCCCCGACCCGCCCGCATGAGGGCGGACGAGCCCGCCGCCCGCCCCGGCTGGGCGGGGCGCGGCGGTCAGCCGCGCACCACCACCGTCCCGGCGGCGCGGTCGTGCAGGCTCTGCCCGGTGTCGGCGTCGGCGAGCGCCGACATGCAGTCGATCAGCGTGAACAGCTGACCCAGGCACGGGAGGGCCTGCGGCAGGCCGAAGATCGCGGCGCGGCCGGCGGACTGGCCTTGGCGCAGCGGTCCGCCGTCGCGGCGGACGACGCGGATGCCCAGCGCCGCCTTGCCCAGCGTACGCCCGCGCGCGGCGTTGCACAGCCAGTCGTGCAGGAACATCACCGGACCGGTGCCGAAGAAGAACAGCAGGGCCCATGCGTCGAAGTACCGGTCGGCCAGTTCTCCGCCGCGCAACGAGGCCTCGGCGAGGAACGAGACCAGGATGAAGAACAGGATCACCGCCATGCTGATGACCGTGTAGTCGACCATGCGGGCGGAGAGCCGCCGGCCGAACGAGGCCGTGGGGCGGCCGCGGTGCGGCGACATGCCGTAGTAGGGCGCCGGCCCGGGCCCGGGTGCGCCGGGCGGTGGAGCGCCGTGCCAGTACGGGGAAGGGGTCACGCGGAATATGGTGCCATCGCTCGCGCGGCCCGGCCACCGGACGCCGGACGGGTCGGCCTCCGGCGTCCCAGTTCAGCGGAGAGCAGTCGGCGCGCCGCGAATCCAGCCGCGGTATCGGACGGAATCAATCGGTCCGCACCGCATGTCGGAAAACGCCCCCAACGCGGAAGGGGCGGCCCTCGGGCCGCCCCTTCCGCGCGTTCCGCCTGCTGATCGCGCCGTTAGGACGACTCCGCGCCGTAAGGGACGGCGTCGATGATCTCCACGGAGGCACTTCGTCCGTTCGGCAGGGTGTAGCTGACCGTCTCGCCGATCTTCTTGCCGTTGATGGCGCTGCCCAGCGGCGACTTCGGGGAGTAGACGTCGATCGGCGCGCCGCTTTCCTCCCGGGAGGCGAGGAGGAAGGTGACCTCTTCGTCATCGCCTTCGAACTTGATGGTGACGGTCATACCGGGGCCGACCGTGCCCGCCTTCTGCGGTGCCCCTCCCACCCGCGCATTGCGCAGGATGTTCTGGATCTGGGCGATGCGGGCCTCGATCTTGCCCTGCTCCTCCTTGGCGGCGTGGTAGCCGCCGTTCTCGCGGAGGTCACCCTCTTCGCGGGCGGCTTCGATCTTGTCGGCGATCTCGATGCGACCAGTGCCCGTCAGGTGCTCCAGCTCCGCGTTGAGCCGGTCATACGCCTCCTGAGTCAGCCAGGTGACGTTGTCATCGCGGGTCTCGGTCACGGGAACTCCCTTGGTGCTAACTAGTGACTGCGGCCGTAGCGGCCGTAGCTGAACTTACGAGATTATCACCGCGCCATTCGGACGACAGGGCGATAAACGCTGGTCCGCGCGGTGCGAGTGGAGGACGGGACGCGGTCGGGACGCGGCCGTGTCCCGACGCCGAGTAGCAGGGGCGGAACTACCTTGTGGAACTCTGTTCCCTGCAGGAGCCCACTTCTACCGCCGAAGCCTCACGAATCGTGTCAACGGTCGCGGTGACGTCGCGGATTCCCGACTCGACGTCGACGCTCTTCTGGCCGACCACGACGTGCTGCGCGTCGCGCGCGGTGATCACGCATTCGGCGGGGGCGTCGCTGTTCACCTGGAAGCTCACGCTCGCCTCGTCCGCCGACTCGACCTCCCAGGCCACCACCTGGACCGATACTCCGCTACCGGAGCCGCCGTAGCTCATCAGCGCGTATCCCCACCCGATCGTGAAGACCGCGGCGGCCAGCACCCCGACCACGAAGAAGACGGGGGTCTCGCCCAGGCGGCGCCGCGTCCAGGACGCGGCGGACTCGGTGGCGCCGGTCGTGGCGCCGGCGGGGCGGTCGGGCATCGGGAATCTCCGAACGTGGGGTCTACGTTGTCTAAGATAGCCCCGTTCCGGGTCGCCCCTGTTCCACCCCTGCCCCGCATGTCCGCGAGGCCGGCGGCGCGGGTCGAACCCGCGGGGCGGAGGCCTTTTTCCCGCCCGTCCATTCGTCTCACGCGACTACCCAAGGGGACCGTTCCGTTGTCCGAGCGTTTGCGGCTGATGGCCGTTCATGCCCATCCCGATGACGAGTCCAGCAAAGGCGCGGCCACCATGGTCCGCTATGGGCACGAGGGCGCCGATGTGCTCGTCGTCACCATGACCGGCGGTGAGGCCGGATCCATCCTGAATCCGGCGATGGACCGTCCCGAGATCCGCGCCGACATCGCCGAGGTCCGGCGCAAGGAGATGGCCGCGGCCCGCGAGATCCTCGGCGTCCACCAGGAGTTCGCCGGGTTCGTCGACTCCGGCCTGCCCGAAGGCGACCCCCTGCCCCCGCTGCCCGAGGGGTGCTTCGCCCTCCAGCCGCTGGATGTCGCAGCCGAGCCGCTGGTCCGCTCCATCCGCTCCTTCCGTCCCCACGTCGTGCTGACCTACGACGAGAACGGCGGCTACCCCCACCCCGACCACATCATGACCCACAAGGTCTCGGTCGAGGCGTTCGACGCCGCGGGCGACCCCGAGCGCTACCCCGGCGCCGGCGAGCCCTGGCAGCCGCTCAAGCTCTATTACCACGTCTCCTTCCCCCGGGACCGCTTCGAGCGCGTGTCGGCGCTGCTGCACGAGCGCGGCCTGGAGAACCCCATCGCCGAGTGGATCGAGCGCATGAAGGAGCGCAACTTCCCCGAGTGGGAGATCACCACGCAGGTGCGCTGCGACGAGTTCTTCGAGACCCGCGACCGCGCGCTCATCGCCCACGCCACCCAGATCGACCCGGACGGCTTCTGGTTCGTGGTGCCCATGGACGTGCAGCGTGAGGCCTGGCCGTACGAGGACTACCACCTCGCCCGGTCGCTGGTCGACACCGACGTCCCCGAGGACGACCTCTTCGCGGGCGTCCGCGAGTCGGTGAGAGCATGAGGGGCATGAACGCCCTGGCAGTACTGGCCTCCGACGGGCCCGCCGCCGACACCGTCACGCCCGGCGTACTCGGGTTCATCGCCGTGGCGGCCATCGGCGTCGCCCTGTACTTCCTCATGAAGTCGATGCGCAACCGCCTGGCCGCGATCCAGGTGGAGCGCGACGAGCCGGCCGGCTCCGCCGAGGACTCCGCCGGCACCGCCGAAGCGGCGGAGGCCGAGGCCGACCCCGGCCCCGCCGGCTCGGCGGGCACCCCGTCTCCGTCCTCGTGAGCCCGTCCGCCGCCCGGCCCGGCCGGGCGGCGGACCGCAGCGGCGCGCACGGCCTCCGGGCGGCGCCGCTCCGGCGGCGTGCGGACGCCGCCCCCTCGCCGTGCCGGAGGACGGCCACCGCTCCGCCGTCCGAGTCCGTCCGGTGCGAGGTGGCATCGGCGGCGGCCGCGCGGGCAGAGTGGGGGTATGCCTAACCGTCTCGCCGAAGCGACCAGCCCCTACCTGCTCCAGCACGCCGGCAACCCGGTCGACTGGCACCCCTGGGGTGAGGAGGCGTTCGCCGAGGCCCGGCGCCGCGAGGTGCCGGTACTGCTGTCAGTGGGCTACTCCGCCTGCCACTGGTGCCACGTCATGGCCCACGAGTCCTTCGAGGACCCGACCACCGCGCAGATGATGAACACCGGGTTCGTCAACATCAAGGTCGACCGCGAGGAGCGCCCCGACGTCGACGCCGTCCACATGGAGGCCACCCAGGCCATGACCGGCCAAGGCGGCTGGCCCATGACCGTGTTCCTCACGCCCGACGGCGCCCCCTTCTACTGCGGCACCTACTTCCCCCGCGAGCACTTCCAGCGGCTGCTGATGGGGGTCCAGCGCGCCTGGTCGGAGGAGCGCGAAGGCGTCGTCGAGCAGGGCCGGCGCGTCGTCGAGGCGCTGAGCGGGAGCCGCTCCCTGGGGCGCGGCAACGCACCCGGCCCGGAGGCGCTCGACGAGGCGGTCGAGGTGCTCTCCCGCGAGTACGACGACGCCAACGGCGGCTTCGGCGGTGCGCCCAAGTTCCCGCCGTCCATGCTGCTGTCCTTCCTGCTGGCCCAGCACGCGCGCACCGGCGCGGAGCGCGGCCGCGCGATGGCCGAGCACACCGCCGAGGCGATGGCCCGCGGCGGCGTCTACGACCAGCTCGGCGGCGGGTTCGCCCGCTACTCCGTCGACTCCCGCTGGGTCGTCCCGCACTTCGAGAAGATGCTCTACGACAACGCCCTGCTGGTGCGCGCCTACACCCGGCTGTGGCGCGCCACCGGCGACGCGCTGGCCAAGCGGGTGGCGCTGGAGACCGCCGACTGGATGGTCGCCGACCTGCGCACCGGCGAGGGCGGCTTCGCCTCGGCCCTGGACGCCGACACCGAGGGCGAGGAGGGGCGCTACTACGTGTGGACACCCGGCGAGCTGCGCAGCGCCCTCGGCGAGGACGACGGCGCCTGGGCGGCCGAGCTGTTCGGCGTGACGCCGGAGGGCACCTTCGAGCACGGCTACTCGGTGCTGCGCCTGCCCGAGGACCCCGCCGACTCCGGACGCTACGAGCGGGTGCGCGCCTCGCTGCTCGCCGCGCGCGCGAAGCGGGTCCGGCCCGACCGCGACGACAAGGTGGTGGCCGCCTGGAACGGGTTGGCCGTCGCGGGCCTGGCCGAGGCCGGCGCCCTGTTCGACCGGCCCGACCTCGTCGAGCGCGCCCGCGAGGCCGCCGACCTGCTCACCCGGGTGCACGTCAGCGGCGACCGGCTGGTGCGCACCTCCCGCGACGGCCGGGCGGGGGCGAGCGCGGGCGTGCTGGAGGACTACGCCGACGTCGCCGAAGGGCTGCTGGCGCTGCACGCCGTCACCGGCGAGCCGGAGCGGGTCGAGCTGGCCGGCCGGCTGCTCGGCACGGTCCTGGACCACTTCGGCGACGGCGAGGGCGGCTTCTTCGACACGGCCGACGACAGCGAGGCGCTGTTCAACCGCCCGCAGGACCCCACCGACGCCTCCACGCCCTCCGGCCGGTTCGCCGCCGCGGGAGCACTGCTGTGGTATGCGGGGCTGACGGGGTCGGCGCGCCACCGCCAGGCCGCCGACGAGGCGCTCGCGGTCGCGGTCCCGCTGGCCGCCAAGGCGCCGCGCGCGGCGGGCTGGGGGCTTGCCGTCGCCGAGACGCTGCTGTCGGGTCCGCTGGAGATCGCCGTCGTGGGACCCGAGGACGACCCCGCGACCGCGGAGCTGCACCGCACCGCCCTGCTGGAGGCGCCGTTCGGCACGGCGGTCACCCGCGGCCGGCCCGGTGGCGCGGCCGCGGTCCCGCTGCTGGAGGACCGCGGGCTGGTCGACGGCTCGCCGGCGGCCTACGTCTGCCAGGGCTTCAGCTGCCGCCTTCCGGTGACCTCTCCGGAGGAGTTGAGCGGGCAGATCGCGCAGACGCGCGCCTGAGCCGGCGGTGCGCGCCGCGGCGGAGGCCGGCGGCGGGCGAGCTACCGGAAGCCGGTTGGCGGCGCTGCCGCGGCCGCCGGCTTCCGGCAGTCGGCATCGGCGCGAAGCGGCCGGTCGTTTCGGGCGGCGGGCTCAGCGCGCCAGCCGGGTGGCGGAGACGATGCGGTCGATCACATCCGGCTGGGAGCCGGGCTGGCGGACCTCCAGGTACAGCGTCGCCTCGCGGTGCTTGCTGGCCAGCGACGCGACGGCGACCGCGCCCGGCCGCCCGGGGCAGGACGGCCACTGCCGGATCTGGCCCGACCATTCGGGATCCTCGAACGCGCGCCGCTCCACCGGCCCTCGGCAGGGGGCGCCGCTGAGCACCGAATCGAGGTCGTAGCCCCTACCGGGCAGCAGCGCGGCGAACACCCCGGCCACCGCCGCCCGGGGTTCGTCCCAGGCTTCGAGGTCGGTGGCCACCAGCACGCCCGAGGCGGTGTCGGACTCCACGGCGCTGGGGACGGCACGGCCGTTGTGGAACTGCCGCGCCCAGGCCTGGGGCACCGCCAGGTGCAGTTCGTCGCCCGCGTAGCGCACCTCGGTCAGCACGCCGGTGGTCGACGCGGCGGCGCCGGTCGTGGCGGCCATCAGCACCACGAGGGAGCAGAACGCCGCCGCCGCCCGCCGCCAGAGCGAGCGGTGCCGGACCCACCACGGAAGCTCCGAGCGCAGGTCGGGGGCCATCCGGATGGCGCGGATGCGGTCGGTGAACGCCTTGGCGTCGGACGGGCGCGCGGTGCGGTCCTCGGCCAGCGCGGACATGATCAGGTCGTCGAGGGCCCGCGGCACTCCCGGCCGCAGCCGCCGCGGGGGCACCCGCACCGGCGGCTGCGGCGGCCGGCGGCCGGTGATCAGTTCGTAGGCGACGGCGCCGAGCGAGTAGACGTCGGCACGCACGTCGAGGTCGCCGCCGGGGCCGCGCTGCTCGGGGGACATGTAGCCGGGTGTGCCCGCGGCGGCGGTGAAGCCCGACGCGCCGTCGATCGCCTTGGCGAACCCGAGGTCGGCCACTAGGACCCTTTGGCCCACGGGCGACGACTGCAGGAGTACGTTGGATGGCTTGATGTCGCGGTGGATGGTGCCGTGGCCGTGGAGGACGGTGACGCCTTGGCCGATTTCGGTCAGCAGCCGCAGGGCCTCGTCCAGGGGCAGGGGTCCCTTGGCGGCCAGATCGGCCACGCTGCCCTGGTCGGCGTAGGGCATGACGAAGTACGGCCGCTCGTCGGCGAGCGTGCCGATGTCGTGCACCCTGATCAGCCACGCGGAGTCGGCTTGGCGGAGGATCCGGGCCTCCTCCATGAAGCGGTGGTGCACGTCGAGCTGGTGCGCCCAGTTCTCGGCCAGGACCTTGACGGCCACGGGGGTGTCCAGCCGGTCGTCGTGCGCGAGCCATACTGTCGCGAACGAGCCCGAGCCGAGATGCCGAATAACGCGGTATCGGCCGAAAGTGTCCGGTTGTGCCACAGGGAGTGCCTTACCAGTGCCGCGAGGGCCAAACGTGGAGCGGAGTTCGCGCGCAGGGCGGGTAAGCGGTCGCGGAGCCGCCGGGCGCATGTACGCGTCGAAAGGGGATGTGAACCTCATAGTGGGGGATGGACGTGTAACACGTGTAGAGGGCATTCGTTCTCGCAGGGAGCTGGCAGCCGTGGAAAACAGTGACAAGGGCCCCACCACCCGCCGGTCGGCCGCCCGGGTCGACGACTCCCTTGAGGAGCTTGCGCTTCGGGCGCGCGACGGCGACTCGGCGGCCCTGGACGACCTGCTCCGCAGGATCCAGCCGGAGGTGCTGCGCCGGTGCGCGCGCTTCCTCCCGTACCGCCAGGACGCCGAGGAGGCCTGCCAGGACGCGCTGCTGCGCGTCGCCCGCAACATCGGCGGCTTCAAGGGCGATTCGCTCTTCACCACGTGGCTGTATACGGTGGTTTCGAACTCGGCGCGGCAGACCTACCGGTCGATGAAGCGGCGCTCCGCGGAGATGCCGACTGAGGCCGACCGCATCCCGAACCAGCGCGACCCCCGCACCACGAGCGTGATCGCGGGTTCCCGGATCGACCTGCTGGAGGCCCTCGACCAGCTTGAGCGGGACCGCCCCAACCTGGTCGCCCCTCTGGTGCTGCGCGACCTCTGCCAGATGGACTACAAGGAGATCGCCGACGAACTCGATCTCGCCTTGGGCACGGTGAAGTCCCGCATCCACGAAGGGCGCAAGCACGTCCGAGCGTCGCTGCAGTGACGGAATCCGGCGAATCGCCCTAGGCTGGACATGTTGGCGCGCAAGCTCGAGGTCGCTGCGCCGGAGTGCGGTGACATGGACGGGCGCGCCCGCGCCTGTCCCCCGAACGCGGCGAAAGGGAGCGTCCCATGGGGCTCCGTGACCCCCTGTACTGGCTGTACGAGCGCAGGCTGGAGCGTTCGCTCGGCACCTTCGAGATCCCGCGCCACGTCGGCGTCGTGCTGGACGGCAACCGCCGGTGGGCGCGGATCAGCGGTCTCGACAGCGTGCAGGCGGGCCACCAGGCGGGGGCCGAGAAGATCTTCGAGCTGCTGGGCTGGTGCGACGAGGTCGGCGTGCAGGTCGTCACGCTGTGGCTGCTGTCCACCGACAACCTCACGCGCCCCCGCGAGGAGCTCGAACCCCTGCTGGGGATCATCGAGGACACGGTCTCGCGCCTGCGCCGCGAAGGCTGGAACGTCAACCCCATGGGCGCCCTCGACCTGCTGCCCGACTCCACCGCGCGGGTGATGAAAGAGGCGCACGCGGCCACATCCGGAAACTCCGGCCTGATTGTGAATGTTGCGGTCGGGTATGGAGGAAGGCGTGAGATCGCTGATGCGGTTAGGTCGCTCCTCGTCGCCGAGGCGGCCAAGGGCACCAGTCTCGAAGAGCTCGCCGAGCGACTCGACCTGGAGCACATCGCCGAGCATCTCTACACGCGTGGCCAGCCCGACCCGGACCTTCTCATCCGGACCTCGGGCGAGCAGCGACTCTCCGGATTCATGCTCTGGCAGAGCGCACAGGCGGAGTTCTACTTCTGCGAGGTCTTCTGGCCGGCCTTCCGGAAGGTGGACTTCCTGCGTGCGCTGCGTGCCTATGGCGCACGCAACCGGCGCTTCGGCACCTGAGCCGCCCCCGCGTCGGGCAGGCCGCACCGCCCCGCGCCCGGAACGGAGGAGAACCCGCGTAACGGGGCGTTCACATGCCGTGCGGCCCGGGGGCCTTGCTCTTTGCCCGCAGCCGGGTACCGTCGAATCAAGTGGGCGGTGCGTACCCGCTCACTCGGGAGGCCCCGAGCGTTTGAGGTCCTGGCCAGTGAAGGAACTCATGGTGACGAGGGCCGGTCCCGGCCCTTGCGGGGCTGGTCCCGGTCCTTGGTATCCCGTGAGACCAGGGCGCCCAGTCGCGCCCAAAGGGGAGAACGAGTGGCTAGTTCCTCGACCCACCTCCGTGCCGACGAAACTCCCGACCCAGCCGAGCGAGGAGGCGAGCGGCGCACCTATGTGCTGGACACGAGCGTGCTGCTGGCCGATCCCGCCTCGATCGGCCGGTTCGCCGAGCACGCGGTGGTCCTGCCCATAGTCGTCATAACCGAGCTGGAGAGTAAGCGACACCACCCCGAACTGGGGTATTTCGCCCGTGAGGCCCTTCGCCGGTTGGACGGCCTCCGCCGCGAGAACGGCGGCCTCGACGCCGACGTCCCGGTGAACAACGAGGGCGGGACACTGCGGGTGGAGCTCAACCACAGCGACCCTTCGGTGCTTCCGGCGGGGTTCCGACTCGGTGACAACGACACCCGCATCCTCACTGTCGCCTCCAACCTGCGGGCCGAGGGCGGCGACATCGTCCTGGTCAGCAAGGATCTGCCGATGCGGATCAAGGCGTCCTCCATCGGGCTCGCGGCCGACGAATACCGCGCCGAGCTGCCCATCGAGCACGGGTGGACCGGGATGGCGGAACTGGAGGTCCCCGCGCACGAGGTATCGGCGCTGTTCGAAGGCGACGGCACCGCCGACATCGAGGCGGCACGCGATCTGCCCTGCCACACCGGGCTCGTACTGGTGTCCGAGCGCGGCAAGGCCCTGGGGCGCGTGCTCCCCGACAAGTCGGTCAAGGTCGTCAAGGGCGACCGCGACGTCTTCGGGCTGCACGGGCGCAGCGCCGAGCAGCGCATCGCGCTCGACCTGCTCACCGACCCCGAGGTCGGCATCGTCTCCCTGGGCGGCCGGGCCGGCACCGGCAAGTCCGCACTCGCGCTGTGCGCGGGCCTGGAGGCCGTGCTGGAGCGCGGCCAGCACCGCAAGGTGATGGTCTTCCGGCCGATGTACGCGGTGGGCGGCCAGGACCTGGGCTACCTCCCCGGTACCGAGAACGAGAAGATGTCGCCCTGGTCCCAGGCGGTCCACGACACCCTCTCCGCGGTCACCACGCAGGACGTCGTCGACGAGGTGGTCGACCGCGGAATGCTGGAGGTCCTGCCGCTGACCCACATCCGCGGGCGCTCGCTGCACGACGCGTTCGTCATCGTCGACGAGGCGCAGTCGCTGGAGCGCGGCGTGCTGCTCACGGTGCTGTCGCGGCTGGGCGAGAACTCGCGGGTGGTGCTCACCCACGACATCGCTCAGAGCGACAACCTGCGGGTGGGGCGCTACGACGGCGTGGTCGCCGTGGTCGAGAAACTCAAGGGCCACCCGCTGTTCTCCCACATCACCCTCACGCGCTCCGAGCGGTCCCCGATCGCCGCGCTGGTGACCGAGATGCTGGAGGGCTGAGCCTCCGCCGACCGCGCCGCCTCCGGCACCGGCCCGGGGCGGCGCGGTCGCCTGTCTCCCGGCGGTGACGCCGACGCTCCGCTGCGCAGGGCGCCGGCGGTGCCGCCGCACGGGGGTGCGGAGGAGATTCGCGGCGGATCGGCGGCGTTAATGCGGAGTTCGCCGTCCTCCTGCGCCGGTGCGATAGAACCCAATGGCGACCTTGCCGTCCCACCCCCGCAGGAGGCATGCCATGCCGTCGTCCCCCGATCCCTCCCGAATCCCCTCCGCCCCCGCGCCCGCGCGGCGCCGGGTGCTGGGCTACGGCGCCGTCGGCCTGGGCGCCGCGGCGCTCGGCGGAATACCGGCCGCGGCCCCCGCGCTCGCCCGCGGCCGCAACAGGCCGAAGCTGACCCACGGGCTGCAGTTCGGCGACCCCCGGCACGACGGCGCCGTGGTCTGGACCCGCGCCGACCGGCCCGCGCGCATGGTCGTCGAGGTCTCCGACCGCCCCGACTTCAGGCACTCCAGGACCCTGCGCGGGCCCGTGCTGACCCCCGGCGCGGACGGCACCGGGCGCGTGCGCATCCGCGGCCTGAAGCCCGGCGCCCAGGCGTACGTGCGCGTCCACGCCGAGTCGGGGCGCAACGACAGCGGGGTGCTGGAAGGGTCCTTCCGCACGCCGGGCGGCGGCGAGCCGACCAGGTTCGTGTGGTCGGGCGACGTCGCCGGCCAGGGCTGGGGCGTCAACCCCGACATCGGCGGCATGCCGGCCTTCACCGCCATGGCCGAGCGCCGCCCCGACTTCTTCCTGCACAGCGGCGACGTCTGCTACGCCGACACGCCGCTGCAGGAGCGCGTGGAGCTTCCGGACGGCCGCGTCTGGCGCAACGTGGTCACCGAGGCCAAGTCCAAGGTGGCCGAGTCCCTGGACGAGTTCCGCGGCCAGTACGCCTACAACCTGCTCGACGAGTCGCTGCGCGGTCTGGCCGCCCGTGTCCCGCAGATCGTGCAGTGGGACGACCACGAGGTCGTCAACAACTGGTACCCGGGCGAGATCCTCGACGACGACCGCTACCGGGTGCGCGAGGTGGACACCCTGGCCCGCCGGGCGCACCGGGCGTTCCACGAGTGGCAGCCGATCGTGCCCGCCGAGGCGGTCGACGGCCGGATCTACCGCCGGATCGGCTACGGGCCCGACCTGGACGTCTTCGTCATCGACATGCGCCCCTACCGCGACCCCAACTCCGCCGGCACCGACCGCTTCGAGAGGATCCTCGGCCGGCGCCAGGCCGACTGGCTGGTGGACGGCCTGGCGCGCTCGGAGGCGACGTGGAAGGTCGTCGCCTCCGACATGCCGATCGGCCTGGTCGTGCCCGACGGCGAGGCGATCGAGGGCGTGGCCAACGGCGCCGGCGGCCGCCCGCGGGGACGCGAGTCCGAGCTGGAGCGCGTGCTGCACGGCCTGCACCGCCGCGGCGTGCGCGACGTCGTGTGGCTGACCGCCGACGTGCACTACACGGCGGCGCACCACTACGCGCCGGAGCGCGCCACGGCCCGGGAGTTCTCGCCGTTCTGGGAGTTCGTCTCCGGACCGCTGCACGCCGGCGCGTTCGGGCCCAACGACCTCGATCCCACGTTCGGCCCCGAGGTAGTGTTCCAGCACGCGCCCCCGCAGGCGAACGCATCGCCGATGGAGGGCTTCCAGCACTTCGGCGAGGTCGAGATCGACCCCGGGGGCAAGGACCTCACCGTGACCTTGCGCGACGGCGCGGGCAGCGCGCTGTGGGCCAAGACCCTGACGCCCGAGGGCCGCGGATAGCCGCTCCGGGCGGGCCGGCCGCACGCACACGCGGCCGGCCCGCGCCGGGCCGTGGTCGCGGGCCCGCGCGCGTCGCCGGCTCCGGGGTCCGCCCGGCCCGAGGCGGGGTGGACGGTGTCCCGGGGCTGTGGGAAGCTACAGCCGTTTCGGGAGGGGCCCAATGGACACACCGACACGGGAATGCTGCGCGCTCACCGACTGCCCGTGGTGCGGCCGCACCGACCTCGTGTGCCACTACTGCGACGGCCGCGGCCGGTGGTCGCCCGAGCGTCCCGTGACCGACGGCAACGGGATGATCACCTGGGCGCGGGCGGAGGAGCAGTGCCGTATGTGCGCCGGAACCGGCAAGGAGCACCGGCACCTGCCGCTCGACTGAGACCGGGGCCGCCTCGGCGGGCGTGCGCGCGCCGGGCCGGGCACGGTGGCCGATCGCACTCCGGTTACGTACGGTAGTGGTTTCCTGCGCGCATTCCGTCGCGTGCACGGATCACCGCAGTCGACCGGGATTGACGGAGCAACGCATGCCTTTTTCGGGATTTGCCCGGATAACCGTGTGCAATGTGAACTAGGTCATAGCGCAAACCGTGTTACGCGGTCGTGATCATGCGGCAGGGTGGGTCCCGTTGTGAATTAGGAGCCCTTGGGGCGCGTGTGACGGTTCTTTGACTCCCGGCCTCCACGCGGTCTTCTCCCCGGGCGAGACCGGCCGGCGTTCCGCACGAAGCACGTCTCGCTCTCCCCGTTCCCGAATTCAGCGGAGACCCAGGGCACAAGCTCGTGCGCGCACGCATCGCCGGGTGCGCGACTGGCGAAAGGGCGATTGTTGCTACTCAACCGGATCTCGTTGCGAGTCGCCTCTGCGGTCGGCTCCGCAGCGGTGGTCGCAGGCGCGGCGTTCGCTGTCACAGCGTTCGCCGATCAGGGGGGCGGCCCCCAGGAGAGCGCCTCGGTGGTGGTCCCCAAGGCGACCAGCGACCCGCAGCGGTTCTTCGCGGCGGAGCAGGTCTCCGACCAGGAGCTGAAGCAGCAGCGGGACGAGGTGCGCGACCGCCTCTCCGACGTCACCGGCGCGGTGAACGGCTCGGCGACGACCAAGGAGAAGAAGAAGGAGGAGGAGCCCGAGGAACCGGACGACTCCGGGTCGGGCGGCTCCGGATCCGGCGGCGGATCGGCTCCCACGGGCGACCCCAAGTCCATCGCCCAGTCCATGCTCGGCGACTACGGGTGGAGCGCCGACCAGTTCTCCTGCCTCGAACCCCTGTGGGAAAAGGAGAGCGGCTGGGACCACACCGCGCAGAACCCCAGTTCCGGCGCCTACGGCATCCCGCAGGCCCTGCCGGGAAGCAAGATGGCCTCCGCCGGCGACGACTGGCAGACCAACCCCGCCACCCAGATCGAGTGGGGACTGGGCTACATCGACGACCGCTACGGCTCCCCGTGCGAGGCCTGGAACCACTCCCAGGCCAACGGCTGGTACTAGACCGGCCCGGGCCGGGAGCGGGCCCCTCTGGGCCGCCTCCCGGCCGCACCCGCGGCCCCGGGCATCCTTCTCGCCCGGGGCCGCAGCCGTGTCCGGGGCCGGTCCCCGCTTCGCACCGGGGCCGACACAGCGCCGCCGCGCCCCGGCTGCGGGACGCGGCGGCGCGGGTTCCGCCGACCTACTGCGAGTTGGTCATCCGCAGCACGTCCAGGGCCTCGTCGAGCTGGGCCTCGGTGAGCCTGCCGTCGGCGATGTAGCCGCGCTCCAGCACGACCTCGCGGATGGTCTTGCGCTCGGTCAGGGACTGCTTGGCGACCTTGGCCGCCTCCTCGTAGCCGATGTAGCGGTTGAGCGGTGTCACGACCGAGGGGGAGGACTCGGCGTACTCGCGGCAGCGGTCCTCGTCGGCCTCGATGCCCGCGACGCAGCGGTCGGCGAAGACCCGCGAGACGTTGGCCAGCAGCCGGATCGACTCCAGCACGTTGCGCGCGATCATCGGCAGCTGCACGTTGAGCTCGAAGTTGCCGGCCGACCCGCCGAAGGAGACGGCGGCGTCGTTGCCGACCACCTGGGAGGACACCTGAAGCATGGCTTCGCACAGCACCGGGTTGACCTTGCCCGGCATGATCGAGGAGCCGGGCTGGAGGTCCGGCAGCCGGATCTCGCTGAGGCCGGTGCGCGGCCCCGAGCCCATCCACCGGATGTCGTTGGCGATCTTCACGTAGCCCACCGCGACGGTGCGCAACTGACCCGACAGCTCCACCAGGCCGTCCCGTGCGCCCTGCGCCTCGAAGTGGTCGCGGGCCTCGGTCAGCGGCAGGCCGGTGGCCGAGGCGATCTCGGCGATCACCTTGGCGGCGAAGCCCTCGGGGGTGTTGATGCCGGTGCCCACGGCGGTCCCGCCCAGGGGCAGCTCGGCGACGCGCGGCAGGCTCGCCTCGAGCCGCTCGACGCCGTTGCGCACCTGAGCCGCGTAGCCGGCGAACTCCTGGCCCAGGGTGACCGGCGTGGCGTCCATCAGGTGGGTGCGCCCGCTCTTGACGACGGTGGAGAACTCCTCCGCCTTGGCGCTGAACGCGTCCTCCAGGTGCCGCAAGGCGGGGATGAGGTCGTTCACCACGGCCGAGACGGCGGCGATGTGGATCGACGACGGGTAGACGTCGTTGGAGGACTGCGAGGCGTTGACGTGGTCGTTGGGATGGACGGCGGCGCCCGAGCGCTCGCTCGCCAGCGTTGCGACCACCTCGTTGGTGTTCATGTTGCTCGACGTGCCCGAGCCCGTCTGGAACACGTCGATGGGGAACTCCGCGTTCCACTTGCCCTCGGCGACCTCCAGCGCGGCCTCGCGGATCGCCTTGCCGAACTCCTCGGGGATCACCCCCAGCTCCGTGTTCACCTTCGCCGCCGCGGCCTTGATGTGGCCGAGGGCGGCGACGTTGGCGTGCTCGAGACCCTGCCCGGAGATCGGGAAGTTCTCCACCGCGCGCTGCGTCTGCGCACGCCACTTGGCCTCGGCGGGGACCCTGACCTCGCCCATCGAGTCGTGCTCGATGCGGAAATCGCCCATCGTTGAATCACACCTCATGACACGTCCGGGAAACCTGCTCCCAAGAGTGCCAGATTCGCTCCCGGGTCCGGTCGGCAACCCCGCACCGCCTGCGGCTTCGCACCGCCCGGCCGCGGCGGGGGGCGCGGCCGGGCGCCCGCCGTCCCCGGCCGGGAAAAGGAGTGGATATCCCGCGCGCGGCGCTTCTACGGTTATCCCATGTCGCTACCGGGACACCGCTCGTCTCTGGGCCCTGCCGAACCATCCGGACCGGACGGTTCCGAGGGTCCCTCCGACCATTCCCACTCCGCCCGCACCGCCGGTCCGGACCTCGACCGCGCCGCCGGCGCCGCTCCGGCCGGCGGCGGTGATCCGGGTGCCGCTCCCGCCATCCGGCTGCGCGACGTCGTCAAGCGGTTCGGCTCCTTCGCCGCGGTCGACGGGCTGAACCTCGACGTTCCCGCCGGAACCGTATTCGGGCTGCTCGGCCCCAACGGCGCGGGCAAGTCCACCACCATGAAGATGCTCACCGCGCAGAGCCGCGCCGACTCCGGCGAGATCACCGTCCTGGACCATCCGATACCGCGCGCCTCGAAGCTCGCGCGAGCCGAAATGGGCGTCGTACCCCAGCACGACAACCTCGACGAAGAGCTGACCGTCCGCGAGAACCTGGAGGTCTTCACACACCTGTACCGGGTGCCGCGGGCGAGCCGGGCCGAGGCCGTCGACCGCGCCCTGCACCTGGCCCACCTCGCGGACCGCCCGGACCTGCGCGCCGACAAGCTCTCCGGCGGAATGCGCCGCCGCCTGCTGATCGTCCGCGGGCTGGTGCACCGCCCGCGCCTGGTGCTGCTGGACGAGCCCACCGTCGGGCTCGACCCCCAGGTGCGCCAGGAGCTGTGGGGGCTGATCACGGCGCTGCGCGCCGAGGGCGTAACGGTGCTGATGTCCACCCACTACATCGAGGAGGCCGAGCGCCTCGCCGACGTCGTGGCGCTCATGGCCAAGGGCCGGGTGGTCGCCCGCGGCGTCCCCGCCGACCTCATCGCCCGCTACGCGGGCTCGACCGTCGAGGAGTTCCCCCTGGAGCCGGGGGCGCGGGCCGACGAGATCGAAGGGCGCATCGCCGCCGCGGGCCTGGCCACCCGGCGCACCGGCGCCACCCTGTCCGTGCTGTGCGCCGACGAGATCCCCGATTCGCTGCGCGACTCGCTGGGCCGCGGCAGCGCCCGCGCGGGAAACCTCGAGGACGTGTTCGTCACCCTGACCGGGGAGCGTGTGGAATGAGTGTGGACACCAGGACCGCGAGAGGGGCCGCGGCCCCCGCCGCGCAGGCGCCGCCGGGGCGGTTCGAGCTCGCGCCGATCGCGGGCGTGCTGGCCCGCGAGTGGGCGCTGTACCGGCGCAGCTGGAAGCCCACCACCTTCGCCGCCGTCGTCGAGCCGATCCTCATGCTGCTGGCGTTCGGCGTCGGCCTGGGCTCACTGGTGGGCGCGATCCGCGGATACGACTACATCCACTTCCTGGGCACCGGGATCGTCGCCACCTCGGTGCTGTTCACCTCGATGTTCCCGGGGCTGATCGACACCTATGTGCGCCGGGTCTTCCAGCACACCTACGACGGCATGCTGGCCGCGCCCGTCGACGTGCGCGAGCTCGTCACCGGCGAGGCCAGCTGGATCGCCTGCAAGTCGGGCATCTACGGCTGCGCCCCGCTGCTGGTGGCGATCGGGTTCGGGCTGCCCGCGTCGTGGGCGATGCTGCTGGTGCCGGTCATCACGTTCGTCACCGGGTTCGGGTTCGCGCTGACCGGGATCTGGATGTCGGCGGCGGTGCCCTCCATCAAGACGATGGACTACATCATCTCCGGGGTCATCACGCCGCTGTTCCTCATCGCCGGCACGTTCTTCCCCATCGAGACGCTGCCCTCGTGGGCGCAGGTCGCCGCTAAGATCAACCCGTTGTACCACTGCGTGGAACTGGTGCGCGGCACCGCGTTCGGCACCGACGTCGGCACCGCCGCGGGCCACTTCGCCGCGCTGGCCGCATTCGTCGTGGTCGTGTGGTGCCTGGCGGTGTTCCAGATGCGCCGCAAGCTGATCGACTGAGGAGCACCGCGCCGCGCCGTCGCCGGTGGGTTCCCGGCCGCGGTCTGGGGTCAGGGACGCACAGGAACCCACCGGAGGACGGGCTCCGGCGCAGGGCGTATTGACGGGCCGCTGTCCTCCTGCGCGGCGCCCCGGCACCGCTCTCGCCGCGTTCTCCTCCGTCGGCAGGGGAGACCCGCCCCGACTTTCTCCCCGGCCGTGCGAGAGCGGCACCGGTCCCTTGCGCAGCGCCCCGCGCCGGAAGAGCGGCGCTTCGCGCCTCGGGCGCGGGGCGCACGCGAGTGCGCCGCCCGCTGCGGACGGACCCGGCGAACACGCCCTAACCGCCGCCGTTGGGTGCCCAGCGGGCCCGCATCGACATGGTCTCGGCGTCGAAGGTCACCGACGCCCCGACCGCGCCCCACTGCTCGGGCGCGCTCTCCTCGGCGCTCTCGGCGACCGGCCGCAGGTCCAGGTACATGCCCATGTGGGCGGACTCGGTGCCGGCCATCGTCTGCTTGAACACGGCGTCGTCGCCCAGCCGCCCTGTGCCGGTCGTGCCCGAGGTAGCGACGGTCACCGACCCCTCGCTGGTGACGCCGGGAGGCGTGGTGTAGGAGTTCTCCCACATGGTGTCGATCGCGTTCTGCACCGCCTGGGAGTCGGCGCCCTCGGCGCGGTACTGCAGCGACGGCGGCCCGGTGGCGCCGCCGAAGAACTCGTCGACCGACCCGCCGAGGTCGGTGATGCCCAGTGCGGTGCGCTCGCCCAGCAGGCTGGTGAGCCCGTCCGGCATGGTCAGGCCGAGCTCCGACATCAGGTCCTCGAGGTCGGAGAGCTCTTCGGGGTTCTGCTCGTAGGCCTGGCCCATCATGTCGGCGGCACCGCTGCCGCCGACGGCGAAGACGGTGTCGTCGGGCAGGTCGCCCATCAGCTGCAGGCCGGGGTCGGGCAGGTCGTAGTCGGCCGTGGAGACGCCGTCGACGGTCAGCCCGAAGGTGTCGCCGCGCACCTCCATGTACTCCGGCTCGATGCGCAGGCCGACCGCCATGCGCCCGCTCACGTCCTCGTACTGGCCCAGCGACTCCATCGGGTCCGGCTGCTGCACACCGCCGTACTCGTCGAGGCCGTAGCCGCCCGTGCCCGAACCGGAGTCCTCGGCGGCGGTCGAGGCCAGCTGCCCCAGGTCCATCCACGCCGAGGCGACGTTCTCCGTGCCGATCGCCTCCATGTCCTGGTTGTAGGTGTCCAGGTCCTCCAGGCTCCCCTCCGACTCGACCTGGGACTCGAGGTCGCTCAGGGCGGCGGAGTTGGGCGCGAGGATCGCGAAGTCGTCGCGCACGTCGAAGGCCGTGTCCTCGTCTGTGGCGCTGCGGATCTCGTCGAGGGCGGCCTCGGCGGCCTCCTCGTCCTCGGCCTCGATGGCGATCGCCATGGTGGTGCCGCCGCTCTCGGTGGCGGCCTCCTCGCTGTCGGGAACCCACATCGCGAACCCGAAGTGCCGACCCAGCCAGGGCTCGAAGTCCTCCTCGTAGGACATGCCGTCCAGGCCCGCCTCGTCGATGTAGGAGTCGACGAGCTCCTTGGCGGGATCGGCGTCGGGGTCGATCTCGTCGCGCATGGAGTCGGGCAGCCGGTTCACGAACTGCGTGTAGCCGGCCAGTTGGCCTCCGCTGGGCCGGAGGTCCAGCTTGGCGAAGGCGATCGAGGACCCGGGCAGCACCGACTCGGGCTGGGCGCCGACGAAGACGTTCTGGGCGACCGACGTGGCCGCCCACACGGTGCCGGCCATCATGACGACGCCCAGCCCCGCCGCCACCGGAACCATCCACATGCGGTTCGACCGCCGCGGCGCACCGGGCGCCGGCGTATAACCCGTCCCGGCCGGGGGAGGCGGGTACTGGCCGCCGGGCGGGCCCGGGGCTCCCCACGGCGGCTGGTTGGGGGGATCAGGGTAGGACATCGAACCTCCGCAGCGACGCACTTATCCGATACGAAGGTACCAATGCGCAATCGCCGCATTGCGGCCGATCGGGGAGGTCACGGCGGGGTTGCGGCCGATGCGAAGTCCACTCCGCTGGCTGCGGCGAGCTTGGCCAGCCGGTGCTCGCTGCGCACCTGGCGGACCGTGCCGGTGCGACCCCGCATGACCAGGGAGTCCGTCATCGCGCCCCCGGCCTCGTAGCGCACGCCGCCCACCAGTTCGCCGTCGGTGATGCCGGTCGCGGCGAAGAACACGTCCTCGGACGCGACCAGGTCGTCGGTGGTCAGCACCTGCTCCGGATCGTGGCCGGCGTCGCGGGCCCGGCCGCGCTCGGCGTCGTCGGTTGGCCACAACCGGCCTTGGATGACGCCGCCCAGGCACTTCATGGCGCAGGCCGCGATGATCCCCTCGGGCGTACCGCCGATCCCCAGCAGCAAGTCCACGCCGGTGTTGGCGCGTGCCGCCATGATGGCGCCCGCCACGTCGCCGTCGGTGATGAACTTGATCCGCGCGCCGGCCTCGCGGACCTCCCGCACGATCTCCTGGTGGCGCGGGCGGTCCAGGATCACCACGGTCACGTCCTGGGCGGTCACGCCCTTGGCGCGGGCCACCGCCCGTACGTTGTCGCCGATGGGCGCGGTGATGTCGACGGCGGCCGCCGCCTCCGGGCCGGTGGCCAGCTTCTCCATGTAGAACACCGCGGAGGGGTCGAACATCGAGTGCCGCGGCGCCACGGCCAGCACCGAGATGGCGTTGGGCATGCCCATCGCGGTCAGCCGGGTGCCGTCGATGGGGTCGACCGCCACGTCGCAGTCGGGGCCGCCGCCGTCGCCGACGGACTCGCCGTTGAAGAGCATTGGGGCGTTGTCCTTCTCGCCCTCGCCGATCACCACCGTGCCGTGCATCGACACCGTGCTGATCATGTGCCGCATACCGCGCACCGCGACGCCGTCGGCGCCGTTCTTGTCGCCCCGGCCCACCCAGCGGGCGGCGGCGAGCGCGGCGGACTCGGTGACCCGGACCAGCTCCAGCGCCAGGTTGCGGTCGGGTGCCCCGGGCGACTCCGGCGGGGTGGTGGGAACGCTCATCTGTCAACCCTTCCAAGCCGGCTGCGCGCGCCACCTGGGCGCGGTCGGTGGTTTTGGGCCAAGCGTAATCACCTGACGTAATGTCGACCTAGGCGGGCCGACGGCACGCCGCCACGGAAGGGAACGGTAAGCCGACGTTGACTGTGGACAGAGCGAACCACAAGCCCGCCCGGACGTCGCACCGCGGAGCGGCCACGCGCAGCGCCCTGCTCGACGCGGCCGCACACGTGTTCCGGACGGTCGGCTTCGCCCGCGCCGGTGTCAGCGAGGTCGTGGAGCACGCCGGGGCCAGCGTGGGCAGCCTCTACCACCATTTCACCGGCAAGGCCGACCTGTACATGGCGCTGTACGAGGACTACCAGCAGCGCCAGCAGGAGCGCACCCACCAGGCGGTCTCGCGGGCACGCGCCCAGGGCGAGAGCGACCCCACCCGGCTGATGTACATCGCGGCGCGCGCGTACCTGGACGGTGCCATCGAGGAGCGCGCCACCACGCTGCTGTTCTTCTCCGGCGACGGCCCGCCCGGGTTCGAGTCGCAGCTGCGCGAGCGCCTGCGCGAGTGGACCGACCGCAACGTGGCGCTGTTCCGCAAGGCTGACGAACCGGTCGACGAAGCCCTGCTCATGGTCGTCAGCGGCGCGATGCTGGTCGCCGTCACCGAGGTGGTGCGCCGCGGCGACGCCGACGCGCGGCGCCTCGCCGACGACATCACCTCGCTGCTGTCACGGCTGGAGCCGCGGGAGCGGCGCGAGCACGCGGGCTGAGCGGCCGCGCCGCGCGCCAGCGGCCGCCGCCGGGACGGGGGCCCGGGGCGGCGGCCGGAAGCGGTTACGATCAGCCCGCGGACTCGGCGCGCAGGTCGCGGCGGAGCTCCTTGGGCAGGGAGAACGTGAGGCTCTCCTGCGCGGTCTCGACCTCGTGCACGTTCTCGTAGCCGGAGCGCGCCAGCCGGTCCAGCAGGTCCTGGACGAGGATGTCGGGAACCGAGGCGCCGCTGGTGACGCCCACGGTTTGCACGCCCTCCAGCCAGTCCTCGTCCATCAGTGAGGCGTTGTCGATCAGGTGGGCGCTGGTGGCGCCGGCCTCAAGGGCCACCTCGACGAGCCGGACCGAGTTGGAGGAGTTCTCCGAGCCGACCACGACGACCAGGTCGCACTCGGCCGCCATCTCCTTCACGGCGTCCTGCCGGTTGGAGGTGGCGTAGCAGATGTCGTCGCTCGGCGGGTCGAGCAGGTTCGGGAACCGCGAGCGCAGCGCGTCGACGGTGGCGTTGGTCTCGTCCACGGACAGCGTGGTCTGCGACAGCCACGAGACGTTGTCGGGGTTGCGCACCTCGACCTTGTCGACCTCCTCGGGGCCGTCGACGATCTGGATGTGCTCGGGCGCCTCGCCGCTGGTGCCTTCGACCTCCTCGTGGCCGGTGTGGCCGATGAGGATGATGTCGCGGTCGTCGGAGGCGAAGCGCTTGGCCTCCTTGTGGACCTTGGTCACCAGGGGGCAGGTGGCGTCGATGGTCTTCAGCTGCCGCCGGTGGGCCTCGTCGTGCACCATCGGCGAGACGCCGTGGGCGGAGAACACCACGATGGCGCCCTCGGGGACCTCGCCGGTCTCCTCGACGAATACGGCGCCGCGCTTCTCCAGCGTGCTGACCACATGGGTGTTGTGCACGATCTGCTTGCGCACGTAGACGGGCGCCCCGTACTGCTCCAGGGCCTTCTCGACCGTGACGACGGCGCGGTCCACGCCGGCGCAGTAGCCGCGGGGCTTGGCGAGCAGGACACGGCGGCTGTTCGTCGCAGTCATGCACCCCATCCTAAGGGCCGTTGGGCGCCGCGGTCCCTGCGGCGGGGGAGCGGCGTCCGTCACCCGGATCCGTGCGGTCCCAACGCGTCCATGCCGGCGGGAGGGGCGTCCGGTGCGCGGGGCGGAGCCGGACGGCGCCCGCCGCGGGAGGTGACCCCGCGATAACGGTCGGCGCTCGTTTCCGTCGCGACGAGGCGAAAGCATTCACTTTCGAGGCACTTCCGGCGACGCTTACTCCCCTATTCTTGACTCACCTGTGAAACGAAGGCCGCCGCGGCGGCGTCAGACCGCTCGGAACGGGGCGGGCGAGAGCGCGCTCCGTGTACCGTCCGAGCCGTGTACGCGGGGCCGCGCGCAGCCCCGTCCCTTGACGAGAGCATCAGGAGCGCCCAGTCCCATGTCGAATCCGTCCATCGCCAGCAAGCTGATGTCCATGGTCAAGGGCATCTTCGGACAGAAGGAACAGGCCGCCGCGCCGAGTCCGGCGTCCACGTCCGCGGAGCAGAAGGCGGAGGCGGGTGCGGCTGAGAGCACCGCCGCCTCGGGCAACGCCACCAAGACCGCGGCGCCGGCCGGGGAGAAGGCCGGCAAGGCCGACGAGAAGGGCGCCGGGGAGTCGGCGCCCGCGTCCGCCGAGGAGGCGGAGGAGGACAAGGCCGCCGGAGCCGAGAGCGGGGCGGAGGAGTCCGCCGACCTGGTCGCCCCCGGCGAGCAGGCCGCCGTCGCCGAGGAGATCGCCGCCGCCGAGGCCACCACGCAGGAGTCCGACGACTCCGTCCTGGAGGACGTCCGGCGCCAGGCCGCCCCCTCGCCCGAGGAGCTTCCGGTGCCCGGCTACGACGACCTCACCCTCCCCTCCATCCGTGCCCGCTTGCGCAAGCTCACCATCGACCAGGTGCGCGAGCTGCGCGCGTACGAGGTCGCCCACGGCGAGCGCGCCGAGTTCATCAAGATGTACGACAACCGCATCGCCAAGCTGCAGAGCGAGAGCCAGGAGTAGGGAGCCCCCGGCGGCTCCCCTCTCCCTGCTGCTCCCTCCGGCTTTCCAAGATCATGCGAGCACGGCGGCCGCCGCCACCGCGGCCGGGGCTTCGGCATGCCCACGTTCGGGCGCGGGTTCCGCGGAGTGCCCGGTGCCGACCGCGGGTGCACTCGGGCGCACCATGGGCGCGCACCGGCGGAGCGCCGCACAGCGGCCCGCCGATCAGCACCGGAGCACGGCGCCCGCGAACACCGCCCGCGTCGGCTGGACCCGGGGAGCGGATCCGCAGGAGGAAGCCGGGGACCGCGACGAGCCGCACACCGCCGACTTCGGACCGGCAGGGTGCGCCTGCGGCGGGGCATGCTCGGCGAGGGTCATGCGGGAGCGAGCGGCCGCCGGGCCGGTTCTCCCGGTGCCGGGACAGGGCGGTGGGACCGCGGACGCCACCGTCGACCGGCGGCGCCTTGGCCGCGGCCCGACTTCCGCACGGCACTCCGGTGCCGTCCCGGAGGACCGCTGCCCGCCCTTCGGCGCTTCGCGGGGCCGCCACGGCGTGCGGGGAGGGTTCTGTCGGTGTCCTGATCTAGGCTCGCAGCCATGGGTATGGAGAGCTCGCCCGAGTCCCCGCAGCCCGTCCGCGTCGTGATGCAGGCGGTCGGCGGGTGGATCGGGCGGCTGGGCAAGATCTGGGTCGAGGGCCAGGTCGCCGAGATGAGCCGGCGGGGCGGCACCGTGTTCATGACCCTGCGCGACCCGGTGGCCAACGTTTCGGCGCGCGTGGTGTGCCCGGTGCGGGTGCTGGAGGCGGTCGCGCCCGTGCCTGAGGCCGGCGCCCGGCTGGTCGTGCACGCCAAACCCGACTTCTACGTCGCCCGCGGCACGTTCTCGCTGCTCGCCCTGGAGGTCCGCCACGTCGGGCTCGGCGAGCTGCTGGCCCGCCTGGAGCGGCTGCGCGCCACGCTCGCGGCCGAAGGGCTCTTCGCCGACAACCGCAAGCGGTCGCTGCCGTTCCTGCCGGGCACCGTCGGACTGGTGTGCGGACGCGAGTCGGCGGCCGAGCGCGACGTGCTGGAGAACGGCCGCCGCCGCTGGCCCGCGGTCCGCTTCGAGGTGCGCGAGGTCGCGGTGCAGGGCGACCGCGCGGTCGGCGAGGTCCTGAACGCGCTCAAGGAGCTCGACGCGCATCCCGAGGTCGACGTGATCGTGATCGCGCGCGGCGGCGGGTCGCTGGAGGACCTGCTGCCCTTCTCCGACGAGGCCCTGGTGCGCGCCGTCGCCGCCACCCGCACGCCGGTGGTCAGCGCCATCGGGCACGAGCAGGACAGCCCGCTGCTCGACCTGGTCGCCGACGTCCGCGCCTCCACGCCCACCGACGCCGCCAAGAGGACCGTTCCCGACGTCGGCGAGCAGCTCCAGCTCGTCGCCCAGCTGCGCGACCGCGGCAGGCGCGTCCTGATCGGCGGCATCGAGCGCGAGCGCTCGTGGCTGGCCGGGATGCGCTCGCGGCCCGTGCTCGCCAGCCCCGTGCGCGAGATGGACCGGCTCACCGAGCAGGTCACCGGCCTGCGCGACCGCGCGCGGCGGTGCATGACCTCGGCGCTGGACCGCGCCGGCGACGGCCTCGCCCACACCCGCGCCCGGCTGCACGCGCTCTCGCCCGCCACCACACTGGCGCGCGGCTACGCGATCGTGCAGCGGGACGACGGCGCCGTCGTCCGCTCCGCCGCCGACGTCGGGCACGGCGACCCGCTGCGGGTGCGGTTCACCGAGGACAGCATCACGGTGACGGTCGACGGCACCGATCCCGATCCCGACCACGACATCGGTACCGACAGCGGCACCGACGGCTGACCGGGCGCGCCGTGCGGCGCGACCGACGACACCAGCGTGACGCGCGAAGAGCAGGAGGGGCTGCGCAGTGGCCGCCAAGGACAGCAGCAAGAACGGCAACCCGAAAAGCGGGGGCACGGCGAACGGGGGCGCCGAGAACGGCGGAGCGCCGGCGGCCGCGGACGCCGCCGCGGGCACCGGGACCGGCGCCGAACCCGAGCTGAGCTATGAGGAGGCCCGCGACGAGCTCGACTCCGTCGTCCGCCGGCTCGAAGCCGGCGGCCTGAGCCTGAAGGACTCGCTGGCGCTGTGGGAGCGCGGCGAGCACCTCGCCGCCACCTGCGAGCAGTGGCTCGAAGGGGCGCGCGCCAAGCTCGCCGTCGCGATGGAGGAGCGCGGCCAGGGCGGCGGCTCCGACGCCGAAACCCCGTTCTGACCGGGTCGCATCCCGGGTCCCACCGGTGTCGGCGGCGGGGCGTGGCGCGGCGGCAGGCGTCGGCGGCCGCGCCCGGCGCGGCGCGGGTGCGGTGGGACCGGCCGATACGCGGGCGCCCGCGTATCCCGGCGCGGGCCGCCGACGGGCGAGGGGCCCGCTCGCGTCACCCGTTCCGCCTGGGCTTCTCCTGCGGCGGGTTCCGGGGGCGGCGGCCGTTGAGCTCGTCGCTGAACGCGCGGACGTTGGCGGGCAGCCCGCGGAAGACCGCGATCACCAGCACCAGGGCCGTGCCCAGGAACAGCGACGGCGCGACGTCGGCGAGCCGGGTGGCCATGCCGACGGCCACCGCGCGGGTGTAGTCCGCCTCGCCCGCCGCCAGCGCCATCTCGGCGCCGAGCGCGGCGAGGAAGTAGGCCAGCGGTGGGCTCACGGTGAGCGAGAGCAGGTCGCCGGGGCGCACCAGCAGGGCGGCCCCCACGCAGGCCGCGGTGAACGCCACTCCGCTGACCAGCGCCGAGCTGAACACGTGGCCGACGAGGGTGAAGACCAGGCTGACGGCGGAGATCAGCAGGACGCCGCCGCGCCCCGTCAGGCGTATGCCGGCCAGGCCTGCCGGACCGCTCGCCGCCCCACTGCCCCCGGGCGCCTCGGGCTCGGCGCGGGGGGTGGGGCGGTGCGGCGGCCGCTGCACGGAGACCGGCGCTTCGTTCACGCGCTGGGGTTTGCGCGTCACCATTCCGGCACGCTCCCTCGTGTGGCTCACGGTAATCAGTATGTCACTCTCGGTGATATATTGGTCTCCTCGGTCCGCGCCGTGTCCCCTGCCGGCTGTCCGAACCGGTCCGGGGCGTCCGGATCGGAGCCGTAGGAGCGGTCGCTCCCGCCTGTGTACGGCTCCGCCGCGGAGCCGAACGCGGAGCCGTATATCTCGACGCGGGGATCGGCGGCCCCGGTTCCGGACTCGGTGTCCTCGCCGCGCTCCGCGGACTCCCCCGCCAGCTCCGCCGAGGCGAGCGGCCGGGCCTGCTCCTGGACGCCTTCGGGGCGGCCGAGGTCGCCCTCGACCAGTCCCAGCTCCTCGAACCGGCGCGCTGTCACCATCACCCGGCTCTCCAGCGAGCCGACCGTCTGGTTGTAGGCGGCCACGGTCCGCGAGAGCGCCTTGCCCAGGCCCTCGACGTGCCCGCCCAGGGTCGACAGCCGCGAGTACAGCTGCTTGCCGAGGTCGAAGACCGCGCGCGCGTTCTCGCTGAGCGCCTCCTGCTGCCAGGCGTACTGCGCGGTGCGCAGAAGCGAGATGAGCGTGGTGGGCGTGGCGATGTGCACCCGGCGGCCCATGGCGTACTCCAGGAGCTGCGGGTCGTGCTCCAGCGCCGGTGCCAGGAACGCCTCGCCCGGTACGAACAGCACCACGAACTCCGGCGCCGGGGTGAAGGCCGCCCAGTAGGACTTGGCGGAGAGCTGGTCGACATGCGCGCGCAGGTGCTTGCTGTGCGCGCGCAGGCGCTCGGCGCGCGTGTCGCCGTCGTCGGTCTCGACCGCCTCCAGGTAGGCGGCCAGCGACACCTTGGAGTCCACGACGATGTTCTTCCCGCCCGCGAGCCGGACCACCATGTCCGGCCGGAGCCGGCCGTTGTCGGTGCTCGCGCCCGCCTGCTCCTCGAAGTCGCAATAGGCGTCCATCCCCGCCAGCTCGGCCACCCGGCGCAGCTGGAGCTCGCCCCACCGGCCGCGCGCCTCGGGCCGCCGCAGCGCGGTCACCAGCGCCTGGGTCTGGTCGCGCAGCCGCTCGGAGCCCTGGCGCACCTGGTCGACCTGCTGCGCCAGCTCGGCGTGGGCCGAGCGGCGCCCGGCGTCGACCTCGCGGAGCTGGTTCTCCACGCGGGCGAGCGTGTCCTTCAGTGGGGAGACGAGCTGCTCGACGGCGGCGCGGCGCTGCTCCATATCCTTGCCGGTCTCGGCGCCGACGGCCCGCAGCCGCCCTTCGGCCATCTCCATGAAGCGCCGGTTGGTCTCGTCCAGGGCCTCCGCCGACAGCGACCGGAAGCGCTCGCCGAGGCGGTCCTCGATGTAGGCGGCGCGCTCCTCGGACGCGCGGGCGTGCGCGCGCGCCTCGGCGACCCGGCTGCGCGCCAGCATCCAGCCCAGCGCGGCGCCGATCGCGAGTCCCACCAGAAGCACCAGGATCAAGTCAAGGCCGTCCATAGCCGCCCATGGTCTCAACCCGTGCACCCGCGGCACCGTCCGCCACGCGCGGGCGATGGTCCGGAATAGGCGGTGTGCGGCCCCTGCGGGCCGTCGCGCCGCGGCCGGGCGAGGTCCGGGCACCGGCCGCCCGTGTGAAGGGCTCGGGATCAGCCCTGCGTAGCGGGCCTGCCCAGTGCGCGGTACCAGCCGCGGGCGGCGCGCCAGACCCGCTCCGGCACCGGCTCGGGTGCGAACAGCCACATCCGCTGGCCGGGGTCGGGGCCGCGGCCGACGATCACCGCGCGCAGCGGGTAGGGCGGGTCGCCGCACAGGTGGTACCAGCAGTAGCCGAACGGCTCCAGCAGGGCCATCAGCCGCTCCGCCACCCCGTGCTCGGGGCGGACCTCGCAGAAGATCCAGGGCCGGAAGCGCCGCAGCACCTCCAGCGCGCCGGCGACCACGTCCGGCTCGGTGCCCCCGGTGTCGATCTTGACGATCGAGGGCGCCGCACCCGCGCGCTCGCGCCAGTGCGACAGGGACTCCACCGGCACGAGCACCCGGCCGAGCTGCGGGCGGTTGTCGGCGGCCAGGGAGCTGGCGGTGTCGGAGACGGGCGAGAGCCGCAGGGCCGCGGTGCCGCTGTGGTTGCTCAGCGCGAGCCGCTCCACATCGACGCCGAGCCCGTTGGCGCGGGCGACGGCCTCGGCGGTGTCGGCGACGCGGGGCGCGGGTTCGAACGCGAAGACGCGCCGGCTGCTGCGAGCCGCCGCGAGCGCGGAGTAGAGGCCGATGTTGGCGCCGACGTCGAGCACCGCGCCGGGCCGGGCGTGCTCCAGCGCGGCCAGGAAGCAGGCCAGCGTCTCGGGCTCGTAAGCGGCCAGGCCGCCGTGGTGCAGGCGCCGCGCCACGCCGTAGTCGCCGGGCGCGGTGATCGTCAGGGACGGGGGCCCGGTGCCGGACCAACCCTCGCGGCGGGGCAGGGCAAGCTCGAACCGACGCTCCCACGGGGGGACGTGCGCCGGATCCAGCCCGCCGAGGCGCTGAGGCAGTCGGATCCGTATCTGGCGGGTGGCGTACCGCACCGCCGGGTATCGGTGGACGAAGGCGCGCATCTGGCCGTGTACCACGGACGGACCCCCACTCGTGTACCTCGCTGCTGCGATCCGCACGGGCTGCGTGTCGGTCGCGGCGCACCGGCGCGGTCGCCCGGCAGCCCCCCAGCGGCCGGGTCGCGCCCCCTCCCAGGTCCGTGCGCCGCATCCGGCGTGCTTTCGCGCAGACGTGACCGGTTCTGAAGTTACTCCGAAACCGGGCAGCGCGCAGGGCGTTTCATCCGAAGATGGAGCGCGTGTCACCGAAAAGTCCGCGTCCGTTCCGTGCGGCGAGTCCGCCCTGCGTGAGCACCTAGACTCGGTCGACGTGAGCCTCTCCATTGGGATCGTCGGTCTGCCGAACGTCGGCAAGTCCACGCTGTTCAACGCCCTGACCAAGAACGAAGCCCTGGCGGCGAACTACCCGTTCGCCACCATCGAGCCCAACGTCGGCGTCGTCGGGGTGCCCGACCACCGGCTCGGAACACTGGCCGGGATCTTCTCCTCGGCCAAGGTCATCCCGGCCACGGTCGACTTCGTGGACATCGCCGGCATCGTCCGCGGCGCCTCCGAGGGCGAGGGCCTGGGCAACCAGTTCCTGGCCAACATCCGCGAGAGCGACGCGATCTGCCAGGTCATCCGCGCGTTCGAGGACCCCGATGTCACCCACGTCGACGGCGACATCCAGCCCTCGCGCGACATCGAGACGATCAACACCGAGCTGATCCTCGCCGACCTGCAGACGCTGGACAAGGCGCTGCCGCGGCTGGAGAAGGACGCCAAGCGCAACGCAAAGGACAAGGCCGCCCAGGAGGCGCTGGCCACCGCACGCGAGGCGCGGCGGGTGCTCGACGAGGGCGTGGGCCTGTCGGTGGGCGCGGCGCCGGCCGGCATCGACGTGTCGCTGCTGCGCGAGCTGAACCTGCTGACGGTCAAGCCCTTCATCTACGTGTTCAACCTGGACACCGACGAGCTCGGCGACTCCGCGCTGCGCGCCAAGCTGTCGGAGCTGGTCGCCCCGTCCGAGGCGGTCTTCCTCGACGCCAAGATCGAGGCGGAGCTGGCCGAGCTGGAGGAGGACGAAGCGGCCGAGCTGCTGGAGTCGATGGGCCAGACCGAATCCGGGCTCGCCCAGCTCGCCAGGGTCGGGTTCGCCACGCTCGGGCTGCAGACCTTCCTCACGGCCGGCCCCAAGGAGTCCCGCGCCTGGACGATCCGCAAAGGCGCCACGGCGCCCGAGGCGGCCGGGGCCATCCACACCGACTTCCAGCGGGGCTTCATCAAGGCCGAGGTCGTCTCCTACGGCGACCTGGTCGAGGCCGGCACCATGCAGGCGGCCAGGTCGGCCGGCAAGGTGCGCATGGAGGGCAAGGAGTACGTGATGTCCGACGGCGACGTGGTGGAGTTCCGCTTCAACGTGTGAGCGCGGAGTCTCCACGGTCGCTGACCTCCTACGGCGCGGCGGGGGCCGCGGCCCGGCGCGCGTCGGGCGCACCGGCGCCCGGCCTCTCGGCGAGGCCGGCTCCGTGTCTCGACGCCCGTCGTGCCGATCGGCCGATCGCGTCGGCGCGGCCGGATGCTCGCGGGTGAGCGGGAGTCCCGCACCGGCATCCGGCGTGTCGATGCGCCACCGGTGCGGTTCGCCTCACCGGGGACGGAGCTGCCCGTTTCGGACAGCTTTTAAGGCTCCCAATCTCTGTCCGGTTATCGGACCGTTTCTGCACTGTGCGTAGTATCCCCAGTTCAGGGGATTGTGGTCGGTGCGGCGTGAATCCGTCGGGAACTCCGGATGAATGACGTCACATCCGTCTCTCGGCGACCGGCTCCGGAGCATGTCCCACCATGGGACCGGCGATCATTCGTGTGGGGAAATGTGCAGGTCGACGCCGTATTCGAGTGTGAAGCGCGACCTCTCTGCAGACGTAAACGCCAGAGGGGGCTTCCTGCTCGGCGGTAGCTTCCTTTCCGGTCGGCCCGCAATCGGCACGTTGACCGTGCCTGTTTCCTGGGTTTTGCTGGTATTGCCCGGCGTGCCTCGAACGCCCCTTGATCACGAGGTGTGCCGGGAGTACACCGAGGCGTCCGGCACGAAACACGGAGGAGTATTGGCGGCTGAGATGCGGAACAATGGCGCACCATAGGTGTGGGGTAGACATGGCACCGGGAATCCGGCCGGTGCACTGTGCCCACGAGGGGATGGGGAGGCGTGATGGCGCGCAAGCCGACCGCGCGACGCGGCGGCGGACCCGTTGGGGAGCCCGCTGAGGCGGACGGCCTCTACGAGTTCGGCGACCCCCCGCGGCGCAGTCGGCGGCCCCGCGCCGGTGCCGGCGGGCGCTGGTGGATCTGGGTCGGCCGGGCGGTGCTGTGGGCCTTCATCATCGTCGTCCTCTTCAACGGCGTCTGGATGCCGCTGCGCCAGGGCATGGCCGAGCCCTCGCCCGAGGAGGAGGCGTCCTCCGGCGGGCCCGAGTTCCCCGAGACCGCCGCATCCGGCTTCGCCGCGCGCTTCGCGGACGTCTACCTGAACGCCGACGGCCTGCAGAGCGAGGAGCGCGCCGACGCCCTGGCCGCGTTCGTGCCCGAGGGCCGCGCCGCGTCCTTCGCCGGCGAGGGGGAGTCCTTCACCGGCGACGACATCGGGGTCGTCGGCGTGCAGGTCCGCGACGACCACAACGCCGTCGTCACCCTCAGCGCCGACGTCAACGGATCGCCGATGAGCCTGGACGTCCCGGTCTACGCGGCCGACGCCGACAACTTCGTCGTCTCGGGCCGGCCGGCCCTGCTCGCCGCACCCGGCCGTGCGCAGCTGCCCGACCCCGAGGTCTCCGAGACCGACGCCGCGGCCCGCGAGGAGCTGCTGCCCCGCCTGGAGCGCTTCTTCGGCGCCTACGCGGAGGACCCCGACTACCTCTCGGACTTCGTCGAGCCCGGGGCCCGGATCGACCGGCTGCCGCCCGAGACCCTGGAGTTCGTCGAACTTGTGGACATCGCCGTCCCCGCCTCCGGATCGGGGGACAATGAGGGGCGGCAGGTCACGGCAGAGGTGGTGTGGCGGCCCGCCGGAGCAGACGAGACCACGGCCGCCGAGCTCACCCAGAGCTATGAGCTCACCGTCGTCAAGGACGGCGAGAACTGGTATGTGCGAGAGATCCATGGAGCCCCGCAGTCGTTCGGCGAATAGCCGCGGCGGCATCCGGCAGGGCCCTGAAGCCGAGGAGACGAGAAACCATGCAGCGCAGACGTGAGACGCGAGGGGACGGCGACTGACATGCACCCCCTGGTCACGGGTCTCACCCAGGCGATGGCCGACACCGCGGGCCCGATTGCCCTCGCCGCGACCGAGAACGCCCCGGACACGTCCGGGCTCGCCGATTTCCTCCGCGGCTTCTTCGGTCCCCTCTTCCTGGTCATCGTCTCGGTCGTCGCCATCTTCTTCCTGTTCACCAGGGAGATCACCCGATTCGCGCAGTTCATCATTCTCGCCATCTTCATCGGAATCGTGTTCTACGTGCCGGGGATCATCGAGGTGACCGCGCGGGCCATCGCCCAGGCGATGGGTGTGACGACCGAGTAGGAGGCCCCAGACGTGGACCTGCCCACGTACACCAACATCTGGCGTATCGAGAAGAAGCTCTACAAGCTGTATGACTTCCGGCTCCCGCAGCCGGTCTCGGTCGTCTACATCGGTGTCGTCGTGGGTGTGGGCTTCGTCTGGGTCATGCTGCTGCGGCTCATCGGCGTCCCGCTGGAAATGCCGCTGCACGTCGTCTACATCGTTCCGCCGTTCGTCATCGCCTTCCTCGCCACCCGGCCGGTCGTCGAGGGCAAGCGGCTCAGCGAGCTGATCGTCTCCCAGATCCGGTTCACGGCCGAGCCGCGGGTCTTCACCCGGCTGCGCCCCGAGCGCGAACCCGCCGCGGTCGAGGTCACCGTGCGGGTCTGGCACCGCGACCCCCAGGCGGGGCCGCTGCCCGCGGTCGCCGCGGACGCCGACGTGCGCGAGCGCGGGAGGGAACGCGGCGGGGTCCCGGCGCGCCGGACCTCCACCGGGCCGAACCGCACGGCGGAGCAGGCGCCCTCCCTCGCGGGTGCGCTGCCGTCCGCGCCCCCGCAGGCGACCGGCGGCCCGGCGGAGGAGGAGGGCGCACCCGAGCCGCTGTGGGACGACGCCGTCGCCGCGCCGAAGGCGTCCGTGAACGGATCCCGGGCCGAGCCCCTGTACCCGGCTGCGCGCACCGGCGCGTCGGTCGCCGAGCCCGCGCCTGCGCAGGAACCGGAGCCCGCGGGCCGGGAGCGCGGGGCCGGAGCGGCGACCGAGCCCGAGCCGGTCGGCGCATCCGCGCCCGCACCGGCCGAACCTCCGGACCTCCGGGGCGAGTGGGAGCGGGACGACGGCGCGGAGCCGAGGCGCGGCGGAGCCCGGCGCCGGGGAGTCGGGCTGCGGGTCCTCAACTACTTCGGATTCGCCCTCGACCGGCAGCCGGGCCGCAGCGGTGCGTCCGAACACCGCGGCGAACCGGCCCCGGGAGTGCGTCGGCGCCCGGCCCGCGGCCCCGTATCCGGTCCCGTACCCGGTGCCGCGCGCACGCCGGTGGAGCTCGCCGAGCACCTCGCCGCCGCCGAGCACCCGTCCCGGCGCGAGCGCCCGGAGGAGGCGTCCGGCACGGCGGCGCCCGCGTCCACCGCCGAGGCGGCAGACGCCCCGGCGGTCGCCGAGCGCCCCGAGCCGCCCGGCTCCAGCGCCCGCCGGCGCGCCGAGGAGATGATGGCGGCACCGGCGCCCGCCGAGCCGCTTGCGGCCGCGCCCCCCGGCGCGGACGCATCCGGCGCCGAGACTGCGCGCCCCGCCGCCGAGCAGGGCGGGGCGCCCGCAGCCAAGCAGCGCCCGCAGCGCCGTCTGCGCGGCCGCGCACAGGGAATGGAGGTCGCCCGCCGACTGGAGCGCGAGCGGTCGACCGGGGACGCCTCTGCGGCGGCTCCTACCGCGGAGTCCGCCGCCGGCGCCGAGCGGGCGGTCGGCACCGAACGCGCCCGCGCTCCGCAGCCGGCCCGCCCCGCCCCCGGCGACGGCGCCCCTTCGGGTCGGCCGTCCCTGCGCGAGCGGCGCGCGCAGCGCCGCCCGCACGCGGCCCCGTGGGATCTGCCCGTTCCCCTGGCCGGAGCCGACGCCGACCGGCCCGACGGCGGCGACGAGCGCCGCGAGGGTGCCGAATCCGACGCGGACGGCGCCGCCGGCCGCGTCCGGGAGCGTGGCGCACCCGGCGCTCCGCCCGCCGACGCGCGGCGCCCGGCCGGCGCCGCCCAGGACGGCCCGTGGGCGGCGGACAAGCCCGCCCTGGAGCTTGACCACGGGACGGGCGAGCACGAGAACCTTTCGGGAGTGGTGCGGGTGTTCTCCGCGCCCGCGGCCCCGGACGCGCCGTCCACCGGCAACGGGCACCCGTCCGGAAGTGGCGACGAGGGCGGCGGAGCGGCCGGCGCCCACGGGCCCGCCGCCGCGCCGCAGAACGGCGGGCCCGGCGAGGCCAAGCCTCCTCTGCAGCTCGACCACGGCACGGACGAGCACGAAAGCCTGTCCGGGGTCGTCGGGGTGTTCGCTGCGCCGTCGGACGGAGGCGTCCCGGAGCGGACCGATCCGGTCGCCGGATCCGCGCAGGGCGAGCGCGGTGACCGCGCGGTCGCGCCGGGACCGCCGCAGGCCGTGGACGCCGAGCAGCCGCCGAGCGGCGCTCCGTCGTCCTGGGCCGACGGTTCGGACGACGCGCCCGCCGACACCGCCGACCGCCCCGCGCTCGGATCCGCGGCCACCGGAACCGCCGAGACACCTACCGCCGAACCGGCGGCCGGATCGGACCGGGGTGCGGACCCCGGCACCGGCGTCGACCGCGCGGACGGCGAGCCCGAGGACGGCCGGGACGACGGACGAGCCGGGGCGGCGAGCGGCGCGGGGGCCCCTTCCGACGCCCCCGACGAGCGGCTGTCGGTTTTGAACCGCTACCTGAGCCGTACCGACACTCCGGCGCCGCGCCCGCCGCGCTTCGCCGAGGCCGGCGGCCACGAGCCGCGGCGTCCGGTCGCCTGGTTCACCGACGCCCCCGACCCGCACGACGCCCCCGCAGCCCCCGGCGAGAGCGCCCCCGGCCCCCGCCCCGACCGAGCGGACGCCGTCTCCGTGAGCGACGGCCGCTCTGGCGCGGACGCGCCGCGCGAGGGAGCCCCGGAGCTGCCCTCGGACGGGCAGGACGCGGCGGCGGCGTCGGCGGGTTCCGCTGGTCGGCGTGCGGGCGGTGAGCCGGTCGGCGACGGTGCCTCGGACGAGCGGGCGCCTTCCGGCGTTGGCACCGGTACCGGCGGGTCCGCTGAGCGGGTGGCCGAGGTCTCGGGCGAGGGGCGGTTCGGGGAAGGCGGGTCGTCCGGCGACCGCGAGCCAGGTTCCGCCGTCGGCCACGCCGGGGGCGCGGACACGGCCGCTCGCCCCGAGCCCTCGCGCGAGAGCCGCAGTGGCAGCGACGCGTCGCAGGACGCGGCGGCGGCGTCGGCTGGTTCGGCCGGTCGGCGTGCGGGCGGTGAGCCGGTCGGCGGGGGCGCCTCGGACGAGCGGGCACCTTCCGGCGTTGGCACCGAATCTTCCGCCACTCGGGCGGGCTCCTCCGTCGGCGACCGTGATGGCGACGCCGGGGGCGCGGCCGCTCGTCCCGAACCGTCGCCTGATCACGAACGTGACCGGCGAGGCGCCGAACGTTCCGGCCGACCGGAGCACGTCGCGCAGTCGGCCGCCGGAAACCGGAGCGAGGAGAGAGCGCCGTCCCGGAAAGCTGAAACCTCCGACGGGACCGCCGAGCGCACCGACGCGCTCGGAGAAGGCACTCCCTCCGAGTCCGAAGGGTCCGAGGCCGAGAACACCCCGGAGCCCGCCTCCGGCCTCCAGGACGCCCGCCCGGCGGTCGGTCGGCAGTCGCTCCCGCCGCTGGCCGGGCCACCGGTCGACACCGGACGGACCTCGTCGCTGCGCGGCGACGCCGCCACCGACGACGAGGGCGGCGCGCCCGAAGGCGCCGACACCGGAGCCTCCGGCGGCCGCACCGATGCGGAGGCGGCCGGTACGGGCCCCGACCGCGGCGGCGCCCCCCGTGCCCGCGTGCACGGAGCCGTCGAAGCCGGCCGTACCGCGGGCGGCGACGAGGCGGACGGAGCGGAGCACAGCGCCGCGGCCGCCCAGGGGGCCCTCCCACCGCTGGCCGGCGCTCCTGAGGAGTCCGGCGCCAACGCCCCCGTCCGAAGCGGCGCCGCCGCAGAGGACGCGCTCCATCGCGGCGGGGAACCGGATGAGTCCGGCGAGGGCGGTCGGTACCGCGAGGACGACCGGCCGGGTGCGGCCGCCTCCGGCGCCGAGCGCCGCACCGGCGACTCCGCCGCAGCGCCGCGGGCCGACGTCGCGCCCTCGGTCGCCGTGCCCGCGAAACCGCCGCTGGAGCTGGACCACGGCACCGGCGAACACGAGTCCTTCGGCCAGGTGGACGCTCCCGACCGCCGCACGACCGCGGCCGACCTGGAGGCGGCCGAGGCGGCGGCCATCCGGGCGCGCGCCGGCCGCACCGGGCGGACCGATGCCCCCGGGGACGCGGACGGCGATCACGAGCCGACGCGGGACCGGTCCGACCGCCCCGACCCCGCCGCCGCCGAGCGGGTCGAGCCCGGTCGGGCCGCCGCCGATCGTCCCGATCCTGCCGCCCACCCCGACCGCTCCGACCGGCTCGCACGCACCATCCGGTCCAGCCCCACCGGCGGCTCGCCCGCGCCCGCCCGCGACGCGGCCGACGACGGCGCCCGGCGGAACGAGGGCGGCGACGCGGAACCCGACACCCGCGAGCGGCGCCTCCGCAGTGCCCCGGCCGCCCGCGTGGACGACGGCGTCTTCAGCCGCGTCGCGCAGAACGCCCGCCGCCTCAGCCACCTGTTCGGGCAGACGCCGCCCGGCACACCCCCCGACCCCGCGCCCCGCTCCGAGAGCACGACCGCGGGCGGCACCGCCGGACCGCCCGATCAGCAGGCCGCCGAGCGCCCGGGACCGGCCTCCCCGGCCGACCCCGCCGAGGCCGAAAAGCCCGAGCTCCAGCTCGACCACGGCACCGGCGAGCAGGAGGGGATGGGCCGTACGGCCAAGGGCGCGTCCGCCCGACAGGACCGGCCGAGCAGCGCGGCCGGGACGGCGCCCGGCGACTCCGGGGCCACCCGGGGCTGGCGCCGCCTCGCCCGCGTCGTCACGGGCGGATCGGCGGCCGCGGCCAAGTCCGACCTGCCCGCCGTCGACATCGAGCGGCTGCGCACGCCGCTGCCGAGCCCCCGCAACGTCGTCGTGCTCGGCTGCACCGGCGGCGCCGGCCAGACCGTCACCACCCTCATGCTCGGCCACACCCTCGCCGCCTACCGCGACGAGCGGGTGGTCGCCGTCGACGTCAACCCCGGCAGCGGAGGCCTGTCCCGGCGCATCCGCACCGAGACCCCCGAGACCGTGACCTCGCTGCTGGCCAACGCGGACCGCGTCCACGGCTACGCGGCCATGCGCCGCTACACCTCCCGCGCGGCCACCGGCCTGGAGGTCGTCGCCACCCTCGACGACCCCTACGTGCAGACCCTCGACGACCGTGACTACGCGGGCCTGGCCGGGCTGCTGGAGCGGTTCTACGAGATCACCGTGCTCGACCCCGCCGCGACCGGCGTCGCCCGCTCCCTCCCCGCCGCCGACGGCATGGTGCTCGTGGCGCCGGCCAGCGAGGACGCCGCGCGGGCCGTCGCCATGACCTTCGAATGGCTCGACGGCCACGGCTACTCGGCCCTGCGCTCCACCGCCGTGGTGGTGATCAACGGCGTCAGCAAGCGCAGCCTGGCCGACGTCGACGCCGCCGAGCAGGTGGCGCGCGGACGCTGCCGGGCGATCGTGCGGGTGCCCTGGGACGACCACCTCGCCGCGGGCAAGGTCGTCGACGTCGGCGCGCTCCGCCCCACCACCCGTCGTGCGCACGGAGCCCTGGGCGGGGTCCTGGTGCGCGGCATGGACGGCGGTCCGGCGCCCTCGGGCCAAGCCGTACCGGGAGGCAGGCGACGCAGCCCCTCGGAGACCCGCGGATGACGCGCTCCAGACACCGGCTCCGCACACGCGGCGCGCGCGACCGCACCACCACACGCACCACTGGGGAGGCCACCCGATGAACGGCAGCAGGAGCGGCAGCCGCCTCTCGGTCCGCTACTTCGACGACCGCATCCTGCTCAGCGACGCCGACGCCTGGGCCTACTTCCGGCTGCCCACGGTCTCCTACGAGTTCGCCACCCCCGACGAGCGCGAGGCGCTGGCCACCAACGTCACCATCGCGCTGGCGGCCATCCGGATGAACGACGCGGAGGTGCACCTGCGCGTGGCCCACCGCACCTACCCGGCGGCCGACTGGGCCACCCGGCTCGACGCCACGTCCGACTCCGGGCCGGGCTGGTTCGACTACCTCGACGAGATGTACCGGCACGTGTGGGCCAAGGACTTCTGGACCAAGGAGGTCTACCTGGGCGTGCGCCTGGGCCAGCGCGGCGGCGTGCGCGGCCAGCTCTCGCAGGGCATGTTCGCCCAGCTGGTCAACGCCTACCAGCGGACCGAGCAGGTGCTGGGCATGGAGGACGACGCCACCGACGCCAAGGAGATCGCCCGCTGGAGCGAGCAGGCCGAGCGGCTCGGCCGTGCGCTGGCCGCGAGCTCGCTGCACGCCCGCCACGCCACCTCCGACGAGATCGCGTGGCTGATCCGGCACGCGGTCACCGGCACCATCGAGGAGTCGCGGCGCTCGGCCGCCGGCCGCCGCACCTGGGGCAAGGGCGAGATCGAACAGCTCGTCGAAGGGGTCGTCCACAACGGCCGGTCCATGCTGCGGCTGGACCAGCCCACCGGCTCCACCTACGTCGCCTACCTGTCCTTCTCGCGGTTCCCCGACCTGATGCCATTCCCCGACGGAGAGCCGTGGCTGCACTACGCCGACGCGCTCCCGTTCCCCGTCGAGCTGTCGCTGCGGATGAAGCTCATCCCGCCCGCGAAGGCGAGCAAGGACGTCGGCCGCAAGCTCGCGCACGCCCGCGACATGGACGCCCACATCCGCGAGGCCGGCGTGGCCGCGCCTCTCGCGCTGGCCGAGCAGATCGACGCCGCGCGGATGCTGGAGCACGGCATCACCAAGGAGCGGCTGCCCTTCGTCTACGGGTGGCACCGGCTGATGGTGTCGGCGCCCGCCGAGGACCTGCTGGTGCAGCGGGTGGAGGCCGTCGTCGAGCACTACCGCGACATCGGCATCGACGTCGTCAACTCCACCGGCGACCAGTTCTCCCTGTTCGCGGAGTCACTGCCCGGCGACCGGATCCGGCTGAACGCCTACGCGCAGCGCCAGCCGCTGCGCACGATCGCGGGCGGCATGCCCACGGCCACCATCGACCTGGGCGACCGACGCGACTCCTCCGGCGCGGGGTGGACCGGTCCCTACATCGGCGAGACCCTCGGGCGGGCCCGCTCGGTCGTGCACTTCGACCCGATGGTCGCGGCCGCGCGCAACCGCCCCACGGCGATCGCGATCACCGGTGAACCGGGCGGCGGCAAGACCACGCTGGCGCTGCTGCTCATCCACCAGCTCGCGCTGCGGGGCGTGACCGTCGCGGCCATCGATCCCAAGGGCGACGCGGAGTCGCTGGTGCGGTTGCTGCAGCGGCGCGGCCGCAAGGCGCGGATCATGTCGATGGCCTCGGCCGAACCGGGGCTGCTCGACCCGTTCTCCTTCGGCGACGACCTGTCCACGCAGAAGACCATGGCCACCGAGACGCTGCGCCTCCTGCTGCCGAGAATGAGCGAGGAGCGGGAGTCGGCGATGATCCAGGCGGTCGCCGCCGTCGCCAACCAGCCCCGCCCGAGCCTCGCCAAGGTCGTCGAGCACCTGGAGGACTCCGAGGACCCAGCGTCGCGCAACCTGGGCGCGGTGCTGCGGTCGATGTCGGAGATGCGGCTGGCGAGCCTGTGCTTCGACCCGCAGGGCCAGACCCAGATCGACACCGAGGGCTGGACCACGGTCTTCACCCTCGGCGGGCTGACCCTGCCCGACTCCGCCATCCAACGCGACGACTACTCCTACGAGCAGCGGCTCAGCGTCGCACTGCTGTACCTGGTCAGCCAGTTCGCCCGGCGGCTGATGAACGGCCTCGACCGCCACCTGCCCAAGGCCATCTTCCTGGACGAGGCCTGGGCCGTGACCTCGACCCCGGAGGGCGCCAAGCTCGTCCCCGAGGTCTCACGGATGGGGCGCTCGCGCAACACCGCCCTGATCCTGGTCAGCCAGAACGCGGGCGACCTCCTCAACGAACAGGTGACCAACTGCCTGTCCAGCGTGTTCGCCTTCCGTTCGAGCGAGCGGTACGAGGTGGAGAGCGTCATGTCCCTCCTCGGGGTCGAGTCCTCCGAGGAGCATCAGGCGATGCTCCGCAACCTCGGCAACGGCGAGTCCATCTTCCGCGACCTCGACGGCCGCGCCGGACGGGTCGCCGTGGACCTGGTGTCCGAAGAGCTGCTGGAGTGGCTGGACACCAACCCCACGCGGCATCGGCCGGACGACATCCCCGAAGACGACGGCGCAGGCACCGGTGCCCTGGTTGGAACGGGCGGCACCGGCGGTACCACGAGGATGGGGCAGGACCAGTGACCAACACCGCGACGCCGTCCGCAGCGTTCGGGCGTGAGGACGATTCGCCGATCTCGGGAGAAGCGCCGTCGGCCGACGGGCCGGCGGCGGACGACCCCCCGCGCGGCCGCCGATCGGGCCGGGGCCGGAGGCGCTTCAAGCGCAACCTGGTGATGGCCGGGTTGATGCTCGCCTTCCTGATGAGCCCGCTGGGCAGCGCGCAGGCCGCACCGGTCTGCGAGGGCGAGCCCGCCCCGCAGCCGGAGGCGGCGGGCAGCGGAGCCGACGGCCTGCTGGTGCCGCCGCAGTCGGCCGAGGCGGTCGCCGCGTCGCCGGACGGGCTGCCTCCGGACTCCAGCGTCTACGGCCAGTACGGCACGGCGGGCCAGCAATGGCACGTCATCCGCGAGTCGTGCGTGGACAAGCTGGGGTCGGCGTCCGTCGCCACCCTGAGCAACACAGCTTGGGACCTTTCCAAGACCATCAATCAGTCCACGATCACCGTCTACCAGGCGGCCACCAGCGACGGGCTTCTGGCCAGTTTCAACCAATTGGTCGAAAACGTCATCGGTCAGCTCCGCGAAGGGCTGTGGAGGCCGCTCCTGCCGACGATGATTATTCTCGGGGCTGTCTGGCTCGGCTGGTACGGGTTGATCCGCAAGCGACTGACCCTGACGCTGGAGAGCGCAGTGTGGATGGTGCTCGCGACTACTCTCGGGATCTGGATCCTTGTCAATCCTGGTCAAATATTGGGAATGGCTGGGAGCGTGGTGAACTCGGGAGGGCAGTTGGTGAATTCAGCTGTCTCGCAGGTTACTGTCCCAGGCGTATCTCAGACGTGTCCAGTGGGTGGACCTGAGGCAGAGAAGGCGGAGTGGGAGAGTCCCAGCGACTTCGTCGTCCGGAATAATTCACAGATGCTCTGGTCGGGACTAGTGTGTCAGCCGTGGATGGCGGGAGAATTCGGTTCCGGACCTCAGGCCGCGAGTCTCCAGCAACAGTACGGAATGGACCTGCTGGCTGCTCAAGGCATCAGTAGAACCGAGATGCAGCAGGTCGCTGATGGCGAAGTGGACGCCGCGCAACTCCGCGAAGAGAAGATGGCTGATTATGAGGACATAGCGAGCGACATCAGAGATACTTACCCAGGTGTCTACCCGCTGTTCGAGGGCGAACAACAGAGTAGTCGGTTGGGCGTTGCCACTCTTGCGTTGTTTGCAGCGATATTCGCTGGTGGGCTCATTCTTGCCGCATCTGTGGCGCTCATCGTTTTGAAGATCGGGTTCCTTCTTCTTCTGCTGCTGGCTCCGGTGTTCCTGCTCATTGGTATTCATCCTGGGTACGGGCGGACCGTCCTGCTTAGGTGGTTCGAGATGCTTCTTGGAATCTTGCTTAAGCAGATATTCATAGTGCTGTTGATCTCGTTGCTCGTGATGAGTTACGTCCTTGTGATGGGATCAGCTTTGGGTTGGGGACTTCAAATCATCCTGCTGTCCTTGTTCACTCTTGCACTATTCGTCTACCGGAAGCCGTTCGCTCACCTGTTCGCCTCCATCAACGCCAACACCTTCACGTCGCGGATGGTCAGCGATGCCGTGTCGAGCAGTGCTCTCAGCAAGAGCGCGAACGTCCTCCCACCCGTCGCCTACATGCGGGCCCAGAAGTGGGGGCTCAAGCGGAGTCCCCAACTCGCTGCGGCCGCGGCGGCGGTCCCCGCCGGCGGCGGTGGAGCGGCTGCCGCGACGCCGGAAGCGGGCGAAGCGGTGCGCGGTGGAGCCGCACCGACCGCGGCCGAAGCCGAAGGCGGCCGCGTCCGAGGCGACGCGGGACGAGCGCGCGCCGGCGGGGGCTACGGCCGAGTCAGGGGCAACGCCGCTCCTCCGCCGCTCAAACTCGGCCAGACCCAGGACCAGGACCGAGGCCAGCAGCGCGCCGCCGCCGCGGCCGGCCGTTCCACCTCCGAGGCCCCCCGACTCAGTGAGGCCGCCTCCGGAGGATTGGGCGGGAGCGCCCGCGCGGCTTCCTCCGGCAGGGGCAGCATCCCTCCGCGCCCCTCGGGCGGTTACACCGGCACGGGCGACACAGGCTGGGCCTCCGTCTTCGGTCGCGGGGGAGGAGAGCAGCGCTCCGCCCCGCCGCAGGGTGCCGAGCAGGCGCCGTCCCGCGAAGGCCAACGCGGCGCTGACCCGAACACCGGCGCCGGCATCTTCCGCGGCCGGGAGGCCACGCCTCCGCAGGGCAACGTCAACCGCGGATCGAGGTGGGGCGGTCCCCGCTCCAAGCAGGGTCGCGGCGCTCCGCCGCCGCGCCAGCAGCGTCCGGCACCCTCCGGTGAGTCCCGCGAAGGCGGTAGCTGGCTCACCGGATCCCGCGACGGCAAGAACGACGCGCCCATCAGCCCCTTCTGGACCGGCGCGGAGTCCCAGCGCCGCCGGGACGTGCGCCGCGACGTCCCGTTCTGGCTGCGGGACGAAGACTGACCCGATACGCCACGACCGCCCTCGCGAGGAACCCCCGACATGCCCAAACCGCTCAGTGAAGGACAGCAGCGCTTCGTTTTCGGCGCTCTCGTCGTCGTCCTCGTGGTCTTCGGCGTCTATCTGACCCTGGGCGGGTGGGGCGACGGCGCAGACGAGGGCGGGTCGAACGAGGAGTCCTCCGCCGCAGGAGACCGGAACGGCGGTCAGGACGCCGCCGGCGACGTCGCGCCGCCGAGCCCGATTCCCACTACGGCCGCTCAGGACATGCAGGTGATGGACTGGTTCCCCTTCAGCGAGGAGGAGTTCAAGTCCGCGGCGGCGACGGCGCAGGAGTTCGCGCGGGTCTACGGCACCATCGATTACTCGCAGTCGCCCGAGGACTATTACGCGAGTATGCAGGAGCTCGCGACCGACGACTACGCCGAGACGCTGGCCCAGAGTTCCGGCGCCGGGGCGATGTGGCAGGAGATGTCGAGCAAGGAGGCCGTCGCCGAGGGCCGGGCGAACGTCGAGTCCATCCGCACCTTCGGCGACGAGTCCGTCACGTTCGTGGTGACGGCGCAGTCGATCACCGAAGGCGGTGGAGGCGCCAGCGAGGACCTCGGAGAGTTCGCGGTCACCGTGGTGGAAGAGGGCGGCGAGTGGCGGGTCTACGACTTCCAGCCAGCCGATGCCGGAAACCTGGGCGACGTGCCCGGCACGCCGGGGCCGGGAGATGCGGCGGGTGAGTGAATGATCGCACTGTTCGCCGGACCTGAAGTGAGGGACGCGGAGAGGGGGGCGTGCGTCACCCGACTCGCGATCGCGATCGGCGTTCTCATGGTGGGAGCGATCGCGGTCGGGGTCGTCATCATCCCCATGACCGCGCTGAATCCGGGAGTTATCAACGCTGTCGGTGCGCTGCAGTGCACCTCCGACCAGTCCGCCCAGCAGGCGGAGAGCAGCGGTTACGCCGAGGACTCCATACCGGAGAACTACCTGGAGATCTACAAGTCCGTCGGCGAGGAGAAGGGGATCCCCTGGAACGTCCTCGCCGGTGTCGGGCAGGTCGAGAGCAAGCACGGGCGCTGGGAGGGGCCGGGGATCACGGAGGGCCACAACGACTGGGGCGCCGCCGGCCCGATGCAGTTCGGCGCCCTCGACGGTTCGGCCGCGGGCAACAGCTGGGGCGGCGACCCGATCATGGACACCGACGACCGCCCTGAGAACGGATACGGGCAGGACGGCAACGACGACGGTGTCGTCAACGTCTACGACCCGGCCGACGCGATCCCCGCCGCCGCCGACTACCTGATCGCCCACGGCGCACGCGATGACATGCGCGAGGCCGTCTACGGCTACAACCACGCCTGGTGGTACGTCGATGACGTCATGAGCTGGGCGGACCAGTACGCCGAAGGCGACTTCGAGACCAGCGGTTCCGTCGAGCAGGCCGTCAACTGCGAGGTCACGGCCGAGGGCGAGCCGATCGGACAGGCGCCGAACGAGCTGGCGCAGGCGGTCGTCGACTGGGCCCTGAACCAGCGCGGAAAGCCCTATCTGTGGGGCGGCACGGGGCCGAGCGCCTTCGACTGCTCGGGACTGACGATGCGCGCCTACGAGAGCATCGGGGTCTCCATTCCGCGGGTGTCGCAGGACCAGTGGACGTTCGGGCCCAAGGTGCCCGAGGGCGAGGAGCAGCCCGGCGACCTCGTCTTCTTCGACGTGCACCAGCCGGGCGCCGGAAGCCCGGGGCATGTGGGCATGGTCATCGGCGACGGGCTGATGGTCGAGGCCTGGTGCACCGACTGCGGACCGATCGCGGTTCACGACTACCATGCTCCCGGGCGGTCCGAGATTCTCGGGTTCACCCGCCCTCTAGAACACCCCGACGTGAAGGCGCAACTGGACGATCAGGCGCAGTAGGCTTCGATCGCTTCCCCGTCACCGCTGAGGATCGAAAATGTCTGAGAATAAGAGTGCGCCCCGGAGAAAGCAGGGAGTCCACGGGTGGCGTGCCTTTTTTCTCATGTTCGGGTGCGGAACCGTCGCTGCTCTCCTAGTCGTGGGAACTTTTGTGGGGGTAGTTCGCCTGGCCGCCTCATCGCTCACGGGGGCTGGGAGTCCCGGTGATTCGGGAGCTTCTCCGACACGAAAACCCGTAACGACCATGACTCCCGGAGCGATTGACCTGTGTGAACTGATAGGCGATGCCCCACCCGTCACGCTGACCTCACGGATCGATGAGGCGGATGGCCCAGAGGAGGTCGGAGTAAGCAAGGAAGGCGAGGCATGGAGGGTATCCGATGAGTGCTCATGGGGCTTCATCGGTCAGGACTCGCAGGAGTGGACGTTGCAGTTCTCCTATACGGCGATCATCAAAGCCGGAGGTCATGACCAACGCTTCGATATGGCGCAGGACGAGTTTGGCGAGAATTATTCTTCCGCGCAGGACGTGTTCGGGAAAACCGCATCTGACGAGGAAAGCTCAGATAAAATCGGCCGCCAGCGAGAGCTTTTCGGTACGTTGGAAGACGGAACCCAAGCGTATATCCTGGTTCGTCAGGTAAAGAGCAGCGTCTACGTCGTGGACATCAGGGGAAACCCGTCAAGCTCTGGTAGCGAAGATTACCGGGTGCATCAGTTCGCTTCTCAGGCCTCCGCGGTCTCGACCCTGGTCGACAACCCGCTTCGTGACGTGGTTCCGGACTGACAGGCGGAAGTTATCCACAACCCTGTGATCCGAGTGGCCCATCCGGCCTGAGGGCTCCGACCCTTGAAGCATGATCTTCAAGCAGTCACTCCCGTGCCAGGGAGACGAAGCCGTCGCACTCTTCGCGGCGGCTCAGTTCGGACTCATCAGTCGGGCGCAGGCGCGGCGGGCGGGGCTCTCGCCCGACGACGTCGCTGTTCGCCTGCGCCGCGGAATGTGGGCACGCACACTGCATTGGGGCGTGTTCCGGGTGCTGGGATTCGGCACGCTCGCCTCGCCGCTCAAGCGGGCCGTCGTCGCCGCCCAGCTCGCCCTGGCCCCCGGCGCCTTCGCCTGCCGCGACACCGCGGCGCGCCTGTGGCGGCTGGACGGGCTGCCGCCGTGGGACGGGCACACGGTCGACATGGGTGTGCGCTCGCGTTCGGCCGCGGTCGGCGTGCGGGCCGTCTCCCCGGCCGTGCGCATCCACAGGCTGCGCGTCTCCGAGGGAGACGTCGTCCGCCGCGCTCCCATCCGGCTGACCGGCGTCGGCCGCACTCTGCGCGACATGTCGACATGCAGCGGGAAGCGCACGCGCACGCGGCTGTGCGGGTCCGCGGTCGGGCGCGGACTGGTCGTGTCCGGCGGAACGAAGCCCCGTCCCCATCGCAGGCTCGCGGCCTCCCACGGGCGCGGACTGCACGCGACGCCTGTTACCGCCGCCCGGAACACGGGGCCGCCTCGTGCCGACGCGGCCGGCGACGGGGACCGGACCGGCGGCCGGACGGCGGACCCGACATGACCGAACCCGATATGAGCGATCCCGCCCGCGTGCCGAACGCCCACCACGCACCGCCGCAGCCGTCACCCCGTCGGCCACAGCCGCGCCAGACCGCGAGTCAGACCGTGCGGCAGCTCGCGCGGCGGTCGTGGAAGCCGCACGTCGACCTCGTTCCAGTGGGTCCTCAGCATCTCGCGGACGGCGGCCGGTATCGCGGCGCCGGTTGGAGGCGGCTCGGCACCGCTCGCGGCGAGCACCTCCCGCAGCAGCACCGTCGAGTCCGGGCGCGCGGCGGGGTCCTTGGCGAGGGCCGAGAGCACGAGCCGCTCCAGCCCGGCGGGCAGGCGGTCGAGGTCGGGCTCCTCCCGAAGCACCCTGCGGGCCAGCTCCTTGGGATGGCCGTGCCCGAACGGGTTGTGGGCCGCCGCCGCGAACGCCACCAGGCAGCCCCACAGGAACACGTCCGACCGGTCGGTCGCCGGCTCGCCCCGGTACTGCTCGGGGCTGATCCAGCCCGGCGTGCCCAGGCGGTCGCGCGGTCCTTCGGCGGGCCGCTCGTCGGGCTGCGGCAGCCCGTCCGGCGCCCGGACCCCCAGGCGCCGCAGCCCGTCGCGGAAGCGGCGCAGGCGTATCCACCGGGTGGGGTCCTCCGGCGCGGTGGGACGGGCGATCCCGAAGTCGAGGATCTTGGGTCCCGGCGGTGCGATCACCACGTTGCTCGGCTTGAGGTCGCGGTGCACGATCCCGACCGAGTGGACGGCCCTCAGTGCTTCAGCGGCACCCGCCGCCAGGCCGACGAGCATGCCCGGGCCCAGCGGACCGTGGCGTTCGACGTGGTGGCGCACGGTAGGGCCGGGCACGTACTCGGTGGCCAGCCACGGCGGATCGGCCTCCACGTCCGCCTGCACGAACCGGGCCACGCACGGGCTGTTGACCCGCGCGAGCAGCCGGGCCTCGTGGGCGAACTGCCGGCGGAACCCGGCGGTGGCGGCGTGCTCGCCGGCGATGACCTTGACGGCCAGGTACCCGCGGATGCCCGGCGCGGTGGCGGCGTAGACGGTGCCCATCCCGCCGGCGCCCACGCGGCCCACCAGTTCGTATCCGCCCACCTCGGCCGGGTCCTCGGGAAGCAGCCGACCCAGGCGCCGAGTCCCCCGGGCCTTCATCGCGCCTCCAGTGCCCATCACGGCGGAGCCGCTCCCACCGAACCTCGCCCCTTACCCCCGGGCCACGTGATCCGGCGCGGGCATCGAAGCGCCAGTGCACCGGAGGAGGACGGTCCGGGGAACGGAAAGGATGGCGGCAGCGCGCTTTTCAGTGGATCGGAGTCTAGCGCCGAACCTTCCGGACCGCCGCGGTCGCCGGATGCCGGTGTTCTCGACGCCGGACGGGATCAAGTTCCCCGACCTTCGAGCGGCGGCGAGAACACCGGCTCCCTGCCGTTAGTCCTCGCCTCCGCCCAGCAGATCGGCCAGCCGGCGCTTGATCTCCAGGGCGGTCTCGCGGGCGCGGCCGAGCCAGAAGACGCGGTCCTCGGTCGCGTCGACCAGCTCGTCCAGCAGGCCGCGCAAGGCGCGGCGTTCGACTTCGGTGAGGCCGTAGTCGGGGGACGGCGGGTGCAGTGCGCGGTGTTCGTCGGCGTTCACAGGACCACCCCCGCGAGACCGGGGCGGGTCGCCGGTCGCGATTCGACGAGCCGGAGCGTCCCGGCGAACGCGCGGACGCCGGTGTAGCGGCGGTTGCTCCGGAGCGCGGCGAGGGCGTAGGGGCGGATCACCGGCCCGCGGCGCCGGCGTGCGGGAGCCGTGGGCGCGGTCGGCGGGGGAGGGCAGGGGCGAGGCGCGAACGCTCGCACCCGCGCCGCCCTGCGGCGGGCGGCAGGAGGAGGGGCGTCGGTAAGGGGGGCGGGCGTGCGCATGTGGACACGCCGAGGACGTAGGCAGCGCAGCGCGCAGCCGCTAGGGTCGGTCATGTCATCAGCTCCGTGTTAGCTGGTGGCCGCGCCCCGGGGCCGTTCCAGCGGTCGCCGGGGCCTTGCATGGTCAGCTTAAAGGAACCTTACTACCCCCGTCTAGCCCCGTGGGTGGCTATGGCGGGAAGACCCCCCGCGACTATGGTCGGCGTTCATGACCATCGACCGGGAAGGCCCTGTTCCGCCGTATCGCCAGATCGCCGCAGCACTGCGTGAGCGAATCGCGGACGGAACCATCCCTCCAGGTCGGCGGATCCCGAGCTTGGTCGAACTCGAAGCGGAGTTCGGGGCCGCCCGCGACACTCTGCGCAAGGCGGTGCAGCTCCTCAAGGATGAAGGGCTCGTCGAGACGGTCCAGGGCATGGGCATCTTCGTGGTCTCGGACCGGCCGCAGAACGACTGAGCCGTCCCCGGAGTGCACGGTGATGGGTAGAGGGACATTCGTCGCCGAAGACGGAGAACTCCGGGCGCCGCTGACACCGCATCCGGACCGCTCGCCCGTCTCGGTCCGGGCAGCGGAACCGACTTGCGGAATCCAGTGCAGCGGTCGCGGGGATCTCTAGCATTATTGCGCCCGTGAGCGAGCAGGATGTAATCCCGGAGTTCGATCCTCAGGGTCCCGACCTTGTCTATGCCGCCCTTGCCGAGCACGTCGTGGCGCGGGTGGAAGCCGGTGATCTGGTGCCCGGGGCCCGCTTGCCCGCGGAACGCGATCTGGCAGAGGAGTACGGAGTCGCCTATATGACCGTCCGCAGGGCCATGCAGGTTCTTCGCGAGCGCGGCGTGATCGTCACCGTCCATGGCAAGGGGACCTTCATCGCCCAGGACGCCCTCTCGAACATCGGCCGGGGCCGAAAGTAGCGCACTGACCGGCGGTCATCGCCGACGTGGGCGCTCTCCTGTCGCCGCCGGGCGGCATTATGGGGGAACCGAGGTGGCGGAAGGGGTGTCCTGATGGCCAAGGGGTCGCAGCGGTCCGGTTCGGGGGACGGCGGGTTCCGGCCGTCGGTGCTCGAGGGGGTCCTGGAGCGCATCACCTTCGCCAACGAGGAGACGGGCTACACCGTCGCCAAGGTCGACACCGGCCGCGGCGGCGACCTCACCACCGTGGTCGGCGCGCTGCTGGGTGCCCAGCCCGGCGAGTCGCTGCGGATGGAGGGCCGCTGGGGCTCGCACCCGCAGTACGGCCGCCAGTTCATGGTCGAGAACTACACCACGGTGCTGCCCGCCACGGTCCAGGGTGTGCGCCGGTATCTGGGGTCCGGTCTGGTCAAGGGGATCGGCCCGCGTCTCGCCGAGCGGATCGTGGGCTACTTCGGCGTCGAGGCGCTCGACGTCATCGAGCAGACCCCCGAGCGCCTCATCGAGGTGCCCAAGCTCGGCCCCAAGCGCACGCGCCTGATCGCCGACGCCTGGGAGGAGCAGAAGGCCATCAAGGAGGTGATGGTCTTCCTGCAGGGCATCGAGGTGTCCACGTCACTGGCGGTGCGGATCTACAAGAAGTACGGCGACTCCTCCATCTCCGTGGTGCGCAACGAGCCCTACCGGCTCGCCACTGACGTGTGGGGGATCGGGTTCAAGACCGCCGACACCATCGCCCAGGCCGTCGGCATCCCGCACGACAGCCCGGAGCGGGTGATGGCCGGCATCCAGTTCACGCTGTCGGAGTCCACCGGCGACGGCCACTGCTACCTGCCCGAGGAGAAGCTGATCGCCGAGGCGGTGAAGATCCTCCAGGTCGACTCCGGCCTGGTGATCGAGTGCCTTGCGCGGCTGGTGGCCGAGGAGGGCGTGGTCTCGGAGAAGGTCGCCGGCCCCGACGGCGACGGTGTCACCGCCGTCTACCTGGTGCCGTTCCAGCGCGCCGAGGCGTCGCTGGCCTCGCAGCTGCGGGGTCTGCTGAACGCCCCAGCGGACCGGCTGTCGGCCTTCGACGGCGTCGACTGGGAGGTCGCGCTGGGCTGGCTGGGTTCGCGCACCGGCGCCGAGCTGGCCGCCGGGCAGCAGGAGGCCGTCAAGCTCGCGCTGAGCCGCAAGGTCGCGGTGCTCACCGGCGGTCCGGGCTGCGGGAAGTCGTTCACCGTCTCCTCGATCATCACGCTGGCCGCGGCGAAGAAGGCCAAGATCGTCCTGGCCGCACCCACCGGGCGCGCGGCCAAGCGGCTGACCGAGCTGACCGGCCACGAGGCCTCCACGGTGCACCGGCTGCTGGAGCTGAAGCCGGGCGGCGACGCGTCCTACGACCGCGACAACCCGCTGGACTGCGACCTCCTCGTGGTCGACGAGGCCTCCATGCTCGACCTGCTGCTGGCCAACAAGCTCGCCAAGGCCGTGCCGCCGGGCGCCCACCTGCTCCTGGTCGGCGACGTCGACCAGCTTCCCTCGGTCGGTGCCGGGCAGGTGCTGCGCGACCTGCTGGACGAGCGCTCCCCGCTGCCGGCCGTCCGCCTGACGCATGTCTTCCGGCAGGCCCAGGAGTCGGGCGTGGTGACCAACGCGCACCGGGTGAACACCGGGAACCCGCCGGAGTTCGCCGGGATGTCGGACTTCTTCCTGTTCCCCAGCGAGGAGACCGAGGCGACGGCCGAGCTCACCGTCGACGTCGTCGCCAACCGCATTCCGCGCAGGTTCGGCCTGGACCCGCGCCGCGACGTGCAGGTGCTGGCGCCCATGCACCGCGGCCCTGCCGGGGCCGGCAACCTCAACACCCTGCTGCAGCAGGCCCTGACGCCCCCTGGCGAGGGTGTCGCCGAGCGCAGGTTCGGCGGGCGGGTCTTCCGTGTCGGCGACAAGGTCACCCAGATCCGCAACAACTACGACAAGGGCGCGAACGGGGTCTTCAACGGCACTCTCGGTGTCATCACCGGCATCGACGCCGTCGAGCAGTCGGTGCGGGTGCGGACCGACGAGGACGAGGAGATCGGCTACGACTTCGCCGAGCTGGACGAGCTGGTGCACGCCTACTCCGTGACCGTCCACCGCTCGCAGGGCAGCGAGTACCCCGCCGTGGTGATTCCGATCACGACCAGCGCGTGGATGATGCTTCAGCGCAACCTGCTCTACACCGCGATCACCCGCGCGAAGCGGCTGGTCGTGCTGGTGGGTTCGCGCCGGGCGCTGGCCCAGGCGGTCCGCAGCGCGGGCGCCGGGCGGCGGTTCACCGCCCTCGCGCAGCGTCTGGCTGATTTCTGACCCCGGTCCCGAATCGCTGATACCGGGACCTTCGGTTTAGACCACCAGAAATGGTGGCGAATCAATCAGGACCATCCCCATTTCACTCCTAACTTTTTGTGGCAAATCAGACGATTCGGACTGATCCTCTCGCTCGCTTCGACGGAACTTCTAGCGAGATTCGTATAAGTGGACAACTGAAATATCCGGGATTGTGCAGTACTGTGATCCGGGTCGGGCGCGGCGCCGCTCCCTCTCCCCGCGCCGCAGCCCGTCGGCCGCTGTCGCGTCCGATCCCTCCCGGTCCGCGACTCGGCCGGCCGGGGCCGTCGCCTTCCCCTCGGGGGCGGATGTCCGCATCCGCCCGGGTGTCGCGAATTGCGGGGATCGGCGGCGGCACCCGGCCCGTCGCGCCGTGTCCTCCCGGGTTTTTCGATTTCCGCCCCGAGTGCGCTCTCCATTGAATAGGCTTCCGTTATGAAGCGGAAACCGAACGGGAATCCGCGTTCGGCGGAGCGGGTCGTGCCCGCTTCGGCTGCCGGAACCGGCGCCGTGCGCCGGTCGGCCGCCGGGGCGGCCGCAGCGTTCCGGCGGCCGCCGTTTCCCCGCAGGGGCTCCGTCGCCGCAGCCGCTGCGGCACTCGGCTTCGCCGCGCGGGGTAAGCGGTTCCCGCCCGGCCCGCTTCGGGGTGCCGCACCGGACCACCCTCCCCGATCGGTCGCCGTCGGGCGCCCGACCGGACGGTGCCGGCCCCAGGGTCGACAGCGCTGCTTCGCTCGAACGTCGGCGCTCTCGCCACTCCCCCCGGAGAGTGTCGGCCCGCCTCGGGCGCCGGCTCCGGTCGGCGCCCGAGGGTCGCTACCCCGATGCCGACCGGCCTCAGCCGCGCTCGGACGAGTGCGGCCCGCTCCGCCGCAGCACCGCCTTGCCGCACGTGACGGTGAGCCCCGCCCCCTCCCGCGCGATACCGAAGTCCAAGCGCATCGAGTCGGGGTCGTGGTGTGACGCCACGGCGGTCACGAGCGGTTGCGGCCACGGATCGGCGGACTCGTCGAAGTAGCTGAAGTCCGTGACGCCTTCGAGCACCAGCGTGTAGTCGGCCGGTCCGCCCGCCCGCTCCAGACGCAGGCCCAGGGTCACCCGGTGCGCGGGCGCGTCGACCCGGACTCCCGTCAGCGCCGACCCGCGCAGCATGTCCAGCCCCGCCATGCGCGCCACCTCCCCGCTCCGCCGGCGGCGACCGCCGAGCCACGCCGGAGAGTGCCCGCTGGAGCCGGTGCGACACCGCCGCGGCCGGTTCCGGACCTGCTGGAATCCGTCCGGCAGTCTGACCGTCCGCGCACCGGTCCGAAAGGCCGTCGGCGGCCGACTCGCCGACCCGCATCGGAGCTCCGGCGAAGCACGCACGGTCGCCGCGCGGTCACTCGTTGATCGATCTGTGACCGAATCGAAGGCGATCGTTTGCGGTCTGCCGAATCCGGGGATTAGCGACGGCGACGACAGGCGCGCCCGTCGTCGAGCCGACCGCAACGCCGCAGCGGGCGAGCACCGCGCCCGCAGGTGCCGACTGGAAAGGCCGCCGTCCGTGGGTACCCTTTCGACGATCTCCGCCGCAGCCCCCGCGACCTCCGCCGAAGCCGTCTCGCGGTTGTGCGCCCTGCTCGCCGCGCCGGGCGGCCCCCGGCTCTACCCCGGCGCGCTGGGCCCGGTGGCGGTCCTCTCCGCGGGCAGCGACCTGACCGTGTGGTGCTGGGGCGGGTTCTTCCGCTGGAGCGACGACGGCGGCACCCGGGTCACCCACCCCGCCGCCGACCCCGAGGGCGCCGCCCGCCGCCTGGGCGCCGAGCGCCACTCCCACGGACAGCGCACCCGCACCGCGGCCTGAGGGCGGGCACCGAGGCCGCCCCGATGCGGCTCGCGGATCCCGCTGCCGGACACGGGCACCGGAGCGGGGCCCGACGTGTCGGGCCGGAGACGTCGGGCCCGAGAGGAGGCCGTACGACCGATGAGTTTCCGCGCGATCCGCAGTCATCCAGGGCGAGCCGGTGGACGCGGCGAGGCCGCGCAGACGGAGCGGACACCGGCCGACCGGCTTCGATCAGCTACGAGAACCCCAGGAGACCCCGGATGCGCACTCTCATCAGCACCGCGTTCGTATCGCTCGACGGCGTCGTGGAGGCGCCCGGCGGCGAGCCCGGATACCGCAACTCGGGCTGGACCTTCAAGGAGGTCGAGTTCCTTCCGGAGGCGTATGAGCTCAAGGAGAGGGAGCAGGAGGAAGCCGGCGCGATGATGGTCGGCCGGGTCAGCTACGAGGCGTTCAGCCCGGTATGGCCCGGCATGGAGGAGTTCACCGAGTACAACGCGATGCCGAAGTACGTGGTCTCCACCACGCTCACCGAAAGCGACCTGGTCGCGAACTGGGGCGAGACCACGATCCTGCGCTCGCTCGACGACGTCGCGGCGCTGAAGGACACCGAGGGCGGCCCGCTCATCGTGCACGGCAGCGCCACCCTCAACCGCGGCCTCGCGGACGCCGGCCTGATCGACCGCTACCACCTGCTGGTGTTCCCGCTGCTGCTCGGCGCGGGCAAGCGGATGTTCAGCGACTCCGACAAGGACACCCAGAAGCTGAAGCTCGTCGCGTACGAGGCGTACTCCAACGGCGTGCAGAAGAACGTCTTCGAGGTCGTCCGCTGACGAACCGCTCCCGCACCAAGCGCGGGGACGCTGTAGGGGCGCGCACGCGGGCGCGGCCGACCGGTCGCCCGGCATAGGTCCGTCCGCCGGGCGGCACCGTGCGCGGCGCGGGCGACGGCCGCGCGGTGCGCCCGCCGCGTCCGGCCCGGAGGCCGGGTCCGGCGGCAGGCTCGCCATGGCGGTCGGCCGAAGCTGCCCGACCCGGCGGGAAGTGCCTCAGTCGCACGAGCAGTCGCAGTCGCAGCAGCCCCCGTCCCCGCCGTCTCCCTCGCCGCCGCTGCCGCCGCCGGTGTTGCCGCCGCAGCCGCAGTCGAGGCAGGAGCCGCTGCGCTCGCCCGACCACGGCCCGGGGTGCGGGTCGCGGCAGCAGTGCTGGCAGGTGCAGCACATGAACAGGGCGACACCGCACCCGGCGAGGAACCCGAGCCTCTTGGGCGGCTCGTAGATCTTCGGCGTCTCGCAGTTGCAGGTGCAGCAGCAGCCGCCCTGGTCGCCGACCGGCCTGTGCCCGTTCCGGGGGCCTCCCGCGCCCGGCGGCGGCTCGACCGGTCCGAAGGCGCTGGTGTAGCCGTGGTCCTGCGGCCAGCGGGGGCCGCTGCCCCCGCTCCCTCCGCGCTCACCCGGAGGCCCGTGCTGCTCCGTCGGCCCGTGATGCCCCGCCGCCGTGAAGGTCCGCGACACCGACCGCCGCAGCTCGTGCACCAGCAGCGCGCGCACCAGCCGCCCGTCGTCGAAGTCCGCCTCGGCCAGCGCGAGCTCGACGCCCAGGGCCGCGTCGTCGCACAGCCGGCGCGCCTCGGCGGCCGACGCGCCGGTCGCCTCCACCGGGTTCCACGCCCCCGCCGCGCGGTCGTCCTCCAGATCCTCGACGGCGTCGAGCAGGTGGGCGATCCGGCCGAACAGCCGCCCCGCCTCCCGCAGCGGACCGCGGTTGCCGGGGCGCCCCGCCAGGACCGCCGTGTGCGCGAACGCCTCTCCCGTGGCGAACTCGGTGGGGCGCGTCGCGGCGAGGACGCCGGCGCCGTTCTCCGCCGCCGCCTCGGCCAGCGGCTGCCCGTCGAGCGCCTCCAGCAGCACGCCGGCGTCGAAGCCCAGCTCGCCGCTGCCCAAGCGGGCGGCGCGCTCCCACCGTGCGGCCAGCGTGCGGGCCGCCGCCCGCACCGGCCCCCGCGCGCAAAGGCCGTCGCCGTCCGTGATGTGGTCGCCGATCCTGGCCGCGGCCAGCAGCAGCGACACCGACGCGGCCAGCTGCGCCCCCGCCCCCTGCGCGACGTCGGCGCCGCGCATCCCGCGCAGGGGGCACGGCCCCGCCGCGCGGGTGGCGGCCGCCGGCTGCTGGGCCGCGGTCAGCGCCGAGACCAATAGTCCGTCGTAGTTGGTGGCGGTGCGGGCGAGCTGGCCGTGTCCGTCGCGCAGCGCCAGGCACAGCCCGCACAGATGGGACACCCACGACGCCGCCAGGTCGCCGGGCAGGGTGCGGCGGCACGGACGCAGGACTCCGAACACCGGACGTCTCCGATCGGTCGCGGGGCGGACACGTCTTCGACCCTCGGACGGCTCCGCCGGTTCCCGCGGGCGCGCGTGCCCAAGTCCCCGGCGTGCGCCGCCGCGCCGGGCTAATCTAGGCGGGTGCCAGACACGCAGATCGTCGTGGGCGCCGCGATCCTTCGCGACGGCGCCGTGCTCGCCGCCCAGCGGTCCCACCCGCCGCAGATGCGCGGCCGCTGGGAGCTGCCCGGCGGCAAGGTCGACCCCGGAGAGTCCGACACCGCCGCGCTCGTGCGCGAGTGCGAGGAGGAGCTGGGCGTGCGCATCGCGCCGCTGCGCCGCCTCGGCGGCGACGTCTCCTTCCCCGCCCGCGTCGGCGGCCCGGCCGCCGTGCTGCGTGTATGGCTCGCCGAGCTGCCCGACGGCCAGCCCGAGCCCCGGGCGCTGGAGCACCTGTCGCTGCGCTGGCTGAAGGCCGACGCGCTCTCCGAGGTCGACTGGCTGCCGGCCGACGTGCCCTTCCTCACCGACATCCGCCCGCTCCTGGTCGGCTGAGCGCGCTCGGCGGCCGGGCGCCCTGCAGAGCTGCACTGACCAGGCCGTTTCTCCGCGGACCCGGCGAGCCCGCATAAACTGGCAGTGTGCCGCGGGAGTCGCGGCTCTTCCCACCAGATGAGATCGAGACACTCGCATGTCCAGCGCCACGCCTGTCGAAGGCTCCGCACGTAGGACTGACATCCGCAACGTCGCCATCGTCGCCCACGTCGACCACGGCAAGACCACGCTCGTCGACGCCATGCTCTGGCAGTCGGGCGTCTTCCGGGAGAACCAGGACGTCGACGAGCGCGTGATGGACTCCAACGACCTGGAGCGCGAGAAGGGCATCACCATTCTCGCCAAGAACACGGCCGTCCACTACACCAAGCCCGATGGCGACGACGTCGTCATCAACATCATCGACACCCCCGGCCACGCCGACTTCGGTGGCGAGGTCGAGCGCGGCCTGTCCATGGTCGACGGCGTGGTGCTGCTGGTCGACGCCAGCGAAGGGCCGCTGCCCCAGACCAGGTTCGTGCTGCGCAAGGCGCTGGCGGCCAAGCTTCCGGTGATCCTGGTCATCAACAAGGTCGACCGGCCCGACAGCCGCATCGCCGACGTCGTCGACGACGCCTACGAGCTGTTCCTGGACCTCGACGCCGACGAGTCCCAGATCGAGTTCCCGATCGTCTACGCCTGCGCCCGCGACGGCAAGGCCTCGCTGGATCGCCCCGCCGACGGCGAGGTCCCCGACAACGGCGACCTCGTCCCGATGTTCCACACCATCCTGGACACGGTCCCGGCTCCGGAGTACACCCCCGGCGCCCCGCTGCAGGCCCACGTCACCAACCTGGACGCCTCGCCGTTCCTGGGCCGCCTCGCGCTCTGCCGCGTGCACCAGGGCGAGATCCGCAAGGGCCAGACCGTGGCCTGGATCAAGGGCGACGGCACCGTCGACCAGGTGCGCATCAGCGAGATGCTGATGACCGAGGCGCTGGAGCGCAAGCCGGCCGAGAAGGCGGGCCCCGGCGACATCATCGCCATCGCCGGCATCCCCGACATCATGATCGGCGAGACCCTGGCCGACCCGCAGGACCCGCGCCCGCTCCCGCTGATCACCGTGGACGAGCCGGCCATCTCGATGACCATCGGCATCAACACCTCGCCGCTGGTCGGCAGGACCAAGGGCGCCAAGGTCACCGCGCGGCTGGTCAAGGAGCGGCTCGACCGCGAGACCGTCGGCAACGTGAGTCTGCGGGTGCTGCCCACCGAGCGCCCCGACACCTGGGAGGTGCAGGGCCGCGGCGAGCTCGCGCTGGCGATCCTCGTCGAGCAGATGCGCCGCGAGGGCTACGAGCTGACGGTCGGCAAGCCGCAGGTGGTCACCCGCGAGGTCGACGGCAAGCTGCACGAGCCCGTCGAGCGGCTCACCGTCGACGCGCCCGAGGACTACCTGGGCGCCATCACCCAGCTGCTCAGTGTCCGCAAGGGCCGCATGGAGCAGATGACCAACCACGGCACCGGCTGGGTGCGGATGGACTGGCTGGTGCCCTCGCGCGGCCTCATCGGGTTCCGCACCGAGTTCCTCACCGAGACCCGGGGCACCGGCATCGCCCACCACGTCTTCGAGGGCTTCGAGCCGTGGTTCGGCGACCTGCGCACCCGCCCCACCGGCTCCCTGGTCGCCGACCGCACCGGCCAGGCCATGACCTACGCCATGTTCAGCCTGCAGGAGCGCGGCGTCCTGTTCGTCGATCCGGGCACCGAGGTCTACGAGGGCATGATCGTGGGCGAGAACTCCCGGGCCGACGACATGGACGTCAACATCACCAAGGAGAAGAAGCTCACCAACATGCGCTCCTCCACCAGCGAGGAGCTGGAGCGCCTTGTGCCGCCGCGCCGGCTGTCGCTGGAGCAGGCACTGGAGTTCTGCCGCGAGGACGAGTGCGTCGAGGTGACACCCGAATCGGTGCGCATCCGCAAGACCGTCCTGGACTCCAAGGAGCGGGGCCGCATGGCCGCCCACAAGAAGCGCGGCTGACACGCGACCGCCGGATCCGGCCGCAGCGGCCGGATCCGGGGCCCGGTGGCCCGCGGCCCAGGCGCCGCGCACACCGCCGGCGGTCGGGAGGCGGCGCCCCGCCGCGCCGCCGCCGGACGCCTTTTCGGAGGACACGCCGAGCCGGCGGCGGCGATAAGTACTCCGCGTTACGTGGCGGCGCCGCACCGGATTCGACCGAAACCCGGTGTTCCGTAGCGCGTACGGGTCGGCGGCCCTAGCCTTGGAACCCCAGGGTTCCGAGTACGGCTCCGGCCGCGGAACCGCGCGTTGACCCCCGCGAAGGACGAGCCCTATGGCAGAGCCGCACGCCGTCGTCGTCGGAGGCGGTATCGGCGGGCTGTCCGCGGCGCTGGCCCTGCGCCGGGTCGGCTGGACGGTCACCGTCTGCGAGCGCGCCCCCGGCATCGAGCCCGCCGAGCTCGCCCTCGCGCTGGCCCCCAACGCGCTGCGCGCCCTCGACTCCCTCGACCTCGGCGAGGACGTCCGCAAGCACTCCGCGCAGCAGGGCGTCGCCGCCATCCGGCGCCGCGACGGCGCGTGGATCCTGCGCGTCTCGGCCGAGCGCACCCGCCGGCGGTTCGGCGACGCCGTGTGCGTCCTGCGCCGCGGCGAGTTGGCCGCGATGCTGCTGGAGCGGCTGCCCGGCTCCGCCGTGCACACCGCCGCCACGGTGACGGCGGTCGAGCCCGGCGACACGCGCCGCCCCGCCCGAGTCGCGACCGACGCAGGCGAGCACACCGCCGACCTGGTGGTGCTGGCCGACGGCGCGCGCTCGGCGCTGCGCACCGAGCTGTTCCTGGAGCACCCCGGCGCCGTCTACGCAGGCTTCGCCTGCTGGAGCGCGATCGTGCCCCGGCCCGAGCCCGCCATGGCCTTCGGTGAGAGCTGGGGGCGCGGCGGCGTGGCCGGGGTGCTGCCGCTCAGCGGCGACGCGGCGTTCTGCTACGCCACCGGCAACGTACCCGCGGGCGGGCGGAGCCCCGACGAGCACGCCCGGCTGGCCGAGCGGGTCGAGGGATGGCACGACCCGCTGCCGCGCCTGGCGGCCGCCGCCCGTCCGGAGTCGGTGGTGCGCACCGACGTGTGGCACGTCGACACCCCGCTGCCCGCCTACCACCGGGGCCGCGTCGCGCTGGTGGGCGACACCGCCCACGCCATGACCCCCAACCTGGGCCAGGGCGCCGCCCAGGCGCTGGAGGACGCGGTCGTGCTCGCCCGCCACATCAGCGGGTCGGTCGCCTACGTCCCCCGGGCGCTGCAGTCCTACTCCGACGCCCGGCTGGGCCGCACCTGCGCGCTCGTGCAGCGCTCCGCCCAGCTGGCCGAGGCGGTGCAGAGCGAGTCGCCGCTGGCGGCGCGGGTGCGCGACACCGCAGCCGCGGTGGTTGGCGCGGCCGCACCGACGCTGCTCGCCCGCTACACCCGCCCGGTCGGCGACTGGCGCTCACCCGGCCGGCTGTGACCGACCGGGGCGCCGCCGATCGGCGCGCGGAGCGCGGCAGGCGTCCCGCACCTCTGCCGCGGCGGGGGCCGCCCCGCGGCGGCCCCCGCTCCGGCTACTGCTCCGGTGCGGAGGAGGGCGTGCGGGTGTTGGGCGGCAGCGGGGTGTCGGCGCCCTTGCGCAGGCCGATCTTGGAGCCGAGCCACACCAGCGGGTCGTACTGCCGGTCGGCGACGCGCTCCTTCAGGGGGATCAGCGCGTTGTCGGTGATCTTGATGTTCTCCGGGCAGACCTCGGTGCAGCACTTGGTGATGTTGCAGTAGCCCAGCCCGAACTCCTCCTGGGAGATCTTGCGGCGGTCGGCGGTGTCCTCGGGGTGGAGCTCCAGCTCGGCGGCGCGCATGAGGAACCGGGGGCCGGAGAAGGCCTCCTTGTTCTCCTCGTGGTCGCGGATGACGTGGCACACGTCCTGGCACAGGAAGCACTCGATGCACTTGCGGAACTCCTGGGACCGCTGCACATCGGCCTGCGCCATCCGGAAGTCGCCGGGCTCGGTGCCCTCGGGCGGGGTGAACGACGGGATCTCCCGCGCCTTCTGGTAGTTGAAGGACACGTCGCACACCAGGTCGCGGATGACCGGGAAGGTGCGCATGGGCGTCACGGTGATGCTCTCGTCCGGTTCGAACGTGCTCATGCGCGCCATGCACGACAGGCGCGGGCGCCCGTTGATCTCCACCGAGCAGGAGCCGCACTTGCCCGCCTTGCAGTTCCAGCGCACGGCCAGGTCGGGTGTCTGCGTGGCCTGGAGGCGGTGCAGGACGTCGAGCACGACCTCGCCCTCGTTGACCTCGACCTCGTACTCGGCCAGGTCGCCTTCGCCACCGCCGCGCCAGACGTGGAACGTCCGCTTGGTCATTCGTTGTCCTCCTTCGCGGTCTCGGCGCCGTCGGACCGGTCCGCGGGGGGAAGTTCCTCCTCAGTGAGGTACTTGCCCAGCTCCTCGCGGTCGAACAGCTCCATCAGGTCGGGGCGCAGCGTGTCGAGCGGCTGGCGGCGCAGCCGGATGCGGTCCTCGCGCAGCGAGAGCACCAGGTTGCTCCGCCGCCACTCCGCCGACATCGCGGGGTGGTCGTCGCGGGTGTGGCCACCGCGCGACTCCTGGCGCTCCAGCGCGGCCCGGGCCACGGCCTCCGAGACCAGCAGCATGTTGCGCAGGTCGAGGGTCAGGTGCCATCCGGGGTTGTAGACGGTGTCGCCCTCCGCGCGCACCCCGGCCACGCGCTCGCGCAGCTTGTCCAGCGACTCCAGCGCCTGCTCCATCTCCGGACCGCGCCGGATGATGCCGACCAGGTCGTTCATGGTCTGCTGGATCTCCTGCTGCAGCTGGTAGGGGTTCTCGCCCGCCTCGTGCTCGAAGGGGGCGGCGGCCTCCGCGCCGAGGCGCTCGATCACGTCGGAGTCGACGGCGGGGCGCTCCTCGCCGAGGCCGTCGAGGTAGGAGGCCGCCCCCAGGCCGCAGCGGCGGCCGAACACCAGCAGGTCCGACAGCGAGTTGCCGCCCAGCCGGTTGGAGCCGTGCATGCCGCCGGCCACCTCGCCGGCGGCGAACAGGCCGGGCACCAGGGAGGCCCCGGTGTCCGGGTCGACCTCGACACCCCCCATAACGTAGTGGCAGGTGGGCCCGACCTCCATGGGGCCGGCGGTGATGTCGACGTCGGCCAGCTCCTTGAACTGGTGGTGCATCGACGGCAGCCGGCGCATGATCTCCTCGGCGGGCAGCCGGGTGGAGACGTCCAGGAACACCCCGCCGTGCGGCGAGCCGCGGCCCTGCTTGACCTCGTTGTTGATGGCCCGGGCGACCTCGTCGCGCGGCAGCAGCTCGGGCGGGCGCCGGTGGCTGGCGGGGTCGGCGTACCAGCCGTCGGCCTCCTCCTCGGACTCGGCGTAGTGGTCGCGGAACACGTCGGGCACGTAGTCGAACATGAAGCGGCGGCCCTCGGAGTTGCGCAGCACACCGCCGTCGCCGCGCACCGATTCGGTGACCAGGATGCCTTTCACCGACGGCGGCCAGACCATGCCGGTGGGGTGGAACTGCACGAACTCCATGTTCAGCAGCGTGGCCCCGGCGCGCAGCGCCAGCGCGTGGCCGTCGCCGGTGTACTCCCAGGAGTTGGAGGTGACCTTGAACGACCTGCCGATGCCGCCGGTGGCCAGGACGACCGCGGGAGCCTCGAAGACGAGGTAGTCGCCGGTCTCGCGGACGTAGCCGAAGGCGCCGGCGATGCGGGTGTCCTCACCGCCGGGCTCGCCGTCGAGCAGCAGCTCGGTGACGGTGGTCTCGGCGAACACCTTGAGCATGGCCTCGGGGTGGCCGAACTCGGCGGCGTCGGCCTGCTGGAGCTGGACCACGCGCTGCTGCAGGGTGCGGATCATCTCCAGGCCGGTGCGGTCGCCGACGTGGGCCAGCCGCGGATACTCGTGCCCGCCGAAGTTGCGCTGGCTGATGCGCCCCTGGGGCGTGCGGTCGAACAGGGCGCCCCAGTACTCCAGTTCCAGGATCCGCTCCGGCGCCTCCTTGGCGTGCAGCTCGGCCATGCGCGGGTTGTTCATGAACTTGCCGCCGCGGATGGTGTCGCGGAAGTGGATCTTCCAGTGGTCGCTGCTGTTGACGTTGCCCAGGGCCGCCGCGGCGCCGCCCTCGGCCATGACGGTGTGGGCCTTGCCGAAGAGGGACTTGGAGATGACGGCGGTCCTCTTGCCCTGCTGTCGGGCCTCGATCGCGGCGCGCAGGCCCGCGCCGCCGGCGCCGATCACGACGACGTCGTAGCTGTGCCGTGTTGTCTCGGACATCTTCCTGACTTTCGTTGCGCCGGTTCCGGCGTGGTCGCGCTCGGGCGCCTGGAGTGCCGGATACCCGCGGTTGGGGGCTGCCTAATGCGGACTCTCGGGTGCTAGCCGAAGATCCGCGGGTCGGTGATGGTCCCGCTCGCGACCAGCGCCACGTAGAGGTCGGCGAGTACCAGCGATCCCAGCGTGATCCAGGCCCACGTCATGTGCCGGGTGTTCAGCCGCGAGATCTGCGTCCACATCCAGTAGCGCACGGGCTTGCCGCCGAAGCTGTTCAGCCGTCCGCCGAAGACGTGCCGGCAGGAGTGGCAGCTGAGCGTGTAGGCCCACAGCAGCACCACGTTGGCGATGAGGACCAGGTTGCCGAGCCCGACCCCGAACCCGTCCGCGAGGCCGCCGTAGAGCGCGAGCCCCGCGTCGTAGGTGTTGATGAGGGAGATGACGACGGCGATGTAGAAGAAGTAGCGGTGCAGGTTCTGGCCGATCATCGGGAACCGGGACTCGCCGGTGTAGCGGCCGTGCGGCTCGCGCACGGCGCAGGCGGTGGGGGCCTGCCAGAACGCGCGGTAATAGGCCTTGCGGTAGTAGTAGCAGGTGAAGCGGAACAGCAGCAGGAACGGCAGGCTGAACAGCGCGTAGGGCAGGAACCAGGGGAACTCCCAGGGCAGGGTCCCGAAATGCGCTGATTCGGGCACGCAGGACGCCGACAGGCACGGCGAGTAGAACGGCGTCAGGTAGTGGTAGTCGGCCACCCAGTAGTTGTCCTGCTGCAGTACGCGGACCAGCCCGTAGACCAGGAACGCGGTCAGCCCCAGCACGGTCCACACCGGACCGGCCCACCAGCGGTCGGTGCGCAGGGTCCGTGCGGCGATGCGGGGGCGCTTGAGTCCGGCCCGCTCCGGCGGGGGAAGCGTCGATGTCATTTCGCTGCGTCTCCATCTTGGCGCGGGCGGCCCCGTCGATGGCGGAGCGCGGGGCTCGGGCCGCTCCCGCAGCCGTCTGATCAGGCAGTGCGGACGGGTTAGGGAAGCCACGTTAGGCCGCAGCGATCACGAATTCAGCTCGAAAATTACCCGAAATGAATGTGAAAAATGCCACGCCGCGTATTCGCGGGTGGCTGGTTTGCGGAGAAGTGGGGCTGTGTGAGGCCCTTTGGGTTTAAGTGAATTTTGTGAAATATGAAGGCATGTGCCCGTTATGTGAAAGTAAGCCGAGCCTTCATGAACAGAATTTATCGCATATCCGCGCCGCCGGTGGGACGCGGCGCGCCGGGGTGGGGCGCCCGCCCGCGTCCGCCGCGCCGTCGGGGCTTTCGATCAGGGGTGCAGCGGCGCGATGACCTCCAGGTCCTCGCCGAGGTCGTCGCGGGTGAGGTGCGTCAGGTAGGCCATGAGGTGCCGACGGAAGGCCCGCGCGGTGTGCGAGGGGTCGACGTCCTTGCGGTGGGCCAGCGCGATGGTGCGCAGCAGGCGGGGCTGGGCCAGCGGCGTGCCCCGCAGCCCGGGCCGGTTCTTCAGCACCATGCTGGGCACCACCGCGATGCCCAGGCCCGCCTCAACGAAGCGCAGCACCGCGTCCATCTCGCCGCCCTCGACCGCGAGCCGCGGCTCGAAGCCCGCGGCGCGGCAGGCGTGCAGCGTCGCCTCGCGCACGTCGTAGCCGTGCCGGAACATCACCAGCGGACGGTCGCGCAAATCGGTCATGCGCATCGACGCGCGCTGCGTGGGCGGCGGCGCGTCGGCCGCGTGCACCACGACCAGGTTCTCCCGCAGGATCGGGGTGGTCACGAACGCCGGGTCGCTGCTCTGCAGGGGCAGGATGATCAGCGCCAGGTCCAGCTCGCCGCGGCCCAGGGCGCGGATGAGGTCCCGCGACCCGCTCTCCTCGACCTGCAGCTCGACTCCGGGGAACCGGTCGTGGAAGCCCGCGAGCGCCTCGGCGAGCAGCCCGGCGCACAGCGAGGGCGTGGCGCCCAGCCGCAGCCGCCCGCGCCGCATCCCGGCGAGCTGCTGCACCTCGTGGCGCGCCGTCTCGGTGTCGGCGACGATGCGCTGGGCCAGCGGCAGGAGCGCTTCGCCGGCGGGCGTGAGTGTGATATTTCCCCGCGCCCTGCTGAACAGGGAGGCGCCCAGCTCTTCCTCCAGGTTGCGGATCTGGCGGCTCAGGCTGGGCTGGGCGACGTGCGAAACCTCGGCTGCGCGGGTGAAATGGCGCGTCTCGGCCACGGCGAGGAAATACGCCAGCTGCTGGAACTGCATGACCATAGCCTACGGCTATCGACACCAGCACTCTCATGACTTAGACGTTGTTCTTTATCAAGTCTTAAAGTGACGAGTTGTGGCGAACAGTACCCTGACCAAGCAGCGATCGGAGGCACTCGGCTCCACGGTGGCCCTGAAGTCCGCGATGGCGGTCACCGGTGTGATCCTCGTGCTCTTCCTGATTGCGCACATGTACGGCAACCTCAACGTGTTCGCGGGCCGGCAGGCCTTCGACAACTACTCCCACCACCTGCGCGAGCTGGGCGAGCCCATGCTGCCCCACGGGGGCTTCCTGTGGATCATGCGCGTGGTGCTGCTGGCGAGCGTCCTCATCCACACCTACGCGGCGGTCGTGCTGTGGCGGCGCGCCGACCGCGCCCGCCCGGTGCGCTACCAGGTCACCAAGCGCGTGCAGCGCAGCTACTCCTCCTACACGATGCGCTACGGCGGCATCGGCATCGCGCTGTTCGTGGTGTTCCACGTGCTGCACCTGACGACCAACACCATCCACCCGGGAGGCCCCTCGGACAGCCCGTACGAGCGGATGGTCTCCGGTTTCCAGCCGGAGTTCTGGTACGTCACCCTGTTCTACGTGGCCGCCGTGCTCGCCGTGGGCCTCCACCTCCGGCACGGGATCTGGAGTGCGCTGACCACGCTCGGCGCCAACCGGCAGAGCCGGCAGCGCTCGCTGAACATCATCGCGACCGTGATCGCGGCGGGCCTGACGATCGGCTTCCTGCTCACGCCGCTCTCCGTGACCTTCGGGCTGGTGGGATAAATGAAGGACCTCTACATCGAAGGCGACGAAATCCGCGACGAGAAGGCGCCTGCGGGACCCGTCGCCGAGCGCTGGGACAAGCGCCGCTTCTCCGCGAAGCTCGTCAACCCCGCCAACCGCCGCAAGCTGTCGGTCATCATCGTCGGCACCGGCCTCGCCGGCGCCTCGGCGGCCGCCACGCTGGGCGAGGCCGGGTACAACGTGAAGTCGTTCTGCTACCAGGACAGCCCGCGGCGTGCGCACAGCATCGCCGCGCAGGGCGGCATCAACGCGGCCAAGAACTACCGCAACGACGGCGACAGCATCTACCGGCTGTTCTACGACACCGTCAAGGGCGGCGACTTCCGCTCGCGCGAGTCCAACGTCTACCGGCTCTCCCAGGTCAGCGTCGAGATCATCGACCAGTGCGTGGCCCAGGGCGTGCCGTTCGCGCGCGAGTACGGCGGCCTGCTCGACAACCGCTCCTTCGGCGGCGTCCAGGTCTCGCGGACCTTCTACGCCCGCGGGCAGACCGGGCAGCAGCTGCTCATCGGCGCCTACCAGGCCCTTGAGCGCCAGGTCCAGGCCGGCACGGTGGAGATGAACACCCGCCACGAGATGCTGGAGCTGATCGTCGTCGACGGCCGGGCGCGCGGCATCGTCGCCCGCGACATGGTCACCGGCGAGATCGAGACGCACTTCGCCGACGCCGTCGTCCTGTCCTCCGGCGGCTACGGCAACGTGTTCTACCTCTCGACCAACGCCATGGGGTGCAACGTCACCGCGACCTGGCGGGCGCACCGCAAGGGCGCGCACTTCGCCAACCCCTGCTACACCCAGATCCATCCCACCTGCATCCCCGTCAGCGGCGACTACCAGTCCAAGCTGACGCTGATGAGCGAGTCGCTGCGCAACGACGGCCGCATCTGGGTGCCCAAGGAGGCCGGCGACAAGCGCGACCCGCGCGAGATCCCGGAGGACGAGCGCGACTACTACCTGGAGCGCATCTACCCCGCCTTCGGCAACCTGGTGCCGCGCGACATCGCCTCGCGCGCCGCCAAGAACGTCTGCGACGAGGGACGCGGCGTGGGCCCGGGCGGACTGGGCGTCTACCTGGACTTCGCCGACGCGATCAAGCGCATGGGCCGCCCGGCGGTCGAGGCCAAGTACGGCAACCTCTTCGACATGTACCAGCGCATCACCGGCGAGAACCCCTACGAGGTTCCGATGCGCATCTACCCGGCCGTGCACTACACCATGGGCGGACTGTGGGTCGACTACGACCTGCAGAGCAGCATCCCGGGCCTGTTCGTGACCGGTGAGGCCAACTTCTCCGACCACGGCGCCAACCGGCTGGGCGCCAGCGCCCTGATGCAGGGCCTGGCCGACGGCTACTTCGTGCTGCCCAACACCATCAACGACTACCTCGCCGCCGGCCCCTTCGAGAAGGTCGACGAGAGCTCCCCGGAGGTCGAGGAGGCGGCCGCGGCGGTGCGCGCGCGCATCGACAAGCTCCTCTCGATCAACGGGGACCGCACCGTGGACTCCTTCCACAAGGAGCTCGGCCACATCATGTGGGACTACTGCGGAATGGAGCGCAGCGAGGAGGGCCTGCGCAAGGCCGTCGAGCGCATCCGCGAGCTGCGCGAGGAGTTCTGGCAGAACGTCCGCGTGCTGGGTACCAACGAGGAGCTGAACCAGTCGCTGGAGAAGGCCGGCCGCGTCGCCGACTTCTTCGAGCTGGCCGAACTGATGTGCATCGACGCGATGCACCGCAGGGAGTCCTGCGGCGGGCACTTCCGCGCCGAGAGCCAGACCGAGGACGGCGAGGCGCTGCGCCACGACGACGAGTTCGCCTACGTCGCCGCGTGGGAGTTCGGCGGGACGGGCGAGCCGCCCGTCCTGCACAAGGAACCCCTGGAGTACGAGTACGTCGAGATGAAGCAGCGGAGCTACAAGTGAACATCACCCTGCGCGTTTGGCGCCAGAAGGGCCCCGACGACAAGGGTCGGATGGTCACCTACAAGGTGGAGGACGTCTCCGAGGACATGTCCTTCCTGGAGATGCTGGACGTCCTCAACGAGAAGCTCATCCTCGAGGGCGAGGAGCCGGTGGCCTTCGACCACGACTGCCGCGAGGGGATCTGCGGCGCCTGCGGCGTCGTGATCGACGGCGAGGCCCACGGTCCCGAGACCACCACGACCTGCCAGCTGCACATGCGCAGCTTCTCCGACGGCGACACCATCACGGTGGAGCCGTGGCGGGCCAAGGCGTTCCCGGTCATCAAGGACCTGGTCGTGGACCGCGGCTCCTTCGACCGGATCATCCAGGCCGGCGGCTACGTCAGCGCGCCGACCGGCACCGCGCCCGACGCCCACGCCATGCCGGTGCCCAAGGCCGACGCCGACCGCGCGTTCGACGCGGCGACCTGCATCGGCTGCGGCGCGTGCGTGGCCGCCTGCCCCAACGCCTCCGGCATGCTGTTCACCGCGGCCAAGGTCACCCACCTGGGCATGCTGCCGCAGGGCCAGCCCGAGCGGGAGGCCCGCGTCGTCCAGATGGTGAACCAGCACGACGCGGAGGACTTCGGCGGCTGCACCAACATCGGCGAGTGCGCCGCGGTGTGCCCCAAGGGCATCCCGCTGGACACGATCTCCCAGCTCAACCGCGACCTGCTGGGTTCGCTGACCAGCAGCAGGTCCGAGTAGCGGCGGGGACCGACGCATCCGGGGGCCGTTCCGCGCGCAGCGGGGCGGTCCCCGATCGCGTCCGCGCCCGTCCGCGGGACCGGCCGGGAGGGCGCCCGCGCGGGTGCGGGAGCGCTCAGGGCCGCTGCTGGAAGACGTGTGCCCGGACCCAGGCGTGCATGGCGATCGCGGCCGCCGCGCCCGCGTTGACCGAGCGGGTGGACCCGTACTGCCCGATGGACAGCACCGCCTCGCACACGGCCCGCGCCTCCGCCGAAAGCCCGGGGCCCTCCTGGCCGAAGACCAGCACGCACGCGCGCGGCAGCGGGTAGGTCTCCAGCGGCACCGCGCCCGGCAGGTTGTCGACGCCGACGAGGGGCAGCCCGCGCTCCCGCGCCCAGGCGACCAGGCCGGAGGTGTCGGTGTGGTGGTGGACGTGCTGGTAGCGCTCGGTCACCATGGCGCCGCGGCGGTTCCAGCGGCGCCGGCCCACGATGTGCACGGCCTCTGCGGCGAACGCGTTCGCCGTGCGCACCACCGAGCCGATGTTGAAGTCGTGTTCCCAGTTCTCCACGGCCACGTGGAAGGGGTGGCGCCGGGTGTCGAGGTCGGCGACGATCGCCTCGCGGCGCCAATACCGGTAGCGGTCCACGACGTTGCGGCGGTCGCCCTCGGCCAGCAGTTCGGGGTCGTAGTGGTCGCCCTCGGGCCAGGGCCCCCGCCACGGGCCCACACCGATTTCGTGCGGGTCGCGGCTCCCGCCGCGGGTGTCGGGGTCTGCGGAGTCGGGAGGGGCCTGGTCGGTCACGCGCCCCAGCTTAGGGGCGGTCGAAGCGCACACCGCCGTGGATGTCGCGGGCCTGGACCACGGTTCCGCTGACGCCGCCCTGCACCGTGTTGACCACCCCGCCCTCGGCGGCGCCGAAGTGTGGGCGCAGCTCCTCGGTGAGCCTGCCGATCGCGGGGTCGGAGGCGGCGGCGGAGTCCAGGTGCCCCGCGAGCGCCTCGACGGCCTCGCCGTCCTCGTTGTCGATCTGCGCGGCCTCCAGGGCCCCGCGCGCCTCCGGATCGTCGCGGAAGCGCTCGATGACGGCCTTGCGCAGACCGCGCAGAGCGGATACGGCCTGCTCGGTCATCGGTTCCACGGCCTTGCCGGCTACGGCGGCGGCGATGGCGATGAGCACCTGGTCGACCACAGGGCCCTCCCGGGCGTCGGCGGATGAGCGGGAAGCGTTTCGGTGCCCCATACTCTCGGACCGGCGCCCGCGCCGCCAGGGTTCGCCGGTACCGGCCGCGCCCCCGGGCAGCGGCGCGCGCGGGAGGGAGCGCCCTCCCGCGCGGCGCTTCGAGCCGGATGCGGGGGTCACCGGCGGGACGTGTAGCGGCTCGCGACGCGCCTGGCCTTGCGGCGGACGCGGCGGACGGTCTCGCGGGGTGAGGCCACCCGGCGGTACTCGGCCATGCGCTGGCCGCGGGGGTGGCCCCACTCGCCGATGCTGCGGAACCGCCAGCCCGCCACGTTGGCAGCCCAGGCGAGCTCCTCGGGCCGGTACTGGAAGGGGTCCTTCTCGGGGTAGCGCTTGCGGTGCGGCTTGTCGAACGGCTCGTCGGCGGGGGCCTCGAAGTAGGTGGCGTAGAACCGCCCGCCGGGCGGCATGACCTTGGCCACCCGGTACAGGCACAGCCGGATGTGGTTGAGCGGCAGGTGGGTGAACACCGACTGGGCGAGCGCGAAGTCGAACCTGACCCCGAAGTCGCAGGCGAACCGCGACGTCACCCGCAGGTTGTCGGCGGGCAGGCGCTCGCTCAGGCCGACGGCGGGCAGCTCGTGCTCCAGCCCGGCCTTGACCAGCGCGGGGTCGACGTCGATGCCGTAGTAGTTGCCCGGGTTCAGGTGCCGGATGAAGTGGATGCCGCCGCGCAGGGAGCCGCACCCGACGTCGAGCAGCGTGGAATCAGGAGTGAGCCCCTGTTCGACGAGGAACTTGTACTGCAGTCGGCCGATCTCGTCCCAGTAGGCGCCCACCCGCTTGCGGTGCGCGCCGGAGGCGATCTCCTCCGGCGTGTACTCCTCGATCTGGCCGTACTTGTTGATGGCGCCCATCGGGTTGGGCATTGTGACCCCTTCCGTCGGCGGACCGGGCCGCGTTCAGCACGCGATTCGGCTGGTCGCCTCAGCGCCCGGGGGGACGCGTGCCGGCCGACGCGGCGGCCCGAAATCTGGGAATTCGCTGTGAATCCTGAGTGTAGGCTGAGCGCGCAACCGCTCGCGCGGTTCCCGCGAATCCCTTTCGGCTCAGGAGGCTCAGGCCTTTCGGGCGCCGCGGCGGTGCCGGGGTGGGGACGCGGCATCGCGTCGCCGCGTGCGGACACGAGTGACCGCCCCCGGCGGCTCGCACGGGGGCGGGTACGGAGGAGGCGCAGGGTGCGGCCCCAGCCGCGCGCTCCTAGTCGGCGGGGGTGTCCGCGGCGGCGGGGGTGCGCCGGCGGCGGAGCAGGGCGGCCAGGGCGCGCCAGCCCAGGAGGGTGACGCCCAGGAAGACCGCCGTCACGACGACGAACGAGAAGGGGGCGTCTTCACCGGTGGCCTCGCGCAGCTGCATCGCTCCGCCCACCGTGATCAGCAGCACGAGCCAGCCGGTCGACACCACGGCCTTCGGGTTGCGCCACGGCCGCCACGGCAGCACCGCCAGCCATCCCGCGACGAGCGCGGCGGCGAAGGGCCCGAACGTGAGCGCCACGCCGGTCGGCGTCAGGCCTTCCGCGTGGTTGACGCGCCCGACGACCACGAACGCGAGCACTAAGGCGGCGTCGAGCAGGAGGGCCGACAGGACATAGCGCATGGCCACATTCTAGGGACGGCGAGCCGCCCTCCCGCCCGCGTGCGGCGGCGCGAAGGCGGCCCGGAAGGCCCGGGGAGCCGGCCGGCGTACGGGGGAATGGATGCGGGTGGGATACGCCGACCGGCCTCGCGCACCCGGGCGTTGCGATGCGCGAGACTCCGGCGCCCCTGTCGGCACCGGAGTGCTCGTGAAGCCGCTGGGTCGGCGGGGCGCCGCGTGCGCACCGCCTCCGGTGCCCTGCTCGGTGCCCCTGCGACATATCGGTCCGATTCCGGCTATTGCCACATACCGACGAGCCTCAGCGGCAGCTTAGCCCGTGCGTGGGTTCGGCCCGAACGCATGGGGCGCCGGATCCCCGCCCACAGCGGCGTTCCGGCCTCCCGCGCCGGCCCCCGCGCCGGGTCCGAACGTGACGCCCAGCTCGTCGTGCGCGGCATCCGGGACGCCGGGGGCGAACGCCTCGCCGAGGCGGGCGCGGAGCCGCTCCGCGGCGGAGCGCGCGACCGGCTCCGTCCGGGATGCGGCCGCCGTGCCCTCAGCGGTCGGCGCGGCCGGACCGGGGGTGTGCCGCGGCGCCGCGTGCGCCGAGCCGGGCGAGCCCGCGGAGACGGACACGTCCTGCGGAACGGGGGTGTGGTCGGCGGTCGTCGCGGCACCGGCGACGACGAGGCCGAGGGCGACGGCTGCGCTGCCGAACGCCATGGCACAGGGGGACTTGCGCACTGCTGTTCTTCCAGGGGTAGCGGGGTGGCGGGCCCCGCCGACGAGCGGGGACTCAGCGGGGGCCCGCCGGCGGCAGGCGGTCGCACGCAAGGAGGGGGACACAAGACCGCCGTGCCCGCCCACCGACTTTCGGCGAGCGCCCGAAACCCTAGGTCATAGCCGGCTGCCGCGACAGTTGGCGGAGCGCTCCCGCCGTCACCCCACGTCGCCCCCTGCGGCGGCACAGGGCGGGGCGCGCGGCGCCCGGGAGCCGGAGGGGAGCCGGGAGTGGCTCCGCGGCCGCATGAGTGCGCAGTGCAGGCCGATACAACCGGTTACCCACAGTCGCTGCAGCACCCGGAATTGGCCGGATTCGGCCACGCGGATGCGCCAACCCGAGGTCGGGTAGCGCGTCCCCGGAGCGGGGCGGGTAGGGCTCCCGCAACGGACCGGATGGCCCTACCCGCCCGGGCGCCGCCGGACGAGAAGCGGCGGTTATGAGTCCGCGCCGGCGCCCAGCGACCGGTGCAGGAACTCCACCTGAAGCAGCAGCAGGTTCTCCGCCGTGGTCTCCTCGGAGGCCATGTGGGTGATGCCCGACAGCGGTAGCACCGTATGGGCCCGCCCCGCCGCCAGCAGCGCCGACGACAGCCGCTGCGTGTGGGCGAAGACCACGTTGTCGTCGGCCAGGCCGTGGATGAGCATCAGCGGGCGTTTCGGCTCGGCCCAGCCCTCCAGGGCGCAGGAGCGCGCGTAGGCCTCCGGCCGGCCCTGCGGCGTACCCAGGTAGCGCTCCGTGTAGTGGGTGTCGTACAGGCTGAAGTCGGTGACCGGGGCGCCCGCCACCGCCGCGTGGAAGACCTCGGGCCGGCGCAGCACCGCCAGGGACGCCAGGTAGCCGCCGAAGGACCAGCCGCGGATCGCGACCCGGTCCAGGTCCAGGCAGCCGAAGCGGGCGGCCGCATCGTGCAGCGCCGAGACCTGGTCCTCCAGCACCGGCCCCGCCAGGTCGCCGTCGACCGCCTGCTCCCACTCGACGCTGATACCGGGTGTGCCGCGCCCGTCGGCGATCACCACCGCGAACCCCTGGTCGGCGAACCACTGCGACGTCAGGTAGGCGCCGCGGGTGCGCAGCACCCGCTGGGCGTGCGGTCCCCCGTAGGGGTCCATCAGCACGGGGAGGCGGGCAGCGGATCCCTCGGCGTCCGGGTCGTACCAGGACGGCAGCACCAGCGCCGCGGGCACGCCCCGTTCGCCCGCCGACCAGAAGCGCACGTTGGGCGCCGGCAGGTCGGGTGCCAGGGCGAGGCTCTCGACCTCGCCCGCGACCTCCGGCCCGCCGCCGGACGCCGACCCGCGCAGCAGCAGCGTGCGCACGCCGTCGGCGTCCATGCCTCGGCGCTGGACGACCAGCGTGTCGCCGCCGAGCCTGCCCGAGAGCACGGCGCCCTCCGCATCCGGGCGGCGGCCGCCGGCGGCCGCAGGCGGCACCTCGACAGCGGAGGTCTCGCCGGTGGCCGTGTCCAGCAGCCACAGCCCCACCTCGCCGGGCCGTCCGTCCGGCGAAGCCGAGTAGAGGACCCGGTCGCCGTCGACGTCGGCCACACCCCGCAGGTAGGCGCCGTCCGGCGGGCCCGCCTCGCGGCCGCCCACCAGCAGGGCGCGCCGCCCGTCCCGCTCGCGGCGCCCGATCCACACTGATTCGCCGCTCGCGGTGAAGGTCGGCACCCCCGGCATGATCTCGACCCACGTTCCGTCGGTCTCGGAGAGCTCGCGGCTCGCCTTTCCCGTGAGCGGATCGGCCCGGAACAGGGACAGCGTGCGCTGGTCGCGGCTTTGCGCGGTGAACACGACCTCGGCGGGCTCATCGGGGCGGGAGGCGTCGGCGGGGCCGCTGCCGGCGCCGCGGCACGTCCAACCGGCGCGGGCGAGGTAGGGCAGCTCCTCACGGTCCCACTCGATCCAGCGCGGCTCGGCGGGGCCGTGCCCGCCGAGGCTCAGCACCGCCAGCCGCACATCGGCGTTGGGCGTGCCCGCCGCCGGGTAGGCCACGGTCTGCGCCGCGGCGGCGGGGTTGGCGGGGTCGCTGATGGTCCACCGGGCGACCGGCGAGTCGTCCACGCGCGCCGCCAGCACCGCCGAGCCGTCGGGCGCCCACCACAGGCCCCGGTAGCGGCTCATCTCCTCGGCGGCGACGAACTCCGCCAACCCCCACGCGACCCCGTCGCCGTCCGGCTCGGCCAGCACGCGGTCGCCGCCGCCGTCGAGCCCGACGACGTGCAGCGCGCCACCGCTGACGTAGGCCGCGGCGTCGCCCGTGGGCGAGACCGCCGGGTCCACGACCGGCGCGACCGCGGCCGCGACCTCGCGCGGGGCGCCCCCGCCCGCGAGATCGGCCGTGTACAGCCGCCCTGAGAGCGTGAAGACGGCGCGGGTGAAGTCCGCGTCGACGGTGTAGGAGACGATGCCCGCGCCGGTCTCGCGCAGCCGCTCGCGGCGGGCGCGCTCCTCGGCGGGCAGGTCCTCGTCGTCGGCGCCGATGGTGCGCGGATCGGCCACCACGCGCTCCGCCGCCTCGTCGAGGTCGCGTATCCACAGGCACGTCGCGGCGTCCTCGCCGTCCCTGCCGCGCAGGAAGGCGACGCGCCTGCCGTCCGGTGAGATCTGGAACGCGCGCGGGACGCCGATGGTGAATCGCCGTGTGCGGGCCTGTTGCCGGGGAAAGCTCATGCCTCGATTGTGGCGCATCGGCCGCGGGGCGGCCCTCCGACGCTGTCCGCGGAGCGCGTGCGGACGTGCCGGGCGCAGTGCCGTGCACAGGGCCGCGACCGGGGTATCGTCCAGACCATGACAGATCGGCGACTGCTGCTGGTGCACGCCCATCCCGACGACGAGTCCATCGTCACCGGCGCGACCATGGCCAAGTACGCCGCTGAAGGCGTCGAGGTCACGCTGGTGACGTGCACGCGCGGCGAAGAGGGCGAGATCATCCCGCCCGAGCTCGCGCACCTGGGCTCCGACCGCGACGACACCCTCGGCGAGCACCGGGTCGGCGAGCTGGACAAGGCCTGCCTCGCGATGGGGGTGCGCGACCACCGCTTCCTCGGCGGCCCCGGCCGCTACCGCGACTCCGGGATGATGGGCGCCGCCACCAACCAGCGGCGCGGCTGCTTCTGGCAGGCCGACGCGGAGGAGGCCGCGCACCTGCTGGCCCAGGTCATCCGCGAGGTGCGCCCGCAGGTCGTCGTGACCTACGACGACAACGGCGGCTACGGCCACCCCGACCACATCCAGGCGCACCGCGTCGCCGTGCGCGCGTTCGAGCGGGCCGCCGAGCGGGCCCTGCCCGGTACGCCCTGGCAGACACGCAAGCTCTACGCCGTCGCCCAGCCCAGGTCGGTGATCGAGGAGTCGGTCGAGCGGCTGCGCAGTGCTCCCGGCCCGTTCACGGCGCCCGCGACCGCGTCCGACATCGCGCCGGGCACCCCCGACCGCCTCGTCACGGCGCGCATCGACGCCTCGGCGCACTGGCCGGCCAAGGTGCTGGCGATGCGCGCGCACGCCACCCAGATCAGCGTCGACGGCGAGCTGTTCGCGCTCTCCAACGGGACCGCCCAGGAGATCCAGGCGGTGGAGTACTTCACCCAGCTCGCCGGTCCGGTGGCGCGCCGGGGGCCCAACGGCTACGAGTCCGACCTGTTCGCCTGACCGGTCGACCCGCCGCCCGCGCCGGTGCCCGGCCGCCCGTCGGGCCCGCGCCCGCCGCGCGTCCGCCCCGTCGACTACGACCACGACCACGAGCACGCCAGGAGGACCTCCCGCCGTGACCGCACAGCAGCAGCCGCCCCCGCCCCGGCCGGGTGCCGCCGCCGAGGGCCGCACGGGCGCGGTGGAGCGGATCGCCGATCCGGTCGTGACCGGACTGGGCTACACGGTGCTGCTCGCCGCGGGAGCGGCGGTCGGATTCGGCGGCTCGGTCCTCGCCGGGTGGCTGTCCTACCTGTGGGTGGCGGGCCCGGCCGGGCAGGCGGTTGCCGCGGTGGCGCTGGTGGCCGTGCTGGCCGCGCTCTTCGCCGGCTGCCGAGGGGCGGGCTGGGGGATGGGCTCGCGGCTGGGCGCCCTGCTGCCGGCGCTGGGCTGGGCGGCCGCCGTGTTCTCGCTGATCGCGGTGACCTCCGGCGGCGACATCGTGCTGACCTCGACCGTGATCGACTACTGCTACCTCTTCGGCGGTCTCACCGCGGTCGGCATCGCCGCCGTGGTGACCGAGCCCGGCCACTGAGGCCGCGCCGGGCACCGCGCCGGCACCGGTGTCAGGACGCCCAGAACCGCAGCAGCACCTCGCCGAACCCGACGTCCACCTGCGGCATTCCCAGGCCCGCGAACACCTGCGTCATCGCCCGCGGCACCTCGACGTTGACCTGCGGCACCCACAGCACCGCGAACACCGCGATGACCCCGAAGAGCGACCACGGGCGCACCCGCTCGGCGATCCTGCCGGGCAGGTACGGCGCGACGACGCCGAAGCCGTCCATGCCGGGAATCGGCAGCAGGTTGAGCACCGCCGCGGTCAGGTTGAGATAGCACAGGTACATCAGCCCGCCGAGCATCCAGTTGTCGGTGAACATGCCGGCGGGTACCAGGACGGCGACGGCGGCGGCCGCCGCGGCGGCCAGCACGAGGTTGACGGCGATCCCCGCGGCGGCGACCAGGCTGCGCCGGGCCCGGCTCGGCACGGCGGCGTCGTCCAGGTAGGTCGCGGGGCCCGGCAGGCCGATCCCGCCCAGCAGGAGGAACGCCACCGGCAGCAGCAGGCTGGAGAACAGCTCGCGGAAGCGGAGCGGGTTGAGCCGCAGGTAGCCGCCGCCGCGCAGCGCCCGGTCGCCGAAGCGGTAGGCGAGCGCGGCGTGCCCGTACTCGTGCAGGACCAGCGAGACGATCCACCCGGTCAGGATGAACACGAAGGGCAGGTACACCCGCGAGTCGTCGCCGGTCCAGTCGACCTCGGCACGCGTCCAGGAGAACCATCCGGCCAGTCCGGCGATCCCCAGCAGCAGCACGAAGACCGGGCTGGGCAGCAGGTCGGCCGCCGACCGCCCGGTGGCCGGCGCGGGAGTGCCGGGGGAGCCCGCGTCCGCGTGCTCCGCGCCGGCCTCGCCGCCGTCCCGCCCCTCGGCCGCCTCCTCGGGCGCGCCGTGGCCCCCGGTGGTGGCCGCGGCGGCGTCTGGCCGCGGTGCGGCGTCTTCTTCCCGGTCGGTGGGCTCAGGCGCGGGCATGGTGCTCCAGCTCGTCGGATAACGGATGTCAACAGGCCGGCGGCGGGCCGCGCGGGTCGCGATCGGCGAGTCGCGCGGCGCCGGGGGCGCGGTGCGCGGGGGATCGGCGGCGGCGCGCCGTCATCCAGGCTAGGCGCACCTGCCCGGACCTGCGCACCGGGTCGCCGAGCGCGCCGCCCGCCCGCTGTGCGCCGGGCGGGCGCGGGGGCGCACCCGCGTGCGACGCTCGCTGGGGACGGACCCGTCGAACACGCCCTAAAGCGAGGTCGGGGGAGTGGTCGCCGAGATGTGCATGGCGGTGAGGGAGAACGCGTGCCCGGCTTTGGTGAGCTGGTGGCTGCCGCCCTCGCCCAGCAGGTCGCCGCCCACGACGAAGCCGAGCGTCTCCAGCAGCCAGGTGACCGTGATCAGCACCGAGCCCACCTGCTGGGTGTCGGGCAGTCGGCTGGAGGCCTCGCTGCCCCAGCCGGAGTCGGCGAGCACCAGGCGGGCCTCTTCGGCGATGTCGCCGCAGGTGCCGCGGGCGTGGCTGCCGGTCGAGCGCGACGAGAAGGACAGCAGCAGCCCGAGCAGGGTCTCGGTGGCGGCCTGGGCGAACCCGTCGGTGTCGAGCACGCTCTCGGCCACAGCGCGCCACAGCGCCTCGGTGTCGTCGTGCAGCATCCGCCCGCGCCGGGTGAGCACGAGGCGCCGGCCCGACTTGCGCACCGCCCGCATGGTGCGCAGCAGCTTGTGCAGCGCGATGAGCTGGGTGGAGTCGGTCTCGCTGCGCGGCGGCGAGGGAGAGGTGTCCCAGCCGAACTCGGCGCAGAGCTCGCGCACCACGCTGGGCGAGATGTAGCCGATCTGGGTGAGCCCGATGCCGTCGTCGGCGTAGTCCAGCAGCCGCACCACCGGCGCCAGCGCGGCCGCGGCGTCGGGCGGGGTCTCGGCGCCGCTGATGAGCTGTCCCAGCAGCGGCCACAGCCGCTGGCGGTGCGGGTGCGAGGGGGAGGACAGCCAGGCGCGCACCCGCTCCTCGCGCACGCGGTCGAGCCTGCTGCGCCCCTGCGGGTCGGGCTGGGTCAGAAACGCCCGCGTGCGCTGCTGCTGGGTGTTGCGCCAGGCGGGCGTCCCCGGCCGCAGCTCCTCCAGCGCGACGGCGAGCTCCAATGACGCCGAGGTGGCCTGGTAGGCCGCGATCTCGGCCGAGCCGAGCGTGCTGCCCCAGGTCAGCTCGGGAAGGTCGGGCGGCTCGACGCCGGAGGCGCGCATCGCCCGGCGGTAGGCCTGGTGGCCGGAGTCGTGGCTGACCCGGTGGTTCTCCAGGATCTCGCGGGTGGTGCCGGAGGTGCAGATGGCGGCGTAGCGGTCCAGGCCGAGCAGGGAGAACAGGCGGCCCAGCGAGCGGGCGGCGAACGCCCGCTCGGCGGAGTCGGCGGAGAAGCGCACCGGCAGCACGTACCAGCAGAACTCCTGGACGGAGTGCTGGGTGAGCGCTTCGAGGTTGCGGCCGTCGGTGAGGGTGGAGAGCGCGGTTTCGGCGACCTGGGCGGCACGGCTGTCGGAGCGGGCGAGCTGGGCGAGGGCGGAAGCGACGGTCTCCTGCATGGCGTGGACTCGCCACCTCCCCCTTCAACATCGGCGTCCGGCGGGCACCGCGGGGAGCGCCCGCGGTGCGGCTCGCGCGCGGCGGGCCGCTAGCCGTCCGTCGTCGGCCTCTCGGCCCCCCGCCTGCGTGTGGGCGGTCGTTGCGGCACGATACGGCTTCCTGCGACGTCCTCGGCGGTGACCTCTGTCACATTTCCGTCGCGTCGGCGCAGTCGCAGCAGGCCGTCCTGCCAGGACTCCAGTACCCCGACGATATCCCGGAACCCGCCGCCGGACAGCCGCAGGCGCACAGTGGCGCGCCGACCGATGTCGCCAGGGGTCAGCTCCTGGCGCATGCGCGGGCCTGGACCCATGGGATCGACCCCCAATTACGCGGAAAAGCCCGGTGGGCGCAATACTGGAGACTGCGAATCGTGTGTCAGATGCCCGGCGGTCCCGCTCCGGACTCCCGGCATCGCCCAGGCTATGTGACAGCGAAGACACTTACGCGCGGTCAACGTGGCGAAGACCGAAGAGGAGTACGACGTGACCTACGTCATCGCGCAGCCCTGCGTCGATGTGCTCGACAAGGCGTGCATCGAGGAGTGCCCCGTCGACTGCATCTACGAGGGCAAGCGCATGCTCTACATCCACCCGGACGAGTGCGTCGACTGCGGCGCCTGCGAGCCGGTGTGCCCTGTGGAGGCCATCTACTACGAGGACGACCTTCCGGAGCAGTGGTCGGAGTACTACAAGGCCAACGTCGAGTTCTTCGACGAGATCGGCTCTCCCGGCGGCGCTTCCAAGGTCGGCCAGCTCGACACCGACCACCCCGTGGTCGCCAAGCTGCCCCCGCAGGCAGAGGAGTAGGGCGCGGACTCCGGCAGGCCGCGCGCGCGGCGGTCCGCCCTTCGACCGGGCGGGCCGCCGGCAGCGGGCCGCCCGCCTGCCGGACCCGCCCGCTCGCCGGAAGCCGGAGCCCGCCGCGCCGCGGCGGCGGTGCGTCATGTGACCGGTCCCCACCCGGGCCGGCGATGATCGAGGGATGGACACCATGGCCGATCGCAGGCGAGTGGCAGACCGGCTGCCGACCTTCCCGTGGGACCGCCTGGCCCCGCACAAGGCGACAGCGGAGGCCCATCCCGACGGGGCGGTGGACCTGTCGGTCGGCACCCCGGTCGACTCGGTGCCCGAGCGCGTGCGCGAGGCGCTCGCCGCGGCCTCCGACTCCCCGGGCTATCCCGCCACCTACGGCACGCCGCAGCTGCGCGCGGCGGCTGCCGACTGGCTGGGGCGCTGCCACGGGGTGAGCGTGGACCCCGCGGCCGTCCTGCCCTCGCTGGGCTCCAAGGAGTTCGTGGCCTGGCTGCCGACCCTGCTGGGCCTGGGCGAGGGCGACACCGTGGTCCACCCCGAGCTCGCCTACCCCACCTACGACGTCGGCATCCGCATGTCCGGCGCCGCACCCGTCGCCTCCGACGGCCTCACCGCGCTCGGGCCCGCACCCGTGCGGCTGGTGTGGGTCAACTCCCCGGCCAACCCGACCGGCCGCGTGCTGGGCGTCGAGCACCTGCGCAAGGTCGTCGCCTGGGCGCGCGAGCGCGGCGCCGTGGTCGCCTCCGACGAGTGCTACATCGGCCTGGGCTGGGAGGGCGGCGACCCCGTCTCGGTGCTGCACCCCGACGTGTGCGGCGGCTCCCACGAAGGGCTGATCGCGCTGCACTCGCTGTCCAAGCGCTCCAACCTCGCCGGCTACCGCGCGGCGTTCGCCGCCGGCGACCAGGCGCTCGTCGACGAGCTGCTGGCGGTGCGCAAGCACGCCGGCATGATCATGCCCGGCCCGGTCCAGGCGGCCATGCGCGCCGCGCTGGACGACGACGACCACGCCCGCGAGCAGAAGGACCGCTACGCCGCCCGCCGCACGGCGCTGCGCGGCGCGCTGGAGGCCGCGGGCTGGCGGATCACCCACTCCGAGGCCGGGCTGTACCTGTGGGCGGCCCACCCCGAGCACGACGCCTGGGGCTCGGTGGCGCTGCTCGCCGAGCACGGCGTCCTCGTGGCGCCCGGCGACTTCTACGGCCCGGCGGGCGCCGGGCACGTGCGGGTGGCCTTCACCGCCACCGACGAGCGCGTCGAAGCGGCGGCCAAGCGCCTGCGCGCCCTGGCCTGACCCCGGGCCGGCGGGCCGGGCGGCCCGCCGGCCGAAACGCGGTCGCAGGAGACCTAGGAGACCTAGGAGGCCGAGGAGAGCGCGATCTCGCCGCGCGGCGCGGCGTCGGGGACCGTCTGCCAGCCCTTCTCCCCCGCGTCGACGCGCCACCGCTGGTCCTGGTAGGTCACCGAGCTGATGCCGTACTTCCCGGCGTTGGCCACCGCCCACTGCGCCATCGCCCAGCCCAGGTCGCCCGTCTGGTAGGAGCCGCCGGGCGGGATCGCGCCGGGGTCCTCGCCGAAGACGCGGACCATCTCCTCGCGTGCGGCGTCCAGGTCGGCCTTGCCCACCCCGTCGGGCAGCACGCACGCGACCGTGGGCCCCGACGCCCCGGTGAACGCCTCGGCCATCTGGCGGGCCACGGGCTCGTGCTGGTCGTAGGCGAAGCCGTCGGCGCTGCGCTGCACGGCCTGGGCCGCTTCATAGACCGGCATGTCGGTGTAGCCGTCGATCTCGGTGAGCTTGTCGTAGAAGGCCCCGCTCGCATACACGGGATCCATCAGCTGGTCGGGCTCTCCCCACTTCTGCGAGGGCCGCTGCTGGAACAGCCCGACCGAGTCCCGGTCGCCGTACTCGATGTTGTAGAACTTGGACTCCTGCCAGACCGTGGCGTAGGCGATCACCACCGCCTGCCGGGGCAGGTCGCGCCGGAGCGCCACCCCGGCGATCGTCGCGGCGTTGGCGGCCTGTTCGGGTTCGAGGGAGTCGGTGTCGCCGTCGGCGGTGAACGTGCACTTGTCGACGGGCTCGGGTTCGTCGGCGACCTCCAGCGGCCGTACCGAGGAGATCACGTAGTACCCGCCGGCGACCAGCGCTCCGCAGACCACCGTGAGCGCGATGAGGATCTTGAAGAAGGCGGAGACCCTTCTGAGCTTTCGAGGCACAGGCAGACCGTAGTGGTTGGGGGCGCGGGCGGTGCAGCCGCGCGCCTCGGTTGGCAGGATCGACCCCGCGCGGTCCCGGGCGCGGCACCGGCCGCCGCGCGTCTCGAAGCCGGGGTCTTCACGCATAGTAAGGCGTAGGGGAAAACCGCGCCCGCGCGTGACGGAGCGTATCCGGGACTGTACGGCGCCTTAAGCCGCCGGATCCGCCGCGGCGATGGCGGTGCGGCCGCGTGCGCCGGGTTGGGGAGCGGGTCGGCCACCGGTAGGCTCCGTGGCCATGACCACCGCGTTCACCAGTCCGCTTCCCGAGGAGCTCGACGCCCTCTGGGAGCGCCGATCCGAACTGACCCCTGACCACACCGAGGCCCGCGACCTGATCGTGGGCGCGGTCGACGAGCTGGACACCGGCAAGGCCCGGGTCGCCTTCGTCGACGAGGCCACCGACCAGGTCGTCGTCGACGAGCGCGCCAAGCGCGCCATCCTGCTGAGCTTCCGCGTCCTCGGGATGCAGGAGGCCGCGGTCGGCGACTTCCACTACCACGACCGCATCCCGCTCAAGACGCGCCTGGACGGCGTGCGCGTGGTGCCCGGCGCCATCGCCCGCTGGGGCTCCTACCTGGCTCCCGGCGTCGTGCTTATGCCCTCCTTCACCAACTTCGGCGCCTGGGTCGGCTCGGGCACGATGGTCGACACCTGGGCCACCGTCGGCTCCTGCGCGCAGGTCGGCGAGAACGTGCACCTCTCCGGCGGGGTCGGGGTCGGCGGCGTCCTGGAGCCGCCGCAGGCGTCTCCCGTCGTCATCGAGGACGACGCGTTCCTCGGCTCGCGCAGCATGGTCGTCGAGGGTGCCCGCGTGCGCCGCGGCGCCAAACTCGGCGCGGGCACGATCCTGACCTCCTCCACCCGGGTCTTCGACGCCGAGTCCGGCGACGAGCTACCGCGCGGCGAGGCCCCCGCCTGGTCGGTGTGCGTCACCGCCAACCGGGTCAAGAGCTTCCCCGGCGGCGACTTCGGCATGCCGTGCCTGCTGGTGCTCAAGCGCCTGGAGGCCGGCCAGGAGCACGACAAGCTGGCGCTGAACGAGCTGCTGCGGGAGCACGGCGTCAACGCCTGAGCCCGATCCCGCGCCCCCGTACGCGTGCGGCACCGCGCCGCGAGCGGCCGGGCGCCTCCGGGGGACCGGCGCGGCGCACCGCCCGCGCGCACCCGCGGGTGCGCCGCGCCTTCCGCAGACCCGAGACGAACCGAAGGCAGCCGACATGCTGGATCTGACCGCCGACGTCCGCACGCTCACGGCCGAGCTCGTCGACACCGAATCCGTCAGCGGCGGCGAGCGCCCGCTCGCCGACGCCATCGAGACCGCCCTGAGCCGGCTGCCGCACCTCGCGGTCGAACGCGACGGAGACGCGGTCATCGCCCGCACCGAGCTGGGCCGGCGCCGCCGCGTGGTGCTCGCCGGGCACATCGACACCGTGCCCATCGTCGGCAACGTCCCCTCCAGCACGATGGACGGGCGGCTGTACGGCTGCGGCGCCTCGGACATGAAGAGCGGGGTGGCCGTCCAGCTCCGGCTCGCCGCCGCGGTGCCCGAGCCCGCGCACGACGTGACCTTCGTGTTCTACGATTGCGAGGAGGTCGACGCCGAGCGCAACGGCCTCCGCCGGCTGTCGCGCACCCGGCCCGACCGGCTGTGGGGCGACTTCGCGGTCCTGCTGGAGCCCACGGGCGGCGTCATCGAGGGCGGCTGCCAGGGGACGATGCGGGTGGAGGTCATCTCCCGAGGCGAGCGCGCACACAGCGCCCGCTCGTGGATGGGCAGCAACGCCATCCACGGCGCCGGACCGATCCTGGACGTGCTGCGCTCCTACACGCCGCGGCAGCCGGTGGTCGACGGGCTGGAGTACCACGAGGGCCTCAACGCGGTGTTCGTCTCCGGCGGCGTGGCCGGCAACGTCATCCCCGACGAGTGCACCGTCACCGTGAACTACCGGTTCGCGCCCGACATCACCTCCCTCGACGCCGAGCAGCACCTGCGCGAGCTGTTCGAGGACTTCGACGTCCGGGTGACCGACTCCGCGCCGCCGGCCCGGCCCGGGCTGGACGATCCCGCGGCGGCCGACTTCGTCTCGGCCGTGGGCGGCGGAGAGGTCCGCGCCAAGCTCGGCTGGACCGACGTCGCGCGGATGGCGGAGCTGGGCGTGCCGGCGGTCAACTACGGACCCGGCGACCCGACCCTGGCGCACACCCGCGACGAGTGGGTCGCGCTCGACGCGGTCGCCGAAGCGGAGGCGCGGATGGCCTCCTGGCTGTCCGGGACGGGCTGAGGAGCCGCACAGCCTTCCCCCGGGGCGGACGCGAGCCCGGTGCCGCCGGGGCCGACAGGCGGCGGTCCGATTGTGGTCGCCCGGGTGTGGCCTGGGATTCAGCATGGCGCTCGCCGAATCCGGATAGCGTTGCCGCATGACGGAACATCGGAAAACCCGCAGCGCGGGACCCCTCACCTACCGTGGAGACGCAATACCGGAGACGACGACCGATCAACGGCTGCTGGACCGGCGCGGACCGGCCGACTGGGTGCACACCGACCCCTGGCGCGTCCTGCGCATCCAGTCCGAGTTCGTCGAAGGGTTCGGACTGCTCTCCGAGGTCGGCCACGCGGTCAGCGTCTTCGGATCGGCCCGCACGAAGCCCGGAACCTCCTACTACGACCTCGGCCAGGAGATCGGCACCAAACTGGCCTCCTCCGGCTACGCCGTCATCACCGGCGGCGGGCCCGGCGTGATGGAGGCCGCGAACCGGGGGGCGCAGGACGCCGGCGGCACCTCGATCGGCCTCGGCATCGAGCTCCCGTTCGAACAGAGCCTCAACGACTTCATCGACATCGGCGTCACCTTCCGGTACTTCTTCGTGCGCAAGACCATGTTCGTTAAGTACTCGCAGGCGTTCGTCGTGCTGCCCGGCGGGTTCGGCACGCTGGACGAGCTGTTCGAGTCGATCACCCTGGTGCAGACCGGGAAGGTCACCCGGTTCCCCGTGGTGCTGGTCGGCACCGAGTTCTGGTCGGGACTGCGCGACTGGATCCGCAACACGCTCCTGGAGGAGGGGACGATCTCACCGGGCGACCCGGACCTGCTGCACCTGACCGACGATCCCGACGAGGTCGTCGAGATCGTCCGCAAGTCCCAGGTCGACCTCGCCCGCCGCGAGTTCGAGGCCGCGCGCGTGGCCGACGAGGCCGCGGACCTGCAGTCCGCGGAACGGGCCGCGGAGTCCTCCCGGGACGTGTGACGGGCGCCGCCGCGCGCGGGCCCGGGCGTCGGCGCGCACGCGCGTCCGCCGCCCGGGGCGCCGCCGCACCCGCCGCGCGGGTGCCGCCGCGCTGAGGCGTGTTCTGCGGGTCGCTGTCCTCCTGCGCGGTGTGCCGGCACCGCTCCCGCTGCCTTCTCGTTCGCCGGCGGGGGAGCCGCCCCGGCTCCTTCCTCGGCTCGGCGAGAGCGGCACCGGTTCCTTTCGCAGGGGCCCGCGCCGGAAGAACGCTTCGCGCCCGGGGCGCGGGGCGCACCTGCGTGCGCCGCCCGCTAGATGAGTGAGTCCGATGTCTTCAGTGGTCGTAGGCGATCAGCGACCGTTTGACGGGTGCGTCGGTCTCCCAGTTGTGGCGGATCGCCGCAGCCAGGGGCCAGCAGCCGCTGTCCGGTGCGGGCATAGACTCCGGCCGGGGTGCGCCCGCCGTGGGACTCCAGGCCGAGTTGGCCCTTGAGGGTGTCGATGACGGCTTCGATCCACTGGCGGAACCGGGCCAG
>NZ_BAAAQI010000009.1:85239-197393 GCF_039531585.1 Streptomonospora arabica | reverse complement strand
CGACGTGGTCGTCGAGGAAGGCATAGAGTGCGGTCAGAAGGGTGTCCAGGTCTCGTGTCACAGCAAGACTCTGCGACACCCTTCGTTGTGTCCGCGACCTGATCAGACTTCGGACTCACTCATCTAGACGGGCCGCGGACGCAGGGGGCAGGGCAGCCGGCGTGGCCCTCGGCGGAGTGCGCGGAAGGCGGGGGAAGGCGGAAGACCCTCCGCGGCGCGTACGTACATGCGGGCACTGAACCGCCGCAGACATCCTCCGCAGTCTCGGTGAGGCAGGGCGCCGACCGGGTGCGGTGGCGCGGAGGACGAAGGCGGCGCGGTGGCCCTGCTCCTCCACCATGCCGAAGCGGTCGGGGGCGGACGGCGCGTGCAACGGGGCGCACCGGTAGGCGGCATGGCCGCTTCCCCGCTGCGCGGCCCCGGGTGGGCGGTGTCGATCGATGATCACGACCGCTTGCGGACGGCGCGGTTGTAGGGGGCGGCGTCGCCGTGGCACGTCACCTCGGCGGCGACCGGGGCGGCAGCCGCCACCGGCCCTCGGGCGCCGGTCGCGAACGCGGCGCCGGTGTCGCGCAGGCGGCGCAGCAGCACGGCCGCCGACACCAGCCGTGCGCCGGAGCGCAGCGGTCGGGAGCGCCCGTGCACGTCGCCGCGGACGCAGGTGGGCTTTTCGGTGTCCCGCTCGTCGGAGCCGAGTGGCTCGGGGCACTCGAAGGCCTCGCGGCGGAGGTGCCGCAGCAGCCTGTGCAGGGCGGGCGCCGCCGCGGTGGCCGGCCGGTGGACCGGGTCGCCGACGCGCCGCACGACGTTGCCGCCGCCCCGCAGCGCGCCTTCGTCACCGGTCGCGGGCCGCCCGCCGCGTGTTCGCCTTCCGCCCCCGCTCCGAGTTTCGCCAGCGCCCTGCCGCGCCCGGTCGCGCCGCGCCCCGCGCGCGGTGTCCGCGTGCCTACGGCAGGCAGCCGGCGACGGCGGCCGCCACGGCCTTGCGGACGGCAGCGGTGTCCGGGGGCCCGCTCGCGCGGTCGGCGAAGAGCAGGTGCCCGGAGCCGATCAGCGCCGGCGCCAGCGCCTCGACGTCGGTCTCCGCGGCGATGCGCCCCAGTCGGCGCTCCGCCGCGAGGTAGTCGGCGAGCATGGCCGCGGCCTCGACCAGCAGGGGGACGCCCGTCGGCGTGGTCTCGCGGAGCCGGGCCCGCAGGCCGTCGCGGGAGATCACCAGACTGACGACCGCCACGGCCACCGAATCGAACAGCTCCGCCAGCGCACCGGCGAGGTTGTCGACGACGGTGCCGGTACCCGCGGCTCCGCGCAGCGCGGCGGCGTGGCCGTCGAGCCGGGCGACCCGGTCCCGCACGAGCTCGGCGAGGAACGCGTCGAAGTCGGCGAAGTGCCGGTGCAGGACGCCCTTGGCACAGCCCGCCTCGTCCGTGACGGCGCGGCTGGTCAGCGCGTTCGGCCCGTCCCGCAGCAGGACCCGCTCCGCGGCGCCGAACAGCTGATCGCGCACGTCGCGGATGGCCGTCCCGGTCGGCACCGGTGCATCCCTCCCCACTGGTCCCCGCCCCACCCGATTGCCAGGTGGGCACGCGCCCACTAGTGTGGGCACATGCCCATTATAAGGCCGGAACCCACTCCCCCCGAGCCGCCGGAGCCCCAGGAGCCCCACCGGGCGCGCGAGGTCGCGGAGTCGTTCGGCACGGATCCCGAACGCTACGACCGCGCCCGCCCGCGCTACCCCGAAGCCCTGGTCCGGGCGATCACCGCCACGCTTCCCGGCCCCGATGTCCTCGACGCCGGCTGCGGCACCGGCGTCTCGGCCCGCCCGTTCCAGGCGGCCGGCTGCCGCGTGCTCGGTGTCGAGCCCGACACCCGCATGGCCGAATGGGCGCGGCGGCACGGCACCGAGGTCGAGGTCGCCGAGTTCGAGTCCTGGGATGCCGCGGGCCGGTCGTTCGACGCCGTCGTCTCGGGCCAGGCCTGGCACTGGGTCGACCCCGACGCGGGCGCCGCGAAGGCGGCCGGGATACTGCGGCCGGGCGGGCGCCTGGCCGTGTTCTGGAACGCCGCCCGGCCGCCGCAGGCGCTGGCCGAGGCGTTCGACGCCGTCTACCGCCGGGTTCTGCCCGACTTTCTCGCCCGCGCCCAGTGGGCGGCGACCGGCGCCCAGCCGTACGAGGCGATGTGCGATCGCGCGGCCGACGGGATCCGGGACTCCGGCGCGTTCGGCGCACCGGAGCGGTGGCGGTTCGACTGGGAGCGCACCTACACCCGCGAGGAGTGGCTCGACCAGGTGCCCACCACCGGCGGCCACACCCGGCTGGCGCCCGAGGACCTGGAGCGTGTGCTGGAAGGGGTCGGCGCGGCCGTCGACGCCTTCGGCGGCGCCTTCACGATGCCCTACACCGCCGTCGTGGTCACCGCCGACCGGACCGCGGCCGGCTGAAGCGACGGCGCGGGCGCGCTCGCCCCCCGCCGTCCGGTCGGCGGTCCTCCCGGCGGCCGACCGCCCCTGACCAGCGCCAAGAGGCCCAGACCACCGACTTTCGCAGATCAGGGATACCAATCCGCTGATACCATCGATCGGTGAACGAACGGGACGAGGTGCGCCGGCGGATCCTCGACGCGGCGGCCGAGCTGCTGCAGTCGCAGGGGCGCGACGCGGTGACCACGCGGGCCGTGAGCGCGGCGGCCGGGGTCCAGCCGCCCACCATCTACCGGCTCTTCACCGACATGGCCGGCCTCCTCGACGCCGTGGCCGCCGACGGGTTCGACACCTACCTGCTGCGCAAGTACGACCAGGCGCTGACCGACGACCCGGTCGAGGACCTGCGCACGGGCTGGGACGGGCACGTCGAGTTCGGTCTGGGCCACCCGGCCCACTACCTGCTGATGTACGGGCAGCCGGACCCCGGCCGCCGCTCGCCCGCCGCCGAGCGGGCGTCGCAGCGGCTGCACATGCTCGTGGGGCGCGTCGCCGAGGCGGGCAGGCTGGCGGTCAGCGTCGAGGCCGGGGCGGAGACCATCCACGCCGCCGGCAGCGGAGCCGTCCTCCACCTCATCAGCGCCCCGCCCGAAAAGCGGGACCCCGCCCTGTCGCGGCGGCTGCGCGAAGCGGCGATCGGCGCCATCACCGGCGCGGCGCCGCCCGGACCGCCCGACCACGCCCAGCGCGCGGCCGGGCTGAAGGCCGTGCTCGACGAGGCGGAGGGCCTGTTCACCGCCGGCGAACGCGCGCTGCTCGGCGAGTTCCTCGACCGCCTCGCCGGCGCCCCGCCGAGCGGCTGAGCCCGCTCTACGCGACTCCGGCCCCATCCGCGGCTCCCGGCACTCGCCCCGTTCCGCCGAGCCGGGTCCCAAGCCTTCGGGAGAGAGCTCCGCGCCGGAAGCGCACGTGCGGGGCGCACACGGGGAGAATGTCGGATTCGTGGGGATCTGTACTGATCTAGGCAGGCGCCGCGCGACCGGGTAGAGTTCCTGGCCGCCCCCTCGATCGGCACCGAGGCGGTCGACGGTCCCGCGCATCCTCCCCAGGCTCCGAGGATAGATGCCGCTCAGTTCCAGCGCCCCGAAGGCGGCCGCCGCAGTGCGGCCGCTTCTCGTGCTGGTCCTGGTGCTCCTGCCCGTCGCGGCCGTCCACGGGGTCGGCGGCGCACTGACGCACGGACATCCCCACTCCGCGGCGGGGCCCTCCCCGGCCGCGGCCCGCGCTGATGCCGGTACCGGCCACGGGGTCCACTACCTGACGGTGTCGGCCGGGCACGGCGCCGGCGGAAGCCGCGCCGACCACGCCGACCACGGGACGCCCGCCGACCCGCACCGACATCACCACCAGCACGCCGCATCCTCCCAGGGCGAGTCCGCCCCCCGCCCCGCCTCCATCCCCGGCTCCGGCTCCGAGTCCGATTGCGGCTTCACCGAGCCGGCTGAGGACGCCGGGGCGCACGCGCACGCCGACTGCATGGGCGTCGCTCCGGCGGCCGGCGTGTTCGCCATGGTCCTGTGGCCGGCCTTCCTCTCGGCCGGCCCGCGCGTCCCTGCGCCCTCAGCGCCGCGGGCGATCGCGGTCCGCGGACGGCGGCGCCGCCGCAGGCGCCTTCGGCGCACCCGGCTGCGCCTGGCCGAACTCTCGGTTCTGCGGGTCTAGATGCCCGCCGCCGCCCGGCGCCCGTCCCCCGCGGACCGGCGCCGCTGTCGGCACGGCATCGCCGGCGCGGCACGGCCGCGCCCGGGTCCTTCGGGCCTACGGGCCCGCTATCGCACGAACGATCGGGAGCTCGTCCACCATGAACCAGTCTCGCCGCGCCCCAAAGCGGCGCGCCGGCCACACCGCGCGCTACATCGCCGCGGCGGCCTCCATCGCCGCCGCCCAGATCCACGTCGTCATGGCACCTGTGCACGCCTCGGAATGGCCCGCATCGGGCGTCTTCTTCGTTCTGCTGGGCGTATTCCAGGTGCTGTGGGGCGTGGCCGTGCTCCGCTGGAGCGATCCGCTGCTGCTCGGCGCCGGAGCCGCGGCCAACGCGGGCGCCCTCGCACTGTGGGGCTTCAGCCGCGTCGCCGGCATGCCGTTCGGCCCGCACGCCGGCACCCCCGAGGCGGTGGGGACCACCGGCCTGGTGAACGCCGGCCTGGAAGCCGTTCTCATCCTGGCGGTCGCGGCGGCCCTGCTGTGGCGCACCGCCAGGCCGGAGCCGGGTGCGGCGGCCATGGGCGTCGCCGCCGCGGCGGTGCTGGCCGCCACCTTCGCCACCGCGGCCGCCGTCGCCGAGTCCGACGAGCACGGCCACGGCGGGTCCGGGGGCCACGGCGGATCCGGCGGTTCGCAGTCCGGCCACGGGGGCCACGACCACGGCGGCGACGGGTCCGGCGATCCGTCGGCCGAATCCTCGGCCGGCTCCTCCGCCGAGCCGTCCCCGGCGGACCCGTCCGGCACTTCCTCCCCGGAGGTCCCGCCGGGGCACGAGGGGCACGACCACGAGCACTGAGCCCGTCCCACCGTCCCACCGTCCCGCCCACCGCCCCGGCGGGGCGGTGGGCGGGACGGACGGGGACGGCGGTGCGGCGCGGTGCGCCGGCTCAGGCGGCCGGGCGGCGCAGCACCGCCGCGCCGCGCGGCGGGAGGAGGCGGGCGCCGCCGTCCGGCGCGCCGGCGGGGTCGAGGGGGTCCCCGCCGAGGTCGGCCAGGTCCACCGGCTCGGCGGTGCGGTTGACGAGGAACCAGTACTCCGCCGCGTCGTCGGCGCGCACCGCCAGCTCGACGCGCCCGCGCAGCCGCGGCGGCAGCTCGCCGGCGACACCGGCCTGGGCGAGCAGGCGGGCCGCGACGCCGGTCAGGCCCTGGGCGCCGAGCCGCGTGGACACGTAGGCGGCCGAGCCCGCGCCGGCGCTGCGGCGGGTGATGGCGGCCTGTCCCGCACGCGGGCCGTCGGCGTAGGAGGCGAGCACCTCGACCTGCGGGTCGGTGACCGTGATGTCGTCGCTCCACAGGGTGCCTGCCAAGCCGTCGTCGAGGCGGACCCGCTCGTCGGGCAGCAGCGGCGCGAACTCCTCGATGCGCAGGCCCAGCAGCTCGCGCAGCGGGCCGGGGTAGCCGCCGAGCCAGGCGTGGTCGTTCTCGTCGACGACGCCGGAGAAGTAGGTGGTGACCAGGTGCCCGCCGCCCTCGGTGTAGCGGACGAGCTCCTTGGCCTGGTCCTCGCCCACCATGTGCAGGATGGGCGCGACCACCATCCGGTAGTCCTCCAGCGGGGTGCCCAGCGGTACCACGTCGGCGCGCACGCCGCGCGCGAGCATCGCCGAGTACCAGTCCAGCGCCTCCTGGCGGTAGCGCAGCAGCGAGGAGGGGTGCGAGTCCTGCTCGCTGGCCCACCACGACTCCCAGTCGAACAGGATCGCCACCGGTGCGGGCTTGCGGCGCGACCCGGCCAGCGGCGCGAGCCCGTCGAGCCGCCGCCCCAGGTCGGCCACCGCGCGGAAGACCGCGCTCTCGGGGCCGGCGTGGGGCACCATCGCCGAGTGGTACTTCTCGGCTCCCGCGGCGGACTGGCGCCACTGGAAGAAGCACACCGCGTCCGCGCCGTGGGCCACGTGCAGCAGCGAGTCGCGCGCCAGCTCGCCGGGCGCCTTGGCGCGGTTGACCGGCTGCCAGTTGACGGCGCTGGTGGAGTGCTCCATCAGGAACCACGGGCGCCCGCCGGCGATGTTGCCGGTGAGGTTGGCCGAGAACGACAGCTCGTCCAGGGCCTGGGCTCCGGGGCGGACGTAGTGGTCGTTGGAGACGAAGTCGACCTCGCCCGCCCAGTCCGCGTAGTGCATCCCCCGGGTCTCCCCCATCACCATGAAGTTGGTGGTGATCGGGACGTCGGGGGTCACCGACTCCAACACCTCGCGTTCGGCCCGCAGGTACTCCTTGAGCGCGTCGGAGGAGAAGCGCTTGAAGTCCAGCTGCTGAGTGGGGTTGGGGTGGGATGCGGCCAGCCGGGGCGGCAGGACCTGGTCGAAGGCGGTGTAGCGCTGCGACCAGAACGCGGTGCCCCAGGCGGTGTTGAGCCGCTCGACGGTGCCGTAGCGGTCGCGCAGCCAGGTGCGGAACGCCGCCGCGGCGTCGTCGGAGTAGTCGTAGACGTTGTGGCAGCCCAGCTCGTTGGAGATGTGCCAGGCGGTCAGGGCGGGGTGGTCGGCGTAGCGGCGGGCCACGGTCTCGGCCAGCCGCAGCGCGTGGGTGCGGAACACCGGCGAGGTGGGACGCCAGTGCTGGCGAGCCCCCGGCCAGACGGTCTCGCCGGCGGCCGTGACCGGCAGGATCTCGGGGTGCAGGGTGGTCAGCCACGGCGGCGGGGACGCGGTCGCCGTGGCGAGGTCCACGGCGATGCCGTTCGCGTGCAGCAGGTCCATGGCCTCGTCCAGCCACGCGAAGTCCCACTCGTCGGGCCCGGGCTGGATGCGGGCCCAGGAGAAGACGCCCAGCGAGACGATGTTCACGCCCGCTTCGCGCATCAGCCGGACGTCCTCGTCCCAGACCGCGCGCGGCCACTGCTCGGGGTTGTAGTCGGCGCCGTAGGCCAGTCTCCGGCCCGAGCCGCGCCCGGCGGTGCTCTCGGGCCAGCGCAGCCAGCGGTGGGGTCGGGCAGCAGCCATCGTGTTCCCGGGTTTCCTTTCGTGCGTCGCGTGCGGGGCGGTCACTTGTTGACGGTGAAGCCCTGCTGGTTTCCGTACTCGACGATCTGCGTCTGCCAGGCGGCGAGCCCTTCCTTCAGCGTGGTGTCGGAGACGTAGGCCTTGCCGACGGTGTCGTTGAACACCTCGTTGGCGTAGACCTGGTAGGGCAGGTAGGACCAGCCCTCGACCACGTTCCCGGCCGACTCGGCGAAGACCTTGTTGGCCTGCTGGCCGCCGAAGTACTCGAACTCGCGGGAGAGGAACTCCTCGGACTCCAGGTCGGCGGTCGTGGCGGGGAAGGCGCCCTCGGCGAGCCGTGTGGCCACACCGTCGCCGGTCGTCGCGTACTCGGCGAAGGCGTAGGCCAGCTCCTTGTTCCGGCCGGCCTCGGGCACGGCCAGCGAGCTGCCGCCGTTCTCCGCGCTGGCGCTCGCGCCCTCCTCCCACTGCGGCAGCGGGGCCACGCGCCAGGAACCGGCGCCGTCGGCGACGCTGGACTCCAGGTTGGCGGGCATCCAGGCGCCCGCGACGACGCTGGCGATGGTGCCGTCGGCCATGCCCTGGAACCACTCGTCGGTCCAGGAGTTGACGGGGGCGACGAGGTCGTCGTCGAGGAGCTGCTGCCAGGTCTCGGCGTAGGTCGTGGAGCCCTCGTCGGTGAAGTCGACGGCCACGTCGGTGCCGTCGACGGCGAACGGCTGCCCGCCCGCCTGCCAGATGAGGCTGGTGGCGAGGCCGGCCTCGCCGGTGTCGCTGGTGATGTAGGCGTCGGAGTCGGCCTTGTGCAGTCTGCGGCCGGCCTCGACGTACTCCTCCCAGGTGGAGGGCACCTCGATGCCGTGCTCGTCGAAGACGTCCTTGTTGTAGAACAGCGCCATCGGGCCGGAGTCCATGGGCATCCCGTAGACGCCGCCCTCAAGGTTCACCGAGCTCCACGGGCCCTTGGAGAACGTGCCGTCGAGGTCGGCGGCGCCCATGGACGACAGGTCGGCCACCGACTCGCCGACGGCGAACTGGCTCAGCGCGAAGTACTCGATCTGGGCGAGGTCGGGCACGCCCGAGCCGGCCTTGATGGCGTTCTGCAGGGCGGAGTACTGGTCGGGGCCGGTTCCGGCGTTGACGAGCTCGACGTCGACGTTCGGGTGCTCCTTCTCGAAGCCCTTGACGACGGACTTGAGCGTGGGCTCCCAGGCCCACACGGTGATTTTGCCGCCCTCCTCAAGGGCGGACTGGACGTCGCCGGCGGAGGACCCGCCGCCGGAGCCGCAGGCGGTGACGCCGAGCAGCAGAGCGGCGGCCATGCCGAGTCCGCGCATCGGGGTGCGCAAAGCTGGAGTCATGGTGTCTCACTTCTTTCCGGGGGGGAGGTGTTCGGGTTCGGGTCCGGTATCGGGTGTGGGACGGGGGACGGGTGTGCGGTAGGGCGCCGGTTCAGCCCTTGACGCTTCCGGCGGCCAGGCCCGACTGCCAGAAGCGCTGCAGCAGCAGGAACGCGATGATCAGCGGGACGATGCTGAGCAGCGAGCCGGTGATGACGAGGTCGAACACGGCTTCGCCGCCGGCCGTGGACGCCTGGTCGTTCCAGGCGTCCAGGCCCAGCGTCAGCGGGTACCAGTCGGGGTTCTTCAGCATGATCAGCGGCAGAAAGTAGTTGTTCCAGGTCGCGACCATGGTGAACAGCGCGACGGTGACGGTGCCCGGCCCGAGCAGGGGCAGGGCGATGCGGACGAAGGTGCGCAGCTCGCCCGACCCGTCGATGCGCGCGGCCTCCAGGAGTTCGTCGGGGATCGCGTCCACGGCGAAGACCCACATCAGGTAGAGGCCGAACGGCGAGATGAGCGAGGGGATGATCACCGACCACGGGGTGTTGGTCAGTCCCACCTCGCTGAACATCAGGAAGGTCGGCACGGCCAGCGCGGTGCCGGGCACCGCGACGGCGCCGATGACGACCGCGAAGACCGCGCGCTTGCCGGGGAAGTCGAACTTGGCCAGGGCGTAACCGCCGAGCACGGCCAGCAGGGTGGCGCCGCCGGCGCCGAGCACGACGTAGAGCACGGTGTTGAGCAGCCAGCGGCCGAAGATGCCGCCGTCGTAGGTCAGCGTGTCGGCGATGTTGGTGAACAGGGCGAAGTCGCCGCTGAACCAGAGGCCGAAGGAGCCGAACAGGTCGGCCTGGGTCTTGGTCGCGTTGATCGCCAGCCAGATCAGCGGGAGCAGCGAGTAGACCAGGACGAGCCCGGTGAGCAGCGTCAGGACGACGCTGCGGCGCGGCGCGGTGCCGCTCCCGGCGCGCCGCCCGGCGCGTCTGGGTGCGCGCACCCGTGCGCCGGCGGTGCGCGTGCTCGTGGCGCCGGGGCGGGAGGAGGGCGTGGAGGCGGGGGCCGAGGTGCTCATGCTCACGCTCCCTTTCGCATTCCGCGCAGCTGCACGGTGTAGGCGATGACCATCGTGATCAGCCCCATGACGATGGCGACCGTCGCCGCGTAGTTGTGCTGCTGGCCGGCGAACGCCAGGGAGTAGGTGAACAGGTTGGGCGTGAAGTCGCTGGTGATCGCGTTGGGGGCCAGCTTCTGCAGGATGCTGGGCTCATTGAAGAGCTGGAAGCTGCCGATGATGGAGAAGATCGTCGCGATGACCATGGCTCCGCGGATGGCGGGCAGCTTGATCGCGGTGATGGTGCGCAGCTGCCCCGCGCCGTCGATCTCCGCCGCCTCGTAGAGGGAGATGGGCACCACGCGCAGCGCCGAGTAGAAGATCAGCATGTTGTAGCCGACGAACTCCCAGGTGACGATGTTGCCGATGGAGGCGAGCACCAGGTCCGGCGAGAGCGGGTCGGGCAGCGAGACGCCCAGCGCGTCGTTGACGTTGCCGACCAGGCCGAAGCGCGTGCCGTACATGAACCCCCACATGAGGGAGGCCACGACCGCGGGCACCGCATAGGGCAGGAAGATCGAGATGCGGAAGAAGTCGCGGCCGTAGAGGCGCCCGCTGTCGACGGCCAGAGCGGCCAGCAGCGCGAGGAAGAGCATGACGGGCACCTGGACCACGAGGAACAGCGACACCCGGCCCAGGCCTGACCAGAACTGCGCGTCCGTCAGCGCCCGCACGTAGTTGTCGAGGCCCACGAACGTGTTGCCGCCGATCAGCCGGTCCTGGAACAGGCTGAGGTAGACGGAGTACGCGATGGGGGCCAGGAAGACCAGGGCGAACACGGCCATGAACGGTCCGATGAAGGCCCAGCCGGTCCAGGAGCGCCGGGGTCTCGACCGCCGCGGGGACGGCCTCGCGGCCACCGGCGCGGGCGCGGCCGACGTCGTCATATCGATCATCCTCGCTCGCGTTCGGCGAATGGGGGGTGTTTACGTAAACATCCCCCAGCGGGGCATGAGGAGGTGCGGTATGTTTACGTAAACATCATGATTCGAGATGTCTACACTGCCCCGTGGGACCAGGTCAAGGGGGCGAGGAGCCGCAGATGGACGAAGGGCCGGCCGCCGAACAGGCGCCGCACCGTGTGAAGCGGGTCTCCATGGCCGACGTGGCGCGGCTGGCGGGGGTCTCCTCCCAGACCGTCTCGCGGGTCTCCAACGGGCACGCGGGGGTCGTGCCGGACACGCGCGAGCAGGTCCTGGAAGCGATGCGCGAACTGGGCTACCGGCCCAACAGCGCGGCCCGCGCTCTGAAGCGCGGCGAGTTCCGCACGATCGGCGTCGTCCTGTTCACGCTGTCGACAACCGGCAACGTGCGCACCCTGGAGGCCATCGCCTCCTCCGCCGCGGAGGAGGGGTATGCGATCACCCTGCTGCCGGTGGCCGCGCCCACCCACGACGAGGTGCGCGGCGCCTTCACGCGGCTGGGCGAGCTCGCCGTCGACGCCTTCATCGTGATCATGGAGGTGCACCTGCTCGACGCCGCGACGGTGGCGCTGCCGCCGGGGGTGCAGGTGGCGGTGGCCGACTCCAACGCCGGCGACCGCTACAGCGTCGTCGACACCGACCAGGCCGGCGGCGCCGGCACCGCCGTGCGCCACCTGCTCGACCTGGGGCACCGCACGGTCTGGCACCTGGCCGGCCCCGAGGAGTCCTTCGCCGCCCAGCGCCGCGCCGACACCTGGCGGGCGGCCCTCACCGACGCGGGCCGCCCGGTCCCGCCGATGATCCGCGGCGACTGGTCGGCCGACTCCGGCTACCGCGCGGGGCTGCGCCTGGCCGAGGAGCCCGGCTGCACCGCCGTCTTCGCCGCCAACGACCAGATGGCCCTGGGCCTGCTGAGCGCGCTGCACGAGAAGGGCCGGGCGGTACCGGAGGAGGTGAGCGTGGTCGGGTTCGACGACATCCCCGAGGCCGGCTCGTTCCTGCCGCCGCTGACCACCGTCCACCAGGACTTCGCCGAAGTCGGCCGCCGGCTCGTGCAGGGCGTCCTGCGCCAGCTGCGCACCGAGTCCGCCGAGCCCGGCACCACGCTGGTGCCCACCCGCCTGGTGGAGCGCGCCAGCACAGCCCCGCCCCCGGCCCCGCGCCAGCGCTCCGGGAAGGCGGTCTGACGAACGCCCGGGGTGTCGCGGCTCCCGCGCCGGGAGCCGGGCCACCCGCCTGGGCGGCGGCCCCACGCGCAGGAGCGGAGCCGCTGCGAGCCGTCCCCGCCCCGCTGCGCCGCCGCGCGGACCCGAGGAGGACGACGAGCCGGCGCTGATCCTCCCCTCCTGCCCGCTCGGCGAGCCCGAGGCGGAACCCCTGGACGCCGGGGCCGCCGTCCAGACCGGAGCCGAGCGGCTCGAACCGGAGCGCCGGACTCCTTCCACGCCTTGCACCGGGCCGCGGGGGGCGTCGCCGCCGCGGCCCTCCCATGGCCAACGGCGGCGTCCGAGCCGACGATGTGGGACACGGCGCCCATCGCCCGCCCTCCACCTCGAGCGCGACGGTGCGGTGGGCGGCCCGGGCCACAGCACGGTCGCGACCATCCACCGGAACGACGACACCGGCCGCCTCCGGCGCGAGCGCGCGTCGGGTCCGCGTGGCGGGGTGGGGCGGCCGCCCTGGAGCGCACTGCCGCTCCCGGCACATCCACCCCATTCCCGTCTACGAAATTGTTGACAATGTTGTGGACTGTCGGCATGCTGAATCCGCCACGTATACGCCAAGGACGAACGCGACGAGGGGGAAGCGATGCCGCCAGCGGACTACCCGGCCGCCCTCGGAAGACCGGCCCCGGCGACCGGCGGGGCGGTGCGGCCGTGAGCGCCGCGGAGGCCGCCGACTCCGGGATCCGCTGCATGCTGATGCGCGGCGGCACGTCCAAGGGCGCCTACTTCCTGGCCGAGGACCTGCCGGCCGACCCGCGGCTCCGCGACGACCTCCTCCTGCGGATCATGGGCACGCCCGACCCGAGCCAGATCGACGGCATCGGCGGCGCCCAGTCGGTCACCAGCAAGGTCGCGATCGTCTCGCCCGCCGCCGGGCCCGACCGCGACGTCGACTACCTGTTCCTGCAGCTCGGCGTGGACGAACCGACCGTCTCCGACCGCCAGACCTGCGGAAACCTCCTCGCCGGGGTCGGCCAGTTCGCCGTCGAGCGCGGCCTGGCGGCCGCCGGCCCCGAGCGCACCAGCGTGCGAGTGCGCCTGGTCAACACCGGCAGTACCTCGGTGGCGTCGTTTGCCACTCCCGGCGGCCGCCCCGCCTACTCCGGCACCACCGCCGTCTCCGGCGTTCCCGGTACCGCCGCCGCGGTCTCGCTGGACTTCGCAGGAACGGAGGGTTCGGTGTGCGGCGCGCTGCTGCCCACCGGCCGGATCCGCGACGAGATCGACGGGATCGCCGTCACCTGCGTCGACAACGGCATGCCGGTCGTGGTCGTACGCGCCGAGGACCTCGGTGTCCGCGGCTTCGAGCCCGTGGCCGACCTGGCCGCCGACACCGCGCTGGCCGAGCGCGTCCAGTCGCTGCGCATGCGCGCCGCAGAGCTGATGGGCCTGGGCGACGTCGCCGAGAGCCCGGTGCCCAAGACCACTCTGGTGGCCGCGCCGCGCGACGGCGGCGCCGTGTGCACCCGGACGTTCATCCCGGTGCGGCCGCACCCCTCGATCGGCGTGCTGGGGGGTATCAGCGCGGTGACCGCGCTGATGCTCGACGGCTCCGTGGGTGCCGACCTGTTCGCACCACCGCCGCCCGGCGCGCCCGTGGAGATCGAGCACCCCTCCGGCGTCCTCGCCGTCGAGGTCGAGCTCGACCGCACCTGCTCACCGCCGAGAGTGGGGCGCTCGGCCGTCATCCGCACCGCCCGCAAGCTGTTCGACGGCACCGTCTTCCCCCGCTGAACGGCCGGCGCGCCGCCGGCGGCCGTGCCCACGGCACCCCGCCGGCGGCGCCCTCGCGGACCCGTACCTCCCGCGCGCGGAGCCCGCGGCCCCAGCGCGGCGCACGGGAGGGCGGGCTCCGTCGGCTCAGTCGAGCTCGATGTAGTCCAGCTCGGCGTAGCCGGTGGCGCCGGCGAAGTGCGGGGCGCCCTTGGCCAGGCGGATGGTGTTGTAGCCGGCGTGCAGCTCGACGGTGGTCGTCACGGTGTCGCCGAACTCGCCCCAGCCGCCGGTCGCCGGGTACTCGACGGTGCGCCACGCGCCGCCGTTGTAGGCCAGCCCGTGGGTCGCGGCCGCGCCCGTGCCGTTGGCGTAGCCGATCGTCATGGTGTACTCGCGCGACTCCGGGACCTCGACGGTGAAGTCGACGTAGCTGTCGGTGCGAAAGTCCCCGCTGTTGTCGATGCGTCCGACGTAGCCGCCGTTGGACGCGCCGGCCGACTCCAGACGCTGGGCGCGGAAGACCGACGCGTTCTCGGCCTCGTAGCGCAGCGGGTGGTCGACACCCGCGACGGGCTCCACGACCAGCCGGTAGGCGCTGGTCGCGGTCATCCCGGGCACCTGGACCTCGACCCCGCCGTTCTCGACGGCGCGGGTCTCCTCCAGCACGGAGGCGGGCTCGGGAACGTGGGTGAAGCGCCCGGAGGCCGGAGTCGACTCGACGCGCACGCGGACCCGATCGCCCAGGCCCTCCAGGCCGGTGACCCGCACCGTGTTGTCGCCCGCCTGGTCGCCGAAGACCGCGCTGAACACGCGGCGCTCCTCGTCGTAGGCGGCGAACCCGTCGATGCCGGTGGAGGCCGGCGGGTCCGCGGCCACCATCCGCCCGGTCATGTCGCCGTACCACTTGTACAGCCACCACGTTCCGGTGGGCCGGTCGTTATCGGTCACCAGCCCGTTGACGGTGCCGTACTCGTACCAGAAGGCGCGGTTGGCCGAGTCCACGCCGCCGCGCTCGAACTTGGCGATGTAGCTGGCGACCGGGCCGGGCTGGTCCACCTGCTCGGGCGAGCCGTACTCGTTGATCGCGATAGGGCGCGGGCTGATGCCGAGCTCCCGTTCGAGTGCGCGGTAGTCGGCGATGTTGCGCTCGATCGCCTCGGGAGTGGACTGCAGTTCGTGCCAGCACACCACGTCGGGCAGTGCGCCGTTGTCGCGGGCGTGGGTGAGGAAGGACCGCATGAAGTCCTCCCGGTAGCTGGAGATGCTGGGGCCGATGACCGGGGTCACCGGATCCTGGGAGCGGACCCGCTCGAAGGTGCGCACCCACGCTTCGTTGAAGGGCCCGGCGGCCTCGGTGTCCCAGGTCCAGCCGGGCTCGTTCCACAGCTCGTAGCCCTCGATGTTGCTGACCGTCGAGGCGTCGAGGCGGTCGCGCACCTGGGTGTCGACCTTGCTCAGCCAGTCGTCCCAGCTCACCCACTGATAGGGGAAGTCGGGATAGATGTCGGGCATCCGGATGACGACACCGGCGCCGGCGCGGTCGGCCTGGGGCGCCACGAGCAGGGAGTCGCCGCCGGGCGGCTGCCCGTTGGGCTCGTGCAGGCTGCCGGGTGCGGGCTGGGTGACGTTGCGCATCCGGATCGGGTGGAGCATGGAGTCGTCCGGCCGCTCGTTCTCGGCGAGCGCGTAGAGCCCGCCGGATGCCGCGTGGGTCACGGGGCCCAGGGACCTGGAGGCGTCGACGACGAGGGTCGCGGCGGAGTGGGCGGGTGTGGCGGCGAGTCCCGCCGCTGCCACGGTGAGTACCGCGGTCGCGGCAGTGCAGCGCAGTGCCGTTCGTTTCATCGGGGGACCTTTCTGCAGGGCCCCGGCGAGGCGGCCGGGGCTTGCGGATCGGGTGGACCGGCACGGGCGCCCCGGCGGCCCGGCCGCACGGCCGCCGGGCTCGGGGGCCGCCGCCCGGGCCGGGCTCAGTCCAGCCGGGGAAGCCAGACGCGCATGGTCGACGGGCCGCGGCGGGCCCAGCGGTGGTAGGGCACGAGGCGGACGGTGCGGGTGTCGGCCTCCTCTCTCGCGGGCTCTCGGGACGTGTAGGGGCGGCCGTTGTCGAGGGGCGGCTCGAAGCGGCCGTCCACCTCGGCGCCGTCGCCGGCGTACTTCAGCTCGGCGCCGGTGTCCACGCGCACATCCTCCAGGTCGCCGCCGCCCTGATCGGGGGACTCGGCGCAGAGGACGACGGGCCCCCGTTCGGCGGCGGCGCAGCCGCGCACCGCGTCGATGCGCGGGTCGGGGAACGTCCACCTCGGGTGGACGGGCAGTTCCAGGCGCACCTCGTCGCCCTCCTCGAACGCCCGGTGCACGACGGCTGTCCCGGGGGCGACGGGCCGCCGGGGGCCGCCGGGCTCGGCCAGCACCGCGCCCTCGGCCCAGTGCGGCACGCGCAGCGTGAGCGACCACGGGCCGCCGGGGGCCTCGGTGACGCGCACCGCCACGGTGCCGGTGTCGGGGTAGCGGGTGCTCACCGCCACTCCGACGGGGCGGCCGTCGCCCAGGCGGGTGCGCACCTCGGCGTCGGCGTACTGGTGCAGCTGGAGGCCGCCGTGGTCGGCGGTGGCCAGGTAGGCGCCGAGGGAGGCCAGCAGCCGGGCGGCGTTGGGCAGGCAGCAGGAGACCTCGAACCACGGGGCGCGGGGGCCGCCGCCGAAGCGCCGCGTCGCCCGGTCGGCGACCGCCGGCTCGGTGGGCACGCGCTGGTGCAGGGTGTTGGCGTAGAAGAAGGACCGCCCGTCGTCGGCGACGGACGCGGCGACGACGTTGTAGAGGACGCGCTCCAGGGCGTCGGCGTAGCGGGGTTCGCCGGTCGCCAGCAGCAGGCGCCAGGCCAGCATCGCCGAGGCCACGCCGGCGCAGGTCTCGGAGTAGGCGCGGTCGGCGGGCAGCACGAAGTCGTCGCCGAAGGCCTCGCCGGCGTAGTGGGAGCCCATGCCGCCGGTGATGTAGGTGCGCCGGTCGAGGGTGCGGTCGTACTGGGCCGCCACGGCCTCCAGCAGTTCCTCGTCACCCGTCTCCACGGCCGCGTCCACCGCTCCGCAGGAGAGGTAGAGGGCGCGCACGGCGTGGCCGCGCAGTACGCGCGCACCGCGGATCGGCACGTCGTCCTGGAAGTAGGCCCGGTCCACCGCGTGCTCGGGCAGAGTGCGGTGGCCGCGGCGGTCGAGGAAGCGGACGGCCTGGTCGAGATAGCGCTGTTCGCGGGTCAGGCGGGCGAGCTCGACCAGGGCCGGCTCGATCTCGGGGTGGCCGCACACGCCGTGGATGCCGCCGGGTCCGAACGCCTCGCACACGTGGTCGGCGGCGCGCCGGGCGGTTTCCAGGAGCCCGCTGTCCGCGCCGGTGCGGGCGGCGGCGACGCCGGCCTGGAGAAGGTGGCCGGCGCAGTAGAGCTCGTGGCCGAAGCCGAGGTCGCTGTAGCGGGGCCGACCGGGTCCGCCGTAGCCGGTGTGCACGTAGCCGTCGGGGCTCTGGACGGCGGCGACGCCCTCGGACAGCTCGGCGACGGCGGCCCGCCACCGGTGCGCGCCGCCGACCGAGCGGCCGGACTCCCAGGACATGGCTTCCAGCAGCTTGTAGACCTCGGAGTCGGCGAACTGGAGGCCGCGCCCGTCGCGGGCGCCCCGGCGGGCGGGGTCGGTGAAGTCGGAGGTCCAGCCCAGGCGGTCCATCCAGGTGCGGCAGTGCTCGATCGTCGGCCCGCCGTTGACCTGCTGGCGCCGGTGCCAGAACCCGCCGGTGATGCGCACCTCCCCCAGCCCCAGGGGGCGCAGCGCCCCGCGGGTCGGAGCGACCGGCCGGGCGCCGGCGGTGTCCGGCAGCGCCGGTGCGGTGTCGGTGTCGGCGAGGCTGTCTGTCGATTCGGTCATGAGATCCTTCGCGGTGAGCGGTCGGCGTGCGGTACGCGGCGTCGGGGCCGCGGTCACCCCTTGAGCGCGCCGGAGGTGAAGCCGCGGACGTAGTGCCGCTGCAGGAGCAGGAACAGGAGCATGCAGGGGACGGCCGAGACGAGGGTCCCGGCCTGCAGCGCGCCGAAATCGATGGCGCCGTGGTTGCCGGACCGCATCGCGGCCAGGGCCGTGGGCAGCGTGAACTTCGCATCCTCGGACAGCAGGATCAGGGGGGCGATGAACTCGTTCCAGGACGCGAGGAACGCGAACAGGCCGACGGTGATCATCGCGGGCGTGACCATCGGCACCACCACCCTGACCAGGGTGCGCAGCGGCCCGCACCCGTCGATCCGGGCCGCCTCGTCCAGCTGGCGCGGCACCCCCTCGACGGCGTTGCGCATCATGAACAGGGCGAACGGCAGCTGGAACATCACCAGGACCAGGGCGAGCCCGATGAGCGAGTTCTGCAGGTTCAGCCACCCCAGCAGGACGTAGAGCGGCACCAGGATGGTCGGGTAGGGCACCATCAGAATCGCCAGGGTGAACAGGAAGAGCAGGTCGCGGCCGGGGAAGCGGAACCGTGCCATGGCGTAGCCGCCGAGTGTGCCGGCCGCCAGGGTGCCGGCGACCGTCATCAGCGAGACGGCGAGACTGTTGAGGGAGTAGCGGCCCAGGCCGGAGCCGTAGGCGGCCAGCCGCTCGTAGTTTCCGGTGCCGAACCCGGCGGTGCCGCCGCTCGCCTGCGGGCCGTAGACCGACGCCCATGCGGTCCACAGCAGCGGGGCGAGGAACAGGACGGCCAGCGCCAGCATCGTCGTCTGCTGCGCCGAGGTCCGGATCCGCAGGACGAGGCGCCGGCGCGGGCGCCGCGGCCTCCCAGGCGCGGTTCCCTGCCGCGGCGGGGCGGGCCCGCTCGCCGTCGGGGCCTGGGGCGGGTGCACGCTCTGCATGTCAGTCGTCCCCCTTGCGCAGCACGGACAGCTGGATCACGTTCCCCGCCACCAGCACGGCGGTGACCAGCACCGACATGGCGGCCGCGACTCCCAGGTCGAGCAGCGTGAACGCCTCGCGGTAGACCGCCATCACGACGGTGACGGTGGAGTTGCTCGGCCCGCCGCTGGTGAGCAGCATGAACTGCTCGAACGCGAGCACCGAGCCGGTGACGCACAGCACCAGTGCCAGCGCGAGGGTGGGGCGCAGCAGCGGCAGCGTGACGCTGCGCAGGGTGCGCCACCACCCGGCGCCGTCGACGCGGGCGGCCTCGTAGACCTCGTCGGGGATCGCCTGGAGGCCTGTCAGCAGGATGAGCATGTAGAAGCCGGCGAAGCGCCAGGTGATCATCAGGATCGTCGACCACAGCGCGCTGTCGGGGGTGCCCAGCCAGTCGATGCTGCCGTCGCCGATTCCGACGGTCCGCAGCAGCGGGCCCAACGGGCTGACCTCGTTGCTGTAGATGACGTACCAGAGCAGGCTGGCGGCCGCCAGGCCGACCACGGCGGGCTGGAAGAACGCGGTGCGTACGAACCCGGTCAGCCGGCGCGGCCGCTGCACGAGCAGGGCCATCGCCAGGGAGACGGGGATGAGGATGGCGGTGGTGAAGGCCGTGTACTTCAGGGTGAACCACACGGCGCCGGTGAAGAGGTCCTCGTCGACGGCGGCGGCGTAGTTGTCGCCGCCCGTGAACGCGGGCTCGCCCAGCAGCGGCCAGTCGTTGAGCGACATCCACAGGGCCAGCACCAGGGGTACTGCGAACAGCACGGTGACGACGAGGGCGAGCGGGGCGGACAGGACCAGTCCGGTGGCGGTCTCCCGGGTGCGCGCCTGGACGGGCGAGCGCCCGCGGCTCCGGGCGGTGGGGGTCATCGGGGGCTCCTTGTCGGGCACGGCCTATGCGCCGCCGCCGAGCGACTCGTCGACCTTCGGGTCGTTGGTCTCCAGCGCCGCGCGCAGGTCCGGCCCGTAGACGGCGCCGCGCGCCAGCGTCAGCCAGGGGCCCTGCGGGTCGTTGAACGTGGGGCCGAAGGCGACGGACTTGGGCGTGCGGCCCTTGGGGACCAGGGAGTCGAACACCGCGAGCCGCTCGTCGCCGGCCACGGCCTCCTCGTCGGAGAGGTCGACGCGCGCCATGACGTCGCTATGCCCGCCCAGCACCGACAGCTGGGTGTCCTTGCGCAGCGTCCAGGAGACGAAGTCCCAGGCCGCCTCGGTCTTCTCGGTGGTGCTGGACAGGCCCACGATGTCGCCGCCGACGAAGGTCGACTCGCCGCCGTCGACGCCGGGGATCGGCGCGACGCCGATGTCGAGGTCGGGCCCCTCCTCGAAGCGGCTGAGGAAGGTCGAGGGCATCGGGGTGACGCCGATGTCGCCGTCCTCGAACGCCGAGATCCACGTCGAGCCGTTCTCCTGCTTGGCGCTCTCCGGGATGAGGCCGTCCTCGACCATCCCCCGGTACACGCCGAAGACCTCCTCCATCTCGGCACTGTCGAGCCGGGCGGCCGTGCCGTCGTCGTTGAGCACGTCGCCGCCCTCGGCCCAGACGCTGGGCCAGAGGGTGAACAGGATGCAGCCGGGGCACCGGCCCTCGAAGTAGGAGCCGCTGACCCCGCCGCCGAGCTCCTGGATCCTCGCGGCGTGCTCGGCGAGCTCCTCGAGCGACTCCGGCGGCTCGTCGGGGTCCAGGCCCGCTTCCTCGTAGAGGACCCGGTTGTAGAACAGGACGGAGAGGTCGAGGGTGTGCGGGACCCCGTAGACCGCGTCGCCGGAGGTCGCGACGTCGACGTGGGCAGGGGCGAGCCGGTCGGCGTACTCCAGCCCCTCGACCCGGTCGGTGATGTCGGCGAAGAACCCCTGGTCGATGAACTGCTGCGCGTAGACCACGTCGGCGCCGAGGATGTCGGGCAGGTTGCCGCCGCCGGCCGCGGTCGCGATCTGCTGAAGGTAGGTGTCGTTGGGGATGACGCGCAGCTCGACGGTGTTGCGGCCGAGCTTGTTGTATTCGTCGATGAACCGCTGGGTCTGCACCTCGGTGGCCGCGCGGGTCCACATCGTCAGTGTCTGGCCGGTGGCCCCGCCGCCGCCTTCTGCGCCGCCGCAGCCCGCCAGGGCCAGCACAGCGGCTGCGGCGGCGCTCGCCGCCGCGGCCGCGCGCCGGCGCGTTCGTCCTGTGCCGGGGTCGTGCACGGTGACCACCCGCTCCGCTCCTCGTCGTGTATCCCGTTCGAACGCGCGCCGGCGATGTGATGGCGACCACATTCCGAAAGCGCTTTCGGGATCGTAGGCAGCGGACTCCACGAATGTCAACGGAGCCGGCGCACGCGGTAGAATGGATGGACCAACCCGACCACGGCACCTGCGCAATGACACCAGGCCTCCGGGCTCCGCCGGGAATCCAGGTAATTTCGAAAGGTTTTCGGTGAGCAGAAAACGCTCCGCCTCGCCCACGCTCGGCGACGTCGCCGAGCTCGCCGGCGTCTCGCTGGCCACCGCGTCCAAGGCGCTCAACGCGCGGGGCGAGGTCGCCGCCGCCACCCGCCGCCGCGTCCTCAAGGCGGCCGAGGAGCTGGACTTCCAGCACAACGCCCTCGCGCGCGGCCTCACCTCCGGCACCACCCGGATGGTCGGCCTGATCACCGACGAGCTGGGCGGGCGCTTTGCGATCCCCATCCTGCTGGGGGTGGAGAACGCACTGGGCGACGAGCAGATGTCGGTCCTGCTGTGTGACGCGCGCGGCGACGCCATCCGGCGCCGGCACTACATCAGCACCCTGGTGGCCCGCCAGGTCGACGCGCTGATCGTCCTCGGCGACCGCAACGACGTCCGCCCCTCACTGAGCGCCGACATCCCCGTGCCCGTCGCCTACGTCTACGCCGAGTCCGACTCCCCCGACGACCTGTCGATCCTCGCCGACGACGAGGGCGGGGCGCGCCTGGCCGCCGAGCACCTCGTCTCGCTCGGCCGCCGCCGCATCGGCCACATCACCGGTGAGGAGACCTACCGCGCCGCGCGCGACCGGGCCTCCGGAATGGCCGCGGTCCTGCAGGAGCACGGCCTGGCCCCGGCCGGCGGCGGCGCGCTCTACGGCGCCTGGTCCCAGCGGTGGGGGCGCCAGGCGGCCGGGATCCTGCTCAGCGCCGACCCCGGCGTCGACGCGGTCTTCTGCGGCAGCGACCAGATCGCCACCGGCGTCGTCGAGGGACTGCGCGACCTGGGGCGGCGGGTGCCCGACGACGTCGCGGTCGTCGGCTACGACAACTGGGAGGTGTTCGCCGCGGAGTGCCGACCGCCGCTGACGACGGTGGACCTGAACCTCCAGCAGCTCGGCGCGACGGCGGTGCGGCACCTGTTCGGGGCGCTCAACGGCGAGCAGGCGTCGGGGGTGGTCCGCCAGCCCGGACGCCTGGTCATCCGGGAGTCGACGGGCCCGGCGCCGCGCGCCGGCGAGCCCTGAAGAGCCGCCGCCGCTCCGGCGCCGCCCGGCGCCGCGGGCGGCTCTCGCGGACGGCTGAGGACGCCCGACCCGGCGCCCGCGCCCCGATCGGACGCGGGCGCCGCGGTTCGGCGGATCGGCGACGGGCGCAGGCCGGCCCGTGGGACCTGCGACCCGCACCCGCCACCCGCCTCAATGGGCTAGCGGTAGCGGGCGTGCGGAACCGGGACCTGCGACCAGTCGGTGTCGGCGGCCAGGTAGAAGCCGGGGTAGGCGGGCTGGTTGTAGGACGTCTGCTGCCCGGCGATCCCGGCGCGGTACTGCGGGTCGTGCATGAGGGTGTAGAGCTTGCGGTCGGTCGGCTCGGTCGGTGTGTAGAACCGGATCGCCTCGGAGTCCTCGGTGCGCAGCAGCAGCTCCTCGCGCCAGTCGCCGAAGACGTCGGCGACCAGCGCCGGGTTGCCCTTGGTCCCGTTGTTGGTGTGGGTGCCCTCGGCGGTGAGCAGCGTCCCCTCGCGGTGGTCGTCGACCGTGGGCGCCCGGGTGCCGTTCACGATCTGGGTGGTGCCGTCCGCCGCCCAGCGGATGCTCATGTTGGTTCCGGGCACGTCGTCGCGGCCGAGGTAGTCGCCGTCGGCGGTCCACAGCCCCGCGTCGACCTCCTGGCCGGGCGGCATGGACGACCACGCCTCCAGCCCCGGGGTCCGGGGGTCGATGTCGCCGGCCATGCCCCGGCCGGTGTCGGCCCCGGTGTACTCGCCGAAGAGGACCTCGCCCGTGGCCGCGTCGCGCATCGCGAACCCGTAGGGGGCGTGCGCCGCGCCTTCGTGGACGCCCCAGATCTCCAGGCCCTCGCGTTGGGGATCGATGTCGCCGACGTGCAGGGCGTCGCCGTGGCCCAGCTTCACCCGCTCGCCCGGGACGGCGCTGTCGGGGTGGCCGATGCCGTAGGAGGAGTACAGCAGGGACCCGTCGTCGTCGATGGTCGCGGCGCCGTAGACGATCTCCTGCCGGCCGTCGCCGTCGACGTCGGCCGAGGTCATCTGGTGGTTGCCCTGCGTGGTGAGGGTGCCGTACTCGGGGTCGGTGCCCTCGACGCCGTGCGGGGAGTCGTTGAACGGGTTGGACATCGGGGCGTGGCCGCTGTCCACCAGCCACTGCTTGCGCAGCTCCTCGCCGTCGAAGCGGTAGGCCGCCAGGGTGGCGCGGGTGTAGTAGCCGCGGGCGAAGACCGCCGAGGGGTGGCGCCCGTCCAGGTAGGCCACGCCGGAGAGGAACCGGTCCACGCGGTTGCCCGGCTCGATGCGCGACATCGCGTAGTCGCCCCACATGAGCCCGTCGTCGCCGCGCGGGGGCTCGTAGTCGACCGTGTCCAGCTCGGCGCCGGTCTCGCCGTCGAAGACGCTCAGATACTCCGGACCGCTGAGCACGAAGCCCTCGAACCCGCGCAGCCTGTTGCGCTCGCTGCGGCCGGGCGCGTAGGTGTCCATGAAGTAGTCGGCCAGCGCCTCGGCGTCGGAGCGCGAGAGCGGGTAGTCGTAGCGGGGCTCGATGCCGAAGGCCTCCTCCAGGGTCGCCGGCCAGTTCCCGGCCTCGACCTCGGGGTGCCCGTGCCAGTCTTGGAACATCGTGACGACGTGGTCGTAGTAGTCCTCGGCGCTCATCCGGTAGTCGTCGCTGTGGGAGCGGCCCGCCTCGGCGTCGTCCTGCGGCATCGTGATGTAGTCCGCGGAGGCGGCTTCGCCGTCGGGACCGTAGGTGATGGTCTTCGTCCCGGGGGCGGTCTTGAACATCAGCTCCGAGCGGCCGTCGCCGTCGAGGTCGTAGACGAGGAACTGGGTGTAGTGGGCGCCGGAGCGGATGTTGACGCCCAGGTCGATGCGGTGCAGCAGGGTGCCGTCGCGGGTGTAGGTGTCGATGTAGGTGTTGCCGGTGTATCCGACCTGGGAGACGTCCTTGGAGTTGGTCGGGTCCCACTTGACCACGTACTCGTAGCGGCCGTCGCCGGTGACGTCGCCGACGCTCATGTCGTTGGCGGTGTAGGTGTAGTCCTCGCCGGCGGGGGTGGTGCCGCCCGCGGGCTTGCGCAGGGGCAGGTCGTAGTGCTCCTTGGGCCACACTTCGGCGGAGGCGCCCTTGCCGCGCTCCCCCGCGGCGACGACGCGGTACTTCGCGTCGGGCCCGCCCTCGGTGTCCAGGTAGTCGGTGCTGTCGGTGACCGTGGCGATGCGGCGGCCGTCGCGGTAGACGCGGAAGGCCGGCGACTTCAGCCCGTGCGGGGTGGCGGCCCTGGTCTCGTGGCCCAGCAGCCGCCAGCTCAGGAACACGCCGTCCCCGGTGGACGCGGCGACCAGGCCGCGGTCGAGGTCCTCCAGCTGGACGCCGCGGCCTCCGCCGCGGCCGCCGCCCGAGGGCTCGGCGTAGGCGGCCCCGGCGCCCGGCAGCACGAGCACCGCCGCGCATACGCCGGCCGCGACCGCGCGCAGGGCGGGTCGAACTCGGCAATAAATCGTTTCAATAGCCCGCAAGGAAGGCCTCCCGGTTCTCGGACGGGGGATGGGGGGTCGGGGGATCGCGGGGACGGGCGCCGCGCGACCGCGGCAGGACTCCCGGCGGCGCCGCAGGTGGCGCACCCGGGCGCGCGGAACCAAATCTAGTGGGAAAGCGGTTTCCGTCAAGGGGGGCAACGCAGGGTGAACACGGGCGGAACCGCTCGCGCCCCTACAGCCCCAGCACCCGGCGGAGCTCGCGGGCCTGGCGCCGGGAGACCTCGACGCGGCTCTTGCGGGGGTCGTCCATCAGCAGCATCAAGGTGCCCCGGAAGTCCGGTGCCAGTTCGCGGACGTAGTCGAGATTGACCAGGTAGGAGCGGTGCGCACGGAAGAAGTGCGAGCCGCGCAGCCGGCGCTCCAGCTCGTTGAGCGAGAAGTTGACCAGCACCCGCTCGTCGGCGAGCTGCAGGTAGGAGTACCCGCGCGCCGCGCCCGCGTAGACGATCGAGGACTCGTTGAGCAGCACCGTCCGGTCGCCCTTGTGCACCGGGATGCGGTGCGGCGACTCGCTTCCCTCCGAGCGCCGCGGCACCGGCTGGGCGTCGGCCTCCTCCGCGCGCGAGGCCAGCGCGCGGTCCAGCGCACGCGCCAGCCTCTCGGCGTCGAAGGGCTTGACCAGGTAGTCGGCGGCGTCCAGGTCGAAGGCCTCGACGGCGTAGTCGGGAAAGGCCGTGGTGAAGATGATCCGGGGCGGGTTGGCCGCCTCGCGCAGCTTGCGCGCGATGTCCAGCCCCGTGCCGCCGGGCATGCGGATGTCCATCAGCACCAGGTCGTAGTCGAGCGAGTCCAGCAGCAGGAGGGCTTCCTCCGAGTTGGACGCCTCACCGACGACCTGCACGTGATCGAATCTCGACAGCAGGTAGCGGAGGTCCGCCCGCGCTGGGGCCTCATCGTCGACGATGAGGCATCGCGCGCGCATAGGCTCACCCAAGCGGTATCTGCAGATCCACTACAGTGCCACCGTCCTCGGTGGACTGGATGTCCAGACGATAGCGCTCACCGTAGAGGGATGCCAAGCGTCCCGCGATGTTGCTCAGCCCCTGGCCGCCGCCTTCGCGGCGCTCGCCGTCGGAAATCCGTTCCAGCAGCTCGGACGGGATCCCCACGCCGTCGTCGGCGACGCGGATGGAGGTCGTGCGCGTCAGCGGGTCCACGCGCGCCTTCAGGGTGACGGTGCCGCCCTCCACCTTCCCCGCCAGCCCGTGCTTGATCGCGTTCTCCACCAGGGGCTGGATGATCAGCACCGGCACGTGCGCGGTGAGCACCTGGGGGTCGATGTCGTAGCGCACCCGGACCCGGTCGCCGTAGCGCGCCTGCTCCAGGGAGACGTAGGTGCGCACGAAGAAGTACTCCTGGCCGAACTCGGCGAAGTGTCCCTCCTGGCGCACCACATAGCGGAAGAAGTCGGACAGGCGCACCAGGAGCTGGCGCGTCTCCTCGGTGTCGGTGTGCACCTTGGAGGCGATCGTGTTGAGGGTGTTGAACAGGAAGTGCGGGTTGATCTGGGCGCGCAGCGCGTCGAGCTTGGCGTCGACCGCGAGCCGCTGGCGGCGGTTGAGCTCGGCCAGCTCCAGGTGCAGCGAGAGGATGCCGGCCAGGCCCTCCACCACGCCCTGCGGCGAGAGCGCGCCGTCGCCGCGGTACACCTGCAGCGTGCCCACGGTGCGGTTGCCGTCGGTGAGCGGCGCGACGACCGCGGTGCGCAGCGGGCATGCGGGGTCCGGGCAGCCCAGTTGGCCGCGCCGCCGCACCAGCACGGTCCTGCCCCGGTTCAGCGCGCGGGCGGTGGGTGCGGGGACCTCCTCGCCGGAGCGGTGGTGTGCGGATCCCGGGCCGGCGAAGGCCAGGACGTGCTCCCGGTCGGTGATCGCGACCGCGGCGCCGCTGAGCAGGGGCTGCAGCAGCTGCACGGTCCGCCGCGCGCTCTCGGCGGTCAGCCCGGACCGCAGCGGCATGGAGCGGCCCACCGCGGCGATCGTGGTGCTCTGCCTCCCCTGCTGGAAGCGGGTCGAGACCGGCTGCGCCGACCGCTTGCTGCGCGGCCCCCGCAGCGCCGAGGGGTAGCCGAAGATCAGAGCGGCGGTCAGGGCGGTGCCGATCAGCACGGTGGTGCCGGTGCCCAGCGGCGGCGCGGTGATCAGCTGCGTGACCAGGTACACGGCCCCCCAGGCCAGGAGGATGACCCCCGCCAGCGGCAGGCTGCCGTTGCTCAACCGCGTTCACCGCCGCGCCGCCCGAGTCCGGTCACGGTCAGCCGGGCGATGCGGACGGCGCGGCGGTCGGCCGCGGTGCCGTGCATGCGCACCCAGATGCGGTCGGTGTCCTGGGGCGGCCGGGTCACCAGCGAGACCGCCACCGTCACGGCGGCCGCGCACGGCGCGGAGAAGACCGTGGGGGTCAGCAGCACCTCGGAGTAGGCGGAGTCCCCGAGCAGCACCCCGGCCGCGCCCATGCCCACCGCGGCCGCGGCCCCGGTGAGCATGCCCGCCACCGCGCCTGGGCCGGTGGTGCGCCGCCACCAGATGGCGAGGATGAACACCGGGGTCAGCGCCGATCCGGCGAGCACGAACGCCCAGGTCACCATGGTCGCCACAATAGACGGGAACTGGCCGGTGAGGGTCTCGGGCCGCACGCTCAGCGCCATCACGGCCGAGACCGCCGCGACCAGCGCCACCGCGGCGCGGCCCGCCCACAGCGCCTGGGCCTGGGTCGCGCGGGGGTTGATGTAGCGCTCGTAGATGTCGTGGCCCCACGACGCCGCCGATGCCAGCAGCAGCCCGGCGATCGTCGACAGCACCGCCACCAGCGCGCCGACGGCGATCAGCGCCAGTCCCGCGCGGCCGCCGAAGATCTGGCCGAGGACGAGCAGCGCGTACTCGGGTACCCGCAGGATGCCGCCGGTCGTCAGCTCGGCCACCCACGGCACGTCGGCGGCGACCTCCCTGATCACCGAGCGGGCCGCGGTGCCCAGCAGCACCGCCAGGGCGTAGAACAGCCCGGCCAGGCCCACGACCCACACGGTGGTCATACGCGCGGCCGTGCCCGTGGGGCTGGTGAAGTAGCGGTTCATGATGTGCGGCAGCCCGGCGGTGCCCAAAACCAGCGAGAGGATCAGCGCGAACTGGCCGAGCTGGCTGTACTGGCCGCCAGGCTCGCCGAAGAAGGCGGCCGAGTCGGGGTGCAGCCGGTTGGTGACCGCCTCCAGGCGCCAGCCGCCGCCGGTGTCGACGGGGTTGGCCAGCGGCCGCGAGGACAGCTCGCGCAGCGCGTCGGTGTAGCTGAACCCCGAGACGACGACGATGATCGCCAGCCACAGGAAGATGGCCAGCAGCAGCAGGAACTGCACGGCCTGGGTCCAGGTCGTGCCGCGCATGCCGCCCAGCGAGACCATCAGCATGATCGCGACGGTGGAGACGAGGACACCGGTGGAGTAGGCCGACATCCCGCCCAGCCCCCGGCCGATGAACAGCTCCCAGATGATCCCGCTGGCCACGGCCTGGGGCACCAGATAGGCCAGGATGATCAACTGCACGATGGCGACCGACGCCAGCCGCACGCCGTGCGACTCCAGCCGCCGGCCCAGGAAGTCGGGGATGGAGAACTCGCCGAAGCGCCGCAGCGGCGCGGCGATGAACAGCACCACCGGCACGAACCCCGCGGCGAACCCGGTCGCGTACCACATGCCGTCCAGCCCCGAGGCGTAGACGGCGGCCGCCACGCCGAGGAAGGACGCCGCGGAGAAGTAGTCGCCGCAGATGGCGCAGGCGTTGGTGACCACGCCGACCCGCCTGCCGGCGAGGTAGAACTCGAAGGTGGAGGTCCGCTGCGGCCGGATCAGGACGGCCACCGAGCCGACGGCCGCGAGCAGGACGACGAGGAGCACGATGCTCGTCATCACGGCGGGAGCGTCCCCTCCTCGTCGTGGTGGGCCTCACGGGCCGGCCCGCCGAGCATGCGCTCCTCGACCGCGTTGGACAGGGTGGCCGCGGCCAGGCAGAGCACGAAGAAGAAGACGTAGAGCCCGAACGCGGTCATGGCGAACATGGGGCTCATCCCGCCGAAGAGCCTGCCCTGGGACCACCAGTCCAGCGCCGCCGTCAGCAGCGGCACACCCACGACGACGCCGGCGAACACGGCGACGTGGCCGACGGCGACCCGCCGCAGGGTGCGGAAGGCGGCGTCGACCTCGGCCGGGGTGTCGTGCTCGTCCGCCGATCCCAGCGAGAGGTCGTGCCCGTCGTCGCGCACGGCTCAGGCCGCGGTGTACATGCGCCGCGCCGCGCTGAACAGCAGCACGACCCCGCCGGCGACGATCACCATGCTCACGCCCGGCAGCATCTTGCCCCAGCTGTCGGTCTCCGCGCTGATCTGCGCGATCTTGGCGAGCTGCCAGACCACGAGCGAGCCGCCGGCGGCGGCCGGGATCAGCGCGTGGGCGAGTGCGAGGGTGCGGTGGGGCAGCAGCGCGCCGGCGACGGCCACCACGCCCGCGCACAGCAGCCAGAGGCCCGGTCCCGCCATGGCCGAGAGGTTGCCCAGGGGCGTGGACACCCACGGCGTGAAGGCACCGATGATCAGGAGCAGTCCGCCGGTCATCAGCCCGAAGCTGCCCGTATGCAGGATGCCTCGCCGCGCGGGCGGCGCGGCGGAGCCGTTGGAAGCTGACATGGCCGCATCCTAGCCGCACAGGTCCTTGCTGTTGAGGGGGTCGCGGGCAGGAGTGAGGGGGGCGTGGTACCAGCGGTCGGCCGGTGGCCCCGAGCGGTCACCGGTGTGATCTGTGCCATTCGTCGGATCCAGGCGACCGTTCGGAAAAAGGATCGGCCGTTCGGCGGCATCGGTCTTGTGCGCCGTGCCACACGTGCGTTGGTGTCTACCTCAGCGGTACGGGGCCCGCCATGACTGAAGTCCCTACCCGGCAACTAGGAGAAGCGATCGTGGCTGATACGGAAGACAAGAGCTCGGGACCCCCGGGCGGCAACGGCTGGAGGCGCGAGTACTGGAAGAAGAACCTCCGGCTGATGGTGGTGCTGCTGGCCGTCTGGTTCGTCGTGTCGTTCGGATTCGGCATCCTTCTGGTCGAGCCGCTGAACCAGGTCGTCATCGCGGGCTTCCCCTTGGGGTTCTGGTTCGCGCAGCAGGGATCGATCTACGTGTTCCTGCTGCTGATCCTCGTGTACTGCCTGTACATGGACCGGCTTGACAAGGAGTACGGCGTGTACGAGTACGACGACGACGCCTCCGGCGGCACGGCGAGCCGTGAGGGGGGTGCGTCGTGAGCGAGATCCAGATCTGGACGACGATCTTCATCGTCCTGTCCTTCGGCGTCTACATGACGATCGCCTGGCGCAGCCGCGTCCGCGAGACCGAAGGCTTCTACGTCGCCGGCCACGGTGTGCCCACCATCGCCAACGGCGCGGCGATCGGCGCGGACTGGATGTCCGCGGCGTCGTTCATCTCCATGGCGGGCCTGATCGCCTTCCTGGGCTATGACGGCAGCATCTACCTGATGGGCTGGACCGGCGGCTACGTGCTGCTGGCCCTGCTGCTGGCGCCCTACCTCCGCAAGTGGGGGAAGTACACGGTCCCCGAGTTCGTCGGCGACCGCTACTCGGAGCTGGTGCGCACCATCTCGGCCGTCGCGGCGATCATCGTCTCGTTCACCTACGTGGTGGGCCAGATGAACGGCGGCGGCATCGTCTTCAGCCGCTTCCTCAACGTGGACATCACCTGGGGCGTGATCATCGCGGCGGTGGTCATCTTCGTCTACGCCGTGCTCGGCGGCATGAAGAGCATCACCTGGACCCAGGTGGCCCAGTACACGGTGCTGATCATCGCCTACCTGATCCCCGCCGTGGCGGTGGCTCAGACGATGACGGGCATCCCGATCCCGCAGGTGTCCTTCGGCCAAATCCTCAGCGGCCTGAACGACCTGTCCGTGGAGCTGGGCCTGGAGGTCTTCACCGACCCGTTCACCAGCCGGCCGATGCTCGACATCTTCCTGGTGACGATGGCGCTGATGATCGGCACGGCGGGCCTGCCGCACGTGATCATCCGCTTCTACACCACGAAGACCGTGCGCGGTTCGCGCTGGTCGGCGTTCTGGGCGCTGTTCTTCATCGCCCTGCTCTACACCACCGCCCCCGCCGTCGGCGCGTTCACCAAGTTCAACCTGCTGCAGGGGGTGAACGGCACCTCGACCGACAACCTGCCGGCCTGGGTGCAGAACTGGGCCGCGACCGGCCTGGTCTCGGTGAACGAGAACGCCGACGTGGTCAACTCGGTGAGCAACGACCCCGCTGCGGGTGCGGACCTGACGGTCAACAACGACATCCTGGTGCTGGCCTCGCCGGAGATCGCGGGTCTTCCCGCGCCCATCGTCGGCCTGGTGGCGGCGGGCGGTCTGGCGGCGGCGATGTCCACGGCGGCCGGGCTGCTGCTGGTCATCTCCTCGTCGGTCTCCCACGACCTGTACTTCCGCTACTTCCGCAAGACGGCGGGCGACCACGAGCGCCTGTTCGCCGGACGGATCGCGATGGCCCTGGCCATCGTCGTGGCGGTGATCGCGGGTATCAACCCGCCGGCCTTCGTCGCCCAGGTGGTGGCGTTCGCCTTCGGTATGGCGGCTTCCAGTTTCTTCCCGGCCATCGTGCTGGGCATCTTCTGGAAGCGATGCAACGCCATCGGAGCCGCGGCCGGCATGATCATCGGTCTCGGGTTCACCATCACCTACATGCTCTACACGCTGGAGGTGTTCGGGCTCTCGGCCCACGACTACATTCTCGGGATCAGCCCCGAAGGCATCGGCGCCGTCGGCGCGCTGGTGAACGCCGTGGTCACGGTCGTGGTCTCGCTGCTCACACCGGCGCCCTCGCGGCACGTCACCGACATGGTGGAGAGCATCCGCTACCCCTCCCCGCGCCGGAGCCAGCCCTCCGGCGCCGCGGAGTAGCCCGGGGGGAATCCCCCGTCCCGGCCCCTCCCGCCTCCTCCCAGCGGGAGGGGCCTCCCCGTGTAACCACGCGGGCCCCGACCAGGGCCCGGCGGCACCGGTCTGCGCCGGCGCCGCCGGGCCCGTCGCCGTCACAGCGCCGCCAGGGCTCCGTCCGGTGCCATACGGACCCGGCACCCGAGGCCGCGGCTCGCCTCGTCGAGTGTCAGCTGGAGCCACCGCGCCTCGTGCGTCCCGGCCCGCTCCAGCCGCATCCGCCGGGCCCGCAGGACGACCATCCGCAGGGCGGCCGCCCCTCGCCCGGGCTCGACGACCGCGAGATGGAGCAGCCGGAGCCCGGGGCGGTAGGCCTCGTAGCCGGGGATGCCCTCGTAGTCGTTGACCAGGTCGCCGCAGCCGTAGAGCACGAGGCCGCCGCGGTAGGACTCCAGCGGGCGCGGGTGGTGCGAGGAGTGCCCGTGCACGATGTCGGCGCCGCCGTCGATCAGTGCCCGGGCGAAGCGCCGCATGCCGGGTTCCACGCCGTAGCCCCAGTTGCTCCCCCAGTGGATCGAGGCGACGGCGACGTCGCCGGGACGCTTGGCGCGGCCGATCCGGTCGGCGAGCTCCGCGGCGGAGGCGGCCCCGAGCCCGGGCAGGAAGTCGACCCCGGGGCGGTCGCCGGCGGCCGCCCAGTCCGGCGGTACGCCGCTGGAGGCGGCGCCGAGCGAGAAGACCAGGAGCCGCCCGCCGCCCGGGAGGGGTACGGCGGCCGGTCGGCGCGCCTGTGCGGCGTGGTACCCGGCGCCCGCGGCGCGCAGGCCCGCGCCCTCCAGCGCGGCGAGGGTGTCCGCCAGACCGCGGCGGCCGAAGTCGAGCACGTGGTTGTTGGCCAGGACGCACACATCGGGCCGGACCGCGCTCAGGCACGGGAGGTTCGCGGGGTCCATGCGGTAGTGGACCGCCTTGCCGGGCGCGAAGTCGCCGCCGCGGGTGACGGCGGTCTCGACGTTGACGACCCGGGCGTCGGGCGCGGCGGCCTCCAGCTCCTCCAGCGCAGCGCCCCAGGGCCAGGCGAAGCCGACCGGCGCGGGGACGCTGCCGCTGCTGCGCTCGGCAAGGCCGACGTAGTCGCGGGCGTCGCGCACCACCGACTCCCGCAGCCCGGGGTCGCCCGGGTGCGGCAGGATCTGGTCGACGCCGCGGCCGAGCATCACGTCGCCGCTCAGGAACACGGTCACCGGGGCGGCCATGGCTCCAGCGTAGTCGCCGCACTCGCATCGGCACCCCTGGACGTGCTGAAGCCCCGCCCGGCGCGGACGGCGCGGGCGGCGTCTCCTACCATTGTGAGCGCGGCGCGGCCATCGCGGCGGCACGCGAGGAGCAGGGGTGCCCGTGCCGGCGAAGGCTCGGCAGGCAGCGGCCGCGCGGCCGGGAGCCCCGTCCCGGCGACGCGCGGCACACCACCGGCCCGGACTTCGAGCACAGCACCCCCTGTCGAGAGACCGCACCGACACCGCGCGGGACACCGGCCGGCACGGACCCCGGCCGGCGGCCCGCCCTCCACACGCTGGGGGGGGACGCCCCGAAGCGGGCGGACCGACGAAGGGAACCGACGATGGCCGAACGCCCCCGCCGCCAGGCACCCCGCGCCAAGCGCGCCCGGGTCCTGCGAACCGAGCGGCTCACCCCGCACATGATCCGCGTCGTGCTGGGCGGTGCGGACCTGGAGGACTTCGCGGCCGGCGAGTACACCGACCACTACGTCAAACTCCTGTTCCCCGCCGACGGCGGCGCCTACCCCGAGCCCTTCGACCCCCAGCGCATCCGCGAGGAGCGCCCGCGCGCGGAGTGGCCGGTGATGCGCACCTACACCGTGCGCCGGTGGGACGCCCGCTCGTGCGAGCTGACCCTCGACTTCGTCCACCACGGCGACAAGGGGCTGGCGGGCCCCTGGGCCGCCGCGGCCCGACCCGGCGACGAGATCTACCTCTCCGGCCCCGGCGGCGGCTACGCGCCCGACCCGGCCGCCGACTGGCACCTGCTGGCGGGCGACGAGAGCGCGCTGCCGGCCATCGCCGCCGCCCTGGAGAACCTCCCGCCCCACGCCCGCGCCCACGCCTTCATCGAGGTCGCCGGCCCCGAGGAGGAGCAGAAACTGGAGTCCCCCGCCGGCGCGGCCGTCACCTGGCTGCACCGCGGGACCGAGCGCGTCGGCGCGCCGCTCGTGCGCGCGGTCGCCGGCCTCGACTTCCCGCCCGGCGACGTGCACGCCTTCGTCCACGGCGAGGCCGGCGCCGTCCGCGAGCTCCGCCGCCTGCTGCGGCGCGAGCGCGGGATCGCGCTGGAGCGCCTGTCGATCTCGGGCTACTGGCGCCTGGGACTCGACGAGGACGGCTGGCAGTCCACCAAGCGCGAGTGGAACCGCGAGACCGAGCAGCAGACCGAGCCCGCGGGCTGAATCCGCGGGCTGAATCCGCGGAGTGAGCCCGCGGAGTGAGCCCCGCGCGCGCCGGCGCCGGCGCGCGCCGAGGCGGACCGGGGCGGGCGGCTCACATCGCGACGAGCATGAAGGCCATCGCCGCCGCCATCGCGGCCAGGGTCAGCGCCACCGACATCCGGGAGCGGGCCGGCGCACCGCCGGAGCCGCCGGCGGGGTGCGCCGACAGCAGCGCCGGGCCGGCGGCGGTCCCGCCGCCGGCCCCGACTGCCGCGGCGACCGGGCGGGCGAAGACGGGCAGCCGGTCGAAGGCGCGCGCGACCCAGCCGAGCACCGCGCAGCCGAAGTAGGCGGCGAACACGTAGCCGAGCCAGCCCGGGCGCACCCCGGGGTCGGCGAGCATGTAGGTCATGGCGAGGTAGTCCAGGGCCGACATCGTCCAGATGGGGTTCAGCGCGCCCTCGCGCGAGCGCAGCCCCAGCGCCGCGGCCGCCGTCGCGGCGGCCAGCAGCGCGAACAGCACCAGCCCGCTCCGGTGGAGGCCCTCGAAGTGCATGCGGGGCAGCAGGTACATCGCCGCCATGCCGGCCGCCATCACGGCATGGCCCGCGTGCCACCACCGCCGCTGCCCGGCCATCTGCGCCCCGTGCCGCAGATGGACGACGGCCACAGCGGCCAGTAGGACGGCGAAGCCGACCCGCACCCAGTCCGGCAGCCCGGCCGTGTGCGCTCCGTGGCCCGCGCCGGCCAGCACCGTCATCGCCACCGACCCGACTCCCTCCGCTCGGCCGCCGGAGAGGGTGTACCCCCGGGCCCGAAACGCGAAGTGAGAACCCGGTGACCGGATGCGGCCGCCCCGGCACCCGCGGCCGCAGCGGGCACGGGCGGAAGCCCTCGCCGCGCCTGCACCACCCTTCAGAAGGCCCGGGGGCATCGGGTGCGCAACTGCCTAGGCCCGCTTGCCGCGCCTGCTCTCGCGGCGGGCCTCCTGCACCTCCTCGGTCGCGCACTGGAGCTGCTCGGTGGCCAGATCGAAGAACTGCGCGAGAACCGCGCGCTGCTCGTCGGTGAAGCTGGAGATCAGGTCGTCCATGCGCTGGGCGATGGGGGCGAACAGGGGGGCCGAGCCGCCGCCGAGGGCGTCTGCGGTGGCGTCGCCCACGATGCGTAGCACGACACGCCGCCGATCACGAGGGTCCTCCGCGCGCTCCACGAGGCCGACGCGGTTGAGCCGGTCGACCAGCTTGGTCACCGCACCAGTGGTCAGCGCTGTGCGCTTGGCGAGTTCGCCCGCCGTCGCCGACCCGTCGACGTCCAGCAGGTTGAGGACGTAGAGGTCGACGGGATGCAGACCGGCCGCCTCTGCGGTGACCTGACCGTTCAGCAGCGTGGCCGTGACGAACCGCCTCAGGCGTCGGGACTCGTCCTCGCTGAGCTCCCACCTGTTCTTGACATCGGACTCGCTTGACATACCCCAGCTCTCCGTACGTATTATCTTCCAAACGGAAGATTCCCTTCAGGGAAGATAACTTCTCTCGGAAGCGATTTTAGACCACGTGCCGCGAGCGCCGGAAGGGAGAGGGGACATGTCGTCGGAACCGGCCACCGGCGCAGGAGGCGCCGGTGTGCATCCACCTCACAAGCACCGCTGGGCGGGTTCGGCCTTCCTCCTCGTCGCAATCGCGATGATCATGGTCGACACCACGGTCGTCACGATCGCGCTTCCCGTCATCGAACGGGAACTGGAGGCCAGCCAGGCCCAACTGCAATGGATCTCGGCCACCTACACCCTGGCCTTCGCCCTGATCCTGGTAACCGCCGGGCGAATCGGCGACATGGTCGGACGCAAGCGCACGGTTCTGTTCGGGATCGGCGGATTCGTCCTCGCCTCAGCCGTCTGCACATTCGCACCGGACGTCGGCGCGCTACTGATCGGCCGGGTGTTCCAGGGGCTGACCGCGGCGTTCGTCGTCACTCAGGGACTGTCGATCTTCCAGGTCGCCTTCCCGCCGGAGGAACGCGCCACGGTACTGGGCCTGTTCGGCGCCGTAGCGGGGGTCTCGGCGGCGCTTGGCCCGCCGCTGGGCGGCCTGCTGGTCCACGCCGACCTGCTCGGAATGGCGTGGCGCCCGATCTTCCTGATCAACCTGCCGATCGGGGCGGCCGCCTTCATCGGCGCGGCGATGTTCGTCCACGGGTCGCGCTCCGAGCGGCCGCTGCGCCTGGACCCCGCCGGAGTCGCACTGCTCGCCGTCGCGCTGTTCATGCTGCTGTACCCGTTGATCCAAGGGCGCGAACTCGGCTGGCCATGGTGGTCCTTTCCCGCAATGGCGGCGTCGGTGCCGCTGTTCCTGGCCTTCGCCGCGCACCAGAAGGCCCGGCACCGCAAGGGCGCCACGCCGATCGCCGCACCCGAACTGTTCCGGCAGCGATCCTTCGTCGTCGGGCTCGCCGCCATGCTCATGTTCTTCGGCGGCGCGTTCAGCCTGTTCTTCGTGTTCTCGATCTACCTGCAGAGCGGGCTGGGACTGTCCGTCCTGGAGGCGGGGCTCGCCACAATGGCCTCCCCGGTCGCGACCATGGTGGTCTCCGTCTTCTCGGTGCGCCTATCGGCGCGGTTCGGCCCGCGCGTGCTGACCGCCGGAGCGACGATCGCGGCGGCCGGACAGCTGATGCTCATCTGGATCGCCGGCCGGGTCGACGAGACCGCCGGCATCTGGAACTTCGTCCCACCGATGCTGCTGAGCGGTATCGGTGTCGGACTGATCGTCGCTCCGATCATCGACGTCATCCTCGCCAGGGTGCCCAACGCCGTGGCCGGCGCCGCGTCCGGCCTGCTCAACACCGCCGACCAACTCGGCATCGCCCTCGGTGTGTCGCTGGTGGGCACGGTCTTCTTCGTGCGGATCGCCGCAGCGGAGCAGACGGGGGCCAGCGGGCTGGAGGCGTTTGCCTCGGGTCTGCAGGCGGCGCTGTGGGTCAACATCGGCATGCTCGCGCTCGGCATGCTGCTGACCTTCCTGCTCCCGCGCACAACCGGGGGCGGCGCGTCGGTCCCGGAGGGCACCGAGGCGAACGGGGCGCGCCGGTCGGAGCGCATCTAGCGAAAGCACCTGCGACCCGACAGGAGACCGACACGAAAGGTGGTAGTGATCCGATGAAGATTTTGGTTATGGGAGCGACGGGCAGTGTGGGCCGCCGACTGGTCGACCGACTAGTGGAGTCCGGGCAGCAGGTGCGGGCGATGACGCGCGACGCGTCGCGGGCCGAGGGCCTGCCGACCGGCGTCGACGTGCGCTCGGGGGACTTCCGGGCACCCGAGACGCTTCCCGCCGTGTTCGACGGCGTCGACAGCGCTTACCTGTTCTCGGATCCCGAGACGGCGCGCACGGTCGTCTCGCATGCCGAGGAGGCCGGCATACGGCGCATCGTGGCCCTCAGTTCGATCATGGCCGACGAGCAGGACGGCGCCGAGGTGCGCAATCCCGTCGAGGAGGCCGTGCGCGGGTCGGGTCTCGACTGGACGATCCTGCGGCCCGGACCGTTCTCCGCGAACGCGCGTAACTGGTGGGCCTACGCAATCCGCGAGTTCGGCATGGTCCGCTGGATCTATCCCGAGGCCAGGCTGGCTCCCATCCACGAGGACGATGTGGCCGCCGTGGCAGCCGCGGCCCTGCTCGACGAGAGCCATACCGGCCACAGGTACACGTTGAGCGGGCCGGAGACTCTCACCCAGGCCGAACAGGTGCGCATCATCGGCAAGGAGATCGACCGGAGCCTCGCCTTCGAGGAGATCACCCCGGAGGAGGCGCGCGCGATGCTGAGCGGCGCGGGCGTTCCGGAGCAGATCATCGACAAGCTGATCGACCTGCTGGCCCGGATGCGGGAGGCGGGATCACGGGTGGCGCCGACCGTCGAGCAGGTTACCGGCCGCCCTGCACGCACCTTCGCCCAGTGGGTCTCCGACAACGCCCACGTCTTCCGCTGATCGGCCCGGCGGGCTGAGCCTGCTCGTGGCCGCCGCGCACGTCCGGTGGCGAAGCGGCAGGTTCAAGCGCGCCTCCACTGGGGGTCGAGCACTCCGCGCGACTCTCGCAGTCGAATCCGCCCTTGGACCGACCCCTCCGAGCACGGACCTCCGACGGGTACGTGCAGGCGCACCCGACGGAGGTCCCGTACCGCCGCGGCCTGCACACCAACACGAGCGGAACGCAGTGCGAATCGGCTCCCACCGGCGGAGCCGAGGACCCTGCGGCACTGCCGATCCGGGCGGCGAAAGGCGGCGAGAGCCTGCGCGCGCCCGACGTCCGAACCTCCGGCGAACACGGACTTCCACGACGATCGAGGAGCACGAATGAGCAGCTCAGCACAGCAGGCGGCCGATGGAGACTCCGGCCCGGACATGTCAGGGCTGATGGCACCGGTCTTCGGCTACGCCTTCTTCCAGATCGCGCACACCGCCGCAAGCGTAGGTGTCCCCGAGGCGATCGGCGAGTCGCCCGCCACGGTCGAGGAGATCGCCGCCGCGACCCGGACGGACCCCGCTCACCTATCCCGGCTGCTGAGATCGGCGGCCGCCGCGGGCCTGCTCACACTGCGGGAGGGCGGCCGATACGAAGTGACCGCGCTCGGCCGGCTGCTGCGCGAGGACTCGCCGTCCCAGGTCAAGCACATGATGGCGCTGCACGCCGCCCCGGCCGTGTGGCAGGCCTGGGCGAGGCTCGAGGAGTCGGTACGCACCGGTCGGCCCGCGTTCGAACTGGCGCACGGCGCCGACCTCTTCGACCACCTCGAAACCGATCCCGAGCTGGCGCAGACCTTTCACAGAGCGATGGCGGCCAGCACCTCCACTCAGATTCCCGCCCTCGTGGCACACTACGACTTCGGCGACTTCACCGAGGTGGTCGACCTCGCCGGCGGGAACGGGACGCACCTCGCCGCGATCCTCGCCGCCGACGACCGGATCAGCGGCACTCTGGCCGACACCGCCCAGGGACTCTCCGAAGCGTCCTCTGTGCTGGGCGAAGCCGGGGTGGCCGATCGGTGCACGACTGCGGTAAGCGACGTCTTCGAGTCGGTACCGGCCGGACGGGACCTCTATCTGCTGAAGAACGTCCTGCCCGACTGGGACGACGAGTCCTGTACGCGGATTCTGCGAAACTGCCGCGAGGCCATGGCGCCCGGCGGGGCGGTGAAGATCATCGCTTCGCTGGTTCCGGAGGACCCCCGGACGATCGACGGCGGGCAGATGACGGCGCTGTCATTCTTCGACATCTCCCTGATGACGCTGACCTCGGGCCGCGAGCGCACACTCGGCGAGTACGAGGAACTGCTCGCGAAGGCCGGTCTCCGGCTCCGCGAGGCCGCTCCGATCCCTGATACGGCCATGTACCACGAGGTCACCGCCCTGGCGGCCTGATCCACCGCGGCGGCGCGGGTCACCACTGCACCGCCGATTCGCTGGCTCGCCGGGCCGGGCGGTGCCGTTGCGCCGCCCGGCCCGCTGCCGGCGGACGTCCGGCGGAGGATTCGCCACCGGCGGCGAATCCGGCGGCTCGTCCGCGGTCGGCCATCGTGAAGGTCAGGCGGCGCGTCCGTGTTCCAGGTGCAGCAGGACCGGGGCCGCGCGGGTGATCGCTCCCGATGCGCCACGGGTTCAGACTGACCCGCCGCCGTGCCTTGAACGTGGCCTTGAGCAGGCAGCTCGCGCGCTCAGCGACACGGTGCACCCCGCGGATGAGCTGGTTGTAGGCCTTGTCGTCCTCGCTCAGCCTGCGCCCGGCGGGTTCTTGACCGGGTGGTGCAGCGCCGGGCTCAGCTTCTGATACCCCAGGTCGCACAACGTGGGCACCCCTCTTCGACTGCGAGCAGGGCCTTGGTTGGGCGCCCAGAGCTCGGGTGCCCTTGCGGATTCCTAGGTGGGGCGGCGGTGCGCGGCGGGCAGGCGGGCCGGATAGGCGCCGTCTCACGCGTGATGTCCAGGGTGGCGGTATGGGTGATACGGGAAGACACGTGGAGCCTTCGGTGACGGGCTGTCCTTTGGCGAGAACCCTTCTACCAGGGACTCCCCCAGAACCGGAGGGGCCCGCCGGCGCATTCACCCTCGCCGCACCGCGGGCACCGAAACCGGTCGGCCCTACCGCGCATTCCCACCGGTGGTTTCCGATTCCGTCGGGCGGTTCGTATCCCGGCCATGATGCGGAAAACCCGCAGCCGATTTCGGGAAATCCGCACTCGCCAGGCATTCGTGTAAGTCCTGGCACCGCCGATAAGAGGGCAGCAACCCGGTCGCGAGCGCGTCGGAAAGCCCGGGAGCCGCGCGATCCTTATTTGAAAGCACAGGAGTAACGTCCCCCGGCCATTCGATTCCGCACTCGGGATCGAGCGGATCGATGCCGTGCTCGCGCTCGGGCGCGTACGGCTGCGAGCACATGTAGACGAGAGTCGCCCCCTCGGTCAGGGCCATGAACGCGTGGCCGAGCCCTTCGGAGACGAAGACGGCCGCCCGCTCCTCCTCGTCGAGGCGGACGGACCGCCACGACCCGAACGTGGGGGACCCCTGACGGATGTCGACGACCACGTCCAGCACTTCCCCCGAAGTACACGTCACGTACTTCGCCTGCCCCGGCGGAACGTCGGCGAAGTGGATTCCGCGCAGCACCCCCTGCGAGGAGACCGATACGCCGACCTGGGCCAGCGCAAGCCCCCGGCCCGTGCACGCCGTCAGGTCGGCGGCACGGAAGCATTCGAGGAAACTCCCCCGATCATCGCGGTGTATGCGCGGCCGGTGGAGCCACGCGCCTTCGATACCCAAGGGCTCCATTCGAGCACCCCCCTGCCCGCCGTCCGCCCGTCAGCGCACGATCTCCGACATGGTCAGCGAGCCCGGACTGTCGGGAACCCGATCGATGAGTGTCTGCGCATCGGCGTTGAGGATCTCCATCTGGAAGCGCTGCAGCTCCGGCGAGGGATCGAGCCCCAGTTCCTCGGTGAGTACCCGACGCAGGTCCTGGTACGCCTCCAGCGCCTCGCCGCGGCGGCCGACGAGGGTCAGGGCGCACATGAGCTGGGCGTAGAACCACTCGTTCAGCGGATAGGTGGCGACGATCGAGCGCAGTTCGGAGATGCACTCGTGCTGGCGGCCCAACCGCATCTCGGCGGCGATGCGCAGCTGCAGGCACTCGATGCGTTGTTCCTCCAGGCCCACGGCATGCGCCTGGAGCCGGTGCCCGCGCTGCACGTCGGCCATGGCGTCACCCCGCCAGAGGGCGAGCGCCGCGTTGAGCTTCGCCCGGGCCTCGACCGGATGGCCGGCGTAGAAGTGCTCCCGGCCCTCCTGGTTGTAGCGCTCGAAAGAGATCGAGTCGATGCGGTCCTCGGGAACGCGCAGCACATAGCCGGGAGAGCATGTCACCAGGGACTCGCCGGAGAAGTGGCCGGGAAAATGCTGGGACATGGCCTTGCGCAACTGGTAAACGTACGTCTGCAGCGTGGTCGTGACACTTCGTGGCGGCGCGTCGCACCACAATTCGTCGATTATTGCGTCCGTACTCAGGGCTTTGTTGGGAGAGCAGAGGAGCAGTGCCAGCAACTGACGCAATTTCGGACTTCCGGGCGTGTACTCTAGGTCACCGTTGACGACTTCAAGTCTGCCAAGGATACCGAATCTCACAGTCGAGCCTTTCTGCCGCGAACAAGTCGTGGCCGTCCGGAGCCTCCGGCCTTTCACGGGCGCAATCTACGCCACGCACGCACACGCATGTCAACGTCTTTGTCGGAGCACTCCCGGCCCCGAACAAGTACATCGAGCGCAGACCTGCATTCTTTGGACCGACGTCCGCGGCGGCTTGTTGTTTTCTGACGGGGATGGATTCACCTGGATCTAATGGAGATCACATGCGAAATCAAGATCGCGTACGCTCGTTCGCGGCCGCTCACGCCTCCGGCCTGCTTCCGACCGGCACCGGCTCGCCGACGCGCCCTGTCCCCGCCCGAGGTGGCTTGCCGGGGACCAGGGGCGCAAGGCCTCATTCGCTGCCGGAGGGTGCGGGCCGGTGATGATGGCCTTCCGCGATCGGGCCGCCCGCCCGCGCCTCGGCACGGCGGGCGCGGCGCAGTTCCAGCGCCATGCGCGCGAGATAGGCCGGAGTGGGCGGAACCCAGCGGAGCTGCTCCGCCATGCCGAGGTCGTCGCGGTTGGCCCAGTGGTCGGCGATCAGGCCCCCGGTCATCCGGCACAGGTGGGTCTGGGTGACGGCGAACCTGCGTCCCGTGGGCGGGAAGGCCGACTTGACGCGGCCGTCCTCGCCGTAGCTGTACATGGTGTTCACGTGGCGACCCGACATGGTTACGTGCACGACGACCATGTCGTCCTCCGCCACCACGTCGTGCACGGTCCAGTCGAGATCAGCGAACGCGCTGCGTAGCAGTACCGCGGTCGCGTGGGTGCCGGCCGGCCCCGGAACTCGGCAGGACCAGGGTTCGGTCCGGGCTTCGCGGTTGACCGCCTCCGGGTGGACGCGGGCCGCGAAATCCTCCAGCCCGCCCGAACGCATGGCGTCGAACCAGTTCAGGCAGACCGTCTTCACGTCGGCGGTGGTCATGTCCCTTCCCCTCCTGCCCCTCCTGCGGCGGTGACCGGCCGGGCGGGAGTACGGACTCCTGCTCCGACCTCCGTCCCACGCCGCAGAGCGGGAGCGAACTCGGTACGCCGGCCGGCGCAAACGGCCGGCGTCGTACAGCGGCGCCCGCTTTCGGGCTGCCGCCGATATCGTGCCGCCCGTCCTCGGACTGCGGTGGGTGGGCTCATCTCACCGTGCAGTTATCTTCCAACATAGGTTATCTTTCCAAGGGAAGACAATAGGCGTGCTATGCCACGAGATGTCAACCGTGCTACCGGCGAACATTCGGTAGAGCTGGAACGAAGAGCAGTACCCCGCCCTGCTGGGTCCGCCGAGGCGTCTTCAAGTACGCGTCGAGCGGGGCGCGAGCGGCGCCGGGCACGCTGGATCCGAACGCGTCCGCAGGAGGTGGCACCACCTCCTCCCGCGATCGATTGGCGGTCAGATCTTTGCGTGTACTGTTCAACGCTGCCCTGCAGCCATCACACCTCTTCCCCCTCATTCCGCTGGCGTGGGCGCTGCGCGCCGCCGGCCACGAGGTACGTATCGCCCACCATCCCTCGCTGGCCCCGCATGTGCAGGCCGCCGGGCTGACCTCCGTCGTGGTGGGCTCGGACCCGCGACTTGACGCGGGCATGCGCGAGCACGCCCAAGCCGGCGGTGCTTCCGCCGGAGACGGCGGGGGAACCGGCGACGAGGAGAACCGCACGTTCCACACCCGCATGGCCGTGGCGGTCTTCGCGAAGGCTGCCGCGTCAGTGGTCGACGAACTCGTCTCCTACGCCGAGCACTGGCGCCCCGACCTGATCGTCTTCGAGTGGCAGAGCTACGCCGGGCACCTGGCCGGCGAGATCCTGGGTATCCCGACCGTGCGCCACCTGTTCCCCGGCCCCGACCTGGCATCGGGCGTACCCGAGTGGCGCCGCATCGAGAGGCAGAGCCTTGAGGCGCTCTACCGCGAGTACGGGGTCGAGGAGGTCCGCCCCGACGGCGAGCTGACGATCGACCCCTGCCCGCCGACCCTGGGCTTCCCCGCGGCCGACGAACGGCGCCACCGGCCGGTTCGCTTCGTCGCCTACAACGGCACCGGGCAGGTGCACGAGTGGATGCTCGAGAAACCGTCGCGGCCGCGCGTCGCGGTGACCGTCGGCGGCACCTACCTGTGGATGACCGGCCACCTCTCCCCCGTCGGCAGGTTCGTCGACGCGCTCTCGACGCTGGACGCCGAGGTGATCGCGGCGATCCCGTCGGGCACCCGCGAGCTCGTACCCGAGGCCCCGGACAACGTGCGGTTCGTCGAGAACCTTCCCCTGGAACTGTTCCTGCCGGACTGCCAGCTGATCGTCAACCACGGGGGCGTGGGCACCGTGGCGACGTCCCTGGTCAGCGGCGTCCCACAGGTCATCAGCCCGCCCGAGGCCATGAACTACCCGCCCTTCCACAACGCCGCCCGGCTCACCGAGGCGGGCGCGGGCGCGCGCGTGGACGAGAACGCCTCCGTCGAGCGCATCCGCGAGACGATCGCCGAGGTGCTGCGGGATCCCTCCTATGCGTCCGCCGCCCGGCGGATCTCGCAGGAGGCCGCCGGGCGGCCCGTACCCGCCGACCTGGTCGCCGAACTGGAGGAGCTCGCCGGAGGGCCGGGCACCGGAAAGAGAGGCCGAGCGTGAGCACAGCGAGGACCGCCGACTTCGGAGTAGGGCTGGCCTCGGTGAACCATGTGGGCATCACCGTCGCCGACCTCGACCGTTCGATCGCCTTCTACCGCGCGCTGACCGGGCGCGAACCCGCCGGCCCCGTCGAACTACCCGATACCCCGGAGATGGCGCGGTGCATCGGCGTCGAGGACGCCGCTCTGCGCGCCGCGACCCTTCGGCTGCGCAACATCAACATCGATCTCGTCGAGTACCGGCGTCCCGCCTCGGGCCAGCGCCTCGCCGTCAACGCGCCCACGGCGGTGCACCTGTGCTTCGAGGTCGACGACTTCGACGGCGTCTACGAGCGGTTGAGCGCCGCGGGGATCGATTTCGCCGGCGAACCGCCGCCGGTCGGCCCCGAGCACGGCGTGCCCAAGACCGCCTACTTCACCGACCCCGACGGCGTGCACCTGGAGCTGATCCTGCCCGTGGGACCGCTGGTCCGCACCGGCGAAGGCTGAGCGCGACGGCCCGCAGGCAGCGTCGCCGGACGGCACAGGCCCCTCAAGCCGCCCTCCATCGCCGTTCGAGGCGCCGGTGCTCCGCTGGCTCGCAGGCGCGACAGACCACAGGCAAGACGCCCGCAACCGAGACGGACAGGTCGATAACCGTGTCACGAAGCGAACGAAGAGTCGTCATCACCGGAATGGGGGTCGTGGCTCCGGGCGGCATTGGCCGCAAGCGGTTCTGGCACCTCCTCACCTCCGGCCGCACCGCCACCCGCACGATCTCCTTCTTCGACCCAGACCCCTACCGCTCGCAGGTCGCCGCCGAGTGCGACTTCGCCCCCCGCGCCGAAGGGCTCGGCGCCCAGGAAGTGCGGCGCATGGACCGCGTCGCCCAGTTCGCCGCCGCCTGCACCGACCAGTGCCTGGCCGACAGCGGCCTGGAGTTCGAGGGCCTCCCGCCGCACCGCACGGGCACGAGCATCGGCACAGCCGTGGGCTGCACGATGAGCCTGGACGAGGAGTACCGCGTCGTCAGCGACTCGGGGGCCTCGTGGCTGGTCGACCACTCCTACGCGATTCCGCACCTCTACGACCAGTTCGTCCCCAGCTCGGTCGCCGCCGAGGTCGCGTGGCGCGCCGGAGCGGAGGGCCCCGCTGCCGTGGTCTCCACCGGCTGCACGTCGGGGCTGGACTCTGTGGGCCACGCCCGGGCCCTCATCCGCGAGGGGTCGGCCGACGTGATGATCGCCGGGGCCAGCGACGCGCCGATCTCGCCCATCACCGCCGCATGCTTCGACGCGATCAAGGCGACCACCCCTAGCAACGACGTCCCTGAGAGCGCCTCCCGCCCCTTCGACCGCAATCGCGACGGCTTCGTCCTGGGCGAGGGCGCAGCGGTGTTCGTCCTGGAGGAGCTCGAGCACGCCCGCCGGCGTGGCGCCGAGATCGTCGCCGAGGTTCGCGGTTTCGCCTCCCGCTGCAACGCCTTCCACATGACCGGGCTCCGGCCCGACGGCAAGGAGATGGCCGAGGCGATTCGCGCCTCCCTCGCCGAGGCGCGGGTGGCACCCGAGGACGTCGACTACGTCAACGCCCACGGCTCCGGCACCAAGCAGAACGACCGCCACGAGACCGCCGCTTTCAAGCGGGCGCTGGGAGAGCACGCCCGGCGTACTCCGATCAGCTCCGTCAAGTCGATGGTCGGCCACTCACTGGGCGCGATCGGATCCATCGAGATCGCCGCCTCGGCGCTGGCCATCGCCAACGACACCGTCCCGCCGACCGCCAACCTCACCGAGGCCGACCCCGAGTGCGACCTCGACTACGTCCCGCGCGAGGCACGCGAGCTTCCCACCGAGACCGTCCTCACCGTCGGCAGCGGATTCGGCGGGTTCCAGAGCGCCATGGTGCTCACGGCGCACGGAGGTGCGCAGTGAGTGGCGGGGCGGTGGTGACCGGCCTGGGCATCGTCGCCCCGAACGGTTTCGGAGCGGCGGACTACTGGGAGGCGACGCTGCACGGGCGAAGCGGGATCGGTCCGCTGACCCGCTTCGAAGCTGGAGGCTACCCCGCGCAGCTGGCCGGAGAGGTCCCCGATTTCGAGCCGGCCGACCATCTGCCACGCCGCCTCATCCCGCAGACCGACCACATGACGCGGCTGGCGCTGGTCGCCGCCGAATGGGCACTGGCCGACGCCGGGGCGGACCCGGCGCAGATGCCGGAATACGCCGCGGGTGTGACCACCGCAAGCGCCTCCGGCGGTTTCGAGTTCGGCCAGCGCGAGCTGGAGAAGCTCTGGAGCCGCGGCCCGGAGCACGTAAGCGCCTATCAGTCCTTCGCGTGGTTCTACGCCGTCAACACCGGCCAGATCTCCATCCGCCACGGTATGAAGGGTCCCAGCGGCGTGCTCGTCACCGAGCAGGCGGGCGGACTCGACGCCGTCGCCCAGGCGCGCCGCCACGTGCGCGACGGCACCGGGGTCGTCGTCACCGGCGGAGTGGACGCCTCCCTGTGCCCGTGGGGCTGGACGGCCCAGATCGCTAGCGGCGGGCTGAGCGGGCGCCGCGATCCCGATCGCGCATACCTTCCCTTCGACGCCGACGCCTGCGGATACGTGCCGGGCGAGGGCGGCGCGATCCTGACGGTCGAGGACCCGCGGTCCGCCGCCAGGCGCGGTGGATGCCGCGCATACGGCGAGATCGCGGGGTACGGCGCGACGTTCGACCCACCACCGTGGTCGGATCGGGAACCGGGACTGCGGCGAGCGATCGAGACCGCCCTCGCCGACGCCGGCGCCGGCCCCGACGAGGTCGATGCCGTCTTCGCCGACGCCGCCGGGCTGCCCGAAGCCGACCGGCGCGAGGCCGAGGCCGTAGACGCCGTGTTCGGCGGCCGCACGCGCCCGGTGCCCGTCACCGCGCCCAAGACCATGACCGGGCGGCTGTACTCCGGCGGCGCGGCGCTGGACACGGCCACAGCCCTGCTCGCGATGGCCGAGGACGTGGTGCCCCCCACGGTCAACGTCACCGACCCGGCGCCCTACTGCGACCTCGATCTGGTGATCGGCGAGCCGCGGAACACCTCCCTGCACACCTGCCTGGTCCTCGCCCGGGGATACGGCGGTTTCAACTCGGCGCTGGTACTGCGCCGTGCCGAGTAGCGCCCGCGTCGGTGCGCGCCGCCATGCGGCGCGGGCCCTCCGGGCGGCAGGACGCCGGTCAGGGATCGGCCGCTGAAGGCAGCTCCCCCGTACCGGCGCCGCCTGTCCGAGGGCGGGGCGCATACCGTCCGCACCGCCCTCCGTACAACCGCATACCGGAACCGACCAGCGAAGGCGGGTCGCGGGCCGCGGGTCCGTGACCGGTCAGGCAACGGAAAGGATCGCAGACATGTCGAGTTTCACCATGGAGGACTTCACCCGTCTGCTGCGCGAGTGCGCCGGAGAGGCCGAGGGCACGCAGACCGACGCCATGGCGGAAACCAGTTTCGAAGAGCTCGGCTACGACTCCATCGCCCTGCTGGAGGTCGCCGCGCGCATCCAGCAGGAGTACGGCGTCCGGATCGAGGAGGAGGCCCTGCCCGACCTGGACACCCCCCGCATGCTCGTCGACCACGTGAACCGGCTTCCGCACCGGGCGTGACGAAGGGCGTTGGGAAGAGCCTATGCGCGGCATCGTCCTCGCCGGCGGCACCGGCTCGCGGTTGTGGCCCCTCACCCGGGCCATGTCCAAGCAGCTCATGCCGGTCTTCGACAAACCGATGGTTTACTATCCGGTGTCCACTCTGCTGATGGCGGGGGTCCGCGAGATCCTCGTCATCACACTCCCCGATGAGCAGGAGCAGTTCCGGCGCCTGCTGGGCGACGGCTCGCACCTGGGCATCTCGATCGAGTACGCGGTGCAGCCGCGCCCGGAGGGCATCGCCCAGGCGTTTCTGATCGCCGCCGATTTCATCGGCGGCGAGCCGGTCGCCCTGGTCCTCGGCGACAACATCTTCTTCGGCTCAGGACTCGGCCGCCGACTGCGCGACCACGCCGGCGAGCACGGCGGAAGGATCTTCGCCTACCCGGTGGCCCGTCCCGAGGCCTACGGTGTGGTCGAGTTCGACGAGCGGCATCGCGCGGTCTCCATCGAGGAGAAGCCGGAGCGGCCGCGGTCGCGCTACGTCGTACCCGGCTTGTACTTCTACGACGGCCGGGTAGTCGACATCGTACGCGGCCTCTCGCCCAGCGGCCGGGGCGAACTGGAGGTCAGCGACATCAACCAGCACTACCTGCGCCGCGGTGAGCTGCACGTGTCGCCGCTGGGCCGCGGGACGGCCTGGCTCGACACAGGGACGTTCACGTCGCTGATGCAGGCCGGCGAGTTCGTCCGGGTCATCGAAGAACGCCAGGGCATGAAGATCGGGTGTGTGGAGGAGGTCGCCTGGCGCCAGGGCCTCATCGACGACGAGCAGGTGCGGACGCTGGCCGAGCCGCTGCGCAAGAGCGGCTACGGCGGCTACCTGCTGGATCTGCTGGAGGAATAGGAGCCCGCCCGCTGCGCGGGACCCCGGCGACGGGGCGGCCGGTGACTCCGGCCGCCCCGTCGCCGCGCCGGGAACCCCTCGGCCGGGGCGCAGCCGCCCGTCGACCCGCCGCCGCAACGGCGGTACGTATCCCGGCGCGCCGCGGCGCCCGACTCCTGCCCGAACACCCGCGCAACCGCAGCAGGGCGGCTCTCCCGCGTCGTCGCGGGAGAGCCGCCCTGCCGGCGCGTGTCGAGGTGGGCGGGCAGGGTCCGCGGCCTGCTCAGGCGGTCACCAGTACCGCGGCGAGCGCCGCCGTGTACAGCAGAGCTCCGGCCTGGCCGCAGGAGACGCGGACGATGTGCCAGTTGCGCCAACGAGCCCGCAGCTCGCGCCAGTCGGGCCGCGGCGCTTCGGTGTCCATCCGCCCGATCGCGTCGTTGATCGGTCCGATCCGGCCGATGGACACCGCGACGACGCCGGCCAGCAGCAGCGCGCCGACCGCGTACATCGCGCGCCCGGCCGGGTCCTGGATCGCGAATGCGAGCACAGCCCCGCTGAGGACTGCCAGACCCACGCACACCGGCATCATCTTGTCCATGCGCCTGAGTACGAACGTGTTCACGGCGGGGTAGCGCTCGACCGGCTGACTCAGCAGCAGCGGCAGGATCACCACCGCTCCCACGAGCAGCGCGCCGGCGGCCAGCCCGCTGGAGAGCGACGCCAGTGCCATGAGGGTGACGCGCACTGCCACCTCCCTGTCTCGGCCGCCCCGGCGGAGCCGGGGCGGGGCTCTAGACCCAGCTGCGGTGGTAGAACTCCATGGCCTGGGAGTCTCCGACACCGCGCCAGTCGCTGACGATCGGGCTCATGTAGGGCGCGAGCTGCTCGTTGACCTCGCGGAACGCGGGTTCGCGATGCAGGGCGAGGACGCTTTCGCGGATGTCGTGCTCGGCCTGGATCAAGTGCATCGTCAGTCCCTGGTAGTGGAACAGCGTCCGGCTGGAGACGCCGACCCGCCGAGGAAGGTCGCTGCGGTCGTGCTCGGCGAAGAGCCGCGCGACGGTGTCGGCGTTGTCGGGGTCCATTCTGCTGACCATGAGGATGCGGTCGCCCATGATGTCCTCCCTCGTCATGTGGGTCGTGTCGCGTGCGGGCCGGCAGGGCGGATCAGGTCACGCTGTTCAGCGTCTCGACCGTGATCAGCCGGGGCCGCGGCAGCGGGTCGACGAAGGCGCCGCCGGCCTCCAGGTACGCCTTCTCGTTGCGGAGGATCTCCTCGCGGTAGGTGCGGGCGAGAAGCAGGTAGCAGTCCGGCGGAGCGGCGCCGGCCTCCTCGGGGGCCCGAACCGGGATGCGGGTGCCGGCGGTGAGTCTGCCCTGCTTGGCCGCGGTGGTGTCGACGCAGTAGGACACGTTGCCGGAGTCCAGGCCGCAGGCCGCGAGCAGCGTGGTCCCCTTGGCCGGGGCTCCATAGCCCGCTACCGTTCGTCCGGTGGCGGTGTAGCGCTGCACGAGCGAAGTGAGCGAGGTGACGGCCTCGCCGATTCCCGCGGTGAAGTTCCGAAAGCTTTCCGCACCGGTCAGCCCGGCGGTGCGCTCGTGTTCCAGCATGTCCGCCACTGTCGGGCTGGGCCCCCGGCCGCTCTGCTCGGGGGCGGCGAAGACCAGCAGCGACCCGCCGTGTACATGCACCCGGTCGGCGTCGACCAACCGCATTCCGTTGCGGCGGAACAGGTATTCGAGGGTGTGCAGCGAGAAGTACGACAGGTGCTCGTGGTAGATGGTGTCGAACTGGAGGCCCTCCAGGAGGTCGCCGAGGTAGGGCACCTCGAACGCGAAGACCCCCGAGTCCCCCAGCAGCACCCGAAGGCCGGCGAGAACGTCGCTCAAGTCGTCGACGTGGGCGAAGACGTGGCGCGCCAGCACCAGCCCGGCGGCGCCGTGCTGTGCGCGGACGCGCCGGGCGACCTCCTCGCCGAAGAAGTCGGTCCAGGTCTCCACGCCGTTCGCCCGGGCCGTCTCGGCGAGGTTGCGCGCCGGGTCGACGCCGAGCACCCGCATCCCCAGACGGGCGAAGTGGCGCAACTGGAGCCCGGTGTTGCTGCCGAACTCCACCACCAGGCTCGCGTTGGCCAGCCCGAACCGGCGCCGGCACTCGTCGGCGACCCAGCCCATGTGCTCGTCCATGGTGTCGGACTCGGAGGTCTCGTAGGCGTAGTCGCGGAATAGCCGCTCCGGGTCCACGGCGTGGCGCAGGCTCAACAGCCTGCAGGTGCGGCACACCCCGACCTCCAGCGGGTAGCGCTCGTCGTCGGCGGGGTCGGAGGCCGGGTCGACGAAGTCGTTGGCGAGCGGCATCAGTCCGAAGGAGTGCACCTCGGCCCAATCGTCGTCCCCGCAGACGCGGCACCGCTGCACACGGACCACCGGTGCATCGGGCGTGTTCATGGAATCCTCCTGGGTGTCATGGCATCAGCTGTGCGCGGCGGTTTGCTCGGAGGTCGTCATGTCCTGGATCAGGGAGGTGGTGTGCCGGCCGCCGCGGAAGACCGGGTCGGCCAGCACGTCGCGGAGGAAGCCGATGGTGGTGCACACCCCCGGGCCCTCGATGCGGAACTCGCCCAGTCGGCAGCGCAGGCGGTCCAGGGCCGCGGCGCGGTCGGGGCCCCAGGCGATCGTCTTGGCGAGCAGGGAGTCGTAGGAAGCGGGCATGCGGTAGCCCGCGTAGCCGTGGGTGTCGACCCGGACGAACGGGCCGCCGGGTGTGCGGAACTCCCGCAGCGTGCCCGGTGTGGGCACGAACCCGCGCTCGGGGTCCTCGGCGTTGACCCGGCATTCCACGGCGGCGCCGCGGAACTCCACGTCGGACTGGCGCATCGACAGCGGCTCACCGGACGCGACCCGCAACTGCTCACGAACCAGGTCCACGCCGGTGACCATCTCGGTTACCGGGTGCTCTACCTGGAGGCGGCAATTGATCTCGATGAAGTGGAAGTCGCCGTCCTCGTCGACGACGAACTCGAAGGTGCCGGCACCGACGTAGCCCACAGCCAGGGCCGCTTCGACAGCGACCTCGCCCATGCGCGCCGCGGTGGCACGATCCACACAGGTCGCGGGGGTCTCTTCGACGAGTTTCTGGTGGCGCCGCTGCACCGAGCAGTCGCGCTCGCCCAGGGCGACACCGTTTCCCCGGCCGTCGCAGAGGACCTGCACTTCCACGTGGCGGGCGGCCTCCACGTAGCGCTCCAGATAGACACGGCTGTCGCGAAAGAAGGCCCAGGCGTTGGAGCGCGTCTCCTGGTAGGCGCGCTCGATGTCGCCGGCCGAGCGCACCACCCGCATACCGCGGCCGCCTCCTCCGGCGGACGCCTTGATGATGACGGGGTAGCCGACCCGATCGGCGACCCTCTTGGCTTCGTCGGCGGTCTCCACCGCGTCCCCGCTGCCGGGCAGCATCGGCACCCCGACCTCGCGCATCAGCGCTTTGGTGGAGGACTTGTCGGCGAGGTCGCGCATCACCGACGCCGACGGGCCCACGAACGCCAGGCCGTGGGACTCGCAGACCTCGGCGAAGTCGGCGACCTCGGAGAGGAAGCCGTAGCCGGGGTGGACGGCGTCGGCGCCCGACCACTGCGCCGCCTCGATGACCGCGGGGATGTTCAGGTAACTGCGTCCTGAAGCCGGGCCGATGCTGATGGCCCGGTCGGCCAGCTCGACCGCGGCCGAGTCGCGGTCGTCTGCGGCGTACACCACGACCGTGCGAATACCCAGTTCACGGCAGGTGCGGACGATTCGAAGCGCGATCTCACCGCGGTTGGCGACGAGCACGGTGTCGAACATGCCTTGCCTCCCCTTAGGGTGCCGCGGTTCACGCGGAGCCGGTGGTCTCGCCTGCGCCGCGGGGATCCTCGGCGGCTCCGCCCTCCCCCTCCCCTGGTCCGCCGGGCTCGATGGCCAGCAGGGACTGGCCGTACTCGACCGGCTCGGCGTCGTCGACCAGGACCTCGACCACACGTCCGGAGCAGTCGGCCTCCACGGAGGTCATCAGCTTCATGACCTCCAGGACCCCCACCTGGCGACCCTGCTCGACGAAGTCGCCCACCTCGGCGAACGGCGGGGCACCCGGGTCGGGCGAACGGTAGAACGTGCCCACCAGGGGTGCGGGGACGTAGTGCAGCTCCGAGTCGCCGGCCTGTGCCACGGGCTGCTCGGCGGCGAGGGCCGGAGGCGGCCCGGCACCGTTGCCGGACACCCCTTCCGCGACCTCCCACTCCAGTTCGACCGAGACGTCGCCGGCGCTCACGTGCAACCGCCGGACCGGTCCGGAGCCGGTCGCCACCATCCGCGGGACGTTCGCGCACACGGCCGCCAGCGCCTCGGAGTAGCGGTCCGGTTCCTCGCTCATCGCGCCGCCTCCTCTCGCGCTGTCGGTTCGATGGCGCCGAAGCGCCGGAAGCGAGTCCGGCGCTGGGATCGCCGTTCGTCCGGCCCCTGTGCGAGCAGGTCGCGGAGCGTGCACACGAGCGCGTCGCGCAACCCGGCACCCGCCCCAAGGCGATCTTGGTGGGCACCTCCCCGCGGCTCGGGCAGCACCGCGTCGACGACCCCCAGGCGCAGCAGTTCCCGGGCCTCCAGACCCAGCCGTTCGGCGGCCTGGGAGGCCGCCGAGCGGTCGTTCCACAGAATGGCGGCGCATCCCTCCGGGCTGATGACGGAGTAGGTGCCGTTCTCGCTGAGGATGACCCGGTCGGCGAGCCCGAGGGCCAGCGCGCCCCCGCTGCCGCCCTCGCCTGTGACGACGGCGACCGTGGGGACCGGCAGGCGCGCCATCTCGCTGAGGCTCTCGGCGATGCGGAGGGCCTGGCCCTGCTCTTCGGCCTCGACACCCGGGTAAGCGCCCGGGGTGTCGATGAGGGTGACGACGGGCAGGTCGAGCTTGCCGGCGAGCCGCATCAACCGCACCGCCTTCCGGTAGCCCGGCGGGGTGGCCATCGCGAAGTTCCGATCGCCCAGCTCGCGCGGGGTGTGGCCCTTCTCGGTGCCGATGACCATCACCGGAAGGCCGCCCAACCGACCGACGCCGCCCACGATCGCCGAGCAATCTGCGGCCGTGCGGTCGCCGTGCAGCTCGACGAACCCGTCGACGGCCACCGATATGTAGTCCAGCGTGGTGGGACGCTCCAGTTCGCGGGCCCCCAGCACCGCCGACCACGGGTCGCGCTCGGGCAGCAGCCGCGGGTCGCGCACGAGTGGATCCGCGGCCTGGGGCAGCACCGCGGGCGACGCGGAGCGCATCGAGAGCAGCCGGGCCAGGGTCGGCCGCAGCAGGGATCTGGGGACGATGCCGTCCACCAGCCCGTTGGCCGAGAGCGACTCGGCCACCTGGAACCCCTCCGGCAGCTCCTGGCGGATCGTCTGCTCGATGACGCGAGGGCCGGCGAAACCCATCCGGGCGCCGGGTTCGGCCAGGACCACATCGCAGGCCGTGGCGTAGGACGCGGCGACGCCGCCGTAGGTGGGGTCGGTGACCAGCGACACGGTCAGCACGCCCGCCTCGTCGAGCGAGGTGAGGGCGTCGCAGGTCTTGGCCATCTGCATCAACGCGATCGCGCCCTCCTGCATGCGTGCTCCGCCGGAGGCGGAGACGATCAGCAGGGGCGCCTGCTGGGCGAGCGCCGTCTCGGCCGCCGCGGTGATGGCCTCGCCCACGCCCGCGCCCAGACTGCCGCCCATGAACCGGAAGTCCATGACCGCCGTGACGACCGTGTGCCCCTCGACCGTGCCGACCGCGCAGAGCACGGCCTCGTCCAGACCGGTACGCTCCCGCGCTTGCGCGAGGCGATGCGGATAGGGCTTGGAGTCGACGAACTCCAGCGGGTCGATCTCGACGTCGGCGCAGGCGAGCGTTTTCCAACTCCCCTCGTCGAGGAGCTGCTCGGTGCGCTCGACGGCGCCCAGCGGGCCGTGCCAGCCGCATTCGGGGCACACGCTCAGCTCCCGCAGGAACCGGGGGCCGTACACGAGTTCCCGGCACTTCCGGCACACCACCCACGACGACGTCTCCTGGCGGGTGCGCGTGGACGCGGTCATCGCCGCTCCGCCTCCCGGGCCGCTGAGGGCTGCCGGGCCTCGCGCGCCTCGCGTTCAAGGCGATCGCGGATCGCGGCCATCTGGATGCGGGTGTTGCGGTTGAGCCGCTCGGTCATTCCCGCGTCGTCCAGCGGGGCGTCGGGCTTCATGGAGAAGTCCTGCATCCACCGCATCGCCACGCCGCCCTCGACCTCGTGGTAGGTCCAGGTGATGTCCATGTACTCGAACGGCCCGGTCTCCACGCGGTGGGCCCGGACCGTGCGCGTCTCGGGGTCGGGGATGCGGTCGGAGATCCAGCTCCACACCCGGCCCTGCTCGTCGGGGTGCAGCGTGAGACGGATCCGCAGCCGCTTACCGCCGTCCAGGGCCTCCAGGATGCGCGCCTCGGCGTACTCGGTGAACAGGTTCGGCCACGACTCGATGTCGTTCGTCCTGTCCCAGACGAGATCCATCGGGGCGTCGATGACGATGGTGTTGTCCGTACTGGCCATGATCGGTGCTCCGTTCATCATCCGACGGTGCGCTGCCGGCGCTGTCCGCCGGCAGCGTGTGCAGACGGGCGGCGGTGCCCGCGCGGCGCGGCGGGCCTCACCCCGGGCCGCCGACTCGCGGCACCTCCTCGCCCGGATTGGGCGGCGGCTCGGTGTCGACGTGGCCCAGCTCGGGACGCGGCGCCAGCGGGCCGATGCTGAAGACGGCGAACGCGCGCTCGACACCGGCGTTGGCGAAGCGGTGCCGCGTTCCCCGGCGCACCATCACCGACTCGTCGGCCTCCAGGCGCACCTGGGCGCCGTCCAGCAGCACCTCCAGCGATCCGCGGACGAGATAGACGAACTCGTCGGAGTAGGGGTGGTAGTGCTCGGCCACGTACTCGCCGGGGGCCAGGACCAGCGTGCCCATGAACCCGTCGGTGGCGTCCACGGACGCCGGGGTGAGTAGCGCCCGCAGTTCCCCGCCCTGGCGGCGGGTGGGCGCGACGGCGGCCTGGGCGACCTTGGCGGCCGCGGCGGCCTTGGTATCTGGCATTCCCGCTCCACATGCTGACCGGCCGGGCAAGGGGACCCGCCGCCGGATCTCGGGTGACTTGCGGTTTCCGACCATGGCCGCGGCGCCTCGAAGTCCTCTTGAGCATCGCTGAATCCCCCGGGCGAAGCGGCGACGGTCCCGGCGCCGCTTCCCGTTTCAGCACGGATCCAGCGGGATTCGAGAACCCGCCGCGACGCTGCGGAGCGTCCAGTGGAGAGAATCCCGGGTTCTGGAGAGGACGTCGAGTCGAATGGTGAGCGCCAGCGGATCCGCTGCCGGCCTGGACCGCCGGAAGCTGCACGCAATGATGCAGGCCTACAAGACGACGAGCCTGGTACGCACAGGCCTTGAGCTTGGTGTTTTCGATGCGCTCGCCGAGGCGCCGCTCGGCAGCGGAGAGGTAGCCCGGCGGCTGGGGACCGATGCGCGCGCGACACACATCCTGCTCAACGCGCTATGCGCCTTGGAGCTGCTGGAGACCGTTCCGGCGGCCGCCGATGCGGGCCGGGACGAAACGAGCGGCGAGGCGTTCCGGCTGGCCGCCGGGGCGGACGAACTCCTGGTCAGTTCCAGCCCGGCCTACTTCGGCGGGATGGTGCACGTGATCGCCAGCGACTGGGAGTGGGAGGCGCTGCGGCGCCTTCCTGAAGCGGTGCGCAGTGGCGGAACCGTGCTCGACGTCAACGCCGAGACCCCTGAGTACGCCTACTGGGAGGACTTCGCCGCCTACGCCGCGGCCATCGCGCGCCCCACGGCCGATGTCATGGCCGACACGCTGGAACCTTGGGCGCGCGGCCGCGACGAGCTGGACGTCCTCGACGTCGCCTGCGGGCACGGCGTCTACGGCTTCACTATGGCCGAACGCCACCCGCAGGCGCGGCTGTGGGGGCTGGACTGGCCGAACGTGGTCGAGGTCGCGGCGCGCCACGCGGAGGAACTGCAGGTGTCCGAGCGGACGCGGTTCATCACGGGAGACATGTTCGAAGCGCCGCTCGGCGGACCCTATGACCTGGTCACGGTCACCAACGTGCTGCACCACTTCTCCGAGGAGCGCGCCACCCAACTGCTCTCCCGGGTCGCCGGGGTGCTCAAGCCCGGAGGACGCGTAGCTATCGTCGGGTTCGTCCGCGACGACGAGCACCCTCCGGAACAGGACCCCGAGCCGCACCTGTTCTCCGTGCTGATGCTCGTGTGGACCAGCCTGGGCGAGGTCCACCCCGCATCGGCCTACGAGAAGATGCTCGCCGCGAGCGGGCTCTCCCACCTCGACCAGCAGACCGTACCCGGCCTGCCCTTCCACGTGATCATCGCAGAGCGCGCCTGAACCGGCGCTCCGCAGCAGAGCACGCATCCACTCAGGGAGGCCCGATGAGAATGCTGGTCACCGGCGGTGCCGGGTTCATAGGTTCGTGCTTCGTACGGACCCTCCTCGGCGAAGGCTATCCGGGCCTGGCCGGCACCCGTGCCACCGTCCTGGACGCGCTGGCCTATTCCGGAATCCGCGCCAACCTCGACGATGTCGCCGCCGATGCGCGGCTGTCCTTCGTCAAGGGCGACATTTGCGATGCCGCGCTCGTGGACGAGGTCGCGCCAGGCCACGACCTGATCGTGCACTTCGCGGCGCAGTCCCACGTGGACCGCTCGATCCTCGGCGCCGAGGAGTTCGCCCGCACCAACGTGCTGGGGACCCAGGTGCTGCTGGACGCCGCCCGGCGGCACCGCATCACCAGGTTCGTGCACGTGTCGACCGACGAGGTCTACGGTTCGACCGCCTCCGGCTCCTTCACCGAGCAGCAGCCGCTCGCGCCGAGCTCGCCTTACTCGGCTTCCAAAGCGGGCAGCGACCTGCTCGCCCAGGCCTATTCCTGCACGCACGGCCAGGACGTGGTCATCACCCGGTGCACGAACAACTACGGCCCCTACCAGTTCCCGGAGAAGGTCATCCCGCGGTTCGTCACCAATCTGCTCGACGGCGGCACCGTACCCCTCTACGGCGACGGCCGCCACGTCCGCGACTGGCTGCACGTCGACGACCATTGCCGCGCGGTCGCGCTGGCCGCCGTATACGGGCAGCCAGGCGCCGTCTACAACGTCGGCGGCGGCACCGAGCTGACCAACGCCGAGCTGACCGCCCGCCTCCTGGCGGCCTGCGGGGCGGGCTGGGACCGGGTGCGGCATGTGCCCGACCGCAAGGGCCACGACCGCCGCTACTCCCTGGACGACACGCGTATCCGCACCGAGCTGGGCTACCGGCCCCGCACCGGGTTCGAGGACGGGTTGCGCAGCACGGTCGGCTGGTACCGCGACCACCGGAACTGGTGGGAGCCGCTCAAGGAGGGCGCGAGCCAGCGGTCGGAGCCCCTGGCGCGGACGACTTCCTGAGAGCGGCTCGCGGCCGTGCCCGGACCGAGGGCGCGATGCCGCCGCTCCGGGCACAGGGAAGGGCGACGGCCGCGGGGCCGCGGTCCCGGGACCGCCGCCGCCCGTGGGGTGCGTCAGTGCGCGTAGGGCCAGCCGTCGCCGTCCCAGCCGAGCCAGTTGATGCCCAGCAGCGCGGTGCCGTCGTCGGCGTAGTAGTGGTAGGTGAGGATGTCGTTGTCGGAGTCGGCGAACACGTCCTGGTGGCCGGGGCCGTGGATGCCGCCGTGGCTCGCCATGATCTCGGTGCCGCCGCCCGAGGTCATCGCGGTGCCGTTCCGGTCGTAATAGGGGCCGGTGATGCTCGACGAGCGGCCCACCATGATCCGGTAGGTGCTGTCGGCGCCCTGGCAGCAGGCACCGAAGGACACGAACAGGTAGTACCGCCCGCCGTGCCGGAAGACGGTCGGAGCCTCGATCGAGTCCCCGCCGCGTCCGGCGATGGAGTGGAAGGCGTTGCCCAGGCGCAGGCCGGTCGCCGGGTCGATGCGGATCATCTTGATGCCCGACCAGTAGGAGCCGAAGGCCAGCCACCAGCGGCCGCCGGCGTCCACCTCCAGGTGCGGGTCGATGGCGTTGAAGTCGTCGGAGGTCCACGACTCCACGACCACGCCCTCGTTGGTCCAGCTTCCCGACGCGCCGCTGGTGCTGGTCGCCAAGAAGATCGCCGAGCGGTTGGAGCCGAACGTGGACGCCGAGTAGTAGAGGAGGTAGCGCCCGCCGATGTAGGAGATGTGCGGCGCCCAGAGGTTGCGGTCGCCGCCGGTGTACTCGGTCGTCCAGGGGGCGCCGCCGGGGAAGACCGTCCCCGCGTTGCTGAACGCGGTGCGGTCGCTCGACGTCTTCAGGGCGATGTCGGGCGCGGTGTGCGCGACGAGGTAGCCCCCGCCCGGCCGCTTGACGAAGCTGGGGTCGTGCACCCGGATGTCGCCGGTCACCGCACCGGGACCGGGGTAGTCGGCGGCGCTCAGGTCGGCGGCGGTGCCGCCGTGGCGCGAGGTGGTGTAGACGGTGCCCGCGGCGGCCGCGCCGCCGACGGCCAGCGCGGCGCCCAGCAGTCGGCGCCGCGACAGAGGTGCGGAGCGGGCTCGGGTGTGATCGGACATGGGGGACTCCTAGGGCTCGTGGTCGAGGGGGTCGGCCCTGATAGCGCTCCGGCGCCCGGGACCGCGGGGGGCGGTCCGCCGCCGGGGTGAGGATGTTAGCGCTCACATTTCGTGTTAGCGCTAACATTCAGCGTTGCGGTGGAGTTGTCGGAATCGGCCTGCTCGGAAACGGCTCCGCAGTGCGGACGGGGTGCCGGCCGCGGACCGCGCGACACGGATCTCGCGCCGCTGCTCAGCCTCGCGCGGCATGCCGCCGCAACCAAGGCGGACCCTGCGGACCGGGCACCTCTGACGGGACGTGCAGAGATCGCCCATGGGGACGATCATCAACACGTTTCGTAATTGTTTGGGCATCGTAGAGTAGCCGTTTCCCGCCCGTCAACCCCCGCAGTCCCCCGGATCGCCCGCCCCAACGGACTTCCACAACACCGCCCACAGGAGGGAAGGCCCCCCGGCCCGGGCCGACCGCCTTCGGAATCAGGCGCGCCCCCAGGCCCGCCGCACGGATGGGCCCGGCGGCAGCCGGCCGACCGCGGGCCCCTCGCCCGCTCCCCCGCGGCCGGGGCTACCTCTCGGTGGACGGCTCGCGGCCGCCTCGGGTGGAGGAGTCGCGGAAGTCGGTGTAGGTGTAGGGGTTGTCGAGGATCTTCGTGGGCGGGATGTCGGGGTTCATGCCCTCGTTCCAGGCATCGCCCACCTGGTCGCGCAGGTAGTCCAGGGTCGACTCGGCCATGCGGCGGGCGGCGGCCAGGTCGGCGTCGACCAGGCGGTGCTCGTACTTGACCACCCGCCCGTTGACCACGACGGTGTGCACGTCGGCGCGCTGGGCCTGGAAGGCGACGTGCCCGTAGGGGTTGAGCAGCGGGAACATCACGGGCGAGGCGTCGTTCTTGATCAGCACGACGTCGGCCTTCTTGCCGGGCTCCAGGCTGCCCACCGACCGGGAGAGCCCGAGGGCGCGCGCGCCGCCGCGCGTGGCCCAGTCGACGACGTGCTCGGCGCGCAGGGAGCTGTGCGTGACGGTCTCGCTGCGCCCGTGGGCCTCCAGGTGCTCGCGGGAGCGGTCGGCGCCCAGGGTGGCCCGCATCGCGCTGAACAGGTCGGCGCTCCACCACACGCCGGTGTCCATGGACAGCGATACCGGAATGCCGTGGCGACGCAGCCGCCAGGTGGGCGGGTAGCCCTGGCCGGCGCTCTGCTCGCTCTCGGTGGAGACCGAGACCGCCCCGCCGGTGGCCGCTATGCGCTGGTAGGAGTCCTCCGAGAGCGTGGCGGCGTGCACGTAGACGGTCCCCGGCCCCATGAACCCGTGCTCGTGCATGAGCCGGATCCCGGTGTCGCCGGTGGCGCCCCACACACCGGCGTGCGTGGTGACCTCGGCGCCCAGCTCCCGCGCGGCCTCGAAGGCGGGGCGCTCGGGGAACGCCTCGTCGCCGGTGACGTCGAAGGCGACCTGGAAACCGAGCATGTTGCCCCGCTTGCCGTGGATGCGCCGGTCGTAGAAGGCGCGGAACTCGGGCGAGGCCGCCCACTCCCAGGGCCCGGCGTGGATGTTGCCGTAGCCGAACACGTAGCGGCCCGGGACCGACTCCAGCGCGTCGAGGGCGGCGTCGGCGTGCTCGGTGGTGACCAGCCCGTGCGACCAGTCGGCCGTGGTGGTGACCCCGGCGTCGAGGGCCTCCCAGGCCCCCAGCATGTTCCCCGTGTGGATGTCCTGGGGCCGGAACCGGGAGCCCCACTCCAGGTAGTACCAGACGAAGTACTGCGACAGCGTCCAGTCGGCGCCGTAGCCGCGCATGACCGTCTGCCACATGTGCCGGTGGGTGTCGACCATGCCCGGCATGACGATGCCGCCGGACGCGTCGATCTCGTGGGCGGACTCCGGCGCCTCCAGCGCGGGGCCGACCGCCTCGATCCGCTCCCCGACCACCAGTACGTCGGTATCGGGGAGGGTCCGTCCGGTCCCGTCCATCACCAGGACCGTGCCGTTCCTGAAGACGACGGGTCTGCCCGGCTCGGGGGCCGGTCCGCGGGGGGTGTTCTCAGGCATGTGGCGACTCCCGTCAGACGAACGGACAATCGTCCGTCAGGCGATCAAGACATGCCTTAAGACTGATACTGCGCCGGGTGGCTTGTCAACGGCCCGCCGCACACCCGGCCGTCGGGTCCGCCTCGACCTTCGCAAAGCGCAGCCTGGGAACGGCCAGCGGCCTTGACAGACGGCACGCGCCGACCGAACCTGAATATCGGACGTTCGTCCGGACAGTGGACACTCGTCACACGAAAGGTCTTCGATGAACGACCCTACGGGAGGCCCGCTGTCGGGCCTGCTGGTCGCGGACTTCTCGCGGATCCTCGCGGGCCCGTACGCGACGATGCTGCTCGCCGACCTCGGCGCGGAGGTGGTCAAGGTCGAGTCTCCCGCCGGCGACGACACGCGGACCTGGTCGCCGCCCGCCCGCGGAGACCGGGCGACGTACTTCCTGTCGGTGAACAGGAACAAGCGGTCGGTGGCCCTGGACCTTGCGGATCCCGCGGACCTGGAGGCGGCGCGCGAGCTCGCCGGGCGGGCCGACGTGGTGATCGAGAACTTCCGGCCCGGCGGCCTCAAGCGCTTCGGCCTGGACTACGCGTCGGTCCGGGCGGGCAACCGCGGCGTGGTCTACGCCTCCATCTCCGGATTCGGCTCGGGCGAGGGCGCGGCCATCCCCGGCTACGACCTGATGGTCCAGGCGATCTCCGGCCTGATGAGCCTGACCGGCGACCCGGACGGGCCGCCCTTCCGCGCCGGGATCTCGGTGTTCGACGTGATCACCGGTCTGCACGCCGCGGTCGGCGTCCTGGCCGCCCTGCAGGAGCGCACCGCCTCGGGCGAAGGCCAGCACGTGGAGGTCAACCTGCTCTCCTCCGCGCTGTCGGGACTGGTCAACCAGTCGGGCGCCTACGCCGCCGGCGGCACCGTGCCCTACCGGATGGGCAACGCGCACCCGAGCCTGTTCCCCTACGAGCCGCTTCCCGCGGCCGACGGCGACCTCATCGTCATCGCGGGCAACGACGGCCAGTTCTCCCGCCTGTGCGAGGCGCTGGGCCGCCCCGACCTGGTCGGCGACCCCCGCTTCGCCCACAACCAGGACCGCACGGCCAACCGCGGCGAACTGCGCCCGCACCTGGTCGAGGCGCTCGCGGCCCGCACCAAGGCCGAGTGGTTCGAGATCCTCCTGGCCCACGGGGTGGCCTGCGCACCGATCAACACGGTCGACGAGGGGGTCTCCTTCGCCGAATCGCTGGGGCTGGAGCCGGTCGTGGTCGCGGGCGACGGCGAGGACGGGATCCCGGGTATACGCAACCCCATCACCATGTCGCGCAGCACGACCCGCTACGACCGCCCGCCGCCCCGGCTGGACGAGCACTCCGCGCAGATCCGCGCATGGCTGCGCGCCGACCGCGACGAACAGGAGGGCGGCCGTGGCTGAGAGCACCGACCGCGGCGAGCGCACCGGCGGCGCCGGAGGCGGGCACACGGACACCGGGGGCGCGGCGGGCGGCCTGTCCTTTCCCACCTCGCTCGGCACCTCCACCGAGTCCACGATCTCGCTGATGGGCCGGGACCTGGCCGAGGACCTCATGGGCAAGGTCGGCTTCGGCGAGCTCGTGCTGTGGATGGTCACCCAGCGGCGGCCCTCGCCCGGCCGGGTGCGGCTGTTCGAGGCGTGTCTGGTCGCCCTCGCCGACCACGGCTTCACCCCCACCGCGATCGCGGCCCGCCTCACCTACCTCAGCGCACCCGACTCCCTCCAGGGCGCCCTGGCCGCCGGCCTGCTCGGCGGCGGCTCGCGCTTCCTCGGCGTCACCGAGGACACCGGCCGGTTCCTGTCCGGCGTGCTGGAACGGCAGGGGCCACAGCCCGGCGACGAGGCCGGATGGGACGCCCTGGCCGAGGAGGTCGTCTCCCGCGAGCGGGCCGCCCGGCGGATCATCCCCGGTCTGGGCCACCCCGTGCACAAGGAGGGCGACCCCCGCACCCCCGCCCTGCTGCGGATCGCCGAGGAGGAAGGGCTTCGGGGCCCGCACCTGCGCCTGTTCGAGGCCATCGGCCGCACCCACGAGCGGGTACTCGGCCGCAGGCTGGTGCTCAACGGCGCCGGGGTGTGCGGTGCGGCGCTGGCCGACCTGGACCTGCCGCCCGACCTGCTGCGGGGCTTCGCGCTGCTGGCGCGGGCGGGCGGCCTGCTGGGGCAGCTCGCCGAGGAGCGGCGGCGCCCCATGGCGATGGACACCTACCTGCTCGTCGACCGCAACGCCACCTACACCGCACCGGAGGACGGAGACGACGATGCCGTACGCGACTGAGGAGAACATCACCGAGCTTGCGGCCGAGCGCTGGGCGACCGCGGAGCCCCCCAGGCTGGCCGAGCTGATGGGTGCCCTGGTCCGCCATCTGCACGCCTTCGCACGCGAGGTCCACCTCACCGAGGACGAGTGGGCGGCGGCGATGCACTGGCTCACCAGGACCGGGCAGATCAGCGACGACAAGCGCGAGGAGTTCATCCTCGCCTCCGACGTGCTGGGGCTGAGCATGCTCGTGGTGCAGATGAACAACCGGTTCGGCCCGGATGCCACCCCCGCCACCGTGCTGGGGCCCTTCTACATCGACGGCTCCCCCACCGCCCCGTTCGGCTGGGACATGTCCGACGGAGCCGAGGGGGTGCCGCTGTTCGTGCACGGCACCGTCCGCGACACCGGCGGCGCACCGGTGGGCGGCGCTGTGCTGGACGTGTGGCAGGCCGACTCCGACGGCGTCTACGAGGCCCAGCTCGGCGAGGTCGACGAGGCGCGGCTGCGCGCCAAGTACGCGTCCCGGCCGGACGGCACCTACTGCCTGCGCAGCGTCGTGCCCAAGGGCTACACCATCCCGATGGACGGACCCGTGGGCGAGCTGATCGAGCACACCCGCATCAGCCACTTCCGGCCCGCCCACATCCACTTCCTCATCGACGAGCCCGGCTACGAGAAGCTCGTCACCCACATCTTCGAGGCGCAGACCAGCTACCTCGACTCCGACGTGGTGTTCGGCACGAAGGAGGAGCTGATCGTGCCCTTCCACCACCACGAGTCGGGCGCCGCGCCCGACGGCACCCGGTTCGACACCCCCTTCGCCACCGCCGAGTTCGACTTCGTCCTGCAACCGAAGGAGTGATCGCGGTGGACGCGGGTCTGCTGCTGCTGCGCATCGCGCTGGCGGCCCTCCTGCTGGGCCACGCCGGGCAGAAGAGCCTGGGCTGGTTCCGCGGATCGGGCCTGGAGGGCACCGCCTCCATGTTCCACAACCTGGGCTTCCGGCCCGCCCGGACGATGGTGGTGGCGGCGTCGCTGTCGGAGACGGCGGGGGCCGCGCTGGTGCTGCTGGGCGCGGCCACACCGCTCGGGGCGGCCGTGGTCGTCGGCACCATGACCGTGGCGGCCGCCGCCAACGCCGACAAGGGGCTGTGGGCCCACCACGGCGGCTACGAGGTCGCGCTCGTCTACGCCCTGATCGGCGCGGCGCTCGGCTTCACCGGGCCCGGGGCCTACTCCGTCGACGCGCTGCTGGGCCAGGCCCGGCCCGCGGCGTGGGTCGGGGCGGGCGCGGTCGCGCTGGGCCTGGTTGCCGCGGCGCCGGTGCTGCTGCGGCGGCGCGCCCTGCTGCGCCGCACCGGAGCCCAGGGCTGAGCCCGGCCGGGGCGGCGCAAGCGTCCGCGGCCGGGGGCAGGCCGGCGGGGCGCCCGCCGCACCCGCATAGGCCCCCGACCTCGACCGTCGCCCGGAAGCGGGCGCTACGCTGAACCGGTGCCCCGCCGCCGGCTGAGACGCGCAACCGGGTGACATCCTGAGAGGTCGTTCATGCGTCGAGACACCACCCCCGAGTTCATCGAGGCGCTCGCGCGCGGACTCGACGTCCTGCGCTGCTTCGAGCCCGGACGGCCGTCGATGACGCTCTCGGAGCTGGCCGCGGCGACGGGCCTGGCCCGCCCCACGGTGCGGCGCATTCTGATCACCCTGGAGCAGCTGGGCTACGTGCGCAGCGTCGAGGGGGAGTTCTCCCTGACCCCGCGGGTGCTCGACCTGGGCATGGCCTACATCCGCTCGCAGAGCCTGTGGGACCTGGCCGTGCCGCACCTGCGGGACCTGGTCAAGCAGACCGGGGAGTCCTGCTCGATCGCGCAGCTGGACGGCTCGGACATCGTCTACGTGGCGCGGGTGGCGGTGCCCAAGCTCGTCACCCTCGCCGTCACCATCGGCACCCGGTTCCCCGCGCCGGCGACCTCGCTGGGCAAGGTGCTGCTGGCGGCGCTTTCGGCCGAGGAGCTCGACGCGGTCCTGGCCGAGCCCTCGCGCTCGGGAATCGAGCCGACCCACCGCCGCGACCGCGCGGAGCTCGACACGGTGCTCAGCAGGGTGCGGGCGCGCGGGTGGGCGCTCACCGACGAGGAGCTGGCGCTGGGCATCCGCTCGGTGGCCGCGCCGATCCGCGACGGCCGGGGCGCGGTGGTGGCCGCGGTCAACGTCAACGCCCACGCCGCCGAGACCTCCGTCGAGACGCTCACCGACCGCCACCTGCCGCTGCTGCTGGGCGCCGCCAGCGCGATCAGCGCCGACTGGGAGGCGTGGAAGGCCCACCCGATGGAGGTGCTCGCCCCGGAGACGGCCGGCTGAGCCGCGCCCGGCCCCCGGGCTCTCCCCCGGGCTCTCCCCCGCCCGTTCGCGGCCGTGCGTGTGCGCCGCGGACCGTTTGCCGCGCACGTGTGCGGTCAGCTTCGTTGTAGAGCGAGGGAAGGAGCGAGATGGGACGCGGTGTCGCACACAAGCTGATCGAGTCGCACCTGGTCGAAGGCGAGATGGTGCCCGGTCGTCCGATCGCGCTGAGCGTCGACCAGACGCTCACCCAGGACGCCACCGGGACCCTGGTGATGCAGGAGCTGGAGGCGCTGGGACTGGACCGGACACGGGCCGAGGTCAGCGTGCAGTACGTCGACCACAACCTCCTCCAGGCCGACGAGAAGAACGCCGAGGACCACGAGTTCCTGCAGTCGGCGGCGCGGCGCTACGGACTGTGGTACTCCAAGCCCGGCAACGGCGTCTCCCATCCCACCCACATGCAGCGCTTCGGCGTGCCCGGCAAGACGCTGGCCGGCTCCGACTCCCACACCTGCGCCGCGGGCTCACTGGGCATGCTGGCGGTCGGCGTCGGCGGGCTGGAGGTGGCCATGGCGATCGCCGGCCGCCCGCTGCGCATCCGGGCGCCGCAGATCTGGGGCGTGCGGCTCACCGGCGAGCTTCCGGAGTGGACCTCGGCCAAGGACGTCATCCTGGAGATGCTGCGGCGGCACGGCGTCAAGGGCGGGCTGAACCGCATCATCGAGTACCACGGCCCGGGGCTCGACACCCTGTCGGCGATGGACCGCCACGTCATCGCGAACATGGGCGCCGAGCTGGGCGCCACCACCACCGTCTTCCCCGCCGACGGCGCGGTGCGGGACTTCCTGCGCGCCGAGGGGCGCGAGGACGACTTCACCGAGCTGCTCGCCGACACCGACGCCGCCTACGACGTGACGGACGAGATCGACCTGTCCTCGGTCGAACCGCTGATCGCCCTGCCGTCGGCGCCCGACAAGGTCGTGCCGGTGCGCGAGGCGGCGGGCGAGAAGGTCGGCCAGGTCGTCATCGGCTCCTCGGCCAACCCCGGGCTGCGCGACTACGCCGTCGCCGCGGCCATGGTCAGGGGGCGCCAGACGGACAGCACCGTGAGCTTCGACGTCAACCCCTCCTCGCGCCAGATCTTCGCGGACCTGACGAAGACGGGTGCGACCGTCGACCTGATCGGCGCCGGCGCCCGCATCCACCAGGCGGGCTGCCTGGGCTGCATCGGCATGGGCCAGGCACCGGCGGTGGGCAGCAACTCGCTGCGCACGTTCCCGCGCAACTTCCCCGGTCGCTCGGGCACCAAGGAGGACTCGGTCTGGCTGTGCTCGCCGGAGACCGCGGCGGCGTCCGCGCTCGCCGGGGAGATCACCGACCCGCGCGACCTGGCCGAGCGGCTGGGCATCGCCTACCCCGAGCTGGAGCCGCCGGAGCGCTCCAGCGTCAACACGCGCATGCTGGTGCCCCCGCCGCCGCGGGAGGAGTCCCTGCGCGCCGAGCTGGTCAAGGGGCCCAACATCTCGGCGCTGCCGGACTTCCCGCCGCTGCCCGACCGCATCGAGGCGCCGGTGCTGCTCAAGGTGGGCGACGACGTGTCCACCGACGAGATCTCCCCGGCCGGCGCGGCGGCGCTGCCGTTCCGCTCCAACGTGCCCCGGCTGGCGGAGTTCACCTTCACCCGCATCGACGAGGACTACCCGAGGCGGGCGCACGACCTGGCCGACGGGCAGGGGCACTTCGTGATCGGGGGTGACAACTACGGCCAGGGCTCCTCCCGCGAGCACGCCGCCATCACCCCGCGCTTCCTCGGGCTGCGCGCCGTCGTGGCCCGGTCCTTCGCCCGGATCCACTGGCAGAACCTCGCCAACTTCGGCGTGCTGGCGCTGGAGTTCACCGACCCGGCCGACTACGACCGCATCGAGTCGGGCGACGTCCTCGTCCTCGACGGGCTCCGCGAGACCCTGCCCGCCGCGAGCGAGGTGGTGCTCCGCAACAAGACCCGGGACGAGGAGTACACCCTGCGACACCGGCTGTCGGCGCCCCAGGTGGAGTCCGTCCTGGCCGGCGGCCAGATCCCCCTCCTGGCCCGCGAACTGGAGTAGCGGCGGGACCCGCTGGGCCCTGCCGCGCGGCCCCTGCCGCGGCCGGACGGCCGCGGGGCGGCCCGCGGGTAGGCCGGCACCGGGAAGAGCGAGGCCGGGCCGGAGAGGAGCGCGAACACGACCGCGGTCCCGGCCGCCTACGAGCGGCGTGCGAACGGGGACGGGGCCGCCGGGCCGCCCCGGAGGGCCGGCCCGGCGGTGCGGTCGCGGCGGCGCCGGTGCAGGGCGGACGGCGCCGCCAGCGGGAGCGCCGCGGCGTGGAGGCGAGCGTCCCGGCGCCCAGCCCCGCTCCCCGCCCCGGATGAGCGGGTGCACGACCGCGTCGTGCATCGCCGGACCGGCCGGCAGAAGCGCGCTGAACGCCTCCTACGGCGAGGTCCCGGCCGACTGCTCCGCGGCGGCGGCCTCCGCCGGCGGACCTCGACCGCCGCCTGAGCGCGGGCTTCAGCACGCGCTTGAGCACGCGTCTGGCGGAGCGGATCGCCGGGCTGCAGCGGGGAAGCCGAACGGATGGCGCGGGCCCTACCGCACCCGCGCCATCCGCCCTCCCGCGCCGGGCGGCACGGCGGTCGCCCGCCGCGTCATGCCTGTTCGGCCGTGGAGAGGGCGTCGCCCGCGGCCTCCTTCAGGCGCTCGGCGTCCTCGCGGACCAGGGACGCGCGGGTACGGCGCTCCACGAGGTCCGCTTCGTCCAGGGCCCCTTCGTGGCGGACCGCCCAGCGCAGTTCCGCGGCGGTGACACCGGCGGCGATCGGAGCCAGCAGGCCGGGACGGCCGTCGGCCTCGGCGGCGACCGAGGGGGCCTCGGTGCCGTAGCGGGCGCGCAGGCGGGCGGGCGCGTCCACGCCGCGCAGAAGGGCGGGACGGGCGGCGCCCACCAGCGGCAGGCGGCGGGTGCGGCACGGGCCGGCGCGCAGTCCGGCGCGCTCGACCGCGGCGTCCACGGCCTCCTCGGCCATGCTCCGGTAGGTGGTCAGTTTGCCGCCGACCGCGGTCAGCACGCCCTCGCGCGAGGCCAGTACCGCGTGGCGCCGGGAGAGGTCGGCGCTGCGTCCCTTTTCGGCGTCCAGCAGCGGGCGCAGCCCGGCGAACGCGCCGGCGACGTCGCCGCGGCCGGGCGGCGACGCCAGGACGCCGCCGAGCACCTCCAGCAGGAAGTCGACGTCGTGCTCGGGCACCGGGGGCACGTCGGGCGCGGGGCCGTCGAGGGGTTCGTCGGTGATGCCGACGTAGGCGCGTCCGTCCTGCTGCGGCAGCACGAGCGCGAAGCGGGTCGGATCGCCGGGGACGGGGATGGTCAGGGCGGCGCGCAGCCCGCCGAGGCGGCTTTGGGCCAGCACCAGATGCGTCCCCCGGCTGGGCCGCAGCCGGACCTCCGGAGCCAGTTCCCGGGCCCAGACGCCCGTGGCGTTGACCGTGGCGCGCGGCCGGACGTCCAGCGCCGCGCCGGTGAGGCCGTCGCGCAGCACCGCGCGGTCGCCGTGCAGCTCCTCGGCCCCGCAGCGGGTCAGCACCGATGCGCCGTGGGCGGCGGCGGTGCGCGCCAGGCCGACGACCAGGCGGGCGTCGTCGACGAGCTGCCCGTCGAAGGACAGCTGGCCGCCGCGCAGCCCGTCGGGCCGCAGCCCGGGCGCGAGGTGGAGCGCGCGCCGCCGCGAAACGCCGCGGGAGGCGGGCAGCAGCGAGCCGGGGGTGCCGGCCGACAGGCGCAGAACGTCGCCCATGAGCAGCCCGGTGCGGGTGGCGGCGGCCTGCGCGCGGCTCACGCCGGCGTGCAGCGGCAGCAGCATCGGCAGCGGCCGGACCAGGTGCGGTGCGGTACGCGAGAGCAGGATGTGGCGCTCGCGCGCGCTCTCGCGGGCGATGCCGACCTGGCCGGTGGCGAGGTAGCGCAGGCCGCCGTGGACGAGCTTGGAGCTCCACCGGCTGGTCCCGAACGCCAGGTCGTGCTTTTCGGCGAGCACCACGGAGAGCCCGCGCGCGGCCGCGTCCAGGGCGATGCCCGCGCCGGTGACTCCGCCGCCGACGACCAGCAGGTCCACGTTCGGGTTCTGTGCCAGGCGGTCGAGCTCCCGTGCGCGGCGGGCGGCGTTGAGGGAGGAGCCGGGGGCGGGGCCGGTGCTCATGCCCGCCCGCCTTCTCCGGTACCGGCCTCCCGGCCGGGGTGCGGGCGGTCGTCGGCGGGCTCCTCCTGCGGGCGCAGGTAGCTGCCGAGCATGCGGCGGACCTCGCGGGTGAGGCCGTCGAGGTCGAGGACGTCCTCCACCAGGCGCCAGGACTGGGCGGCGCTTTGCACCAGGAGCAGCACCATCCGGGCGAGTGCGGCGGGCTCGCCCGCGCGGACCGAGCCGTCGCTCTGCCCGGCGCGGATCTGCTCCTCGACGAAGGCGAGCGCGTGGCGCTGGCTGGAACCCAGGCGCTGGAAGGTGTAGGTCACCAGCGCCTCCGGCTCGGTGGCGAGGATGCGGGCCATCAGCGGGTGCGCACGCAGGTCGGCGAGGACGCACGCCGCGCCCGCCACCAACCGGGTGCGGCCGTCGGCGCCCTCGGCGGCGGCGCGCGGCGCGGCCGCCGCGACCACGGCGCGCATCTCGCGGGTCAGCAGGTCGCCGAGAAGGGTGTCGATGTCGCGCCAGCGCCGGTAGACGGTCGGGCGGCTCACCCCCGCGCGGCGGGCGACGTCGGTGAGGGTCAGCCGCCGCAGGCCGAAGACGGCGACGGACTCGCGGGCCGCGTCGAGGAGGGTCTGCGCCAGTTGGTCGACGGGAGGCTCCGCCTCTCCGTCGTTACTGATTGACATCATATGGAAAACTGTAACGCATGACACAACCCACCCACCGCGTCGGCGAGGCGTCCTGGGACGCCTGGGGCGATCCCGCGCACGCCGTGTCGCTGACGGAGTCCCAGCGGGACCTGATCGGGCGGGTGCTCGGCGCCGCGCCGGACGACACCCCCGGCCGCACGGCCGAGTTTGACCTGCGCCTGCCGCCCGCCGCCCTGCCCGAGCCCGCCCGCGCCGCGCTCGCCGAGGCCGTCGGCGCCGCGCACGTGGACACCGGAGCCGCCGCCCGAGTCCGCCACGCCGGCGGCAAGAGCACGCCCGACCTGCTGCGCCGCCGCGCGGGCGACGTCGCCGGCGCCCCCGACGCGGTGGTCCTGCCCGCCGATCACGACGAGGTCGCCGCGGTCCTGGCCGTGTGCGCCGAGCACGGCGTGGCCGTGGTGCCCTTCGGCGGCGGCACCAGCGTCGTCGGCGGGGTCGAGCCGCTGCGCGGCGCCTTCCCTGCGGCCGTCGCCCTGGACCTGCGGCGCCTGGACCGGCTCGTCGCCGTGGACGGCACGGCCGGCACCGCGACCCTGCAGGCGGGCCTGCGGACGCCTGAGGCCGAGGAGCTGCTGGGCGCGCACGGGCTGACGCTGGGGCACCAGCCGCAGAGCTACGAGTACGCCACCATCGGCGGCTATGCGGCCACCCGCTCCTGCGGCCAGTCCTCAACGGGCTACGGGCGGTTCGACGAAATGGTGGTGTCGCTGCGGGCCGCGACACCGCGCGGCACACTGGACCTGGGCCGCGCGCCCTCCTCGGCGGCCGGGCCGGACCTGCGGCGGCTGCTGCTCGGCTCGGAGGGCGCCTTCGGCGTGATCACCGAGGCGACCCTGCGCGTGCGCCCGCTGCCGGAGGCGCGGCACGACGAGGCCTGGACCTTCCCCGACTTCGCCGCCGGCGCCGAGGCCCTGCGCGCGCTCGCCCAGAGCGGGGTTCGGCCCACCCTGGTGCGGCTCTCCGACGAGCAGGAGACCTTCGTCAACGCCCTCCTCGCCGGTCAGGAGGCCGCCCCGGGCTGCCTCGCCGTGATCACCCACGAGGGCGGCTCCGAGCAGGCGGCGGCGGTGCGCGCGCTGACCGCGCAGACGCTGCGGCGGGCCGGCGGCGGCGAGCTCGGCGCCGAGCCGGTCGCCCGGTGGCGCGGCGACCGCTACCTCGCCCCCTATCTGCGCGACGCCCTGCTGGACGCCGGCGTGCTGGCCGAGACCCTGGAGACCGCCACGACCTGGTCCGGCCTGCACCGTCTGCGCGAGGCGGTCACGGAGGCGCTGACCGGCGCGCTGACGAGCGGCGGCGGCGCACCGCTGGTGCTCTGCCACGTGTCCCACGTCTATCCCGAGGGCGCGTCGCTGTACTTCACGGTGGCCGCGGCGGCGGGGCGGGACCCGCTGGACCGCTGGCGGGCGGCCAAGCGCGCCGCCGGCGACGCCATCGCCGCGTGCGGCGCCACCATCACCCACCACCACGCGGTGGGCACGGACCACCGGCCGTGGATGGAGGCCGAAGTCGGCACGCTGGGCGTGGAGGTGCTGCGCGCGGTGAAGGACACCCTGGACCCGGCGGGGGTGCTCAACCCCGGCAAGCTCATCCCGGAGCGGTCGTGAACTCCGGTGCCGCGGCCGCGGCATCGGGAGCGGGAGCGGCACCGGGAGCGGTCACGCTGCTGGTCAACCCCGCAGCGGGCGGCAGCACAGGAGAGCGGGTCGCCGCGCGCGCGGCGCGGCGCCTGCTGGGCCGAGGTGTGGAGGTCGACGTTGTAGCGGGGCGCGACGCCGCCGAGACGCGGGAGCGCGCCCGCGCCTGCGTGTCCGCCGGCGCCGGCGTGCTGGCGGTGGCCGGCGGCGACGGCATGGTCCACCTCGCCCTGCAGGAGCTGGCCGGCAGCTCCACGGCCCTGGCCGTGCTGCCGACCGGCACCGGCAACGACTTCGCCCGTGTCCTGGGCATCCCCTCCGCGAACCCCGACGCCGCCGCCGACGTCCTCATCGGCGGCGTGCGGCGCAGCATCGACCTGGGCCGCTGCTCGCCGCCCGAGGACGCCGACCGCCCACTCTGGTTCGGCACGGTACTGACCAGCGGATTCGACTCACTGGTCGTGGAGCGCACCGACCGGATGCGCTGGCCGCGCGGCCGGATGCGCTACGCCGCTGCGGTCATGGCCGAGCTCGGCCGACTGCGCCCGCTGCCGTTCACCGTCGAGGCCGACGGGCACGAGGAGCACCTTGAAGCGGTGCTCGTGGCCGTGGGCAACACCGCCTTCTACGGCGGCGGCATGCGGATCTGCCCCCACGCCGACCCCGGCGACGGCAGACTCGCGGTCACCGCCGTAGGCCCGGCGACCTCCGGGCAGCTGCTGCGGGCGTTCCCGCGCATCTACCGGGGCACCCACACGACCCATCCGCTGGTGCGCACCTTCCACGCCCGCCGCGTGCGGCTGCACACCCCCGGCATGCGCGCCTACGCGGACGGCGAGCCCGCCGGCGCCCTCCCCCTCCACGCCGAAGCGGTTCCCGGAGCGGTCGAGGTGCTGGTTCCGAGGTAACCAATCGGACCCGGTGCCCGCGGGCGACCCAAGCGACGAGGGCGGCGACGACGCCTGACGGCCAAGCCCCAGCCCAACGGACGGGATGCCCGCCGGTGATCCAAACAACGAGGCAGCGACGACGCCCGATGGTGAAGCCCGCGGATGTCGGACCCGGTACCCGCCGGATTCGCGCCCGACGAGGGCAGCGAGGACCCCGGATGGTTACGCCCGAGCCCATCGGAACCGGTGCCCGCCGGTGACCCAAGCAACGAGGCAGCGACGACGCCGGACGGTGAAGCCCGCGGATGTCGGACCCGGTGCCCGCCGGATTCGCGCCCGACGAGGGCAGCGAGGACCCCGGATGGTTACGCCCGAGCCCATCGGAACCGGTGCCCGCCGGTGATCCAAACAACGAGGCAGCAACGACGCCCGATGGCGCGCTGCGGTCCATGGCCGAATACACGAAGGCCCGGCGGAAAATCCTTCGGCACGGACTTTAGTATGTGCATTTCAGACCGAAAAGAGAAATGCCCGATTTAATTTAACTCCACGCGGGCGATCGGCGAGTCAGGAGAATGCGCATCGTCGACAAACCGGGCATTCCGTCCTGGAATCCGGCTCAAGAGGCCGACGAGACCGCCCTAATGCATGCGAATCCGCTCTGGCACGCCACTGCACCGCTCAATGCGAGGCGATTGATGTACTAACGTCCGGATTGCACCCCGACAAGGTGGCTCACAGCGGCCTCGGCGGCGACGAAACCCGCCTGATGCACCTCTCAAGGGCCTTTGGGCGCTGGTTTCGGCACTCTCGCCGCCACATGGACGCAGCTCGCTGTGACCTAAAGGTACAAACCAGGCAAATCGACCCGATATTTTTCGCATCATGGAAGTCCTACGAGCCAGGGATGCCGGACTGCCGCTCGCGCTACACACATACCGTTGCCGGTTGGAATCGAAATCCAATATGCTCAGAATGCGAGATTCTTACAGAGAACCTGAGCGGAACGGTGGCACACGTACCCGCATTCCCGGCCCATCCGCCGCCCTCGCTGCCCCGCCGGATGGGCCACCGGCGAGCACCGGGTCCGATGGGCAAGTGCCCCACCACCCACCGCCCTCGCTGCCCCGCCGCTCCCGCAACCGGCGAGCACCCGAACCGATCGGCTCGCGCTCAACCCCACGCCGCCCTCGCCGCCCCGCCGCGCCCTGCAAACCACAAGCACGGTCACCGCAGCCCCCACCACCCGCAACCCTCGCTGCCCCGCCGGATGAGCCACCGGCGAGCACCCGAACCGATCAACGCAGGCTGCACCACCCGCTTCCCTCTCCGCCCCGCCGCCCGCGCAACCCGCAGACCACAAGTGCGGTGACCGCAGCCCCCACCAACCACCGCCCTCGCTGCCCCGCCGCTCCCGCAACCGGCGAGCACCCGAACCGATCGGCTCGCGCTCAACGCCTCGCCGCCCTCGCCGCACGCGCAACCGGAAGACCACAAGCACGGTCACCGCAGCCCCCACCACCCGCAACCCTCGCCGCCCCGCCACACGGGCCACCAGCGAGCACCGGGTCCGATGGGCTCGCGCTCAGCCCCACGCCCCCTCACCGCCCCACCGCCCGCCGCGACCGGCGGGCGGCACCGGCTGGCGATCCGGCTCAGGGCGCATCAGCGGGCGTGTCAGCGGAGGCGGGCCGTGCCGTGGGGAAGCGGACAAGGAAGGCCGCGTAGGCCGCCAGCGAGACCAGCGCATAGGCGAACGGTCCGCCGAACACCGAGGACGGCGTCACCGGAACCCCGGTCACAAAACCCGCAAGGCTCAGCGCGACGAGCACCCCCATCAGCCCCGTGTGGGCCCACACCAGGCCGAGCAGCAGACCTCGCGGGAGCGCCGTCCTCTCGAACGCCAGCGCGAGCGTCGCCAGCGCGAAGCCGACCACGACCAGCGGGGGCAGGAGGACCCAGGCGAGCGCACCCGAGCCCGCCGACCCTCCGCTCACAGCGGCTGCGTCGTCGCCGGCGCCGGCGATGACGAGGTGCGCGGCGGCGAGCAGCCCCGCGGAAGCCGCTGCCGTACCGCCCAGGACCCGGACGCCCCGCCTCGCACTCCCGGTTTGGTAAGCTCCGCCTCTCGCCGCGATCGGCGACCCGTCGTTGCCCACGGCTGCCCTCCCTGGCTGCTCTCTCCCGAAACGTCGGTGTCAACGCAACCAGGTCGGGACGGCCGCCGCCTCCCGCGCCAGAGGGAGATGCGTCCGCCGCCCGGGGGTTTCGGGGGTCCCGGGGCGCCTCCGACGGCTGCGGCGCGGGGGCCGCCCCGCCCCCCTCACCGCACCGGCACACCACGGTGAACACGGTGCCCCCTCCCCGGCCCGGGTCGACGCTGGTCACGCCGTCGTGGGCAACACGAACGCGCGGCGCTGGAGGGCGCACCACGGCACCCCGCCACGCGCCCGCGCGGGACCCGCCTCCGCCCCGGCCGCTCCGTGTACGGCCGGGGCGGAGGGCCTTGCCTACCGCGCCCGGCCCGGGCGCAGCAGCCCGGAAGGCACGGCGTCGGCCATGGCTGCCATGCCCGCGTCGTTGGGGTGCAGATGGTCGCCGCTGTCGTAGGCGGGGTTCAGCCGCAGAGGGTCGTCCGGGTCGCGCATCGCCTTCGCGAAGTCGATGACCGCGTCGTACTCCCCGCTCGTGCGGATCCACTCGTTGACGGCCTGCCGCTTGGCCTCGTTCTCCTCGCTGTGGAAGCCGAGCGTGTCGCCCTTGAACGGCAGGATCGTGCCGCCGTAGACCTTCAGCCCGGCAGCGTGGGACCGGGCGACGATCTGCCGGTGCGCGCCGATGATCTCCTCGGCTGTGACGGTCTCCGACATCGGCGCCGCGGTTCCCGGATGGCCCAGGTCGTTCACGCCGAGCAGGACGATCACGTGCCCGACCCCCGGGTGCGCCAGCACGTCGCGGTCGAAACGACGCAGGGCGCTCTGCCCGAAGAACGCCGCGTAGCCCTCGGCTTCGCTGCCCTCGGGCGGGTTGGGGTCGTGCAGCAGCCGGTTGCCCGCGATGCCCGAGTTCAGCATTCCCGTGCGCCCGCCCAGCCGCTCGGCGAGCAGGTCGGGCCAGCGGTTGTTCGCGCCGACGGTGGTCTCGGAGCCGTCGGTGATGGAGTCGCCGAGCGCGACCACCGCATCCGTGTGCCCGCGGGCGCGCACGCTGACACCGGAGAGGAAGTGCCACTGCGTCATGGTCCCGGTCGGCGTGATCGAGGGCTTCGCGGTCACGTTGCCCGCGGCGACCTCGTTCTCCTGGAACGAGAACCCGTGCAGGGTGGTCACCGGCGTGCGCTCGGGCAGGTGGATGCTGACCACCAGGTCCGAGCGCGGAGGCAGGCGGAGCTTCACCGGGTCGCTGAGCAGCGGCGCGCCCGCCGGTACCGACACCGACGTGCGGCCGCCGAAGGTGACCGCGCGGTCGGTTCCGGGGTCGGTGTCGGTGCCCGACGAACCGGCGCGCAGCGCCACGCGCACCTCGCCGATGCGCAGCGGCGTCTCGCCGAACTCGTTGGTCAGCCGCAGCCGGAGCCGGTCGCCGCCGACGCTGGTGTGCACGACCTGGCGGACGGTCTCGTCCTCCAGGACAGGCGTGGCCGACTCGGGGGTCGCGGTGGGCACGGCCGCCCAGGTGCCCACCCAGCCGCGGTGGCCGCCGGGGTGGTGCCGGGGCTCGGCGCCGACGGCCGCGGCCCCGGCACCGATCAGCAGCAGCGCGCCCGCCGCGACGGCGCCGATGCGCCGGGCTCGGAGGCGCGCCGGAGTGTCCTGCCGGCGCACGGGGCTATCCCCGGTTCGCCGGGAGGACGAACCGCCAGCCCTGGGACTGCAGGTCTGGGACGACGCGGTCGACGGCCTCGACCGTCTGGCTGCGGTCGCCGCCGCCGTCGTGCAGGAGCACGACCGACTGGGACGTGATGCCCCGCCGCAGCCGCTCCGCCAGCACGTCGGCGCCGGGCGGGTTCCAGTCCTCGACGGCCAGGCTCCAGCCCAGCGGCTGCATCCCCATGTCCGCCGCCACCTGCGGGCTCTGGCCCCAGGAACCGTAGGGCGCGCGGAAATAGGGGATGTCGGCCGAGGGCACGGCGTCGTGGATCGCCTGGTTCGTCGCCTCGAGGTCGGCGGCGATGCGGCTCCTGGACCAGGAGCTCAGGTCGGCGTGGCGCATCGAGTGGTTGCACAGCGTGTGGCCTTCGTCGGCGATCTGCCGGACGAGGCCGGGGTGCTGCTGCACGTGTTCGCCCCACAGGCAGAACACGGCCTTGACGTCGTGCCGGCGCAGCACGTCGAGCAGTTGAGGCGTCTCGCCCGGGTTGGGGCCGTCGTCGAAGGTGAGGGCGACCGACTGGCCGGGCACCCCCGTCTGGGTGACGACCTCCGGCGTGGCGGTGCCCTCGGTGCGCCCGGCGGGGTGATAGCGATAGTCCTGTGGCACCGCGTGCGCCGGCGCGGCGGCGGCGAAGACGGTGAGGCCGATCGTCAGCAGGGTCGCGACGACGCGGCCCCGCTTGGGGGATATTCCGTCACTCACGCGAGACTCCTCGAGCGTTGTGTTCCGGAATTTTCCGGAAGATAATCGCAACATAAAGAGCGGAGTGCGGGATGTCAACGCCCCACGGCCCGAACCGCCGCAGCCGGTCGCGGATGAAGATCCGCTCCTCTCTCCCCTCCTCTCCTCACTCCGCCGGCGCGCCCGGCACGGCGGCGGTGCTGTCGCGCACGACGAGCTCGGTGGCCAGCTCCACGCGCGGGCTCTCGATGGACTCGCCGCTCACCAGCCGGTGCACCGTGCGCACGGCGAGCCGGCCCATCTCGGCCAGCGGCTGGCGCACCGTGGTCAGCGGAGGCGAGGCCCAGCGCGCCTCGGGGAGGTCGTCGAAGCCGATCACGCTGACGTCGGCGGGCACGCGCAGGCCGCGCCGGCGCAGCGCCTCGTAGACCCCGAGCGTCATCTGGTCGCTGGCGGAGAACACCGCGGTCGGGGGCTCGGCCAGGCCGAACAGGTGCTCGCCTGCGCGGAACCCCGACTCGTAGTCGAACTCGCCCGGCACGACCAGGTCGTCGTCGACGTCCAGCCCGGCGGTCTCCAGCCCCGCCCGGTAGCCGTCGAGGCGGGCGCGGCTGCACCACAGCTCGGGCCGGCCGGCCACGAACGCGATGCGCCGGTGCCCCAGGCTGATCAGGTAGTCGGTGGCGCTGAGGCCGCCCGCCCAGTTGGTGGCGCCGATCGTGGGCACCGCGAGATCGGGCACGCCCACCGGGTCGATGACCACCGACGGCATGTGCAGGTCCTCCAGCTCCGCGCGCAGCGAGGAGTCCAGGTCGGTGGTGACGAGGATGGCGCCGTCGCTGGTGCGCGAGCGGACGTTCTGCAGCCACTGGCGGGTGGAGCTGGCGCGGCGGTGGATCGCCGAGACGACGATGCCGCTGCCCACCGCGTGGGCGGCGTCCTCGACACCGCGAATGATCTCGACCGCCCACGGGCTGTCCAGGTCGTTGAAGACCAGGTCCAGCAGCCCGACCATCTCACCCCCGCGGCTGCCCCGGCGGCGGTAGCCGCGGGCACGCAGCAAGGATTCGATGCGCTCGCGGGTGGCGGGCGCTACGTCGCCCCTGCCGTTGAGGACGCGCGAGACGGTCGGCGCGGAGACGCCGGCCTCCTCGGCGATGGCGGAGATCGTCACGGCTGGGGTCGGGGTATCGGCCACTGCTCCTCCTTCGTACCTACCCAGAGTACGGACGTCGCGGGCGGAGGCGCGCGGGCGGGAGGCCCGACCGCGCGGGCGGAGGAGGCGGCGGGGCGCCCGACCCGGGGGATTGACGCCCTGGCCAGGAGCGCTTACTGTCCATCGACGCCGCAAATCGGAATTTTCCGGAAAAGTAGCAAGCGGCAGACCGAATGGGAGATCCCCCAGATGAGACCCATCCGCTTCGCCATCACCGCCCTGGCCGCGGCCGCCCTGACCGTTCCGGCGGCCGTCCCCGCGGCCTCCGCCGACACCGCCGAGCGCCACTGGCCTCCCCACCACTCCCACGGCAAGGCCGAGCGGCTGCGCTGGGCCGCACCCCACGGGTTCCACATCGGTACCGCGGTCGCCGGAGGCGGCCACCACCTCGAACAGGACTACCCGGACCCCTTCACCTCGGACCGCCGCTACCGCAGGACGCTGGCGCGCCAGTTCGACTCGGTCTCGCCCGAGAACCAGATGAAGTGGGAGTACATCCACCCCGAGCGCGACGAGTACGACTTCGAGATGGCGGACCGCATCGTCCGCTTCGCCGGGCGCCACGGCCAGGTCGTGCGCGGCCACACCCTGCTCTGGCACAGCCAGAACCCCGCGTGGCTGGAGGAGGGCGACTTCTCCGACGCCGAGCTGCGGTCCATCCTGCGCGACCACATCACCACCGTCGTCGGCCGCTACAGGGGCCGCATCCAGCAGTGGGACGTCGCCAACGAGATCTTCGACTCCGAGGGCAACCTGCGGACCGAGGAGAACATCTGGCTGCGCGAGCTGGGCCCGGGTGTCATCGCCGACGCGTTCCGCTGGGCGCACCGCGCCGACCCGCACGCCGAGCTGTACCTCAACGACTACGGCGTCGAGAGCGTCAACGCCAAGAGCGACGCCTACTACGAGCTGTCCCGAGAGCTGCTCGCCGACGGAGTCCCGCTGCACGGCTTCTCCGCCCAAGCGCACCTCAGCCTCGACTACCCGTTCCCCGGCGGCCTGGAGGAGAACCTGCGCCGCTTCGACGAGCTGGGCCTGGGCACCGCCATCACCGAGATCGACGTGCGCATGACCCTGCCGGAGAGCGGCGAGCCCACCGCGGAGCAGCTGGACACCCAGGCCGACTACTACCGGCAGGCACTGTCGGCCTGCCTGGACGTGGAGGGCTGCGACTCCTTCACGATCTGGGGCTTCACCGACAAGTACTCCTGGGTGCCGGTGTTCTTCGAGGGCCAGGGCGCGGCCACGGTCATGACCGAGGACTTCACCCGCAAGAAGTCCTTCTTCGCGGTGTACGACACGCTCAAGGACGAGAAGCGGTGGTGGCCGGGCCGGCCCGGCCACGGCAGAGGCGGGCACTAGTGCGCACATGACGGGCTCGTCCGCCGCGGGCGGCGCACGCGGGTGCGCCGCCCGCGTCCGCCGGGTGGGCCGGCCGGCGCCCGGACGCTGCGGCGGAACCGGCCGCGGCGCCCGGCCTTCGTCGTGGGTGCTTCGCCCTCAGGGCTTGATCGCGACCCCGGCGTGCTCCCAGATGCGCTTGTCCTCGCCGGGGATGTCGACCGGGGCGGTGCCCGGCTTGCGCCAGGTGTCGCAGTCGACCAGGCGCGCCGGCTCCGCGCCGTCCACGGACGGCGAGACGAGCTCCAGGCCGGCGACCGCGGCCTCGCACTCCCGGGGGCTGCGCACCCGGCCCCACGGCGCCCCCGAGGCGTGGACTCGCTCGGTGAAGAGCCGGCCGTGCTCGGCGATGTCGGAGCACAGGTGCGAGTACACCAGCGCCGATCCCGACGGGAAGGGCTCCAGGTAGCGCCGCACGAGGTCGAAGGGGTCGTCCTCGTCGGGGATGCAGTGCAGCAGCGACACCAGCATCAGGCACACCGGCTCGTCGAAGTTGAGGAGGCGGCGCGCGCCCGGGTCGCCGAGGACCTGGTCGACGTCGCGCAGGTCGGCGGTGATCACCGTGGTCGTCTCGTTCTCCACCATCAGCGCGCGCGCGTGGGCGAGCACCATCGGGTCGATGTCGACGTAGACGACGCGGTTCTCCGGAGAGTTGCGCTGGGCGACCTGGTGGGTGTTCTCGACGGTGGGCAGCCCGGAGCCGAGGTCGAGGAACTGGCCGATGCCCAGTTCGCCGGCCGCGTACTCGACACCGCGCGAGAGGAACCCGCGGTTCTCGATCGCGAGTACGGTCATGCCGGGGTTGAGCTCCTCCACCGCGGCGGCGAGCTCGCGGTCGGGGGCGAAGTTGTCCTTGCCGCCCAGCAGGGCGTCGTAGGCCCGGGCGATGGTCGGCTTCGACATGTCCAGATCTGTCGGGGGAAACCTGAGGGCATCGCTCATCGGAATTCTGCTCTTTCACTGTCGGGGGGCGGGGAACAGCCGGACTCGACGGCGCGTCAGCCTTGTCTGAGGGAAACTGTACGGGTCCGCTCCCGCGCATAGGGCGACTTCCGCGAACATAATCCGCCGGATCCGCGGGCGCCCCGCAGGCGGCGGCGCGGAATCGCCGGACACCGACAGCGGCGGGGTTCCGGGAGCCGAGCGGACGGAGGGAGTGAGTGCAGATGGCGGATACACCGACCGCTTCGCCGCGGGTGCTGTCGCTGTCGTGGGGCCGCATGGAGGTCGCCCGCGCCGGCTCGGCGGAGGGCCGCGGCGGCCCCTCGCCGACGACCGTGGGCAAGGACTTCAAGCTCTACCCCGGCGGCGGCCGCGCCTGGGACTGGAACGAGACCGGCACCGCCCACCACCCGGGCATCCAGCCCGCCGACGTCGAGGAGCTCCTGGACCGCGGCGCCGCGGCGGTGGTCCTCTCGCGCGGCATGCACGGCCGCCTGGAGGTCGACCCGCGCACCCTCGACCTGCTGCGCTCGCGCTCGGTCGAGGTGCACACCGCCGAGACCACCGAGGCCGTCCGCATCTACAACCGCCTCGCCGCGACCGTGCCGGTCGGCGGGCTCTTCCACTCGACCTGCTGAGCGGGGCGCGGAGCCCGGGAGGTACGGCTATCGCGGGGCGCGCAGGCGGCCCGGCAGCGCGGTGCGTGCGGTGACGAGGGACGGGCCGTACCAGGTGAGCAGGCGGCCTTCGACGAGGGCGGCGGGCGTCGTTGGAAAGGCGTCGGGGCCGTCGGAGGCGGTGAAGGGGTAGGGCTCGTCGGGCAGGACCACGAGGTCGAGGCCGGCGCGGTCCAGCTCGGCGGGGTCGACGCGGGGGTAGCGGCCGGGGTCGCGGGCGAGGACGTTCTCCAGGCCGAGGCGGGCGAGCAGGTCGCCGGCGAAGGTCGCCGAGCCCACCGCCATCCACGGGTCGCGCCAGACCGGCACCGCGACCCGGGCGTGCGGACGCGGCGGCGGTCCGTCCCAGAGGTCCTGCGCGCTGCGCAGCCAGTCGGGCGCCGGGCGGTCCAGGGCCAGGGTGAACAGCCGCTCAAGGGAGGCCAGCGCCTGGGGGACGGACTCGACCACGGTCACCCATACCGGGATACCGGCCGCACGCAGCCGGCGCACGTCCAGCTCGCGGTTCTCCTCCTTGTTGGCCACCACCAGGCCGGGCTCCAGCGCCGCGATCGCGCGGCGGTCCGGGTTCTTCGTGCCGCGCACCCGCGCGACCCCGAGCTCCGGCGGGTGCGTGCACCACTGCGTCGCGCCCGCCAACACGTCCGGCGCACCGGCCGCGAGCGCCTCGGTGAGCGAGGGCACGAGCGAGACGACCCGCCGCGGGGGGCGCGCGAGCACCACCGCCGCGCCGGTGTCGTCGTGGAGCACCCGCCCCGCGGCGCCGGTCACGCCGGCCGCTCCCCCGCCGGAGGGCCTCCGGCCGCTTCGGCTCGGGCTGCGCGCTCCAGCAGGAGGGCGCGCTCGCGTTCGTTGGCGGTCAGCGACGCCGCCCGCGCGAACTCGGCGCCGGCCTCCTCCGTCCGGCCCAGCGCGTGCAGCAGGTCCGCGCGGACGCTGGGCAGCAGGTGGTAGTCGCGCAGGGCGGGCACGTCGGCCAGCTCCTCCACGAGGGCCAGGCCCGCCTCCGGACCGCGGGCCCGGGACACCGCGACCGCCCGGTTCAGCGCGACCACCGGAGAGGGCCGCACCTCCAGCAGCCGCCCGTAGAGCGAGGCGATCGCCGCCCAGTCGGTGTCCGCGTAGGACGCCGCGCCGGCGTGGCAGGCGGCGATCGCGGCCTGGAGCGCGTAGGGCCCCGTCCCGGCGCGCCGCAGCGACTCGAAGCCGCGGCTGATCAGCAGCCGGTCCCACTTGGCGCGGTTCTGGTCGGCCAGCAGCACCGGCGCGCCGTCGGGGGCGGTGCGGGCCGCGGTGCGGGAGGCCTGGAACTCCAGGAGCGCCGCCAGCCCGTGCACCTCGGGCTCATCGGGCATCAGTCCGGCCAGCACCCGGGCCAGGCGCAGCGCGTCCTCGCAGAGTCCCGGGCGCACGAGGTCGTCTCCGGCCGTCGCCGAGTAGCCTTCGTTGAACACGAGGTAGACCACCTCCAGCACCGAGTCCAGCCGCTCGGCGCGCTCGGCGCGGCAGGGGACCTCGAAGGGGACCCCGGCCGCTGCCAGTGTGCGCTTGGCGCGCACGATGCGCTGGGCGACGGTCGGCTCGGCGGCCAGGAAGGCGCGGGCGATCTCGCGTGTGGTCAGCCCGCCCAGCAGCCGCAGGGTGAGCGCCACCCGCGCCTCGGCGGAGAGCACGGGGTGGCAGGCGGTGAAGATCAGCCGCAGCAGGTCGTCGTCGATGCCGTCGGCGTCGGGCGGCTCGGCGGGAGGGCGGTCCTCCAGCGCCCGGCCGACCTCGGCCAGCTTGCGGGCGTAGGTCTGCCTGCGGCGGACCAGGTCGACGGCGCGGTGCTTGGCGGTGGCCGTCAGCCAGGCGCCCGGCTTGTCCGGGACACCCGATTCCGGCCACTGCTCCAGCGCGGCGACCACGGCGTCCTGCGCGATCTCCTCGGCGATGCCGACGTCGCGCACGATGCGCGCGACGCCGGCGATGATCCGCGCGGACTCGATGCGGAAGACCGTCTCGACCGCTTCGGCCGTGCTCACCGTGCTCATGCCGCCATCTCAGCAGGGGCGGATGCGCGCGGCAAGCACGTGCGCTCAGCCCTCGGAGATCTCGCGGACCTCGACCGTGGTGCCGGGCTCGTACCGGCCCTGCACCTCGAGGAAGCGCCGGGTCCACTCCAGGGCCTCGGCCTTGTCCTTGGCCTGGATGACGGTGTAGCCGCCGACGACCTCCTTGCTCTCGGTGAAGGGGCCGTCGGTGTACTCGGCCCGGCCGTCGACCCAGGCGACCCGGGTCCCCTCGGACGTCGGCGCGAGCTCGGCCATGTCCAGCACGACGCCCGCCTTGGTGATCTCCTCGTACAGCTCGGCCATGCGCTGCTGCAGCTCGGGAGCGGGCGGCTCGGTGGGACGGTTCTGCTCGTCGTGGCGGCTGATCGACAAAAAGCGCGGCATGGTCTGCTCCCCGGTTCGCGTTCGGCGGGGACTCTCCCCGCCCCTCACCCTGTGCGTCGAACGGCCGCCCGCCGGATCGACACCCCAGCCGAGCTTTTTTCCGAGAATGTGCCCCGCCGTTCCGGCGCGGCCGCGCTCGGCGAGCCGCGCGATCCGCACGGCTCCGGCCGCGGTCCCGCTGCGTCCGCGGCGGAGGCCGCCGGTGCGGCGGTGATCCGGCCGCCTACGCTGGGAGGCAACGGCCGCCACCCCGGGAGCCCCGCCTTATGGCCGACGACTTCGGCATCCCCGTCCGCCGCGCGAAGCACGAGTGCGGCCGGTCCCCCCGAGGCCTCGCCCGCCACATGCGCGAGATGGAGCACATGCGGGCGACCGTCGACCGCCTCGTCGCTCAGGAGAGCCGCCATGGAGGGGAGGCGACCGCTCCCGCCGCCGTGCGCCTCTGGCGCGGTGCGCACCACCGGTTGGCCTCCGGCGCCGTCCGCGAGCCGTACCGGCGGGACCACCTGGCCTCGGCGGCCGAGGCGGCCGAACTCGCGGGGTGGCTGCTGTTCGACGCCGGCGAGCAGGGCGCCGCACGCAGGGCGACGCTGGAGGCCCGCGTCCTCGCGCGCCACGCCGGCGACCGCTCCATGGAGCACTTCGCGCTGACGAACCTGGCGCTGCTGGAGGCGGAGGCCGGCCGCCCCGGGGAGTCGCTCGGTATCGCGGACGAACTGCTGAGCCGGTCCGGAATCCCGCCTCGCGTAGCACTGCTGGCACGCATCCGCCGGGGAAGGGCACTCGCCCGGATGGGCGACGGCCGGGGCGCCGCGACCGAGCTCGGCCGTGCGCGTTCGGCTCTGAGCGACTCGCTCACGAGCCGGGATCCGGCGTGGACGTGGTGGGTCGACGACGGCGAGCTGAGCGGGCACGAGGGCGAGGCGCTGCTCGCCCTGGACAACCCCGGCGCGGCCCTGCCGAAGCTCGAACACGCGGCGGCGGCCGCCGCCGCGCAGCACCCGGACGGCAGGGCGGCTCTCCACCATCAGGTGTCCCTGCTGCGGGCGTACACGGCGGCTGGGGCATGGCGAGAGTGCGAACCGCTCCTGGCGGCCCTCCCGCCGAAGGCGGCGTCGGCCGGCTCGGGCCGCAACCGCCGCCGTCTCCGGGGAGCGCTCTGCGCCGTACTGCGGGAGCCGGACGCGCCGGGGTGGCTGGCGGCGCTGGCGCGGGACGCCGCCGAGGCCCCCGCGCCGTCCGCCGGGTAAGCCCCGCCGATCGCGCACCGCGACCATCGCAGGCCCGCTCTGGGGCGGCCCCTCTCGGCCGTCTCGCGACGAGACGCGGCGGCGCGGTCGGCTCCTCGCGCTCGGCCGCATCGACACCCGCGAGCCCCGGGTCCGGCGGTTCCGCCGGTCCGCACAGCGGACTTTCACCGGCCTCGACCGCCTCGCCGGCGGCGGCTACCGGCGCTCTTGTTGTCGGGGAGTCCGATGGCGGATAATCGGCGCTCGTCGTGTTCAACAGGAGAAGGTCCCGCCCGCAGAAAGGCGGCGCAGCTCCCGCCGCGCGGGGCGCGCCGGGCGGCCGCGGAGGCGGCGCAGTCGCTCTGGGGCGGGACTTCCGCCGGTTCTGGACCGGCGCACTCTCCAGCAACCTCGCCGACGGCGTCATGCTCACGGCGCTGCCGCTGGCGGCGGCGACGCTGACCGACGACCCGCTCCAGATCTCCGGGCTGGCGATCGCGCGGTTCCTGCCGTGGCTTCTGTTCGGGTTGTTCGCGGGCGTCGTCGTGGACCGCGTGGACCGCGTGCGGCTGATGGCCGCGGCCAACACGGTGCGGTGCTGCGCGCTCGCGCTGCTGGCCGTCCTGGTCGGCGCGGGTCAGGCCACCGTCTGGTGGCTGTACGCCGTCATGTTCGCCGCGATGCTCTGCGAGGTGTTCTACGACCTCTCGGGGCGGGCCGCGCTGCCGGAGGTGGTGCCCGCCGGGACGCTGGACCGGGCCAACGGCCGGCTGCAGGGCGGCAAGCTCGTCGCCGAGCATTTCGCCGGAGCCTCCCTGGCCGGACTGCTCTTCGCCGTCGCGGCGGCGCTGCCGCTGGCCCTCAACGCGGGCGCCTACCTGGTCGGCGCGCTCGTGCTGCTGGGCCTGCCGGCGGCGGTGCGCCGCCCGGCAGAGCCGGGGGTGCCCGCACGCTCCGGCGCCGGCCTCCGGTCGGTCGCCGGCGATTTGGGAGCGGGACTGGGCGCGGTGTTCGGCAGGCGCGGGTTCCGCAGCGTCGCGCTGCTGCTCGCGCTAGTGAACGCGGCGATGACGGCCCAGTCGGTCGTCCTCGTCCTGCTGGTCCAGGACCGCTTCGGTGTCCCCGAGGCCTTCTACGGCCTCTTCCTGTCGTCCGCGGCGGCGGGCGGCGTGCTCGGTGCCGCTTCCACCGGCGGACTGGTCCGCCGCCTGGGGAGGTTCGCCACCTGCGTGCTGGCCTTCGGTGCGCTGGGAGCGCTCTCGGCCACGTTCGCGCTCTCCCCCGGCGCCGTGACCGCCGGGCTGGCGTGGTGCGCTCTCGCGTTCGCCGCGGCCGTGGTCAACGTGGTCGCGGCGGGGATCTGGCAACTGGTCGTCCCGGGCGCCCTGCTGGGACGCGCGCTGTCCTGCATCCAGACGGTCGGGCAGGGCGCGGCACCGCTGGGCGCCGTTCTGGGCGGGCTGCTGGGTCGCGTCGACCTGCGGCTGCCGTCGCTGGCGGCGGGCACCGTGATCGTGCTCGGCACGGCGCTGGCGGCACCGGCGCTGCGCGCGCTCTCGCACGGCGCGGACGCGGCGGAACGCGAGGCGACGGCGGAGCGGGACCGCTTCCGGCCCGGCGCGTGAGAGCGGCGGCCCGCGCTCTCCCGCGCGCTGCCGGCGCCGCAGCAGCGCATAGATCGACTGGCAGTGGCCGTAGCGTTCGGAACGTCGCCCCGGGGGCGCGCCGACACGGCTGCGCCATCCGATGCCGTCCGGCGGTTGCCGGCGGCTCCATCTGGCCGGCCTGCCGCGCCCCGTTGCTGCGGGCAGCAGCGGGCGCAGGGTGCGCCACTGCTTGGCGCCGAGGTCTTTGCGTCCTCCGATCGGTACCCTGGCCACCGAGGTCTCCGTATACGGGCTGCTTGGTCGTTGTCCCGTTTACCGGAGGCCTCGTTCATGTGCAGCTTTGACATGCCGGTCACGCCCGGCACACGCGCCTTCTTGAACAGGGGCCGGTCGGCGGCCGCGGCGCTCTGTCCGGGCGGCGTTTCCGCACCCGCGCGACGGGCGGTGCCGACCCCGGCGGGCCCCCAGGGTCCCGGGGCCGCGGGTGCACGGTCAGCGACCCGAATGCGGCCGATGCGGGCGCTCCGCGGGTTCGCGGCGCACGGCCGCGCCGCCGAGCCCGACCCCCTTGCCAGACTCAGGTTAGCTACTTATTTTGAGTATGTGACTATCTCAGCAGTTGCCGGAGACGGCGGCGCCGGAGCCCCGGCCGCCGCGCCCTCCCACATTGCCCACGACCAGGACTGCGACGTCTTCCAGGAGGTGCTGGAGCTCGTCGGGCGCCGCTGGATGGGGGTGATCCTGCTCGCCGGCGCGCGCGGGGCGCAGCGCTTCAGCGAGTACCGCAGGTTCATCGGTGCCATCTCCGACCGGATGCTCTCCCAGCGGCTGAAGGAGCTGGAGTCGCTGGGCCTGCTCGAACGCGAGGTGGTGCCCACCACCCCGGTGCAGATCCTCTACCGGCCCTCGCCGCGCGGCCGGGGCCTGCTGGACGCCCTGGAGCCGCTGGTGACCTGGGGCCACGAGCACCGCGACGACAGCGGCCCGGCGCCCGCGGGCGCCGGGAGCGGCGGCCCGCGGGACTGAGGCGTCCCGCCCGCCGCGTGCGAGCGGCCCGCGGCGGGGGCGGGGCGGCTTCGGCGCAAGCGGGACCGGCCGCGTTCCGGTCCCGCCGCGGCGGGCCTCCCCGAGTCGGGGAAGCCCGTGCCACCGGAGCACCGCCGCGGCCCGCCGGTCCTTCCGCGCCAGGCGCGTGAGCAGGTGGTCGGCCTCCGCGGGCGTCGGCGGCGCCGAGGGGCGCCGCTGTGCGTCGTCGGCGAGGATGCCGCGCCGCATCAGCCCGTCCTTGCGCACCGCGAGCCGGGCGCCCGGCTGCTGCTCGCAGCGAGCCGGGGCCGGTGGGGCATCCGCGGGCCGCCGACGGGACCCGCGTCGACGAGCGGGCGCCGGATGCTCGCGTCGTCCAGCCCCGTGGACGTGTCATCGCCCGGTCGGTGAACCCCGCCCCGCGACCCCCTCCTCGGAGAACAGCTCCTCGCTGCGCCTACCGGCGGCACTGCCGCGCCCCGTGCTGGGCGCCTTGGGCCCCTGGTGGCACCTAAGCGGGGGCGGCACCGTCCAGGACCGCCGTCAGCGCGGGGGCGACGCCCAGCTCCTGCGCGACCGCGCGCAGTTCCGCGCGCACCTCGGCCGACAAGGGGACGCCGTGGGTGCGGCGGTGCGCGGCGCGCTCGGCTTCGGGCTCGCCGGGCAGGTACACGCGCTCGTGGCCTTCGGCCGCCGACAGCGCCGCCACCTCGTCGGCCAGGCGGCCCACCCGCGCGGCGAACTCCTCCTGCGGCAGGAACACGGCCGGGCTCATCGCCAGGAAGAAGTGGCCGAGACCCTGGGGATGCTCGTCGTTGTCGTAGAGCGGGGGGATGTGCGGGCCGTGGTGGGCGCCCGAGAACAGCGCGGACAGCACCTCCACCAGCAGCGCCAGGCCCGACCCCTTGGGCCCGCCCACCGGCAGCACGCTGCCGGCGAGCGCCGCCGCCGGGTCGGTCGTGGGCCGGCCCGCGCCGTCCAGCGCCCACCCCAGCGGGATCTCCTGCCCGTTCTTGCCGGCCAGAATGATCTTGCCCTTGGCGACGTGGCTGGTGGCCATGTCGAAGACGATGTCGGGCCGGCCCTCGGGCGCGGGCACGGCGTAGGAGACCGGGTTGGTGCCGAAGTAGGGGTCCTTGGCGCCCCACGGGGCCATCGCGGCGGGCGCGCTGGTGGTCGCCAGGGCGACGAGCCCCTCGCGGGCGGCCGCGGCGGTGTAGTGCGCGAGCATCCCGCAGTGGTTGGAGTTGCGCACGCTGACCATGCCCACCCCCGTCGCGGCGGCCTTGTCCGCGGCGGTGCGCATGGCGTGCTCGGCGGCGACGATCCCGGGGCCGTTGCCGGCGTCCAGCAGGGCGCTCACCGGTGTCTCGGTCACCACCCGGCGCCGCGGCCGGGCGGTGACCAGGCCGCGGCGGAGCCGGTGGACGTAGACCGCGGTGCGGCTGACCCCGTGGGAGTCGACTCCGCGCAGGTCGGCCTCGACCAGGTGGCGGGCCGTCGCCGCCGCGTCGTCGCCGCTCATCCCGGCGGCGGTGAACACCGCGGCGGCAAGGTCGCGCAGTCCGCCGGGCTCGACGCCCGGGAGGTGCCCGTTGCGGACGGTCATGTGCTGTCCCCGCTTTCATGTGGCGGTGTGGCGATCGTGGGGGTGCGGACGCTCACGCGCGGACCGACTCCCGGTCGGGGATGCGCCGCCGTGGCCTCCGGGCCGGCACCGGGGCCGCAGCGATCCCGCCTGCGTGGAATGCGGCACACCTCGGCCGAGGCGCCGTGCTGGACGGAGTCGCGTGCAACGGGGGGTTGGATGCGGCCTCCGGCGCGAGCTCAGCCCTCGTTCGGCTCCTGCTGCTGCGCCAGGAACGTGATCATCGTCGCCTCGCCGGCCTCCAGATGGCCGATGAGCGCGGCGCGGGCCGCGGTCAGGTCCCTTCTGCCGATCGCTTCGCAGACCTCCTTGTGCTCGCTGACGACCTCGGTCATCCGGCCCTCGTAGCCCGGGGCGAGGTAGTGCCGGATGCGGTTGATCTGCTTCTCGTTCACGGCGTAGAAGCGCTTCACCCGCGAGTTGCCGGTCAGCGAGACGATGCGCTTGTGGAAGGCGTGGTCGCGGGCGAGGTAGTCCTCGTAGGGCCCCGGCGGACCCGGCCGCTGCGCCTCGTCGAAGAAGCCGGCGAGCTCGTCGACGGTCTCCTCGTCCCAGGTGCGGGCCAGCTCCTCCAGACCGGCCGGTTCCAGCAGCCGGCGCACCTGGTAGAGCTCGCGGACGTCCTCGACGTCGAAGCCCGCGACGGCGTAGCGCCCCCGCACGCGCATCGCGAGGCCGACGGCCTCCAGGCTCTGCATCGCGTCGCGGATGGGCGTGCGACTGACCCCGAGTGCCTCGGAGAGCTGGCGGTCGACCAGCGGTGTGCCCGGCGGCAGTTCGCAGCGCACGATGGCGCCCTCGATCGCCTCGTAGGCGGTCTCGCTCATCCGCGAGGTCTTGAGGGGGCCGTGTGCACGCATGGGGGCTAGCGCATCCATGTGACGCACGGTACATTGCGCTCTGGACCGCAACAAGGGGATATGGAATACCAAATGCCAAATCCCGCTACGGCGGTCGAACGCCCGGCGCGGGCCCGCCGGGCAGGGGACGCCTTTCGCGCGATGAGGGTCGAGAGTGAGTGGGATGGCCGAGGAGACGCCCGGTGGGAGCGGCACCGCCGTCGTGACGGAAAAGGCGCGCGTGGCCGCCGCGCCCGACTCGCGCGCGCCTCCGGGACCCGGTGGCGACCCGCGGGATCGGGGCCGGGCGCCGGCGGCACAAGGAGCTGCCGGAGAAGGAAGCTGCGGATGCGCTGCAGACCCGCACCGCCGTCTGCGGCGGGGTCACCGGGTTCCGCCTGATCGCGGCACCGGCCGCCGGCCACGGTCGGTGCCCGTGGCGCCGCACCGGTTCCACGGCCTGCACGCGCATCTGGTGGCCTCGACCCCCGACACGACCGGAGGCTCGACCTCCGCAGGCTGCTCAGCACGCGGATCGAGGTGCGCGGCGGCGAGCCGGTGCCGCCGCAGACGCCGGGGCCCGGGTTCGGCTTCGTCCCTGAGGCGGTGGAACGCTATACCGTTCCCGGATCCGCGGTCACCGCCGCGGCCGGGCACGCGGGCGGCCGGCGCGCCGGGCGCCCGCCCACCGAGACGTCCACGATTCACGAAGGAGCACGATGGCAGAGGAGAACGCCCCGCGCCGGACGGCGGTCGTCATGGCCGGCACCCGGGGCCTGGGCCAGGCCAGCGCGGCCGAGCTGCTGCGCGGCGGACTGCGGGTGACCGTCTGCGGCCGCGACGCAGAGCGCCTGGAGGAGGCGGTGTCCGAGCTCGGCGCGGTCGCCGGGCCCGAGGCCGTGGCCGGCGTGCGCGCCGACGTCTCGTCCGCCGAGGAGGTCGAGGGCCTGGTCGACGGGGCCGTCCAGCGCTACGGCCGACTGGACGTGCTGGTCGTCAACGCCGGAGGCCCTCCGCCCGGCGACTTCGCCGACGTGAGCATGGACGACTGGGACGCCGCCTACGCGCTGACGCTGCGCAGCGCGGTCACCGCGATCCGATCCGCCGTTCCCGCGATGCGCGAAGGCGGGTTCGGGCGCATCGTGGTCATCGGCTCCTCCAGCGTCCGCCACCCCATCGGCGGTCTTGTGCTGTCCAACGTCTTCCGCCCCGCGCTCACGGGCCTGGTCAAGTCGCTGTCCACCGACCTCGCTCCGGACGGCATCACCGTCAACATGGTCTCGCCCGGGCGCATCGACACCGGGCGGGTGCGCACGCTGGACGAGCGCAAGGCCCAGCGCCAGGGCACCACCGCCGAGGAGGTGCGGCGCGGCGCGGAGGCCGCGATCCCGGCGGGCCGTTACGGGCGCCCCGAGGAGCTCGGAGCCATGGTCGGCTTCCTCGCTGAGGAGCGCGCCGGCTACGTCACCGGACAGAGCCTGCTGGTCGACGGCGGGCTCGTGCCGTCGCTGCCCTGAGGCGGCGCCCCCGCCCCCGCTCGCGTCCGTGCGCCGGCGCACGGACGGCCCGGCCGCGTCCGCGCGGACGCGGCCGGGCCCCGCACCGGGAGGCGGCCACCGCCGCCTGCCACCCCCCGAAGGCCCGTCGCCGGCGGGCCGCCCGACCCTAGGGAGTTCGCATGTACCTGGCCACAGCACGCAGCGCCGCCGGTGAGGCCGCGGTCGTCGTCGACGGAGGACGCGGCGTCGCGGCCGCGGCCGACGTGCTCCCCGGCGCGCCCGCCACCGCGCTGGAGGTCGTCGAGCGCGTCGCCGAGTCCGACTTCGCCGCCGCCGTCCGCTCGGCCCCCGATTCGGCCTTCTCCCCGGTGGAGGGCACCGTCTTCGCCGCGCCCTACACCCGGCCGCGCAAGATCTGGGGCATCGGCCTGAACTATGTGGAGCACGCCTCGGACCTGACCGAGTCGGTGCCCGAGGAGCCCGCCTCCTTCATGAAGGGCGACCACACCATCATCGCGCCGGGCGAGGCGATCCCCCTGCCCGGCCAGAGCCGGCGGGTCACCGCCGAGGCCGAGTTGGGGCTGATCATCGGCCGGGAGTGCCGGGACGTGAGCGACGAGGACGCGCTCGGCCACGTGTGGGGCGTGTGCACGGTCCTGGACCAGACCGCCGAGGACATCCTGGCCCGCAATCCGCGCTTTCTGACCCGCAGCAAGAACTTCCCCGGGTTCTTCTCCTTCGGCCCGGCGATCGTGCCGCTGTCGGTCGCGCTGGCCGAGGCCGGCTCGCTCGGCCGGCTCAGCGTGACGACGGTGCTCAACGGCTCCGACGAGCGGGTCAACACCGTCGACCACATGCGCTACTCCCCCGAGTTCCTGGTGGGTTTCCACAGCCGCGTGATGCCGCTGTTCCCCGGCGACATCCTCTCCACCGGCACCCCCGGCGCGGTGCACCTCACGCCGGGCGACGTCGCCGGCTGCCGCATCCCGGGGGTCGGGGAGCTGTCCAACCCGGTGGTGCAGGGAGCCTGACCCGCCGCGCTCCGGGGCAGCGTGCCGCCCGGGGCGCAGCGGCGCCCGCCCCGCTACATCGCGGGATGTAGCCCGGATGGGGCGCGGAGTCGGACGCCCCGATGCGTGCCGCCGCCCTAGCGTCGTCCTGTGCGCGCCCAGGCCCGCCCGCGCGAGCTGCGCGGGCGGGTGCGCGCACGGCCGGCACGGGCCGGCGGAGCGGTTGCGGCACGCGAGGAAGGGGGCGGCATCGGTGGACGGCGACAGCGGCGGCGAGGTGCGCGGACGGCGGCGGATCCCCTGGTGGGGGGTGCTCGGGCTGGCCGCCCTGGGCCTGCCGCGCGCCGTGGCCCACGACCTGGACCTGGTGGGGCCGGGCGTGAACACGGTCCTGGTCTTCGCGCCCATGGTGGTGTGGGTCGCGGTGGCGGTACTGGGCAGGCTGCCCCGGCCGGTGCTCGCGCTGCTGGCGGTGGGCGCGGTCTACGGCCTGCTGCTAGGAGCGGCGCACCAGGTGCTGTGGACCCACAGCTTCGCGGGCCAGCCCCCGGAGCTGGGCGGCAGCCTCGCCGGCGTCCTGCCTCCGGCGGTGGAGAGCGCAGTGGTGCGCACGGCCGCGTTCGTCAGCAGCGTCGTCACCGGCGTCCTGGTCGGCGCGGTCAGCGGCGCTGCGGCGTGGCTGCTGTCCCGCCTCATGCCCGAGCGGACCCGGACGTGACGGTGGCCGCGGATTGCGCGCAGCCCAGCGCCCGCCCGGCGGAGTCGAGGGGCCGCCGCGGTGCGGGTGTCCGTCCTTTCCGCCGGTCCGGTTGGGGCGGCTGCCACCCGCCGACCGGGCGGACACGCCAATGACGGGGCCTCCGGCCAGGCTCTGATGAGGTCACGCCCGCCGGTGTCAGCCGCGGGCCGCGACGACGACCAGGACCAGTCCGACGAGGCCGGCGAGCCCGCCCGCGGCCAGCATGCCGACGCCCAACCACAGGAACACGTCGAAGGCGCCCTCCTCGGTGCTCTCCACCGTCACGGGGTCGCCGGGGGCGGCGGGGTCGTAGGCGACGGTCAGCCGCTCGCCCTCGGCGTGGTCGTCCGGGTTCAGTCCGTTCAGCTTGACGTCGCTGTACTCGACACCCTCGGCGCTGTAGTCGACGTAGACGGTGATGTCCACGTCGTCGCTGCCCTGGCCGTCGTCGCCGGAGCCGACGGTGTCCCGCTCGACCTCGACGGTGCTGACCACGGCCTCGGCCCGTCCCGTGTGCCCGCTGTAGTCGGCCTGCGCGACCAGCGTGAAGATCCCGCCGATGATCAGGAGCACGAGTGCGGCGATGCCGCACGGTATGGCGAACACGATGGCGAGGCCGCGCCGCGCCCCGCTGTCGGAGGATCCGGATGGTCCCGAGTACCGCTTCATGCCCGCCCTTTCCGAGGTTCCTGCACCGACGCCCGCTTGGACGCAGCAGACCGCCTCGGCGTTCCCCCGCCCCGCCCGACCGCCCGCGGAGAGGGAGGTGCGAGGTACCTGCGGAGTTTCGGTTTCCGCCGCGGGGAGCTCGGGTAGCCGGACATGCAACCCGCCGGGTGCTAACACCTTCGCCCCGCGGGCCAGTGTGGGCGGCCGCGCACCGCGGGCGCACCCCCACACGCTCCTCGCGCGAGCGCCCGCCCGCGGCGAAAGCCGGACGGGCCGGGCGCCTCCGCCGAGGGCCGCATCGAGCGGATCCGCCGACGCGGACGGTCCGGGACTCGCCGGCGTCGGCGGCCTACCGCGGGGTCGGCGCGCCGACCCGGGCCGGACGGCAACAGCGTCCGGCCCCGGTGCGGTTCTCCTCTGCTCTTGCCCGCCCCGCCCGCGGCCTCCGCTCGGCCGAACGGCCGGCCGGAGGCCGGGCGCTTCGCCGCCGGCGGCGTCCCCGAAGCGTCGGAACCGCCCCGCCGCCGCGCGCATCGAACCCGGAATGCAGCGCGGACGGGCGGGACGAGCGGTGGGTGCCGGCATCGCGGACGGGGCCGGCGGGCCGGCGGGGCGGCGGCGGACCGCGCGGGCGCCGGTCCCGCGGGGGCAGGTCGCCACCGCGGCCGCCGCGGGTGCGGCGTGGCCGGTCGTGCTCGCCGTCTCCGGTATCGGCGTCCAGCACCTGTTCTGGCGGGCCTACTCCCACACACTCCAGGAGGCCGCCTGGGTCGTCCTGTTCTCGGCGGCGGTCCCCCTCGGGGGAGCCCTGGCGGTCGGCCGCCTGCTGAGCCGCCGGGGTGCGGCACACGGCGGGGCGGCGGCCGCGGTGGCACTGCTGCTGGCCTGCCCGACGGCGGTCTGGTCGGTGTGGAGGGCGTGGCAGCCGCCGGACCCGGCGACGTTCGCGCTGAGCGCTGCGCTGAGCGCGGGAGCGTTCGTGCTGGTCGTGCACCTGGCGCAGCGGCGAGCCCCGCTGCGCTGGGCGGCCGCCGGCAGTGCGCTGGCGCTGCTGGTCCTGGCGGCCGGCTGCGCCGCGGCCTTCCTCGGCGGAATGCGGGGCGAGGCCGCGGCGGCCGTGGAGTCCGCTGACGGCGCCGTTCCGGTCCTGGAGCATCCGCGCTGGGAGCTGCGGGAGGTCTGGGTCGGCGGTGACTCGCTGGTGCTGACCTACCGCCCGGACGGCCCGTCCGGCGGCGAACTGGAGGTCCGGGTCCCCACCGGTCCCGGCCACGGCGCCGGCGGCGACCCGTGCTCCGAGGGTGGCGGCGCCTGCGAGCGCCACGGGGTCGGCGTGCTGCACCGCGACACGACCGGCCGCCTCGAACTGCTCGTCCGCGGGGGCGGAGCCGCGACGCGCGTCGCGGCTCCGTTCACCGAGCCTTCGGCGCGCAGGGCCGACCTGCTGGAGGCCGGCGCCCACCTGCGCCCGGCCACCCCGGCCGAGCGCGGCGAACTGAAGCGGCTCGCCTTCCGCGGCCTCCTCCGCCACAACGTTCCCGGCCTCGCCCACTGGTGACACCCGGCCGGCGTTGAGCGGCCGATCCGGCCGGGCCGTCCTCCACCACCCGTCCCCCTTTTCCGCCGACCGCCGTCGCCGAACCGCGCGCGGCGCCCCCGCGCCCCCGCCCTCGCCGACCGCCGACATAGCCCGAGCAGCGCTCGCACAACGGAAGCACCGAAGTCACGAGGTCGGCGCGAGCACCCGCCGCTCGTAGTCCGCGGCCGCCCGGAGCAGGGCGGCGTCGGCATGGAGACCGGCGATCAGCTGGAGGCCGACGGGGCCGCAGTCGGCCGGCGCCGCGGTCGGCAGACTGACGGCCGGATGGCCGGTGATGTTGAACAGCCAGGTCAGCCCCACGCTCATCGCGTCGCCCGGTCCGCCGGGTCCGTGCGGCGGGTTCGGGGTGGTCGGAGTGGCCAGCAGGTCGAATCCGGCGAACAGCTCCGCAAGGCGCGCGGCGTTGCGGTCGCCGCACGGGGTGCCCTGCGGACGGGAGCGCAGGGCACGCCACTGCTCGGCCGGGTCGTCGAGGGCGAGGCCGGCCTCGTTCACCTCGACCCCTGCGCACCGCTCCCACTCGCCCAGCGCACGGGTGGCGGCCGCGGCCACGCCCGCGTGGACCCGGTTGAAGCCCAGGGTCGCCGACCACGCGACCCGCAGGCGGCGCCGGCGGCCGCCCGCCGAGCGGGAGGCGTCCCGGGCTTCGCCGTCCCCCAGGACCGCGCGGCGGTAGAGCGCGATGTCGGCCACGCTGCGGGCGATGGGGCCGCCGACCGTCAGTCCTGCGGCGTCGCGGGAGGGCAGCAGGCCCGTCGTGGGCTTGTACCCGACCACGCCGCACCACGCGGCGGGGATGCGGGTGGAGCCGGCGCCGTCGCTGGCCGTGGCCATCGGCACCATGCCCGCCGCCACCGCCGCACCCGAACCCGCGGACGACCCGCCCGGGCTGGCCCCGGAGCGGCGCGGATTGGCCGTCGTGCCCCGGTCGGTCGCGCCCCAGGTCTTCCATTCGGTTCCGGGACCGGGCACGGCGGTCGCGCCCACGGGCACGGCTCCCGCCGCGACCAGCCGGCGTGCCTGGAAGGACTCGATGCCCTCGGACCGCTTCACACCGATGGGTACCCCGGCCAGGGGCAGGGCGGCGCCGCGCCCCAACGCGGCGTCGACGGCGGCCGCTCGCTCACGCGCCCATTCGTCCCAGACAGCGCAGAAGGCGTTGGTGTTGCCGTCCAGCCGCCGGATCGCGGCAAGCGCGTCGGCGACCGCCGCCGAGGCGCTCGTCCGCCCCCGTGCAACGGCCGCCGCGATCCCGGCCGCGTCCGCGAGCCGGTCCTCATGCCCCGCACCATTGCGCACGCCCACGATTGTGCCGTCCCGCGCGCGGGACCGCGCCGACCGCGCCCCGTCACCGCTCGGACGACACCGCAAGGGCAGCCCGGCCTTCGGCCCGGCGCCGCCGGGCCCGGACCTCGTGGGCCCGAGCCGGCACCACCGGCCCCGGAGCCCTCGACCGGCGGCGCCAGCGTTCCGTTCGCGGCGCGGCAGCACCCGCCGCACCCCGCCGGGGGCGGGCCGGAGCGTCGCCGCGGCCGGTGATCCGGCGGCCGTCGCGGCGTCGGCCGACGTCCGGCCCCGCGCTGCGGCGGGCTTCGCGGGGCAGGCTCGGGCGGGTCAGCGGCCGCGCCAGGTCGGGGTGGTCTTGTCGGCGAAGGCGGCGACCGCGTTGCGGAAGTCCTCGCTGCCGTAGACCCGCTCGACGATGTCGCGGTCCGCGGGCAGACCGGCGCCGCGCAGCCGCCGCGCCGACTCCTTGGCCGCCCACATGCTCAGCGGGGCGTGCTCGGCGAGGCGGCCGGTCAGCTCCTCCGCGCCGGCGTCGAGCGAGTCCTCCGCGGCCAGCCGGGTGACGAACCCGGCGGCGTGGGCTTCGTCGGCGGTGAGCATCCGCGCGGTCAGCAGCAGGTCCAGCGTCCTCGCCGTGCCCAGGTGGTCGGCCAGCAGCGCGAAGGCCGGCATGGCCAGGCAGTTGCCGAGCGTGCGCGCGATCGGCACGCCGAAGCGGGCCGACGGAGCGGCGATGCGCAGGTCGCAGGCCGCGGCGATGGCCAGCCCGCCGCCCACGCAGTAGCCGCGCACGGCCGCGAGCGTGGGCACGCGCACCGCGGTGAGGCGGTCGATGACGGCGCCGATGCGCTGCTCGTAGGCGACGCCGTCGGCTCCGTCGGCGAACCCGGCGAACTGGCCGATGTCGGTGCCGGCCACGAAAGCGGCGCCCCCGGCGCCGGTCAGCAGGAGGACACGTACGTCGTCGTCGGCGTCGGCCCGCTCGCACGCCTCGGCCAAACCGTCGTACATCGCCCAGGTCATGGCGTTGCGGCGGGCAGGGCGGTTGAACGTCACCGCCAGCACGCCGCCGCGCCGCTCCACCAGCAGTTCCGGCCCGCCGTCCACTCCATCGCCGTGCGCCCCGCCCGCCGCCGCGTCCTCGCTCATGTGCCGCCTTCCCTCCGGCTCGACGCCCGTCCGGACCGGCGGGCCCGTAGGGCGCCGGCCCCGGGGGCATTCTCGCCTGCACCCGTCCGCCGGTGCGCGGGCAGGGGCGGTCCCCGGCCGGCGCTCAGCCCTTCCGGCGCCGACCGCCGAGCAGCAGTTCCCGCAGCACCCCGAGCGCCAGGACCGCCCACACCAGGCAGTAGGCGCCGAAGAGCGCGCCGCCCGCGTCGGTGGCGATCGCCCGCCCGGTCATGCCGATCGCGCCGGCCGCGGCCACCAGGGCCGCCGCTCCCACCGGCAGGGCCGGCAGCCAGCGGGGGGCTCGGCGCACAGCGGGCAGCGCACACGCGGCGAACAGCAGCAGGGCGGCGGCGCCGACGCCCGCGTTGGCCCACTGCGCCGCGGCGGCCTCGCCCGGCCCGTAGGCGGCGTAGCCGGACTCGGGCACCCGCGGGCCTCCGGTCACGCCCAGGCGCCCGTCGAGCGCGTAGTGGACCTTGGATGCGACGTACGGCGCCGTCCACGCGGCGGCGGCCACCGCCCACCCGCTCCGAGCGCGCCGCCCGCGCCGACCGGGACCGGGCGCGGCCCCGCCCTCTCGGCGCATGGCCGGACCGGGGACGCCGCGTGGTTCCGTGTGGGGTTCCATGGCCACCACTCTCGCTCGGGCGCCCGGGCGCGCTGCTCCCCCGCGCGGGGCAACCGCGGCTTCGGGCCTCCCCCGCGCGGCGCGGGCGCCCTCAGCGCGTGTCCGGCCCTTCGGGGGCGGCGCCTCCCGGCGGCGGCTCCTGCTGCCCCCGGCGGTCCGCGGAGCCACCACCGTCCGCGCCTCGGGCCGGGCTGTTGCCCTCGTTCTCCGCGAACCGGCCGGCGACCACGATGTCGGTCGAGGAGTGGGCCAGGATCGACAGCACGATGGCCAGGGCCGCCAGGTGGAACAGCTCGTCGCTGCGCCCCAAATCCGACTCCAGCACCAGCAGGCCGTAGACGACCGAGGCGAAGCCCTTGGGGCCGAACCAGGCGACCGCGGCCCGCTCCCGCTTGCCCAGCTCCGAGCCGGTCAGCGCCGCCAGCATCGCGGCGGGGCGGGCCGCCAGCAGCACGAGCACCGCGAAGGCCCACCCGCTCAGCGGGATCTCGGCGAGGAAGGACGGCGACATCAGCGCGCCGAAGGCCAGCAGGGCCGCGAGCTTGAGCAGCTCGGCGACCGACTCGCCGAACCTGTCGAAGGCGGCACGCATCTCCGGGCTCGCCGAAGCGATCGTCACCCCCGCGGTGAAGGCGGCGAGGAACATGTTGGCGTGCACAAGCTGGCACACCGCCAGAATCGCCAGGCCGATGGCGAACGCGCCCAGGGGCTCGTAGCGGGTGGTCGCGGTCAGGCCGGGCAGCCGCTCCAGCGCGATCCCGCCGAGGGCGATCCCCACGCCCACGAGAACGCCCAGGCCCAGTTCCGCCGCCAGCGACGCCGGGTGCGGCGGCTGGTCCGCGGCCAGCGACAGCAGGACGACGACGACGGGCAGCGCGAGCCCGTCGTTGAGCCCCGATTCGACGTTGAGCAGGTGGCGCACGCGGTAGGGCACCCGCTCGCGGGCGATCAGCGCGGCGGCGAAGACGGGGTCGGTCGGCGAGAGCACGGCCGCGATCAGCAGGGCCTCAGGCCAGTCCAGCCCGGCCAGGTAATGGGCCAGCAGTGCGATCAGCGCGAAGGTGGCCGGCATGCCGAGCCCGAGGGCGCGGGCGGGCAGCCTCCAGTGGGCGCGCAGATCCTTGACGTCCAGCCGCATGCCGTCGGTGAACAGCACGGCGAACAGCGCGCCCTCGGCCAGCAGCCGCACCGAGTGGGTCCCGCCCGACAGCGGCACCAGGCCGAGGACCCCCTGGCCGAGGACGAACCCGGCGACCAGGAAGAGCGCGGCCGTGGAGAGCACGGTCCGGTGCGCGATGCCCGAAACCAGCACCGCCGCGAACAGCACCACAGCAAAGGCCAGCACCAGCTCGATCAACGTCGGCACCCCTCAGCCGCGCGGGACCGCGGTCGTCGTCCGTCATCGGGGCGCGGGCCGATGCCCCGCCCAGCGTCGTCCGCGCGGGCGCCTACCCGCGTCGCCCGGGGGCCAACCGGCGCGCTGGGGAGGGGTGCGCGGCCGCACACGCCGCGGCCGCCGGGCGGGCCGCGCCACGGGCGGCCGCGCCGCTACCCGGCGCCGTCTGCGGCGGCGACGAGCGCCGCGACGTCGATCTTGCGCATGCCCATCATCGCGTCGATGGCGCGCCCGGCCCGCGCCGGATCGGGGTCGGTGGTCAGCTCCGTGAGCTTGCGCGGCACGATCTGCCAGGACAGGCCGTAGCGGTCCTTGAGCCAGCCGCACTGGCTCTCCTGCCCGCCGCCTTCCAGCAGGCGGGACCAGTAGTAGTCGACCTCCTCCTGGTCGGCGCAGTCGACGTAGAGCGAGACGGCTTCGTTGAAGGTGAAGACGGGGCCGGCGTCGAGGGCCAGGAAGCGCTGGCCCGCCAGGTCGAAGGCCACCGTCTTGACGGCCACGTCGCTGTCGGGCGCCATCTTGCCGTAGTCGTTGATCTCCACGATCCGCGCGTCGTCGAACACGGAGGTGTAGAACCGGGCGGCCTCCTCGGCCTGGGTGTCGAACCACAGGTGCGTCATGATCTTCTGCATGGCAGGCTCCTCACGCTGTGCGGACCCGGGCGGCCCGCCTGCCCGAGGGCACCGCACCGCGGTGCCGGAAGGTGGACTTGCGCGGGCGCGCGGACTCATCGCGGTGCGCCCGGGTTTTCGCAGCGGGTCCCGCCCCCTCCGGGGCGGCGTCCCCGACGGGGTGATACCCCCGCGGGGCGCTTACGACCGCGCCGCTTCGCGCGCGGGCGGCTCCCGCCTCAGTCCAGGCCGATGCGGTGCAGGCGCACGTCGCTCAGCCGCCCGTCGGCGGCGGTGGCCGTCATGTAGGTGTGGTGGGGCTGGCGCCGGCGGTCGGTGGGCGATCCGGGGTTGAGCAGTCGCAGCCCGTTGGGGGCGGTGGTGTCCCAGGGGATGTGGGAGTGGCCGAACACGAGCGCGTCGGCGTCGCCGAACCGCTCGGCGCACCGCCTCTCGCGGCCCTTGGCCTGCCCGGTCTCGTGGACCACGGCCAGGCGCACCCCCTCCAGGGTCGCGCGGGCGACCTCGGGCAGCCGCGCGCGCAGCTCAGGGCCGTCGTTGTTGCCGTAGACCGCCACCAGCCGGCGCGCCCGCGCCTGCAGGTCCTCCAGCGAGGCCAGGTCCACCCAGTCGCCGGCGTGCACCACCGCATCGGCGCGCTCGACCTCGGCGCCGACCTCGGCGGGAAGCCCGCGCGCCCGCCGCGGGATGTGGGTGTCGGAGATGATCAGCAGCCGCATGCGACTCAACGTAGCGTTCCCCGCCCCGGGGGTGCGCGCGTCCGCGCCCGGACACGGCCGGGCGCTGCCGGGCGGCCTGTTCCGGCCTCCCCGCGCGATTGACTTCAAGCTAACTTGAGATTTTAGTGTCGGCCGTGCAGTCGGAGCGGTGGCCGGACCGCCGTCCCCCCGCCTCCGCACGCCGCCGAGCACGGACAGGATGAAAGGCTCATGAGCATAGAGATCAGTGCGTGGACCTCGATGTACCACGCCGTACACGCGCCGAACGACACGCGTCCGTTCTCAGCGGCCACGCTGCGGCGCATCGGCCGCTTCGCCCGGCCGCACAAGCGCGCACTCCTCGCGTTCGTCCTGCTCAGCAGCGTCACCGCCGCCCTCGCGGTGGCGACTCCCCTGCTGGCCGGGCGCATCGTCGACGCGATCACCGCCTCCGAGCCGTTCGCAACGGTGGTGGCGCTGGCGGTGCTGATCGCGGCGATCGCCCTGGCCGAGGCGGGCCTGGGTCTGCTGACCCGGTGGTTCTCGGCCCGGATCGGCGAGGGCCTGATCCTGGACCTGCGCTCGGCCGTCTACGACCACGTGCAGCGCATGCCGATCGCCTTCTTCACCCGGACCCGCACGGGCGCCCTGGTCAGCCGGTTGAACAACGACGTCATCGGAGCCCAACGGGCGTTCTCCGACACCCTCTCGGGTGTTGTGGGCAACCTGGTGACGCTGCTGCTGACACTGGCGGCCATGCTCGTGCTGTCCTGGCAGGTCACGCTGGTTTCGCTGCTGCTGCTCCCGGTCTTCGTGATCCCCGCGCGGCGGATGGGCGGCCGCCTGGCGCGGCTGGACCGCGAGGCCGCGGACCACAACGCGGCCATGGGCGACCGGATGACCGAACGGTTCTCGGCGAGTGGAGCCGTGCTGATCAAGCTGTTCGGCCGACCCGAGCAGGAGTCCGACGAGTTCCGCGCGCGGGCGCGCCGGGTACGCGACATCGGCGTGCGCACCGCCATGCTGCAGACGACGTTCATGACGGCGCTGACGCTGGTCTCCGCACTCGCGCTGGCCTTCGTCTACGGGCTCGGGGGGTTCCTGGCGCTGAGCGGCACGCTGAAGGCCGGGGCCGTGGTGGCGCTGGCGATGCTGCTGACCCGGCTCTACGCCCCGCTGACCGAACTGGCCGGCGCCCGGGTCGAGGTCATGAGCGCCCTGGTCAGCTTCGAGCGGGTGTTCGAGGTGCTCGACCTGAAGCCGCTGATCACGGAACGGGCGGACGCCGTGGCCGTCCCCGAGGGCCCGGTCTCCGTGGAGTTCGACGGCGTCGGGTTCGCCTATCCCAGCGCCGACAAGGTCTCCCTGGCCTCACTGGAGGAGGTCGCCGACCTGGACACCCGCGCCGGCAAGCAGGTCCTGCACGAGGTGTCCTTCCGCGCCGAGCCGGGGCAGACGGTGGCGCTGGTGGGCTCCTCGGGCGCCGGCAAGTCCACCATCGCCTCGCTGCTGCCGCGGCTCTACGACGCCGACAGCGGAGCCGTGCGTCTGGGCGGGGTGGACGTGCGCGACCTGACGGCCGCGTCCCTGCGCTCCGCCCTGGGCATGGTCACCCAGGACGGCCACCTGTTCCACGACACCGTGCGCGCCAACCTGCAGCTGGCCCGGCCGGGCGCCGAGGAGTCCGAGCTGTGGGGGGCGCTGCGCCGCGCGCGCCTGGACGACCTGGTCGCCTCGCTGCCCGACGGCCTCGACACCGTGGTGGGCGAGCGCGGCTACCGCTTCTCCGGCGGCGAGCGCCAGCGGCTGACGGTGGCGCGGCTGCTGCTGGCCCGGCCCCGGGTGGTGATCCTGGACGAGGCGACGGCCCACCTGGACTCCACCTCCGAGGCGGCGGTGCAGGAGGCGCTCGCTGAGGCGCTGGAGGGCCGCACCGCGGTGGTGATCGCCCACCGGCTCTCCACGGTGCGCGCGGCCGACATGATCCTGGTGGTCGAGGACGGCCGGATCGTGGAGCGCGGCACCCATGAGGAGCTACTGGCGGCCGGCGGCCGCTACGAGGTCCTGTACCGGACGCAGTTCGCCGGCTCCGACCGCTCCGCGGCCGCGGAGTCCCTCGACCCGGCGGCTCCGGTGCGCTGAGCCGGCCGGGGTTGGTGCACCGGAGGCGGGCCGGGTCCGGCGGCGGCGCCGGGGCCTGGTCCGCCGACCGGACCCGGCGCCCGCTCAGCCCCGGCCCTCGGGCTCCTCGGTCGCGATGTAGGCGGCGGTGGTGCGGTCGGCGGCGGCGCGGGCCGCCTCTTCGCCGGTGCCGAACTCGACGTTGGCCCGGCGCCACCGGTCGCTGCTCAGCTCGACGAACCGCCGCCCCTCGTCGGAGGCCATCCAGCTCTCGATCTCGGCCGCGTCGGCGCTCTCGCCGCCGGCCAGGTGCTCGCCCAGCCCCATCAGAGCCATGTCCCAGCCGACGCCCGCGGCACCCGGGCCGAACGACTCCCAGGCCTCGTCGTCGACGTGGGCGATGTGGACCAGCTCCAGCCGGGTGCCGGCGGGCTCGGCGGCCAGGCCGACCTCGATCCAGCTGACCTGGCCGCCGGACTCCCAGGTGGCGGTGAAGGACGTGGGCGGGTCGCAGGCGGTGATCGTGCCGCCGGCGTTGCCCTCCAGCCGGTAGTGGCCGCCTTCGCGCAGGTCGCCCGAGACGGGCAGGAACCAGCGCGGGATGCGCTCGGGGTTGGTCAAGGCGTCCCAGACGTCCTCGACGCGCACCTCGTAGGTCTGGCCGATGGTCAGCACGCGCGCCTCGCCCGCGTCGAGCATCCGGGTACCCAGACGCCTGCGTACTGCGCTGATCTGGTGGTCTACGTCGATCACTGTGGTCTCCTCACGAGCCTCGGTGGTGGTCCGGCTCGGGTGCGTCCCGTCCCCGCCGGCGCGGCGCTCGCGGAGGCGGCGCGCGCCCGGCCCGGGCCGGCTCCGCGCCCACGGTGTCGAGGCGGGGCTCCCAGAAGCCGCGGAACCGGTCGAGCCATACGTCGATGTCGCGCAGGGGCCCGGAGTCGACCGCGTACAACCGCCGCGCCCCCTCCCGGCGCACGGTGGCGAACCCGGTCTCACGCAGCACCTTGAGGTGCCGGGAGACGGCGGGCCGGCCGATTCCGAACTCCTCGCAGATGACCGCGCTCATCGCTCCGGAGGTCGACTCCCCCTCCCTGAGCAGTTCGAGGATGCGGCGGCGCACAGGGTCGCCGAGCACGTCGAACGCGTTCATGGCGCCAACTTACGGCCGCGGCTTATATAAGCAAGCATTCACGTACCCGTGTCGCGGACGCCGCGAGCCGCACCCGAACCGCACCCGGGCCGGGGCCGCCGTCCCCGTGCCGGGGCCCGGACAGGAGGTACTACAGTCTGTCGTATGCGTGGTCTCCCAGCTCCGGCCCCCTATGCGGCCGACGAAATCCTCCTGCTGAACCTGCCCCTGTGGGCCTGGCAGATCGCGCTGGCCGTGGTCGGGGTCGTCGTCCTGGCGCTGCTGGCGCGCACCGTGTGGCAGCCGACCACGGCGGCGCTGCGCTGGTGGGGCCTGGGCAACATCGTGGTCAACGTCGGGATCGCAGTGACCGGAGCGACGGTGCGGGTGACCTCCTCCGGCCTGGGCTGCTCGGAGTGGCCCCGCTGCACCGAGGAGAGCTTCGTCCCCGTCGACACCGGCCACTCGGCGATCAACGCCGCCATCGAGTTCGGCAACCGCACGTTGACGTTCCTGGTGCTGGCCGTGGGCGTCATCGTCTTCATCGCCACCCTGCGCATGCGGCCCCGCCGCCGCGACCTGCTCGCCTACGCCACGCTCATCCCGCTCGGCGTCCTCGGCCAGGCCGTGGTCGGCGGCATCACCGTCTGGAGCGACCTGCACCCGGCCTCGGTGGCGTCCCACTTCCTGCTGTCGATGCTGGTCGTGGTGCCGGCCGTGGCCTACTACGTGCGCTGCCGCGAGCCGCGGGGCCTGCTGCGCCCCACCGTCGCCCGGCCGGTGCGCCTGCTGGCCACCGCCCTGCTCCCGCTGGGGTTCGCGCTGCTGGTGGCCGGCACGGTGGTCACCGGCACCGGCCCGCACGGCGGCGACGCCGACGCTCCGCGCTGGGGCTTCGACATGGTCGCGGTCGCCCGCATCCACTCCGGGCTGGCCTGGGCCCTGCTGGCGGGCTCCGCCGCGCTGGCGGTCGCCACCGTGCGCCGCGCGCCCGCCCCGCTGCGCACGGCCGCCCGGCTGCTGCTGGCGGCCGTGCTCGCCCAGGCCGCGCTGGGCTACACCCAGTACCTGCTCGGCCTGCCGGAATGGCTGGTGGTGCTGCACGTGCTGGGGTCGGGCCTGGTGTGGGTGGCCGTCCTGCGCGTCTACTTCGCCACCGCCGAGCGGGTGGAGGTCACCAGCCCCGGCCCGGCCCCGGCTGCTGCGGGGGATACGGCGGCTGCCCGGGACTAGGCGGCCCGGCACCTGGCGCGCCCGGCGCGGGCGGAGGGCCCTGCGGCGGAGGCTGGCCCTGGGCGGCGCGCTGCTGCTGGGCCTGGGCGATGACATGCGCGAAGTCGGCGCGCTGCAGGAAACCGGAGTCGGTCGCCTGGGGGGCCCAGGCCGGGACGACCGGTTGCTGCATGTGGCCGAGGAACGCCGTGCGCGCCGCGTGCATCAGCGCGAGGAAGCTGTCGCGCCGCTCCTGCCAGGCCGGGCGGGCCACTCCGCGCGCCAGGCGCTGGTGCAGCAGCGCCAGCTCGGTCGCCGCCAGCTGGTAGTCCTTCATCGCCCGCCGCCCGCGCTGGCCGGCGTTGCGCTGCGCCCACGAGCGTGCGCCCCGGCGCCCCGGGATCGAGCTGAGCATGCGCACGTCGGCCGGGGTCACCAGGCCGGTGGAGACGTAGGGAGGCAGGAAGTGCGCGATCGCGGCCACCTGCCGGCGGCGGTCCTGCACGGCCAGCACGATGATCGACACCAGCACGAAGAACAGCACCACGTAGGCGATGCCGAACCCGATCCAGCCGAAGGCGGTGGAGGCGTTCCACAGCCCGTGCAGCACCACGGCGCCGAGCCAGCCCAGCACCGGTGCGAACAGCCGCCCGCCGCCGCGGTTGATGGCGGCGTAGGCGACGCCGATGCCGATCATCGAGGTGTAGAGCGGGTGGCCGAACGGCGAGACGAGCCCGCGCAGCACGAACGTGAAGCCGAGGCCGAAGGCGCCCTCGCTCATGTAGGAGCTGAGGAAGTAGAGGATGTTCTCGGTGAAGGCGAACCCGGTGGCCACCATTGCGGCGTAGATGACGCCGTCGGTCAGCGAGTCGAGCTCGTAGCGGCGCCGCCAGAGCAGGATGAGCAGCACCAGGCCCTTGGCGCTCTCCTCGACCAGCGGAGCACCCACCGCGGTCGAGACGAAGTCGCCCATGGACTGCCCGAACGCGGGGACCGTCACGAGCGCCATGCCCGCCGTGTTGAGGATGAAGGAGACCACCACGGCCACGCCCGCGCCCCACAGGAACGCGAAGAGCAGGACCATCCCGGGCTCGGGTTCGAGCCGGTCGAGCGTGAGGATGAGGGGCACCAGGATCGCCACGGGGATGATCGCGGCGACCAGGCTGATGACGAACCCCACGACACCGGCGACGCCGCCGCCGGCCAGGCCTGACCACAGCAGGTAGCCCATCATGGCCAGCATGCAGAGCACGCTGATGATGATGCCGATGGTGAGTCCGACGGAGCGGCGGCCGGGTTTGCGGCCCTCCAGGATGGCTTTCGCGTCTAGTGCGGGCATGGCCTCAGATCGTAGTGGTTTCCGGGAGTGCGCAGGTATGGCGACAGCCGCTCCATCAGCGCGATCGCCGAAGTGCCGGGGTGATTCCGGCCCGGCCTCGGCGGCGGCCACTACCGGCCACCGAGCGGGGCTTGACGCGACGCTGTGCGGCGGCCGGCCGCGCGGGCTCAGTCGAGCAGGCCGGCCAGCAGCGGGTCGACGGTGACCGCGCAGAAGAGCAGCGCGAGATAGGCGTTGGACAAGTGGAAGAAGCCCATCGTCGACAGCTTCGGCCCCGTCACGCCGGCGCGCACCCGCGCCAGCAGCCGGTGGGCCTGCACGAGCAGCACCGCTCCCAGCGCCAGCGCGACCAGCGCGTAGAACGGCGTGGTGTCGGCGACCGGCCACAGGAGCAGGGAGGTCACGACCGTCGCCCAGCTGTAGAGCACGCACTCCAGCATGACGCGCTGCTCGGTGGCCACGACGGGCAGCATCGGGACCTTGGCGGCGGCGTAGTCCTCGCGGTAGCGCATCGCCAGCGCCCAGGTGTGCGGCGGCGTCCAGAAGAACACCACCAGGAACAGCACGAACGGCGCCCAGTCCAACCGGTCGGTGATCGCACTCCAGCCGATCAGCACCGGCATGCAGCCGGCGATGCCGCCCCACACGACGTTCTGCGCGGTGCGCCGCTTGAGCAGCATCGTGTAGACGAAGATGTAGAACAGGATCGCGAACGCCGACAGTGCCGCCGAGAGCAGGTTGACGAGCAGCGCGAACCCCGCGGTGGAGCCCACCGCCAGCGCCAGCCCGTATACGAGCGCGCCGAGCGGCGTCACCCGGGCCATCGCCACCGGGCGCCGCCGGGTGCGGCGCATCTCCTGGTCGATGTCGCGGTCGATGAAGCAGTTGATCGCGTTGGCGCTGGCCGCCGACATGGTGCCGAAGACCAGGGTGGCCAGCGCGGTGCCCAGCGGGGGCACCCCCGACGCGGCCACGAACATCACGGGGATGGTGGTTATCAGCAGCAGCTCGATGACCCGCGGCTTGGACAGGGCGACGTAGGCGCGCACGTGGGCCAGCAGGGAGGCACCCGGCGAGGGGCGGCCGGCGGGCTCGCCGGGCGAGTCGGCGGCCGTTCCGTCCGCCGACTCGTGCGCGGGAGGCTCGGAGAGCGCCATCAGTACCACCGCACGGCGGATGCCGCCCCGGGCACCGCGGATTCGGGGGACTTCGGCACTCCGGACACTGACACGCTCTACCTCAACGGAACTCAGGGGTCTGCTCTGCTCGCCACAGCGGGGCCCGTCCGTACCGGCGGTGGCAGCGCGCCGAGGACGACCCCGTCAACGACATACTGTAGTACTTCCCCCGGGCGCACCTCGCCGGGGTCCCCCGCCGGTCGCTCCGGAGCGCGGCCCATTGCCGGGCGCCGCCGCCGCGGTGGCAGGGTCGCACACACCGGGGTGCCGCGCACAGCCGCCGCGCGGGCCCGCCCCGCACGGCCGTCAGGAGGGGCCCGGCGCGATGAGACGTGTCGGACATAGGCCATCCCGACAGGGAACGATAGGCTCGCACACGGTCGCACGTGTCACCCCGGCGGGCACCCCGGTCCCGGCCCGGGCCCCGGTCCGCCGCCGGCGCTGGCGGCCCGGCGGCCCCCCTCCCACGGCACCCGTGCGCCGGCACCCGCGGGATTTCAGGCCACCGCGACCCTGGACAACCCCACATTCACCATCCCGGGCGGCGCGCGCCCGGGTTCTGCTGAATGCGCGAAAGGAGCCCTGAGCCCGCGTGAACATCGACACCTCCAAGTCCCTTGAGTGGTCGGAACCGGACCGGCGCGCAGTGGACGCGGTCCGCGCCCTCGCGATGGACGCCGTCGAGGAGGCGGGCTCCGGCCACCCCGGCACCGCGATGAGCCTCGCTCCGGCGGCCTACCTGCTCTTCCAGAAGATCATGCGGCACGACCCCGCCGACCCCTCCTGGGTCGGCCGCGACCGCTTCGTCCTCTCCTGCGGCCACTCCAGCCTCACGCTCTACATCCAGCTCTACCTGGCCGGCTACGGGCTCGGCCTGGACGAGCTGAAGCGCCTGCGGCAGTGGGACAGCCTCACGCCCGGCCACCCCGAGGTCGGCCACACACCGGGGGTCGAGACCACCACCGGCCCGCTCGGGCAGGGCATCGGCAACGCCGTGGGCATGGCCATGGCCGCCCGCCGCGAGCGCGGCCTGTTCGACCCCGCCTCCGCGCCCGGCGACAGCATCTTCGACCACTTCGTCTACGCCATCTGCTCCGACGGCGACGTGCAGGAGGGCGTGAGCCACGAGGCCAGCGCGCTGGCGGGCACCCAGAAGCTGGGCAACCTCGTGCTCATCTACGACGACAACCACATCTCCATCGAGGATGACACCCAGATCGCGTTCTCCGAGGACGTCGCGGCCCGCTACGAGGCCTACGGCTGGCACGTGCAGGAGGTCGACTGGACCGCCGGCGGCGCCTACAAGGAGGACGTGGAGGCGCTGCACCGGGCGATCACGGCCGCCCAGGCCGAGACCGAGCGGCCCTCGTTCATCCGGCTGCGCACCATCATCGGCTGGCCCTCGCCCAACAAGCAGAACACCGGCGCAATCCACGGCGCGGCGATGGGCGCCGAGGAGGTGGCCGCCACAAAGCGCGAGCTGGGCCTCGACCCGGCGGCCTCCTTCGACGTGCCCGAGGACGTGCTGTCCCACACCCGCCGGGCGGTGGAGCGAGGACGCGCCGACCACGCGGAGTGGACGTCCGCCTTCGCGGCCTGGCACGGCTCCGCCGGTGAGCGGGCCGAGCTGTTCGACCGGCTCCACGCCGGTCGGCTGCCCGAGGGCTGGGAGAAGGCCCTACCGGTCTTCGACGCCGACGAGAAGGGCGTGGCCACCCGCAAGGCCAGCGGCGAGGTGCTCAGCGCCGTCGCGCCGGTGCTGCCCGAGCTGTGGGGCGGGTCGGCCGACCTGGCCGGCTCCAACAACACCACCCCCAAGGGCGAGCCGTCGTTCATCCCGGAGGAGTACTCCACCAAGGCGTTCTCGGGCAACCGGTTCGGCCGGGTGCTGCACTTCGGCATCCGGGAGCACGGCATGGGCTCCATCCTCAACGGCATCGCGCTGCACGGGCCCACCCGGCCCTACGGCGGCACGTTCCTGGTCTTCAGCGACTACATGCGCCCGGCGGTGCGGCTGGCGGCGCTGATGGGCCTGCCGGTGACCTACGTCTGGACCCACGACTCGATCGGGCTGGGCGAGGACGGCCCCACCCACCAGCCGGTCGAGCACCTGTGGGCGCTGCGGGCCATCCCCGGCCTGGACGTGGTGCGCCCGGCCGACGCCAACGAGACGGCGGTGGCCTGGCGGTCGATCCTGGCCAAGGGCGAGCGCCCCACCGCGCTCGCGCTGACCCGCCAGAACGTGCCGACCCTGGACCGCGAGCGCTACGCCCCGGCCGAGAACGCCGCCAAGGGCGGCTACGTCCTGGCCGAGGCCGGCAGCGGCAGCCCTGAGGCGCTGATCATCGCCACGGGCAGCGAGGTCGCCGTCGCGCTGGACGCCCGCGAGCGCCTTGAGGAGGCCGGCACGCCCACCCGTGTCGTGTCGATGCCCAGCGTCGAGTGGTTCCGGGCCCAGGACACCGCCTACCGCAACAGCGTCCTGCCGCCGTCGGTGCAGGCGCGCGTCTCGGTCGAGGCCGGTATCGCGCTGGGCTGGCACGAGTTCATCGGTCCCGCGGGCGAGGCCGTGAGCCTGGAGCACTTCGGCGCCTCCGCGCCCTACGGAACCCTTTACGAGCAGTTCGGTCTGACGGCTGACCGGGTAGTGGCCGCGGTACACGCCAGCGTCGCCAAGCTCGGCGGCGAGCAGGGCTCGACGACCGGGAACTGATCGGGAATCGATAAGGCGGGCGGGGACTTCTTGGGAAGGGCGGCACGGACCGGGTGTCCGGGGCCCGTACCCGGGAACCCGCCCCCGCGCCGCCCGCGGTGGGCCGGCGGAGGCCGGACCACCGCGGGCAGACGACAAGTCAACAAGGAATCCGTGACGCGCAGCCCGTGACGCGCAGCGTCGCCTCCCGGGGCGGCGGCGGGTGACAGGGAAAACCCGTGACGCGCAGCGTCGCCTCCCGGGGCGGCGGCGGGTGACAGGGAAA
>NZ_BAAAQI010000009.1:0-85144 GCF_039531585.1 Streptomonospora arabica | reverse complement strand
GAAAAACCCGTGACGCGCAGCGTCGCCTCCCGGGGTGGCGGCGGGTGACAGGGAAAACCCGTGACGCGCAGCGTCGCCTCCCGGGGTGGCGGCGGGTGACAGGGAAAACCCGTGACGCGCAGCGTCGCCTCCCGGGGTGGCGGCGGGTGACAGGGAAAACCCGTGACGCGCAGCGTCGCCTCTCGGGGTGGCGGCGGGTGACGGGCGGGACAGCTACGAGGAAGAGCGAAGTCATGACGAACCCGCTTCAGACACTGTCCGCCGAAGGCGTGGCCGTCTGGCTGGACGACATCAGCCGCGAACGGCTGCGCTCCGGCAACCTGCAGAAGCTCATCAGCGAACGCAGCCTGGTCGGGGTCACCTCCAACCCGACCATCTTCGACAAGGCCCTCAAGGAGAGCGACGCCTACGACGACCAGCTGCGCGACCTCGCGCGGCGCAAGGTGTCGATCGACGAGGCGGTCCGCGCGATCACCGGGTACGACATCCGCTGGGCCGCCGACATCCTGCGCCCGACCTACGAGTCCACCGGCCGCATCGACGGCCGCGTCTCGCTGGAGGTCGACCCGCGCATGGCCCTCGACACCGAGCGGACCGTGGCCGAGGCCCGGGCCCTGTGGTGGCTGGTGGACCGGCCCAACGTGTTCATCAAGATCCCGGCCACGGCCGAGGGCCTGCCCGCGATCACGCGCGCGCTGGCCGAGGGCGTGAACGTCAACGTCACGCTGATCTTCTCGCTGGACCGCTACCGCGGCGTCATGGACGCGTTCATGGCCGGGCTGGAGCAGGCCCGCGAGAACGGCCACGACGTCTCGCGCATCCAGTCGGTCGCGTCCTTCTTCGTCAGCCGGGTCGACGCCGAGGTCGACAAGCGGCTGGAGAAGATCGGCACCGACGAGGCCGAGGCGCTGAAGGGCCGCGCCGCCATCGCCAACGCGCGCCTGGCCTACGAGGCCTACGAGGAGGCCTTCGCCACCGACCGCTGGAAGGCCCTGGCCGCGGCCGGAGCCACGCCGCAGCGTCCGCTGTGGGCCTCCACGGGCGTCAAGGACCCCGCCTACGACGACACCCGCTACGTCGCCCAACTGGTGGCGCCGGGCACCGTCAACACGATGCCCGAGCAGACCCTGGAGGCCACGGCCGACCACGCCGACATCACCGGCGACACCGTGCGCGGCAACTACGAGCAGGCGCGCGCGGACCTGGCGGGCCTCAAGGCCCTGGGGATCGACTACGACGACGTCACCGCGACGCTGGAGGACGAGGGCGTCGACAAGTTCGCCAAGTCCTGGGAGGGCCTGCTCGGCCGGGTCTCCGAGCAGCTCGACCGGCACAGCTGATCCCGCGTCCGGCGGCCCGGGCCGCCGGACGCCGCCCTCGGCGGCCCCGGCGGGTGCGCGGACCGCGTGCCCGCCGGTCGCCTGGGCGCGGGCGAGACGCACGGCGGGGCGAGACGACGGGCCCGGCGCCGCGGCCCCGGCTCCGGCCCCGGGGGCCGGATTGGGCGGCGGCGCACAGCCACTACGACGACACAGGAGTCGACGGTGAAAGAACCGGTGATGCCGGGAGCGATCCCGAACCCGTTGCGCAGTGAACTGGACCGCCGCCTGCCACGCATCGCCGGGCCGAGCGTTCTGGTGCTGTTCGGGGTCACGGGCGACCTCGCCCGCAAGAAGCTGCTCCCGGCCATCTACGACCTGGCCAACCGCGGCATGCTGCCGCCCGGCTTCGGTCTCGTGGGCTTCGCCCGCCGCGACTGGGCCGACCAGGACTTCGCCGCCGAGGCGCACCAGGCGGTGCGGGAGAACGCGCGCACGCCGTTCCGCGAGGACGTGTGGCGCCAGCTCAGCGAGGGCCTGCGGTTCGTCGCCGGCGAGCTGCACGACGACGCCGCGTTCGACGAGCTCGCCCGCACCGTGCGGCAGCTCGACGCCGACCGCGGCACCGGCGGCAACTACGCGTTCTACCTGTCGCTGCCGCCCAAGCTGTTCCCCACGGTGGTCAAGCAGCTCAAGCGCTCGAACCTGGCCGAGTCCGAGGGGGCCGCCTGGCGGCGGGTGGTCATCGAGAAGCCCTTCGGCCACGACCTGCAGAGCGCGCGCGAGCTCAATGCGGTGGTCGACGACGTGTTCCCGCCGCACTCGGTCTTCCGCATCGACCACTACCTGGGCAAGGAGACCGTCCAGAACATCATGGCGCTGCGGTTCGCCAACACGCTCTTCGAGCCGCTGTGGAACCGCAACTACGTCGACCACGTGCAGATCACCATGGCCGAGGACATCGGCGTGGGCGGCCGGGCCGGCTACTACGACGGCATCGGCGCGGCCCGCGACGTGATCCAGAACCACCTGCTGCAGCTGCTGGCGCTGGTGGCGATGGAGGAGCCGGTGACCTTCAGCGCCGACGCGATCCGCGCCGAGAAGGAGAAGGTCCTCTCGGCGGTGGAGCTGCCCCCCGACCTGGAATCGGGCACCGCGCGCGGCCAGTACGCGCCGGGCTGGCAGGGCGGCGAGCACGTGGAGGGCTACCTCGCCGAGGAGGGCATCCCCGACGACTCGGCCACCGAGACCTACGCGGCGATGAAGCTGGGTGTCGGCAGCCGCCGGTGGGCGGGGGTGCCGTTCTACCTGCGCACCGGCAAGCGCCTGGGCCGCCGGGTGACCGAGGTGGCGCTGGTGTTCCAGCGGGCGCCGCACCAGGTGTTCAACTCCACCGACGTCGAGGACCTGGGGCAGAACGCGCTGGTGCTGCGCATCCAGCCGGACGAGGGCGTGACCCTGCGGTTCGGGTCGAAGGTGCCCGGCGCGGCGATGGAGGTCCGCGACGTCACGATGGACTTCGCCTACGGCCAGTCCTTCACCGAGTCCAGCCCCGAGGCCTACGAGCGCCTCATCCTCGACGTCCTGATCGGCGACCCGCCGCTGTTCCCGCGCCAGGAGGAGGTCGAGCTGTCCTGGCGGATCCTCGACCCCGTCGAGGAGTTCTGGGCCAAGCAGGGCCGGCCCGAGCAGTACGAGTCCGGCAGCTGGGGCCCGCGGTCCGGCCACGAGCTGCTGGCGCGCGACGGCCGGCAGTGGAGGCGGCCGTGACCGCGGCGCTCGTTGGCAGGACCACCGCGGCCCCCCGGCCACTCCTTCGCACGCCCCTGGGGAGGCGAACCCGATGACGCTGTATCTGCCGCGTACCACCACCTCCGAGATCACCGAGGCGCTGACGGCCGAGCGGCACAGCATCGGCGGCGGCGCGCTGAACATGGTGCTGACGCTGATCGTGGTGACCGACGAGGCCGACCACTACGACGCCGTGCGCGCCGCCACCGAGGCCGGACGCGAGCACCCCTCGCGCATCCTCGCGCTGATCCGGCGCGATCCGGGAGCCGAGCCCTCCATCGACGCCGAGATCCGCCGGCCCGGCACCTCCGGTCCCGGCGAGGCGATCCTGCTGCGCCTGTACGGCGCTCTCGGCGACCACCCGGGGTCGGTGGTGACGCCGCTGCTGGTGCCCGACTCCCCCGTGGTCGCCTGGTGGCCGGGGGTCGGCCCCCAGCACCCGGCCGGCGACCCGGTGGGGCGGCTGGCGCACCGGCGCATCACCGACGCGCTGCGCGCCGCCGATCCGGTCGGCGACCTGCTCGGCCGCATCCGCAACTACGAGCCGGGCGACACCGATCTGACCTGGACCCGGCTGACGCCCTGGCGCTCGCTGCTGGCCAGCACCATGGACCAGCCCGTCGGCTGGGTGGAGTCGGCCGAGGTCACCGGCGAGCCCGACTACCCCAGCGCCGACCTGCTGGCGGCCTGGCTGTCGGACCAGCTGCAGGTGCGTGTGGAGCGGGGGCACTCCGACGGGCCGGGCATCACCGGCGCGCGGCTGACCACCGAGCAGGGCGACATCTCGCTGCAGCGCAAGGACGGGCGGGTCGCCACGCTCGCACGCTTCGACCAGCCCGTGCAGTCGGTGGCGCTGGCCCGGCGGCGGGCCTCGGAGTCGCTGGCCGAGGAGCTGCGCCGGCTCGACGCCGACGAGATCTACGAGCGCACGGCCAAGCACATGGCCGCGTTGCTCGACCGCCAGGAGGAGCCGGCGTGAGCGGCCCGACGGCGGTGGTGCACCGCGACTCCTCGGCGCTGGCGAAGGCCACGGCGGCGCGCATCGCGACGGTGCTGGTCGACGCGCAGTCGGCGCGCGGTTCGGCCTCGATCGTGCTGACCGGCGGCGGCATCGGCGTGGCCGTGCTGGCCGAACTGGCCCGCGCGCCCGTCCGCGACGCCGTGGACTGGCGCCGCCTGGACGTGTGGTGGGGCGACGAGCGGTTCCTGCCCGACGGCGACTCCGAGCGCAACGAGACACAGGCGCGCTCGGCCCTGCTCGACCACGTTGCGGCGGACCCCGAGCGCGTGCACGCGATGCCGCCCTCCGACGGGCCGGACGGCGCCGACCCCGAGTACGCGGCCGAGCGCTACGCCGCGGCGCTGGCCCGCGCCGCCCGGCCGGAGGACCACGGCCCGGTGCCGACCTTCGACGTGTGCCTGCTGGGCATCGGCCCCGACTCCCACGTCGCCTCGCTGTTTCCCGAACAGCCGGCGCTGTACGAGGACGAGCGCTCGGTGGTGGCGGTGCGGGGCGCGCCCAAGCCGCCGCCCACGCGGATCTCGCTGACCTTCCCCGCCATCCGCGCGGCCCGGGAGGTGTGGGTGCTGGCCTCGGGCGAGGGCAAGGCCGACGCCGTGCGCCTGGCCCTCAGCGGCGCCGGACCCACCCAGGTCCCGGCGGCGGGCGCGCGGGGGCGTTCGCGCACGCTGTTCCTGCTCGACCGCGACGCGGCAGCCCGGCTGCCCGAGGAGTTCGCCGCGCCCGGCCAGATGTAGCCGCCGGCCGGGTCGCGGAACGGGTCGGCGCCCGGCCCCCTGCTCCGGGGGCGCGGGCGCCGACGCGGCGAGAGGAGGGGTCACTCGCCTCCGGTGGCGTCCTTCACCTCCGACATCCAGCGCTTGGACGCCTGCTCGGGGGTGATGTCGCCGAACATCAGGTCCTCGTTGATGCGCATGGTGATGTCGACGACGTCGCCCGCGCCGATGGGCGGCGGCGGGACGGCGCCCGCGACGTCGTCCTCGATGTCGGCCAGGAAGTCCGCACTCTCCTGGTCTGCCTCGGGCAGCTCGCCCATCAGCTGCTCGCGCAGCTCGGTGTTGGCGGGCAGGCCGCGGTCGGCCAGGATCAGTTCGCCGGCCCTCTTGTCGTTGAGCAGGAAGTCCACGAACATCGCGGCCTCCTCCGGATGCTCGCTCGCGGCCGAGACCGAGTAGTGCATCGCGGGCTTGAAGAAGGTGCCGGCCTGGGCGCTGGCGCTTTCACCGGGGAAGCGCAGCAGTTCCAGGTCGCGTCCGGAGGTCTCCTCCATCGTGCCGAGCTGGTTGGTCCAGAAGGCGGCCATGGCGCCGGAGTTGGTGGCCAGCACCGACTGGTCGGGGCCGCCCGCCTCCAGCTCCACACTCTTGGCGGCGCTGGGGGCGCCGTTCTCCTCGTGGACGCGCACCATGTGCTCCCAGTACTCGGTCATGGTGGCCTGGTCGAAGTTGAGCGCGCCGCTCTTGTCGTAGAGCGACTGCTCGCGCTGGCGGGCGTAGATCTGGAAGCTGTTCTCGTTGAAGCCGATGTCCTGGGTGCCGACGATGTCGCCGCCGGACTTCTCGCTGATCTCGGCGGAGATGTCGACCCAGTCCTGCCAGGTCCAGGTCTCGTCGTCGGGCATCTCGACACCGGCCTCCTCGAAGGCCTGCGGGTCGGCCATGATCGTGAAGGCGTTGACACCCGTGGGCACCCCGTAGAGGCTGCCGTCCAGCTTGCCGCCGCCCATGACCAGCTTGTCCAGCTTGGAGGTGTCGAGCTGGTCGCCGACCTCGTTGAGGTCCAGCAGCGCGCCGCGGTCGCCGTACTCGCGCAGGTAGCGCTCCTCCATGGTGATGACGTCGGGGGCGTCGTTGGCCGCGGTGTTGGTGGCCAGCCGGTCCCAGTAGCTGTCCCAGTCGGTGTACTCGCCGGTGACCTCGATGTCGGGGTGGGCCTTCTCGAAGCGCTTGATCACCTCTTGGGTGGTCTCGTGCCGATCGTCGGCGCCCCACCAGGAGAAGCGCAGTTCGACCTTCTCGTCGCCGGAGCCGCCTCCCCCGCAGGCGGTCGCGGCCAACGCCAGAGCGGCGACGCCCGCCGCCGGTTTGAGCCCTAGTCGCATAGTCGGGGTTCCTTTCGAATCACTTGATTCCGGTGGTGGCGATACCGCGCACCAGGTAGCGCTGCCCGGCGAGGAAGAATCCGAAGATCGGGCCGAGCGCGATCGCCGACATCGCGAAGAGGGGGCCCCAGGAGGTCTGGCTCTGGGAGTCCACGAACGTACGCAACGCGATGGGGACGGTGTACATCTCGGGGTCGGTCAGAAAGATCAGCTGGCTGAAGAAGTCGTTCCAGGTCCAGATGAAGGTGAAGATCGCTGTGGTCGCCAGCGCGGGCGTGGACAGCGGCAGCACGATGCGCAGGAAGATTCGCACGTGCCCGCACCCGTCGATGCGGGCGGCCTCGTCCAGGTCGCGCGGGAGTCCGCGGATGAACTGCACCATCAGGAAGATGAAGAACGCGTCGGTGGCCAGCAGCTTCGGCACGATCAGCGGGTAGAACGTGTTGATCCAGTCCAGGTTGGCGAACAGGATGTACTGCGGCACGATCACCACGTGGATGGGCAGCATGATCGTCATCAGCATGATCGAGAAGAACAGCCGCTTGCCCTTGAACTCCAGCCGCGCGAAGGCGTAGGCCGCCATCGAGCAGGCCAGCAGGTTGCCGGCGATCGAGCCCGCCACCACGATCAGCGAGTTCCAGATGTAGTGGTGGAAGGGGAACTGCAGCGCCGTCCAGCCCTCGGTGTAGTTCCCCGGCACGAGGGTGTCGGGGATCAGGCCGGGGTCGCTGAAGATGTCCGCGGTCGGCTTGAACGAGCTGGAGACCATCCACAGCAGCGGGTAGAGCATGACCAGCCCGAAGCCGATCAGCCCGAGATGGACGAAGAAGCGCCGGCGGCGCTCGCCGCGCTTGTCGGCCGCGCGTGCGGCGGACGTCTTAGTCACCATAGAAGACCCAGTACTTGGAGGCGAGGAAGTTCACGGCGGTGAAACCGGCGATGATCACCAGCAGCAGCCAGGCCATGGCCGAGGCGTAGCCCATGTCGAAGGAGCCGAAGCCGGTGTCGTACAGGTAGAGCGTGTAGAACAGCGTCGAGTCGGAGGGGCCGCCGGTCCCGCCGCTGACGACGAAGGCCTGGGTGAAGGTCTGGAACGCGTTGATCATCTGCAGCACCAGGTTGAAGAAGATGATCGGCGTGAGCAGGGGCACGGTCACCGAGAAGAACTGGCGCAACCGGCTGGCCCCGTCGACCGCGGCGGCCTCGTAGTACATGCGCGGGATCTGGCGCAGCCCGGCCAGGAAGATCACCATGGGTGCGCCGAACGTCCACACGTTCAGCACGATGAGGGTGCTGAGCGCGTAGTCGGGGTGGGAGACCCAGCCGACGCCGTCGATGCCGAAGAAGGCGAGCAGCTGGTTGACCAGGCCGTCGGCGCCGAACACCCGGCGCCACAGGATGGCGATGGCCACGCTGCTGCCCAGCAGCGAGGGCAGGTAGTACACCGACCGGTAGATCGGCAGACCGCGCACGCCCCGGTCCAGGACCATCGCCAGCGCCAGCGCCATGGCCAGCTGCAGCGGCACGGAGACGAACACGTAGACGAAGGTCACCCCGAGCGAGGTGTGCAGCCGCTCGTCGGTGAGCATCCGGGCGTAGTTCTCCAGGCCCACCCACTCGGCGTCGCCGATGAGGCTGTAGTCGGTGAACGAGAAGTACAGCGATGCCAGGATCGGGCCGATGGTGATGAAGATCAGCCCGGCGAACCACGGGGTCAGGAAGAGGTAGGCGGCCAGGCTGTCGCTGCTGCGCCGCCGGCCGCGCCGGGGCCGCCGGCCCGCCGCCTCGGGCGCGCCAGCGGGCGCCCCCGCACGGGGTTCGGCGCGCTCGCGGGTCGCCCCCATCACGCGGTCTCATCCCCGCGGACGCCGACACGGCACCGTCCGCGGGCGCGCGGTCCGGCAGGTCGTCGAGTGTGCATGGGCTCCACCGTCCTCAATCAGCCCGGGAAGCAGGTGTGCGGAACCGGCGGCTGGGGCTGCCGGGGCGGCGCTCCAGCCGGTCGTTCCGGCTTCGGTGCATTGGTAAGCGCTATCCAATTGCGGATGAACGGTTTTTAACACCCCTGCAGTACGCCGTCAATGATGCGGGGTGGCCGCGGAGCCGCCCGCGGACGCCGGAACGCGCTCCGATACCCGGGTTCACCTGGAACAAAATACCGAGATCGACCCTCCTGCACCGATGTGGCCCGCTTCACGGCAAGCACCGGACCGGTACCGCACCGTGTCCCGATCGTTGCACGATCGCACTGGCGGCCACCCGCCCCCGGGGCGAGCCGCCCGGCGGTGCGCGTCGGGGGGCGCGCACCGGCGCGACCGGCGATTTCGCGAGGAACGGCCGCCGGCGGCGTCTATGCGGAGGCCGCCCTGGACCGACTTTGGGAAAGCGTTTACCGTTGTGCCGTGAGCGACCCCACGACCAACACAGCCCCGTCCGCCCCCCGCGCCGAGCGGCGCCGGTTCGCCGTCGTCGGCACCGGCTCGCGCGCGCGGATGTACACCGCTGCCCTCGTCTCCACCCACTCCGGCGTCGCCCGGCTGGTTGCGCTGTGCGACACCAACCACACCCGCATGGCCGCGCACAACGCCCTCGCCGAGGAGCACGGCCACGAGCCGGTGCCCGCCTACCCCGCCGCGGACTTCGCCGCCATGCTCCGCAAGGAGCGCGTGCAGGAGGTCGTGGTCTGCACGGTGGACCGAACCCACGCCGACTACATCTGCGCGGCTCTGGAGGCGGGCTGCGACGTCGTCACCGAGAAGCCGATGACCGCCGACATCGAGGGCTGCCGGCGCATCGTCGAGACCCAGCGCCGCACCGGGGGGCGCGTCAACGTCGCCTTCAACTACCGGTTCAACCCCGTGCACGCGAAGCTTCGCAGCCTGCTGGCCGAGGGCGCCGTCGGCGATATCGGGTCGGTGCACTTCGAGTGGCTGCTGGACCTGCGCCACGGCGCCGACTACTTCCGCCGGTGGCACCGCGAGAAGCACAACTCCGGCGGCCTGCTGGTGCACAAGTCCAGCCACCACTTCGACCTGGTCAACTGGTGGATCGACAGCGCGCCGACCGAGGTGTTCGCCTGGGGCGACCTGTTCTTCTACGGCGACGAGAACGGGCGCAGGCGCGGCCTGGGCGCCGACTACGAGCGCGCGCACGGGTCGGCCGGCGCCGCCGACGACCCCTTCGCCCTGCACATGGCCGACAGCGAGGCGATGCGCCGGCTGTACCTGGAGGCCGAGCACGAGGACGGCTACCGGCGCGACCGCAACGTCTTCGGCACCGGGATCACCATCGAGGACGACATGTCGGTGCTGGTGCGCTACGCCTCGGGCGCCAAGCTCAGCTACCACCTCGCGGCCTATTCGCCCTGGGAGGGCTACCGCGTCGCCATCACCGGCAGCGGAGGGCGGCTGGAGCTCGACGTCACGGAGAGCCCGTACACCGAGCCGGGAAGCACCGGCGACGTCCCGGTGCGCGGGATGCCCGCGCCCAAGGAGAGCACCGTCTCGCGGCTGGTCCTGCGGCGGCACTGGCGCGCGCCCGAGGAGATCGACGTCGCGGTCGGCGAGGGCTCGCACGGCGGCGGCGACGTGCGCATGCTCGACACGCTCTTCGGCGCCTCGGGCGTGCAGCCGCGGCCCACGCACACCGACGGCACCAATGCGCTGCTGACCGGCCTGGCAGCGAACGAGTCGATCCGCACAGGGCGGCCCGTGGACGTGGCGGCGCTGCTCGCCGGCGGCTGCTGACCGCGGGCGGATCCGGCACCGGCAGGCCCCTCTCCGGGGCCGGGTGCCGGACCGCACGCGGATGGGGGCTCCGTCCGACCTCCATGCCCTCGGCGGGCGGTGTCGCCGCCGGCGGCGCCGCTCTGCTGATCGCAGGCGCTGCCGGGTGGTCGCGGTGCTATGCCCTCGGCGGGCGGTCACCGCGGCGACCGGGAGGGGCGCAGCGGCGCGGGGTCAGGGCGCCGCCCGCCGGAACGGGTCAGCCGGCACCGGACTCGGCGGTGCGGGCGTGTGCGGCGAAGCGGGTCTGCAGGTCGGGCAGTACGGGGTAGACGGCGAACTCGTCGAGGTCCATGACACGGGTCCAGCTTTCGGGCAGGCGGTGGCGCCACTGGGCGGCCAGCAGCAGCGCCTCGACCCGGCCGACGTCGCTCCAGTCGTCGGAAACCGGCTCGCCGGCACGCATGCTCTGCTCGCGCTCCCAGGTCAGCAGCGCCTCGCCGAACGCGTCGAGCAGTTTCTGCATGCCTTCGTCGCCGACGCAGGCGACGCCGGCACCGGGGTCGAGCGAGGCGGCCCGCTCGACCGGGTCGACCAGGTGGAGCGCGGGCGCGATGTGCACGCTGCCGAAGCCCAGCGCCTTGCCCAGCCCGATCTTGTGCGCGTAGAGGGGGTCGTCGGGGTCGCCGCCGCCCGCGGGGTTGCCCAGGTGCAGGGCCCGCAGCAGCGCGCCGACCTCGGCGTCGGTGAGGTTGGCGAAGGTGATGCGCCCGTGGAAGGCCAGCCCGGGGCGCAAGGGAACGACGTCGCGGGTGGTGGGGCCCGCGGCGACGCGGTCGGGGTGCAGGTGGGCGTAGCGCTGCGCCGAGGCGGGCAGGGGGTCGTGGCGGTGCAGGTAGACCTTGTAGCCGCCCAGCCGGACGTCGCCCTCGTGCGACCAGGTCACCAGGTCGGGCGACTGGCCCCACGTGGCCTCCGAGACCGGCTGGAGCAGGTAGTTGGCGAAGCAGCTGCGCTGGGGTGAGAGGAGCTCAACGCGCAGCGGGTGCTCCAGCCAGGGGTCGTCGCCGGTGTCGCACGAGGCCGATCCGACCGACACCCGGCCGCGCGCGGCCGGGCCGGCGCTCTCGCCGGGCGGCAGCAGGTCGACGTCGCCGAACAGGGCCCGCGGGACGTCCGGTGCCCGACCGCTGCCCTCGGAGCGGACGCGGCTGCGGGTGTTCACCTCATCGGGCACGGCGCGGCTGACGGGGTCGAACTCGCCTACGGCCACCCTGTAGCCGCCGGAGCGGCCGAAGGAGACGACGCGGCCCTCGGACTCCTGGTACCAGACCGGCTCGCCGCCGGCGCGGGCCAGGCCGCCGTCGCGGTACCGGTGCGCGGTGTCCGGGCCGGGCCCGGTGGACCCCCGGGTGCCGTCCGCACTGCCGTGCGCACTGCCGGGTGCGGCGCCCGGGAGGCCGCCGGGGAAGTTGCGCGCCTGGAACCGGGTGATCTGGTCGGCCGATTCCACGAGGTGGACGAGGTGGGCCGGCACCGCCAGCCGCTGCCGGGGGTCGGTGGCCGTGGGGAAGAGGTAGGCGTTCTTGCGTTCGCCGGCGACCCCGGTCAGCACCAGGACGCACTCGTGGGCGCGGAAGGAGACGTCGTCGATGCGCTGGAGCGCGCGGTCGTAGTCGTTGCGCCGGCCCCGCGCCGCCGAGCGGGAGCGCTCGCCCGACGCGCGCCGCATCGACTGCTCGGCTCCGTCGCGCTTGCGGCTCCAGCGCTCGCGCAGCCGGTCGCGGGCGGCCTCGCGGTGGCCGAAGCCGGGCTCCTCGCCGGGCGGCAGCACGGCCGTCGCCCAGAACCGGGACTCACCCACCGTGCGCCCGTTCACCTGGGGGCACAGCGCCACCACGGGCAGGTACTGGAACTCGCCGTGGAACTCGGCGGGGACGTAGCCGCCCCGGGTGTCGCCGGACTCGTGCGGCGGCAGCTCGAACTCGGGCAGTCCCGCGAAGCGCCGCAGGTCCTCGCGCAGGTCGGTCAGGCGGACCTGCAGCGGGCGCTCGACGGGCAGCGGGCGGATCTCCCAGGTGCCCTTCGCGGGGTCGCGGCGCAGGAAGCCCGCCTGCACCGGGGTGCCCGGCGGGTTGGAGGGGGCGCCGCCGCGGTCGCGGTACTGGCTGTGCAGCCGGCGCATGACGTGGCGGGCCCGCCGGTCGCTGTGGGAGGCGGCGGGCGCGCGGAAGAAGAGCTGGGGGGTGTTGACGGGCCCGGTCTCGCCGCCGGTGAGCACCCGCACGGTGTTTCTGATCAGCCCGCGCAGTGAGGCGCCGGGCAGGGCCGGGCGGCCGTCGATGGTCAGCGAGCGCTCGGCTGCGCCGTCGCGGGTGGCCCCGACGAACGCGGGGGTGAGGGTGCGCACGGTGATGTCGATCCAGCCGGTGTGGGTGCCGGGGATGCGCTGGTCGTGCGCCGCGAGGAGGCGGTGCTGGGGTGTGCCTTCGCGCAGCACCGGCTCCTGGAGCCGCTCGGCGGGCATGGGGCGTTCGGGCAGCGGCACGAGCCCGTAGGGCGCGACCGCCTGGTGGTCGCGCAGGGGGTCGGGCGGCGCCGCGGAGCGGGAAGCGCCGCCGCGCTCGTCGCGGCGCCTGGCGCGACCGCCGGGGGGCAGCGGTGCGGGCCGGCGCGCGGCGACGGAGGCGCGGCGGCGCGGCATGGCGGCCGGGGTGGGCCGACGGGGGAAGCCGGAGTGGGGCTGGTCGCTCACGGTGCCCTCCTAGCTGTGCGCGTCGGCGGCGTCGAGCCCCACCGGGGGCGTCGGCTTGGGACCCGCGTGGTAGCCGGTCAACCGGTGGAAGGCCACCCCGACGGCCCCTGTTTCGGAATCCTCCGCCCAGTACTCTCGGACACTGATCCACGTGCCGACCGCGTCGGGCACCCCGCCTGCGGCGGAGGCGGGCGCCGCGGCGTCGGGCGCCGGCTCGGCGACGTCGAAGTCCTGCCAGCGCACAGGGTGGCAGGCGGTGGTGCCCGACAACTCCCGGCCGATGCTGAAGCGGATCTCGCCGTCCAGGTCGCGGCTGGAGCGCGGGCCGGCGCGCCAGCCGGTGAGCAGGAACGAGCGGTCGCGCGGGAGCAGCCACGGCGGCAGCCGGTCGGCGCCGTCGGCGTCGCGGGAGAGCCAGGCCCCTTCGGCGCCCTCCCCGATGCGGAGCTGGGCGGAGGGTGAGAACAGGTCGGCGCCGAGCAGCCGCCAGGCGTCGGAGCCGTCGGGGTCGAGCGGGGGCGCGGACAGGCGCAGCGTCTGCGGATCGGCGCAGGAGAGCCGCCAGGTGCCGCGGGGGCTGGCGCCGGTGATGCGGCCGTCGCCGAGCTCGGCCAGCAGCCACTGCGGTTCGCCGGGGGCGTGCTCATCCAGCACCGCGCTGCGCCGGCCGTGCCGGAACAGGTCGTCGAGGACGGCGGCCGCGGCCTGCGGGCCCAGGGGCGCGGTGACGACCCCGCACGGCTCGGGCGGTTGCCAGGCCGCGGTGCGGGGTGCGGCGGGCGGCGTGGTCATGGGCGGCCCTTCCTCAACGGCTGTCGCGGACCCGCGTACCGGCGCGCGGGCAGGGCCGGCGGCACCGCCGCTCGCGCCCGGTCCACCATCATCCCGGACGTACTCGAAAGCCGGGCGCCGCCGGGGGGTCGGCGCGGCGGAGGGACGGGCAGAGGCGGAGGCGGCGCTCGCCGTACGCGCGGAGCGGGTCCGGTACGCGCACGCCGCGGGGCTCCCACGGCGTGCGCAGGGGCCGGCCGCCCCTCGTCGGCGCCGGGCAGGGGTGATCGCCGTCCGGCGGCGGCGGGGGCCTCCCCCGCGGCCCGGACCGCTGAACAGGCCGTCCGCCGACCCGGGACGGTCCATCCGCCCCGCGCGCCCTCGGACACGGGTACCGCGACACGTCCGCTGCGCCCTGCTCCGGCCGTGCCCGGCGGCCGTGCAGCGGCGCGGCGGTGCGGCCGAGGCGCTTCGGGCGGGCCGGGCGCGGCCGTCCGCCGCCGCGCCGGCCCGCGGGCGGGCGGAGGCGCGGTGCCGGTCACGGTCGTGCTCCCGACCGTGGCCCGTCCGGGCCCGGGGCCAGTCGGTCGTGCAGGGCCGCGAGCCAGGGCTCGGCGGCGGCGCGGTCGGCGCCGCCGGGGTCGTCGACGGCGGCGACCAGGTCCACGGGGCGTGCGTCGCCGCCGGGGCCGCGGCGGGTCAGGCGGGCGCCGGTGACGGTGACGCGGCCGTGGCCGGCGCCGGTCCCGCCGCCGAGGGCGTCCATCGGCACCGTGCGCAGCTCACGGACGATCAGGGCGAGCAGGCCCCGTACGGCGTCGTCGGGGTCGGGCACGTCGAGGACCACCTCGGCCCGGCCGCCCGCGTGCACGTCGTCGGTGAGCAGGCTGGCGTCCACGCTGTCGCCGAAGAGCGCGTCGATGGTGACCCGGGTGGTGCGCTGGGGCGTGCCCCCGGTGAGCTCGGCGGTGCGCCGCAGCCTGATCGCGGAGGCCTGGGGCGTACCCTGCGCGTCGGCGTCGCCGCCCCACCAGCGCGCGTGCATCCGGCGCGCCGCGCTGTCGCGGGGCCATTCCTCCACCGCGGCGCCGGACTCGCCGGAGATGTCGCGCACCAGGCGCCGGCCCATCCGTTTGAACAGGGCGAACAGCGCGGTGTCGCCCAGGGTCGGCCGCCACTGCACGGCGCCGTCGCCGCCGACGGCCGGGCGGCGCAGGTGGGCGCGGTCGACCTCGCCCAGCGACTCCAGCCCGGGGGCCTCGCCGACCAGGAGCAGCCCTGGCCGGGGCGGGGCGGCCTCGGAGCCGGCGGGGGCCAGGACCGCCTCGGTGGGGCGTTCGGCCAGGCACAGGGTCATGGCCAGTTCGTCGCGACAGCGGTTGTCGGTGCCGTGCTCGTCCAGCGTGCGGGCGTAGTCCCCGCCGACGGCGGCCGCCAGGGCCGGGGCGTCCTCCAGATGTCCGGAAACGAGGGCCGACAGGGCGGTCCCGCCCTCGCCGGACGGCGCGCAGGAGCGCGCGGCGACGGCCCTGTGGGCGCGGTCGAGGCGCTGGTGCCAGGTCAGGGCGTACCAGTCGGCCCACCCCCGCGGGGTGCCGAGGTCGTGCCGGCGGATATGCCAGCCTTCGCAGACGGCGGCGCCGTAGCCGCGCGCCGTGCGCGCGCCGATGGAGACGCCGGGGCCGGTCCCGGCTCCGGCGAGCCCGTCGGCGGCCAGGGCGGCCAGCGCGAGCAGCCGGCCCTCGCGGTCGCCCTCGGCCACCTGCAGCCGCATGGTGAGCGTGAAGGCGGTGCCGGCGGGCAGGGTCTCCATCCGCCACGTGGCTCCGGGGGCGGCCGCCCCGGTGCCGGGGTCGACGCGGTTGCCGGCGCGGACGGCGACGCCGGCCTCGGCCGGAAGCTCGGCGAAGGCGTCGTCGATGTCCAGCGCGCTGGGCAGGGAGGCGCCGGTGCCGGTCTCGGCGCTGCGCGGCGCCGCCTCGCCGAAGAGTTCGGCGACCGCGCCGGCGCGGTCGTCGCCGAGGCGCTCGGCCAGGTGGTGGCGGAGCAGGCCGGCCAGCGTGGTGGCCCGCAGGCGCGGGCGGCCGGTGGCCGGGTCGCGGTCCAGCGGCGCGATGTCGGCGGCGCCGCGGGCCGTGTCGTCCGCCGACCCGATGTGGGTGTCGCTGTGCAGGCGGATCCGGCCGGTGAGCTCCCACAGCGTGACGGGCCCGCCGGCGCCTCCGGCGGCGAAGTCGAGGAGTTCCTCCCATTCGGCGTCCGCATCGGAAGCGTGCGGTGCGGCCGCCGCCCGGTCGTCGTCGGAGGCGTTCACCGGGGCCCGCCGGCGCCGTCGGGGCGCGACGCGCCGCCGTGCGCGGACCCGGCAGGGAGCCCGGCGGGCGGCCGCCCGCCGCCGGGCGGCGGCGGAGCGTGCGAGAGGGTCCGGCGCGGCCGCACACGCGTGTCCCGGAGCGCGGGGGGCGTCATCGGGCCTCCTCCCTCTGCGCGGTGTCGCGGAAGGTCCACGCGGCCGCCGCGAGCCAGGTGGCGATCAGCTGCAGCGACAGGCGCGCGACGACCTCGGGGCGTTCGGCCCAGGCCGCGGCCGCCGCGGTGGCCGACTCGCCGCGCCGCCAGGCGAGGTCGACGGGCGTCAGCGCCCTGGCGAGCTCGTCGGGGTCGGGCGACGCGTGCTCCCACCAGGCGCGCGGGGTGCGCGCCGCGCCGCCGAGCCACTCGGGCAGGGAGAGCTCGCCGGGGCCGTGCGGGACCGCGGTGGCCGCCAGCTCGGCGCGGGCGGTCTCCTGCAGGGGTGTGTGCGGCGCGGCGCCGCGGGGGTCGCCGGTGACCACTCCGGCCAGCCGCTCCAGGGTGGCCGCGGCACCCGGCGCGGGGGCCGCGGCGACCTCGCGCAGGCGGCCGAGCAGGGGCGCCGAGGGCAGCCGGGCCGAACGGCGGGCGAGGGCGCGGGCACGGGCGCGGACGGGTTCGGTGGCGGCCCGGCTGAGCAGCACGTCCTGGAGGCGGGCCACCGCGGAGCGATCGGGCTCGGCGGCCGCCTCGGCGCTCACCCAGTCGGGCTCGACCCAGGTGGGCGTGCCGTCGGCGAGGGTGACCGGCCGGATTCCGCCGCCCCCGCGCTCGGTTCCGGCGTCGGGGCGCGCCAGCGTGAAGCGCCGGCCGGGCTCGGGCCGCGCGGTGAGCGTGTGCGCCAGCGGCGGCCGGTCCTCGGGCGCGCCCCGCGGAGCGGGGACCGGGAGCAGTGCGTGGGCGCCGTGGCCGTCGGCGGCGCGGCGGCCCAGCGGGCGGGCCTCCAGCGCGCGCACCTCCTCCAAACCGATGTCGCGCAGCGCGCGCAGGCGCACCACCGACCCGGCGGCGGCGGCCCACTGCTCGGCCATGGGCCCGCGGTACATGCGGTGGTAGGCACCCGAGGCCTCCTGGTGCACGTGGGCGCCCGCGGCCTCGACGGCCCCAGGGCCGAGGAGGTCGGCGGCCGCCCGTTCCGCCGCGCGGGGAAGCGCGGCGGGGCTGGGCCGCCCCAGGTCGTCGTCGATGTAGGCGGGGGCGAGCAGCAGCAGGTCGCGGGGCTCGCCGCGGTGCCAGGCGCGGCGGCCGGCGTCGACGCGGTCGTCGAGCAGGGCGGTGCCGGACGCCGACGGCGTGACGCGGATGCCGCCCCCGTGCGCCCGGCTGCCCCCCGATCCCAGGGACAGCAGGCCGCCGGCGGCCTCCAGGACCTCCCAGACCCGCTCGGCAAGGGACTCGGCCTCCGCGCGGGTGGCGGCGCTGAGCTGCCACCGGGTCTCGAACACCTGGCCGGGTTCGAGGCTGGTCGTGAAGTAGGGGACGCCGTGCCGGCCGGCGTCGCGGCGGGCCACGCCCAGGTACTGCTCGGTGCGGGTCAGCGGAGCGGCGCGCCGGGTGAGGTCGGGGGTGACGTGGCCGGTGAGGGTGCGGTAGGCGCCGGCGGCCGAGGCGGGGGCGGCCAGCAGGTCGGCGAGGGTCCCGCCGGGGTTGCGCACGTGCCAGCAGCGCGGTGCGGGCACGGTCTGCGCGCTGCCGGTGCCGTCCTCCAGCAGCGGGAAGGCCGGCGCGAAGCGGATGGCGCGGCCGCGCGCGATCCACGGCTCGACGAGGTCCTCGCGGTCGGTGTGGCGCAGGGCGGCGGCGAGCATGCCCCGCTGCGCGCGGCCCGTGACGGCGTGGGCGGTGGTGATGCGCAGCGGGTCGTAGTCGGAGCGCACGACGAGCGACTCGGTGAGCACGTAGCGCAACCCGAGGTAGGCATGCGCGGACTCGCCCGCGCCACCGGTGCGGCCGTCGGGGTGTGGCTCGGCGATCGTCACACTCGTCTTTCTCGGACAGTCCCCTCGGTCTCGGTGCCCGCGTGGACGTCGGCCCAGGCCAGGGTGCGGGCGTGCGCGTATTCGGAGTCGGTGTCGGGCGCCTGGGCCAGGCGGGCGTCGAGCCGGCCGCGGCCGCGTCCGGCTTTGAGCCCGGCCCGGGTGAAGGCGAGCGCGGCCCGCGCCAGGCAGCGCACCTCCTCGGGTGCCGGCGTGCGGGTCCAGCGCAGCGGGGCGGTGAGCCGCAGGCCGGGGTCGACGACGCGGACGGTTCGCAGCCGCGCGTCGGCGGGCGCTCCGGAGCCGTCGATGGCCACGCCGCTCTCGACCGAGGTGAACGCGTCGGTGACGGCGCGTACGAGCGTGTTGGCGGTCCCGGGCGCGCGCTGCTCCAGGGCCCAGGCCACCGCGGCGCGAACCGGCTCGGGCGGGGTGGCGTGGGAGATGCGCAGGATCCGGCCGGGCCCGTGCCTGCGGGAGGCGCCGAAGAGCGCGTGGGCGGCGGGCAGCAGCGCGGGCTCGGCGCGGACGGCGGTGACCGCGGCGTCGCGCAGCCGGGCGGCGATGCGCTGGCGGGGCAGGTAGGGCAGTCCGTGGTCGTCGGTGACCACGTCGGAGTCCGCGGCGGTGCCCGCGGCGCTGGCCCCGGCGAAGATGGCGGGGGCCACCAGGTCGACGAGCAGGAACGCGGGCGCGGCGGCTTCGGAGCGGTCGGCGGCGGCCGTGTGCGGTGCGGGTTCTCTCATAGGCGCTCCTCCGGCGGTGGTGCACGGGCGCCGGCCGGCCGGAGCGGCGCCGGTGCTGTTCCAGGTCACGGTCGCGCCGCCCCTTCCGGTCCCTGTGCCGGGGCCGGGCGGTCGGCCAGCGGGACGTCGAGGTGCAGGTCGAGCAGGGCCAGAGCGTCGAGGAGGAGGTCGCGGGCGAAGGGTTCGGGCAGCTTCACGGGCATTCCCAGGTCGCCGCGGCGCTCCAGTTCGGGCGCGGCGTCGCGGCCGTCCTGCAGCAGCGGCGCCAGGCGCGACAGCAGCCAGGACCGCTGCTCGCTCAGCTCGTCGCCGCGGAGGCTGCCGGGCGTGCGGGGGTCGAGGTAGTCGCGCAGGAATGCGTGGAAGGCGGTGCCGGTCATGGGCAGGGCGGTCCGCCCGGGCTCGCCGGGCGCGGGCGCGCCGCCGTCCTCGCGCAGCCGCGCGACCACGCGGGCGGGGTCGTCGAAGTCGTGCGACCAGGCCACGACGTGGTCGTCGAGCCGGTGCGCGGCGCTCTTGCGGTAGCCCTTGGCCTCCTCGCACAGCGAGGCGCAGATGTCGTAGCCCACCGACAGGGGAGCGCCGACGGGCTGCACGGCGATTCCGACGCCCGCCGACGGCACCCCCGTGGTGCGCCCGGAGGAACCCGGCCGGCGGGTCCAGGGCGGGGTGTCGGCGCGTCGGGCCATGGCCGCGCGCGGGTCGCGCGGGTCGAGGGCGGCGGGGTCGGCGTCGAGCCAGTCCAGCGCGAAGCGGGTGGCGCTCCAGGCCAGCCGTGCGTCGCAGATGACGGTGAGGTCGTCGCCGGCGACCACGACCGGGCGCACCGGGACGTAGGCGGTGCCGCGCACGGTGCGCGGACGCAGCCGCCCGCCGGCGCCGTACCCGTGGATGGCGGGTTCGCCGGTGCGGTCGTCGGTGTCGATCGCACCGGCGACGGAGCGGATGAGGGCGCGGGCCAGCCCTTCGGTCAGGCGCGCGATGTCGGCGGAGACCGAGCGCATCCCCGCCGAGACGTCGGCGCCCGACTCCTGGAGGCGGGAATGGTGGGCCTTGAGCAGGTCGCCGAGGCCGTTGAAGTCCAGGTGCACCACGGCCAGGCGGCTGACGTCGCCGATCTCGCGACCGAGGTGGTCGACGTCGGTGGGCAGCTCCAGCCGCTGGGCGCCGGCGGGCGGGGCGATGCCCCGCAGCCAGTCGCGGCTGTTGGCGTCATGCCACTGGCGGGCGCGCATGCGGGCGGTGACGATGTCGCGGGCGGTGCGCTCGCGCACGGGCCCCCGGTCGCGGGTGTGGTCGAGCAGCTCGGCCGGGCGGCCGGTGATGTCGCAGGAGGCGGTGACGCCGAGCCCCTGGGCCGGCAGGTGGCCGGGTGCCGGGAGCGCGCGGGCGCTCTGCAGCGCCGGAGGCAGCAGCCGCAGCGCCTCGGCCCGGTCGGCGGGCCTGCCGGGGCCGCCGTAGGGCACGTGCGCGGTGACGGGGGTGAGGCGGTCGGAGATGTCGCGCAGCCGCCGGGTGTAGCGCCCGGTGAAGGCGCGGGCGTGCTCGGCCGCCCGGTCGGGGTCGGTGAAGTCGACGTAGAGCGCGCCGCCGGCGTCGCGCAGCACCGCGCGGTGCTCTTGAGGCACCTCGGCCAGCAGCGGGGCGACGTGCCGTCCGGCGGTGTCGGTGAGGTCGGCGACGAGCGTGGCGCGGCCGATCGCGTCGAGCAGGCGCCGGCCTTCGTAGATGAACCGCTGGATTCCGGCGAGGTCGACGCCGACGAGCACCCCGTGCGGCGGTTCGGCCGCTGCGGCCGGCGGTGCCTGCGCGTCCCCCGGCGCGGCGGCGGGTTCGGCGGCGCTCATGGGTTCGCCTCCTGGGTGTCAGAGCCTGAGTGCGGTCAGCTGGGCCTGCAGCGCGGCGCGGAACTCGGGGGTGCCCGGCTCGGCTGATACCACTCTCGGACGCCGCGTGTCCTCGTGGCCGGTGATCATCTCGGCGGGCGGCGCGGAGTCGTCGGCGGACGGCGCGCCCCCGTCGGCGCGCCACCAGGCGAACCAGTCGATGAGGTCCAGCGCCCGCCCGGGGTCGCCGTCGCCGGGCCGGTGCAGGGCCGCGGTCAGCCCGGCGGTGCCGCAGCGCACGTTGAGCAGCGCCGCAGCGGCGAAGACGTCGTGGGCCCATCCTCCGCCCCCGGTCGCCTGCTCGACGTGCAGGTCGCCGGAGGTGAAGTAGCGCAGCCGGGTGCGGCGCGGCGCGCTCAGCCCCAGGGCGCGGTCGGCGGCGGTGAGGATGAGTGTGGGCCGCTGCGGCGCGGAGTACTGGGGCAGCGCCGGGGCGCCGGCGACCGCGGTCTCGTCGACCCAGGCGGCGACCTCGGCCGGGGCGGCCAGCGCGCGCACCTGCTCGGCGGCGGCGTCGATGAGGGGCGCGTCGATCTGGCGGGCGGCGATCTCGGGGGCGACGGCCTCGGTGAGGGCACCGTTCAGAAACCGGTAGCCGCGCAGCAGGTGGCGCCACTCGACGGCGGCGGGCGGGTGGTGGCCGACCGGCCCGTGCGTGCGGCAGGACACGCGCCGGGTCAGCGGCGACACGTAGACCAGGCAGCCGCCGCTCTCGTGCGCCGCCAGCGCCAGGCCGGTGCTCATCGCCTTGGTGCCGGTGGTGATGTCGGCGACCACGGGCGCGTTCGGCCCGCGGTACAGGTCGATCTTGGCGCGGGCGCGCGCGGCGGTGTCGGCGACGTCGGCCGCGTCGACCGCGGCCTCGGCGAACTTGACGCGGTCGGGGTAGCCGCCGTGCCGCAGCCGCTGGGCCAGTCGGCGCCGGTTGAGGCTGCGGAACTCCTCGGGTTCCTCGGCGGCCAGCAGGGTGCGGCGCACACTCGCGTCCAGCGCGGGCAGGTCCTTCTCGCTCTGCCGGGTGAACAGCATGACCGCGCGGCCGGGCAGGCACGCGCGTGCGGCGCCCAGGACCGGCAGCCGGTTGCCGCCCAGGCCCGCGAGCAGCAGCGGGGCGTTCGCCGCTTCGGCGTGCTGGTCCGCCGGACAGGTGGCGGGTGCGGCGGACGCGGAAGCGCCCGGCGCCGCGGGCGCCGCGCCGTCGTCGGCGGCCGCCGTCCGCGCGGGGGGCGGCGCCGCCGGGAAGAAGCCGTCGATCAGCCGCCGCGCGGTGCCGAAGTCCCGGGAGGACAGCTCGCCGAGGCTGCGCACGTGCAGCGGCGCACCGCTGAGCTCGGGGTCGTAGGCCGCGATCTGCTCGGTGGAGCAGTCGCCCTTGGCGCCGTCGTGGACGAACAGCACCCGGGCGGCGCCGCCGAAGGCGCGCTGGGCCTTGGTCAGGGTCCACCCGGCCGCGTCGGGGATGTGCGAGGGGTCGCGTTTGACCTCGACGCAGAGCACGCGGTGGCGGTAGCGGACGATGAGGTCGAAGTCGCCGATTGCGTCGTGCTCGCTGCGCGGGTCGGGCATGACGCGGTTGCCCAGCACCTCGGCGCCGGGCACTCGGGCCAGCCGCCGGCGGAACAGAGCGAGCAGCTTCGCCTCGGTGATCTCCCCGCTGCTCAGCGGGGTGGTCCCCGCCTCCTCCCGCCCCCGGGCCCCCTGCCCTCCCGGGTGCTCCCCGCCGTCGGGCCGGGCGCCGCCGGACCGGCCGCGCAGCCAGGCCTCCTGGACGCGGGTCCGATCGCTCGGGCGCAGTTCGACGCCGTGCAGGCGGGCCAGCTCCTCGGCGGTGAGGGCGCTGCTGTCGATGCCGGTGCTGTGGCGCGTGCCGTCGGTGTAGCGCAGCGTCTCGGATGTGGCGTCGAGGTAGCTGCGCCACCCGTGGCGGTCGGGGAAGCGCTCGGCGTGCAGCAGCACCGCGTGGGCGCTCATCACCTTGCTGCCGCCGGTGTAGCACAGCCGCCAGTCGCCGCGCAGGTCGGCGGAGAGGGCGGCGAAGCGCTCGGCCACGGCGCGGAAGTCGAAGACGTCGCCGCCCACGTCGAAGCGCCGCGCGACCTCGATGGCCGGGCACAGCCGCCGGGCGGCGGCCGCGATCCGGGCGGCGCGCCGCGCGGTGTCGCTGCTGTGCACCAGCACCAGCCGGCGCGGAGCGAAGGTCAGCGCGGCCAGCAGGGCGGGGGTGGGGCTGGTGCCGGCCAGCACGACGAGCGTCGCCGGCGCCCCGTCGGCGCCGGCTCCATCGGAATCGCCGGGAAGATCCGCTCTCCGTCCCATGGGTCCATTTCACACCGTCGCGCGCCCCTGCGCGGGACGGCCGTCCGCGGCGGCAGCCGGTCGTCGCGGACGCCCAGAAGCAACACGTTTCACCCCAGTGTCCGAGAGAGGTGCTGTGTCGGAGGTGATCGCCCATACGGACCATGACCCGAGCCCCACGAACCCCGCGAAGCACGGCAACCCCTCGAACCCTCGCAACCCCAACGCTAGGCCCGTACCGGCTTCGGTGCGGGCGAACGGCCCCGCAGGCGCCTCCGCCGCCGCGACGGCCGGAAGGAGGAGCGGTGAGACAACGACGACAGGCAGGCATCCACGCGCCTACCGCACCCGGTTCTTCCCATCCTGCCCCGGTCTGTCCGGGTCAGCGGACCGGCGGCGCAGGGAGCCGGCTGTGCACCACCCGGCAGACGGGATAGCACCGACCGCCGCACGTCTCTCGCGTCGATCAGGGAAGCCCTCTGACCTCCCGGCAGACGGGACAGCGACCGCGCAGAGAACGGCCCTGACTGCTTCTTCGTCGTCCGACCCCGGTAGACGGGATAACAACGCCAGTTGTTGACGGACGCTCCCCCAGGGCCGCCTCCTCCCCGGCAGACGGAATGGGACCGGCATCGGCCCCGGTCCGGGTACCCCCGGCCAGGCCCCTGACCCCGGCCCTGACAACCAACACCTGGCTCGCCTGCGAAGATCCCCGCCAGCCCGACCCGGCAGACGGAATGGCTGGCCCAGGCGCCGGCCCGCTCCCGAGCGCCGCACAGGCACGGGCGGTTCCGGTTCGAGGGCGCGCGCCGCCCTGGGACCGGAACCGCCTGATGCCGTCCTGCCCGTCCCGGCTCCGCCCGCGCTCCGGCCGGCTTTGCGCCTCCCGGTTCCGCCGCGGTCAGCCGTTGCGGCGCCCCAGCGCCTTGCAGCCGACGATCGTGCCGTCGGAGGAGCGCACCAAATCCGTGGGCACGAGCAGGTCGGTGCGCTCGGGATGGGCGAGTGCGACGGTGGAGGAGACGATGTACCAGACCCCCAGCGCCGGTGCGGGCAGCCGTGCGCGGCCGTAGTCCTCCGAGAACACCGGAATCCCGCCGATGCGGCCGATCTCGCAGCGGTCGACGGCCACGCGAACCGGCTTGGACGCCGCCGGGCACCGGACGACGACGCGGTCGTCGGAGTCGAAGATCGTCACCTCATGCGGTGTCAGGTTGACCAGCGGAACACGCATTCTTCCCTCTCACACCCCGAGCCGGCCGAGCGAACCGAGCAGACCCAGCATGCTGCGCGATCGCCGCAGGCGGCGCCGGGTCAGTCGAACAGCAACCCGTCAAATCCCTGTTCCTGATAGTCCGCGTGCACCGGACGCGGAGACCGGGGCCGCCGGCGGTCTCGTGCGGAGGGACGTCGCCGACCGGCTGACACGCCGTCGCCGGTCGTGAGCGTGTCTACGCGCAGGGAGCCGAAGCCCTGTGCCGTGTACTTGCCCACTCCGGTCAGCTCGATCAGCTCCAGCAGTGCACCGAAGTCGGCCAGCTGCCGGCCGTCGCATCCGCGGGGCAGTGCCAGGCGCAGACCGCCCTCCCAGCCGAGGACCGTGCGCCCGGCCGGACCGGTGTGCTCGGTGGCCCGGATGGGCGCGGAGTCGTCGGGTGTGCGGCGCAGCCGCGCGGTGACCTCGTCGATGCGCCGCAGCCACGGCTCGGCGAGCTCGCGCGGCGCGAAGCGCGCGACGGCGCCGATCGCCCCGCTGCCGCTCACCCGGCCGTCGGCCGTGCGGTGGACGACGCCGAACAGCAGCCGCGGTCCCGGCCACGCCTGGAAGCTGTCCTCGCCGTCGTAGTTGCGGGCCAGGGACACGACGGGGCTGAGTGTGTGCAGCGAGGCCGTGTGGGAGAGCCGGCGGGGCTCGGTGAGGACCGCGGTGTAGTCGCGGGCGTGCACCTCGGTGACCGACAGCGGTTCCAGCAGGTGGTCGCCCACCCGGTGCACGCTGCCGACCAGGTCGGCGGGCCCGGTCTCGGGCGGGTGGTCGTCCAGCCAGGTCAGCGACCACACCCACAGGCGGTCGGCCAGGGGTTGGGGCCAGCCGTTCATGGCCCACTTCTTGGCGGCACCGTGCTCGGCGTCGGGCTGGGGCCACCAGGTGTTCAGCAGCCCGTGGCAGTCGACGGCGCGCACGGGCCGGGCGGCGTCGGCGTGGTCGCGCAGCACCAGCGTCCAGCGTCGCGGCATCGTCACTCCCCCTTAGTCGCCGAGCTGCCTCGGCCGTGGTGGCGCCTTTCTCATCAGGCCCGAGCACCCATAGCTCTCGGACAGCCCCGAGGGCGCCCGGACGCCGTCCTCGCCGGTGCGAAGGGGGCGGTGCGGCCGTCCGAGAGGTGTCGGCACACCGTCACCGCCGGGCCACGGCACAACGCGCTCAAGTGATCAGGACGGAGCCGCCCGCGCATGAGTCCCGCAGACGACCACACCGACCCGCAGAACCGCGGTGCGCCGCGTCCGCGGCCCCACGACTGGCTGGACGCCTACGTGCACTTCCGCCTCGCGGCCCTCGACCCCGATCTGGACGAGGTCCCCGAACCCGAGGAGGCCCCGGAGACCGACGCCGGACCGCACCGCCGCGACCAGCCGCCGCCGGTTCCCGAGGTCACCGCCGAGGAGCTGGCCGCCCACCTCACCCAGCTCGCCGAGCGCTACCGGCGGCGGTCCCAGCGCTGAGGGCCGCGCCGGTCTACGCCCGGCGCCCGCCGGGGCGCAGGCGGGCGAAAACTTTGCCCTTCCTTGACTCCGGGCGGGCGCGGACCCTACTTTCGTAGTGGACCACGCGCGTCGCCAGGGCGGCGTCGGCAGGCGCCAGCCGACGTGGGTGTGTCGCCGGGTGCAGCTGTCCTTCTTCTATGCACTTTCCCGGAGGAGCTGGGGAAGAGCCTCAGCCCCGTGCCCACGGGGAGAAGAAGGATCTTGAGCACGCGCTGCCTGTTCACGGACCTTTTCGGTTCGACCGCGTTCCTGCACGCGATGACCCGCGCCTTCGGCTGCGGCCGGTGCGAGCCCGCGCGCCGGCGGAACGCGCCCGAGACCCTGCAGAGCTGCGACCGCCACGCAGCGCAGTTCGACTCGGCCCTGACGCTGCTGAGCGAGAACTGCCCCTGCGCACGGCACGGCGCTTCCGCCGACTCCAAGATCACCGCGCGCATGAGCGAGGTGCACGCCGCGCTCGACGCGGGCGAGATCCCCCCGGCCAAGGTCCGCCGCCTGGTCTTCGCGCTGCGCGACGCCGAGACCGACCGCGCGTTCTCGCGGCTGCGGCTGGTCTTCCCGCAGTGGTCGGGCCGCACTCTGCGCTGTGCGTTCTCCGAGCGGCCGCGGCGCTGGGCGCGCCAGCAGGCGGTGGCCGCATGGGTGGCGCCCGGCGTCGTCGAGCAGGAGGCCCTCGCCGCCCTGATCCTTGCTGCGGGGTTCGGCCACCCGGCTGTGGACCTGCCCGACGAGCAGCCCGACGATCCGATCGACGCCGCCCTTCCCGGTGACCACGGGTTCACCCGCGAGTCGGGGGCGGTGCCGGTGGCCGACCGCGCGGGCCGCGCGGTGGCGGTCTGCCGGGAGCGCCCGCTGGTGTCGGTGCCCACCGCCGAGTACCTGCTGCGCAAACTGCAGGAGCTGGCCGAGGGCGTGGACCCGGCGCGCGCCCGCACGGCCGACGAGCTGCGCCGCGTCGGCCTGGGGCAGTCGCTGCGCGGCATGGGGCCGGAGGACCTCGCGCGCGTCCTCACCGAGGTGCTGCGCCGGCTCGCCGACCGCCTGCCCGAGCACTTCGAGCTGCTGGAGCGGGCCCGCGGCCGGGCGCGCAGCGCCCCCTACCATCCGGTCGCCGACCCCGCGCCCTCCCCCGCCGTGCCGGAGCGGCCCGAGCGCCCGCGCGCCGAACACCTGCCCGAGCCGGAGCAGGACTGGCTGCGCCGCACCGCCTGGACCCTGGTGACCCGGGCGCGGGAGAACCCGGTCTACTACGCCACCAACCCGGTCGCGGCCCTGGACCGGTTCCTCGACGCACACCTGCGTATCGTCCCCGGCGCCGTCCCCTCCGCCTGGGCACAGGCCGTCAGCGACGACGACGTCCGCGCCGACCTGCTCGACACCCTCGTGGACCTGGTCGCGGCCGTGGAGTGAGCCGACTGCACGATTCGGGCTACGAGGCGGACAGGCGGTCGTATCAGGGCCACGACCACACCTTGGTCGATGCCAGGCCCCATTGGCCACGATGGCGAATACTTGCACCATGAGCACCGAACCGGAGGAACACTCCGCCGCGGAGGCTCGCGACCGATTCGCGGACCGGGTCGACCGAGCAACCTGCGGCGACGCGGCCACCTACGTGACCCGGGGACGCGAACACGGGCGTACTGCCGCCATGGCGCCTGCCTGGCTGGTTGATGAGTACGAGGCGCTTCTGGACAAGCGGGATGCGCGCATCGCTCGGGAGCGCCTCGCCGATATCCGCGCAGGACGTGGGCAGGTGATTCCGTTGGAAGGAGTGGCCGAGGAGCTCGGCCTGTGATTCCTGCCCCTACCCCGCGCGACAAGGTCGTCATGGACGCCCGCGCCAGGACAGAGCTGCGAAGCCTCGACGGATCGTCCGCCGGATCCACGAAGCACGCTGGAAGCCGGCTGACGGCCCTCGGCCGGAAGGGCGCCTGAAACCGCAGGGAACGGACGGCCTCTGGCGCATCCGCGTCGGCGGCCACCGGATTCTGTACAGTATCGACGGCGATAGAGTCCTCGTCGGCACCGTGTCGGCCGATGGCAGGCGCGAGGCCCAGCGAGAGGCCGACCGGCCCGGCGAAGCCGCCGGGCGCCGAACAATCCCCAGCCTCCACTCTTCGTACAGGTGTATGATTCGGCCACGAGTACGAACATGCAGACCCACTACCGAAGGGACGCACCGCCGTGGTCACCGAGGTCTTCACGCTGAAGTATTGCGATCCGCACGCCGTCCGCGAGGAGAAGGTCGAGGCGACTGACGTCATCCAGTTCGCCTGGGAGGGGTCCGTCCGCGAGGTCGACGCCTGCGACGAGTGCAAGAAGGAGCACGAGACCCTCTACGAGCCGCTGGTCGACTACTCGCGGCCGGTGAAGAAGCGCCGCGCGAAGAAGAGCGACGCCGGCGACGGCAAGGCCGGCGCGGACGCCTCCGGCGACGACTCCGCCTCCTCGGCCTCCGCTGCGGACGACTCCGACGACTCCTGAACCGGTCGGCCCCCGCGCCGCCGCATCCGCAGCGGCCCCGCTGTGCCGCCGCCCGCGTCCCGCGCCGCGCGGCGGCACGGACAACGGACATGAGGCGGGGGAGGCCGGTGCCCCATTTCACCGGCCTCCCCCGCCCGCTTCTCGGAAGGGCTCCTCGGTTCAGGCCCCGGCGGCGCCGGGCTCGGTCATCAGCTCGGCCAGCCTGCCACCGCGCCTGGCGGGACCCGCGCCGGCCACCGGCAGGCGCGCCTGGACCACGCCGTCGTGCGGGGCGCCGACCGACGCGCCCATGCGGCGCATGATGCGCTGCATCCCCCGGTTGCCGGCCACGGTCTCGGCGCGGACCTCGGCCAGTCCCCAGTCGGCGGCGACCGCGGTCAGCGTCCGGGTCAGCGCGGTGCCCACGCCCTGCCGCTGCCAGGAGTCCTCCACCAGGAAGGCGACCTCGCCCACGCCCGGGTCGAGCGTGTACATCAGGTGCGCCAGCGCGACCGGCTCGCCGCCCTCACGGGGGCGCGCGAGCAGGGTCAGGCCCTGCTCCGGGTCGCAGAACAGGCCGAGCATGCTCGGCGCCAGACGCCGCATGCTGGAGAAGTAGCGGCCGCGGGTGGTCTCGGGCGAGCAGCGGGCGTGCAGCCGCTGGATCGCGTCGGCGTCGGCCGTCCGGGCCTGGCCGACGGCGAGGCCGACGCCGCCGCGGGTCGCGATGGCACCGTCGGTGGGCGCCGGTCCGGTGGGCGGCAGCACCGACCGCACCAATGCACCGGCGCGCGCCGACTCGGTCCAGGTGAAGGGCCGGTCGGGGCGCCGCAGCCGGACACCGCGCAACGGGCCCACCGGCACGAGCAGGGTGGTCTCCGGCTCCTCCGGGAACTCCGGGACCGGCCGGGTCAGGTTGGTCCACCGGGCCTCGTCGGCCATCAGCAGCTCGCCGAGCACCTCGGGCAGCCGGTTGGGCGCGCTGCGCAGCCGGGAGGTCAGCAGGAGCGCCCTGGTGACGTCGTCGCCGACCTCGCGGGGCTGTGCGGGCACGGCGCTGACCGAGTCGGTGACGCTGTGCCGGGCGACCTCGCGCAGCAGTGTGCGGTGCTCCCCCGGGACGTCGACGATGAACTCGTCCACCACGCCGGAGGCGTCGGCGTGGATCGACAGCCCGACGACGTTGCCGCCCCGGGCGGCCATCGCGCCGACCACGGCGGCCAGTCGGCCGGGGCGGTCCTCGACGGCGGTGCGGATGCGCCACAGGCTCATGCGTCTCCCCTTCGCGGGTGGGTTCGGCCCCGGGTTCGGCGCCGCCGTGCGGTGGCGCGCCGGTTCCTCTCCAGGGTGGGGGGAGCGCGTTTCGTGCGTGCTACGTCCGGTAAATTCCGCCGAAACCCCGCGTGTGCACCACTGCCCTGATCCGTCCCGATCCGCTCGCCTCCCCGTGAGGGCGGTGCGCGGTGCGTCCGGTCAGGGCCGGCCCGCCACCAGTTCGCCGTCCTTCCACACGGCCGCGACCTGGGGGACTCCGGGCCGGTAGGCCAGGTACACGGGGTTGGGTGCCTCCAGCAGGACGATGTCCGCGCGGGCGCCGACGGACAGGCGGCCGACGTCGTCCCGGCGCAGCGCCTCCGCGCCGCCGGCGGTGGCCGCCCGCACCGCCTCCTCCGGGGTCATGCGCATCTCGCGGACCGCCAGCGCGATGCACAGCGCCATGCTGGACGTGAAGCACGAGCCGGGGTTGCAGTCGCTGGCCAGCGCGACGCGGGCACCGGCGTCCAGGAGCGCGCGCGCGTCGGGATAGGGCTGGCGGGTGGAGAAGTCCACGCCGGGCAGCAGCGTGGCGACCGTCGCCGGCCCCTCCGCCGCCGAGTCGGCCAGCGCCGCCACGTCGGCGTCCTCCAGGTGGGTGCAGTGGTCCACCGACGCCGCGCCCTCCTGCACGGCCAGGCGGACCCCGGGCCCCCGGCCCAGCTGGTTGCCGTGCACGCGCGGCAGCAGCCCGCGGTCGCGCCCGGCCCGCAGGACGCGGCGCGCCTGCTCCTCGTCGAAGGCGCCGCGCTCGCAGAACACGTCGACCCAGCGGGCATGCGGCGCGCAGGCCTCCAGCATCGCGCCGGCGACCAGGTCCACGTAGCCGTCGGGGTCGTCCTCGTACTCGGGCGGGACGACGTGCGCACCGAGGAACGTCACCTCGCCGGTCAGTCGCGCGGCCGCGCGCAGGCAGCGCTCCTCGTCGGCGACGCTGAGGCCGTAGCCGGACTTGACCTCCAGGGTGGTGGTGCCCTGGGCGCGGGCCTCGCGCAGCAGCCGGGTGGCGTTGCCCAGCAGCTCGGCGTCGGACGCGTCGCGGGTGGCGGCGACGGTGGTGCGGATTCCGCCGGCCTCGTAGGGCCGCCCGCTCATCCGGTCGCCGAACTCCCGGCTGCGGTCGCCGGCGAAGACGATGTGGGAGTGGCTGTCGACGAACCCGGGCATGACGCACCGCCCGGCGGCGTCCACGCGCACGTCGGCGGCCGGTGCCCGGGAGCGCGGGCCGCACCAGGCCACCCGGCCGGACTCGACGACCAGGGCGGCGCCGGCCACCTCGCCCAGGTCGCCGGCGCCGAGCGCGGTGTCGTTGGTGACGAGGGCGCCGATGTCGTCGATCAGCACCGAGGAGACGGGGGGCACGGGGCGGGCGGGGGGTGGTGCGGTACTCATCGGCGGCGCGGCGCGCCGGGGCGCCGCGTTCCTCCCTTCGGCTGCTGGGTGGTGGATCTCGCGCGCGAGGCGCGGGCGGGCCCGGCGCCGACGTACGCGAGGCGGTCCGCGGGCGTGTTCATCGGGTCCCCTCCGCGATCGTGGCCGCCCGCGAGCGGGCGGGCCGGGCGTCGGCGGGGTTCACGGGGCCGACTCCCTGATGGCGGCGTCCAGCCGCGCCGCCGCGTCGGGCATGAGCACGTGCGCGCCCTCGCGGACGATCCAGCGGCCGTCGGCCATCACGTGGCGGACGTCGGCGGCGGCCGCCGCCCACACCAGGGCGTCGGCCGCGCGCGCGGGGTCGAACCCGGCCAGTCGGACGCTGTCGGCGGCAACGTTGACCAGATCGGCGCGCGCACCCGCGGCGATGCGCCCCGCCCCGCCGTCGCCCCCGGTGTCGGCCTCGGGCGCCCAGCCCAGTGCGGTGTGGCCGCCGGTGTGCAGCGCCTCCAGCAGGCGGTGGGCGGGCAGGGTGCCGCGGCGGCCGGTGCGCAGGCGCTCGTGCTCCTCGGCACCGCGGGCCTCGGCGAACATGTCGACGGTGCTGTGTCCGTCGCTGCCCAGCGACAGCGCGACGCCTCCCAGGCGCTCCAGCTCGGGCAGGCCGTCGGCGAGGTCGCGCTCGGTGGTGGGGCACAGGCACACCCCGGCACCGGTGCCGCGGACCAGGTCGGCGTCGGCGCCGGTGAGGTGGGTGGCGTGCACGAGCGCGGGGCGCAGGGCGGCGAGGAAGCCGGTCTCGTCCAGGACCCCGGCGGGCGTGCGCCCGTGGGCGGCCAGGCAGGCGGCGTTCTCGGCGGGCTGCTCGGAGAGGTGGATGTGGGCCGCGGCCCATCCGGCCTCGGGCGCCGCCCGGGCGATGCGGGCGAGGTCGGCGGGCGGCACCGCGCGCACCGAGTGCGCGGCGGCGCCGACGCGGGCGCGGCCGCCGACCGGCCGCAGGGCGGCGACCCGCTCGGCCCAGGCGTCGGCTCCGGCGTCGCCGAAGCGCAGCTGCGGCCCCTCCAGCGGCGTGTACCCCCTGCGGAGGTCCAGGCCGCCGGCGAGGTAGCAGGTGTCGAGCAGGGTGATGCGGACGCCGGCGTCCTCCGCGGCGGCGATGAGGGCCCGGCCCATGGCGTTGGGGTCGCTGTAGCGGACGCCGCCGGGCGCGTGGTGCACGTAGTGGAACTCGCCGACGCAGGTGACTCCGGCCAGCGCCATCTCGGCGTAGACGGCGCCGGCGAGGCGGCGGTAGGAGTCGGGGTCCAGCCGCTCGGCGACCTCGTACATCCGGCGGCGCCAGGTCCAGAAGCTGCCGCCGTCCTCGCCCGTGCGCCCGCGCAGCGCCCGGTGGAAGGCGTGGGAGTGCGCGTTGGCGAATCCGGCGACCGTGAGACCGCTCAGCCGCTCGGCGCCGTCGGGCGGGCGCGTATCGCGGGCGACCGAGGTGATCCGGCCGCCGGCGACCTCGACGAGCACCCCGGGCGCGGCCGCGCCGCCCGCCCCGGAGTGCAGCAGCGCCCACTCGCACCAGTAGCGGTCCGCCGCGGATCGCCGCGCCCCCGCGCCCCCGCTCCCCCGCGCGGCGTCCTGCCGCGCGCCGCCGGGGCCCGTCACACCTCCGCCCCCGGCATCCGCCGGGCCCGGGCCCGCGGGAGCGCGAACTTCGCGGAGCCGGCCTTCGCCGACCGCGGCTGCTCGCGCCGTGCCTCCGATGCCCGGGCCGAGACGCCGAAACGGCCCGCATACCGGCACACCGCAGCAGACCCCCCGTCATCACGCGCCCGCAGCACCCGCGCGAACGCGAAAACGGACGCGACCACCGGCCGCACCCCGGACCCACCCGCGTCCACCCGCCGGCACACCCACCCCTCGCCATCGACCCCGAAGAACATCCGCAGCCCCTCGTCCTCGTCCTCGCAGCGAAACCAACCCGTCACCGACCCCCCTACCGCGCCGCGGCCGCGCCGCTCACTCCCGGCTGCGCGGGCCGGCGCCGGTCAGGTCGGCCAGAACGTCGGCCAGCGCCGCCACACCGGCGCGGCAGTCGGCCCCGGTGGCCGCCTCCTCGGGCGCGTGGGAGGTGCCGGTGGGGTTGCGCACGAACAGCATCGCTGTGGGCACGGCGGTGGCCAGCACGCCCGCGTCGTGCCCGGCGCCGGTGGTGAGCAGTGGGAGACCGCCCGTCTCGCCGCCGACGCGGGCGGCGATGCGGTCGCGCAGCCGGTGGTCGAACTCCACCAGCGGCGATTTGGACTCCAGGAACCCGTTCACCGTCACGCCGTGCTCGGCGGCGCTGCCGCGCGCGGCCGCGTCGACCCGCTCGACCACCGCACGCAGCGCCCCCTCGTCGGCCGCGCGCGCGTCCAGCCAGGCGCGGACGCGGGACGGCACGGCGTTGGTGCCGTTGGGCGACACGCGCACCTTGCCCACGGTGGCCAGGGCGCCGTTCGCCTCGGCCGCCCGGCGCGCCTCCAGCACGGCCTCGGCGAAGGGCAGCATGGGGTCGCTGCGGTCGGCCAGGCGCGTGGTGCCCGCGTGGTCGGCCTGGCCGGAGAAGTCCAGCCGCCACCGGCCGTGCGGCCACACGGCCGAGGCGACGCCGACGGGGTCGCCGGAGTGGACCAGCGCCCGCCCCTGCTCGATGTGCAGCTCGACGAACGCGCCGATGCGGCCCAGCAGCTCGTGGTCGGCGCCCAGCCGGCCGGGGTCGAGGCCCGCCGCCTCCATCGCGCGCGCCCAGGTGACGCCGTCGGCGTCGGCGAGCCCGCCGGCGCGCTCGGGCGTGATCGCCCCGGTCAGCAACCGACTGCCCAGGCAGGGCACGCCGAAGCGGGCCCCCTCCTCCTCGGCGAACACCGTCACGGCGAGGGGGCGCCGGGGCCGCAGTCCGCGCCGGCGCAACTCGCCGATCGCGGCGAGGGCGCCGACGACGCCCAGCGGCCCGTCGTAGGCGCCCCCGTCGGGCACGGAGTCCAGGTGGGACCCGGTGACCACCGCCTCGGGGCCGGGTGCGCCCCACCAGGCCCAGAGGTTGCCGTTGCCGTCGGTCTCGACGTCGAGCCCTCGGGCGCGGGCCGCCGAGACGAACCAGCCGCGCGCCTCGGTGTCGGCGGGTCCCCAGGAGAACCTGCGGTAACCGCCGGTGATGCGGTTGCGTCCCACCGGGGCCAGCTCGGACCACAGCTCCTCGAACTCGTCGCTCATCGGCGTCTCGTCCCCCGCGTGCACATCGTCGTCCGCCGCTCGCGGCCGTGCGCCGCCGCCCGCGCCCATCAGTCCCGGTCCTCGCTCATGGGCAGCCGGATGCCGTGCTCGCGGGCGACGTCTTCGGCCTGGCCATACCCCGCATCGGCGTGGCGGATCACGCCGGTCGCGGGGTCGTTGGACAGCACCCGCTCCAGCTTGCGCGCGGCCAGCGCGCTGCCGTCGGCGACCGCGACCTGGCCGGCGTGCAGGGAGCGGCCGATCCCGACGCCGCCGCCGTGGTGGATCGAGACCCACGAGGCGCCCGAGGCGGTGTTGACGAGCGCGTTGAGCAGCGGCCAGTCGGCGATGGCGTCGGAGCCGTCGGCCATGGCCTCGGTCTCGCGGTAGGGCGAGGCCACCGAGCCGGTGTCGAGGTGGTCGCGGCCGATGGCCAGCGGCGCGCTGATCTCGCCGGAGGCCACCAGCTCGTTGAAGCGCAGACCGGCCGCCGCCCGCTCGCCCTGGCCCAGCCAGCAGATCCGCGCCGGGAGCCCCTGGAAGGACACGCGCTCGCCTGCCGTGCGGATCCAGCGGGCCAGGTGCTCGTCGTCGCCGAACAGCTCCAGCACGGCCCGGTCGGTGCGGGCGATGTCGGCGGGGTCGCCGGAGAGCGCCGCCCAGCGGAAGGGGCCCTTGCCCGCGCAGAACAGCGGGCGGATGTAGGCGGGCACGAATCCCGGGAAGTCGAAGGCGCGCGCGTAGCCGGCGGTGCGTGCCTCACCGCGGATCGAATTGCCGTAGTCGAAGACCTCGGCCCCCGCGTCGGCGAAGCCGACCATCGCCTCGACGTGGGCGGCCATGGAATCCCGGGCGCGGCGGGTGAAGTCCTCGGGGTCGCGGGCCGCGTAGTCGGCCCAGTCCGCGAAGTCCACCCCGGCGGGCAGGTAGGACAGCGGGTCGTGCGCGGAGGTCTGGTCGGTGACGATGTCGGCCGGTGCGCCGCGGCGAAGCAGTTCGGGCACGGTCTCGGCGGCGTTGCCCTGCACGCCGATCGAGACGGCGCGCCGCCGGCTGCGGGCCCGCTCGGCCAGCGCCAGCGCCTCGTCGAGGCTGTCGGCGCGCTCGTCCAGGTAGCCCTGGGCGAGGCGGCGCTCGATGCGGGTGGCGTCGCACTCGACGACCAGGGCCGCCCCGCCGTTCAGGGTCACCGCCAGCGGCTGCGCGCCGCCCATCCCGCCCAGTCCGGCGGTGAGCGTGAGGGTGCCGGCCAGGTCGGCGCCGAAGCGCTTGGCCGCCACCGCGCCGAAGGTCTCGTAGGTGCCCTGCAGGATGCCCTGGGTGCCGATGTAGATCCAGGAGCCGGCGGTCATCTGCCCGTACATGGTCAGGCCCAGCGCCTCCAGGCGGCGGAACTCCTCCCAGTTCGACCAGTCGCCGACGAGGTTGGCGTTGGCGATGAGCACGCGCGGGGCCCACTCGTGGGTCGGCAGCACGCCCACGGGGCGGCCGGACTGCACCAGCAGCGTCTCGTCGTCGCCCAGTTCGCGCAGCACGGCGGTGATGCGGTCGAAGCTCGCCCAGTCGCGCGCGGCCCGGCCGCTGCCGCCGTAGACGACCAGCCGGTCGGGGTGCTCGGCCACCTCGGGGTCAAGGTTGTTGTGCAGCATCCGCAGGGCGGCCTCCTGGGGCCACCCCTTGGCGGTGCGGGCGGTGCCGCGCGGAGCGCGCACGGTCCGCGGTGCCGAGCCGGTTCCCATGGTCATCGCTGTCCTTTCGGACGGGTCAGGCGAGCGGTGCGACGGCGTCGGCCGCGGCGCGGACGGAGCCGTCGGTGATCAGCGCCGCTGCGGCGGCGATCTCGGGCGCAAGGTGGCGGTCGGGACCGGGCCCGGGCACCGCGGTGCGCAGCGTGTCGCGCACGGCGGCGGTGGCCGGCGCGGGTTCCAGCGGCGCGCGCAGGTCCAGCGCGCGGGCGGCGGTGACCAGTTCGATCGCCAGCACGCTGGTGAGCGCCTCGACGGCGCGGCGCAGCTTGCGCGCGGCGGACCAGCCCATCGAGACGTGGTCCTCCTGCATGGCCGAGCTGGGGATGGAGTCGACGCTGGCGGGGACCGCCAGCCGCTTCAGCTCGGAGACCAGGGCGGCCTGGGTGTACTGGGCGATCATGTGGCCGGAGTCCACGCCGGGGTCGTCGGCGAGGAAGGCGGGCAGCCCGTGCGAGCGGGCGACGTCGAGCATCCGGTCGGTGCGGCGCTCGGCGATGGAGGCCAGGTCGGCGACCGCGATGCCGAGGAAGTCCAGCACATATCCCACCGGAGCGCCGTGGAAGTTGCCGTTGGACTCCACCCGGCCGTCCTCCAGCACCACCGGGTTGTCGATCACGGCGGCCAACTCGCGCTCCGCAACGGACTCGGCGTGGGCGAGGGTGTCGCGCACGGCTCCGGCGACCTGCGGCGCGCAGCGCAGCGAGTAGGCGTCCTGCACGCGGGCGCAGTCGGGACCGCGGTGCGAGGCGACGATGGGCGACCCGGACAGCAGCGTGCGCATGTTGGCCGCGGCGGCCGCCTGTCCGGGGTGCGGGCGCAGGTCCTGCAGGTCGGCGGCGAAGACCCGGTCGGTGCCCAGCAGCGCCTCCACGCTCATGGCGGCGGTGATATCGGCGACGCGCAGCAGCTCGGACAGGTCGGCGCAGGCCAGCAGCAGCATGCCGAGCATGCCGTCGGTGCCGTTGATCAGCGCGAGGCCCTCCTTGGCTGCCGGCTCCACCGGGCGCAGGCCCGCGTCGCGCAGCGCTTCGGCCGCCGGGCGCCGGTGGCCGCCGGCGTCGCGCACCTCGCCCTCGCCCATCAGCGCCAGGGCCACGTGGGACAGCGGGGCGAGGTCGCCCGAGCAGCCCAGGCTGCCGTACTCGTGCACGACGGGGGTGATGCCCGCGTTGAGCAGCCCGGCGAGCGCCTCGGCGGTCTCGACGCGGACTCCGGTGCCACCGCTGGCCAGAGTGCGCAGCCGCAGCAGCATCAGCGCGCGCACCACCTCGCGCTCGACCTCGGCTCCGGCGCCGGCGGCGTGCGAGCGGATGAGGGAGGCCTGCAGCCGGGTGCGCAGGTCGGCGGCGATGTGCCGGGTGGCCAGCGCCCCGAACCCGGTACTGACGCCGTAGGCGGGCGCGGGGTCGGCGGCCAGGGCTTCGACGCGTTTGCGCCCGGCGGCGACGGCGGCGCGCGCGCCGTCGGTCAGGCGGACCGTCGCGCCGCGGCGTGCCGCGGCGACCACGTCACCGGGGGCGAGCCCCGAGGGGCCGATGTCGATCGAGGTGGGCATGGCCCCCATTGCACGCGGTTCGCGAGCTGCGGCGCGACCCCCGGCACCCAGGTTCTGTCCGAGTTTTCAGACTCCTCGGCTGAGCAGGCCCGCGGGTGGGCCGGGGGGCGACGGCGCCGGCGGCCGGGGCCTCGGGATCAGCCGCTCTCGACGAGCAGGGGCGCCTGCGCGGCCGCCGGAGCGGGCGCTCCCCCGGCCCGCTGCGGCGCCAGGGGCCCGGTGCCGACGGGCGCCGCGGCGGCCACCTCGCGCAGGGCCGCCAGCCCGCGGACGACGGCGGGGTGCTCGGCGCTGCCGCTGCGAAGGCAGGCCAGGATCGACCGCGTGGGCACGGAGCGCCCGTCCAGCGCCATCCGCACGACCGGGTGCTCGGTGGCGATGGGCAGCAGCCGCGGCACCAGGGCGATCCCCATCCCGTGCGCCACCAGCGCGGTCGCGCCGCTCCAGTCGGTGGCCCAGTGCACGATCCGCGGGGTGAACCCGGCGGCCGCGCAGGCGACCTGCACCACCCGGTAATGGCTGCAGGCGCCGCCGGGGGTGATCCAGTCCTCGCGGGCGGTCTCGGCCAGGGAGACGCTTGCGCGGCCGGCCAGCGGGTGGTCGGCGGGCAGCAGCAGGTCGTGCGGCTCCTCCAGTAGGAGGCGCTGGTCGAACCGGGAGTCCTCCGCCGAGGCGACCGTGGGGTCGGGCACGAAGACGGCGAGGTCCATGGTGCCCGCCAGCAGCATGTCGAAGCACTCGCCGGCCTCGGCCTCGGTCACCGACACCGTCAGCCCCGGGTGCGTGCGGCGCAGCAGGCCCGCGGCCGGCGCCAGCAGCGTGGCCACGCCCGTCGGATAGCCCGCCAGGCGCAGCGGACCGGCCTCGCCCTCGGCGTGGCAGGCGAGGTCGGCGACGGCCTGCTCCCAGCGGGTGCTGAGCGCGTCGGCGTGGTCGAGCAGTACGTGGGCGGCCGATGTCAGCCGCACCCGCCGGCCCTCCGGCTCCAGCAGGGTGACGCCGAGGTCCCGGGCGAGCTGGCGGATCTGCTGGGAGACCGCCGAGGGGGTCAGGTGCAGCGCCTCCGCCGCGCCGGTGACCGTGCCGTGGTGGTGGACCGCCCGCAGGACGCGCAGCCGCCGAAGGTCGAACATGTAGGCGATGCTACACGGTTTCTTGAAAAAAGTTCAGATAGACATGAACTGAGGCGCGCACCCAGACTGGATCCATGGAATCCTGCACGGACCGCACACAGGTCTGCCCCGACTGCGGATGGCCGGAGGAGGAGATCTACCAGGTCGTCTCCCGGCACCCGACCTCCACCGGGATGGTCGTCTACACCCGCTGCGCCTGCGGAAGACTGCAGGTCCGCTCGCTGAGCCTGCCCGGCGGGCGCGGTGGAGCGCAGCGGTGAACGAGCTCCGGGACGTGGGACAATTCCGCCATGAGCCACGTCCCGGCGGCCACGCGGGCACTGCGGCTGCTGCGCTTCCTCGCCGCGCGTCCGGGGCCGGTGTCGGCCGCGGCCGCGGCCGCCGAGCTGGGGCTGCCGCGGTCGAGCGCCTACCAGCTGCTTGAGGCCATGGCCGAGGAGGGCTTCGTCACCCATCTGCCCGAGGAGCGCCGGTGGGGCCTGGGCGTGGCGGCCTTCGAGATCGGGTCGGCCTACCTGCGCCACGGCCCGCTGGAGCGGCTCGCTCGGCCGCTGCTGCGGCGGCTCGTCGAGGAGACCGCGGCGACCGCCCATCTGGGCGTGCTGCACGGCGCCGACACGCTGTACCTGCTCAAAGAGCATCCGCCGCACGCGCCGACGCTCGTCACCGGAGTGGGCGTGCGCCTGCCGGCGCATCTGACGGCCTCGGGAAGGGCGCTGCTGGCCCACCTGCCGCGCGCCCAGGTGCGCGCGCTCTACCCCCACGCGGAGGCGTTCGTGGACCGCACCGGGCGCGGCCCCGCCACGCCGGGCGAACTCCGCGAGCTGCTGGCACGGGAGCACCGCGCGGGCTACGCCGTGGAGGAGGGGCAGGTCACCGACGGATTCTCGTCGGTGGCCGCGGCGGCCTTCGACCACAACGCCGCGCCGGCGGCGGCCATCAGCCTGACGGTGCCCAGCGCGCGCCCGGTCACAGCGGCGGCGCTGGCCGCCGGCGCGCGGGACGCGGCGGCCGAGCTGACCCGCAGGCTCGGCGGCCGCAGCCCCGCACCGGAGTGAGGCGACCGGGACCCCGGCCCGCAGCGGCCGCCCCGGGTCGAGGGGCCGGCTAGTTCGCGTTGGCCTTGATGTAGGCCTCGACCTCGGCGCGCTCGGCGCGCAGCTTTGCGAGGGCCTCGTCCAGGATGAGCCGGCCCTCCTCCTCGCTGCGGCGCTCCTTCACGTAGGCCAGGTGCGTCTTGTAGGGCTCGGTGCGCGGGGGCGCCGGGGGGTTCTGCGGGTCCTTGCCCGCCGGGAACCCGCAGCGGGGGCAGTCCCACTCCTCGGGGACCGCGGCCTCGTGCGCGAAGCTCGGAATCACCTCGTGATTGTTGGCGCAGTAGAACGGAACCCGGATGCGCGGCGCGGACTCGCCGCGCTCGGCCTCGCCCATCGGGCCGGCGCCGACGCGACTGCCACGGATTGCGCTGCCACTACCCACGGAAAACTCCTTCGACGGACAACACGCCCCGGCTAGGGGAAACGGAAAAGACACCGCACGGCGTGACGTGCCGCGCGGCTGGGCCCGCGACCGGCGCGGGCGGAAAAGCGGGGGTTGGAAGGGGGCCGGAAGGGCCGGGGCTAGGCGCCCTGGTTGAGCATCAGCCCGAGGACCACGACGGCGACGATCCAGATCACGCCGGTGGCGATGGTCAGCCGGTCGAGGTTTCGCTCGACCACGGAGGACCCGCCCAGGGAGGACGTGACGCCGCCCCCGAACAGATCGGAGAGGCCGCCGCCCTTGCCCTTGTGCAAGAGCACCATAAGGATCAGCAGCACGCTGCAGAGCATCACGACGATGGACAGACCGAGGATCACACGCTCACCCGTAACTCGACCCCGAGTGGGGGAATTGACGACTTGGGGTCCCCGGAACCGCTCGCTCGCCGCGGCGACCGGGTCTGCGGCCGATGCACGGGCGGGGGCCGAGGACACTTCCTGGATTCTACCGTGTGCCCTTTGGACACGTACCCGCCGAAGCGACGGGCTTCCGCGAATTCTAACCCGTGCGCGGCCCCTCCGCGGCCGTCCCGGTGGGGTACCGGCCGGTGCGGCGGGGTCCGGCCGGGCGTCCGGCGGCCGGGCACCCGTTTGCGCTGCGGCGCTGCCGCCGCCGAGGGGCCGGCCGGCGCGCGCCGACCGGCCCCGCCGTCACTCCCGGCCGAGCCGGGCGAGCTTGGCGAACTCGTCGGGCTTGAGGCTCGCGCCGCCCACCAGGGCGCCGTCGATGTCCTCCTGGCCGATGATCCCGGCGATGTTGTCGGACTTCACCGAGCCGCCGTAGATGACGCGGGCGGTCCCGGCGGCCTCGTCGGAGTACAGCTCTCCCAGCCGCCCGCGCAGGGCGCCGCAGACCTCCTGGGCGTCGTCGGGGGTGGCGACCTCGCCGGTGCCGATCGCCCACACCGGCTCGTAGGCCACGACCAGCCGGGCGGCCTGCTCGGCGGTCACGTCCTTGAGCGCGCCTTCAAGCTGCGCGAGCGTGTGGGAGACCTGGTCGCCGGCCTTGCGCACGTCCAGGCCCTCGCCCAGGCACAGGATGGGGGTGAGGTCCGCGGCGAAGGCCGCCTTCACCTTCTGGTTGACGAGGGCGTCGTCCTCCCGGTGGTACTCGCGGCGCTCGGAGTGGCCCGCCAGCGCGTAGGTGCAGCCCAGCTTGGCGAGCATCGGCCCGGAGACCTCGCCGGTGTAGGCGCCCTTCTCGTGGGCGGAGACGTCCTGGGCGCCGTAGACGATCCGCAGCTTGTCGCCGTCGACGAGGGTCTGCACGCTGCGCAGGTTCGTGAACGGCGGCAGCACGGCGATCTCGGCGGCGTCGAAGTCGGTGTCCTTCAGCGAGAACGCGAGCTTCTGGACCAGCGCGATGGCTTCGAGGTGGTTGTTGTTGAGCTTCCAGTTGCCCGCGATCAGCGGCTTGCGCTCTGCCATTGGTGTCTTCCTCAGCTGCAGAAAAGGGCGCCGGCGGCCCGCAGCAGGGCCGCCGGCGCGGGGTCGTCAGTCGTCCAGGGCCTCGATACCGGGCAGGGCCTTGCCCTCCAGGTACTCCAGGCTGGCGCCGCCGCCGGTGGAGATGTGCCCGAACGCCGCCTCGTCGAAGCCGAGCGCGCGCACCGCGGCCGCGGAGTCGCCGCCGCCCACCACGGTGAAGGCGCCGGAGTCGAGCAGCGCCCGGGCCAGCGCGCTGGTGCCCTGGGCGTAGGGTGCCATCTCGAAGACGCCCATCGGGCCGTTCCAGAACACCGTGCGGGCGTCGGCCAGCTTGGCGGCGAACAGCTCGCGGGTCTTGGGCCCGATGTCCAGGCCCATGCGGTCGGCGGGGATGGCGTCGGCGTCGGCCGGGCCGTGGGGGGCGTCAGCCGAGAAGGACTCGGCGGCGACCACGTCGACCGGGACGACGATCTCCACGCCCTGCTTCTCCGCGCGGTCGAGGTAGTCGCGGACCGTGTCGACCTGGTCGGCCTCCAGCAGGCTGGACCCGACCTCGTAGCCCTTCGCCTTGAGGAAGGTGTAGGCCATCCCGCCGCCGATGAGCAGCCGGTCGGCGGTGCCCAGCAGGTTGTCGATCACGCCGAGCTTGTCGGAGACCTTGGAGCCGCCCAGCGCCACCACGTAGGGGCGGGCGGGGTCGCCGGTGAGGGTGCGCAGCACCTCGACCTCGGCCAGCACCAGGCCGCCCACCGCGTGCGGCAGCCGGTTCGGCAGGTCGAAGACGCTGGCGTGCTTGCGGTGCACGGCGCCGAAGCCGTCGCCGACGTAGAGGTCGGCGAGCTGGGCCAGACGGTCGGCGAACTCGCCGCGCTCGGCGTCGTCCTTGCTGGTCTCGCCCGGCTCGAAGCGCAGGTTCTCCACGAGGGCGACCTCGCCGTCGGCCAGTGCGGCACTGGCGGCGCGGGCCGACTCCCCCGCGGTGTCGGTGGCGAAGGCGACCTCGGTGCCCAGCAGCTCGCCCAGTCGCGCGGCCACCGGGCGCAGGGAGTAGGCGGGGTCGGGTGCGCCCTTGGGGCGGCCCAGGTGCGCGGCCACCACGACGCGGGCGCCGCGCTCGCGCAGTGCGCTGATGGTGGGCACGCCGGCGCGGATCCGGCCGTCGTCGGTGATGCGGTCGCCGTCGAGGGGCACGTTCAGATCCGCCCGGACGAACACGCGCTTACCGGAGACGTCGAGGTCGTCGATCGTGCGCATGGAGCTCTCCTTCTGCGGGGATGCGGCCGTACCGGCACGGCGCGCGGCGCCCCCGGCCCATCGGGCGGGGGCGCCGCGTGCGCCGGCACGTCCGGGGTCGGTCGTCCGGTCTACAGGCGCGAGCCGACCAGCTTGGCCGCGTCCACGAGGCGGTTGGAGTAGCCCCACTCGTTGTCGTACCAGCCGATGATCTTGACCGTGTTGCCGAAGGCCATGGTCAGGCTGGAGTCGAAGGTGCAGGAAGCGGGGCTGCCGACGATGTCGGAGGACACGATCGGGTCCTCGGTGTAGGTCAGCACCTGCTTGAGCTCGCCCTCGGAGGCGGCCTTGAACGCGGCGTTGACCTCCTCGGCGGAGGCCTCGCGCTCCAGCTCCACGACCAGGTCGGTGACCGAGCCGTCGGGCACCGGCACGCGCATCGCGATGCCGTCGAGCTTGCCCTGCAGCTCGGGGAGCACCAGGGCGGTGGCCTTGGCGGCGCCCGTGGTCGTGGGGATGATGTTCTGCGCGGCGGCACGGGCGCGGCGCAGGTCCTTGTGCGGGAAGTCCAGGATGACCTGGTCGTTGGTGTACGCGTGGGTCGTCGTCATCAGGCCCTTGACGATGCCGAAGTTGTCCAGCAGCGTCTTGGCCATCGGCGCCACGCAGTTGGTGGTGCAGGAGGCGTTGGAGATGATGTGGTGCCGGGCGGCGTCGTACTTGTCGTCGTTGACGCCCATCACCAGGGTCAGGTCCTCGCCCTTGGCCGGAGCCGAGACGATGACCTTCTTGGCGCCCGCATCGATGTGCTTGCGGGCGTCCTCGGCCTTGGTGAAGATGCCGGTGGACTCCACGACGACGTCCACGCCCAGCTCGCCCCAGGGCAGTTGCGCGGGGTCGCGCTCGGCGAGGGTCTTGATCGTGGTGTCGCCGACCCGGATGCTGTCGCCGCCGACCTCGACGTCGCCGTCCAGCGTGCCCAGCACGGTGTCGTACTTGAGCAGGTGGGCGAGCGTGGCCTTGTCGGTGAGGTCGTTGACCGCGACGATCTCGACCTCGCTGCCGGCGGCGCGGGCCGCGCGCCAGAAGTTGCGGCCGATCCGGCCGAAACCGTTCACGCCTACACGGATGGTCACGGTAACCAAACTCCTCACGTGTTGGAAGGTACTGCCGTCACGGCCGACCGACAGAGGGCCCGACCGCGGAAGTTGAGCGCCGTAATTCCACTTCCGAGCCTATCGCTCCACCGCAGTGCGGACCGTCGCGGCCCCGTCGCGGAGCCCGCCCGGAAGGCATCGGCGCCCGGACCATGCTCGCACCCCTGCCAGCCAGAGGTCTAGACCATTTTCCGAAGTTTCCCGGTCGGCTTCCGTGCTCACAAAAGCCAACACCGGCGGCGCATCCGACCCGGAGGCGCGGACCGTGTCAGGGCACCAGCATGTCGGCGGTCAGGTTCGCGTCCGTACCGTCGATGCCCAGGTCGACGGCGCGCTTGTCGGCCATCGCCAGCAGCCGGCGGATGCGCCCGGCGATCGCGTCCTTGGTCAGCGGCGGCGACGACAGCTGGCCCAGCTCCTCCAGCGACGCCTGCTTGTGCGCCAGGCGCAGCCGGCCCGCGGCCACCAGGTGGTCGGGCGCCTCGTCGCCCAGGATCTCCAGGGCCCGCTCGACCCGGGCGCCCGCCGCCACCGCCGCGCGGGCGCTGCGGCGCAGGTTGGCGTCGTCGAAGTTGGCGAGCCGGTTGGCCGTGGCGCGGACCTCGCGGCGCATCCGGCGCTCCTCCCAGGTCAGCACGCTCTCGTGCGCCCCCAGCAGGGTCAGCAGCGCCCCGATGGAGTCGCCGTCGCGCACGACCACCCGGTCGACGCCGCGGACCTCGCGCGCCTTGCCCTGCACCTTGAGCCGGCGAGCGGCGCCCACCAGCGCGAGCGCGGCCTCGGGGCCGGGGCAGGTGACCTCCAGCGACATCGAGCGGCCCGGCTCGGTGAGCGAGCCGTGCGCGATGAAGGCGCCGCGCCAGGCGGACTCGGCGTCGCAGGCGCCGCCGGCGACCACGTGCCGGGGCAGGCCGCGCACCGGGCGGCCGTTGTTGTCGATGAGCCCGGTCTGGCGGGCGAGGCTCTCGCCGTCCTTGATGATCCGCACGACGTAGCGGTTGCCCTTGCGCAGGCCGCTGGGCGAGAGCACGACGACCTCGGACTCGTGGCCGAAGACCTCGGAGATGTCCTTGCGCAGCCGGCGCGCCGCCGCGCCGGTGTCGAGCTCGGCCTCGATCACGATGCGGCCGCTGACCAGGTGCAGCCCTCCCGTGAAGCGGAGGATCGTGGAGACCTCGGCCTTGCGGCAACACGGCTTGAGAACGGTCAGCCGGCTCAACTCGTCCTTCACCACGCCGGTCATCGCCATGGACGCCGTCCCCTCGCTACTCGAACTCCACATACCAGCGCGGCCCGCCGACCGTGCGCTCCTCCTCCCCGAGCGTACTGAACGCAAGGGCCGTGGCCACGCCCTCGGCCGCGTGTCCAAAATCCCTGCTCGTCACGGCGAGTCGCGTTTTCCGATCCGTGCCGGTCTCTGCCGAAAGGGGCGGCGCGTCCGATCGGTCTGCCCGCGTCCGCTGTGGGATGGGCCGCCCCTCGGCGGAGGGCCGGCGGCCGCCTCCAGGCGCCCGGCACCGGTGCGGGAGGGCGAGCGGGGGCGCCCGGGGCACGCACCCGCGGACCGGGCGGGCGGCGGCCTACTGCTGCCCGGCCGCCTCGCCCCGGGTCGCCAGCAGGTGGTCGCGCAGCACCACGGCGTGGTTGTGCTCGGTGTCGCTCGCGCCGTGGAGCAGGGTGACGGTCCCCTCGGCGAGGGCGTCGCGGAGGGGGCGCAGGGCCTCGGGGTTGTCGGCAAGCTCGGCGCGGTAGCGCTCGGCGAACTCCTCCCACCGGCCGGGTTCGGCGTGGAACCACCGGCGCAGCTCCGTACTCGGCGCCACGTCCTGCAACCACGCGTCGTAGTGCAGGGACGTCTTGCGCACCCCGCGCGGCCACAGCCGGTCGACCAGGAACGCGCGGCCGGGCGGGTCCTGGCCGAGGGTGTCGCGCACGCGGATGAGGCGGATGTCGACTCCGCCGCCGTCGCCGGCCTGCTGTTCGCCCACGTCGGCTGCATGCCCGCTCACGCACCGTGCCAACCTCCCGCATGCGGGCCCCGCGCGCACGGGCCCGCGCCCGCCCGCGGTGCCCTGCGCGGACGCGGGCGCGGTCAGTCCCGGAAGACGTCGTCGAAGGCGGCGGCGAGCAGGTCGGGATCGTGGCGCGGCGAGCCGTCGCCGGCCGCCACGTCGCGCACGACCAGCCGGCCGCCCATCTCCTTGGCGACCTCGCCGACCCTGGTGGTGTCGCCGACGACCCCGCTGTCGGCCAGGACCGCGTCGATACCCAGGCGCGGCGCGTGCGCGGCCAGCACCTCCAGGTAGGTCTCGGGCCGGAAGCCGTCGGTCTCGCCCTTCTGCGGCGAGAGGTTCAGCGCGACCATGCGGCGGGCCCGCGTCTCGACCAGGGCCTCGGCGAGTTCGGGCACCAGCAGGTGCGGCAGAACGCTGGTGAACCAGGAACCGGGACCGAAGACGACCCAGTCGGCCTCGCGCACCGCCTTGACCGCCTGGTGCGAGGCCGGGGGCGCCTCGGGCACCAGCGAGATCGACCGCACACGGCCGCGGGTGCTGGCGCAGGCCACCTGGCCGCGGACCGTGCTGATCTCGAAGGGGTGCGCGGGATCGGCTCCCTCGACCTCGGCGACGATGTCCAGCGGGACCGAGGACATCGGCAGGACGCGGCCGTGCGCGCCGAGCAGCTGGCCCACCCAGTCCAGTCCGGCCACGGAATCGCCCAGCAGCTCCCACAGCGCCACGATGAGCAGGTTGCCCACCGCGTGGCCGTGCAGCTGGCCCTCGGAGCGGAAGCGGTGCTGGACGACCTCGCTCCAGGTGTGGCCCCACTCGTCGTCGCCGCACAGCGCCGCGAGCGCCATGCGCAGGTCGCCCGGCGGCAGCACGCCGAGCTCCTCGCGCAGCCGCCCGCTGGAACCGCCGTCGTCGGCCACGGTCACGACGGCGGTCACGTCGGTGGTGACCCGGCGCAGCGCGGACAGCGAGGCGTGCAGGCCGTGCCCTCCGCCCAGCGCCACGACTCGCGGCGGGCTCACGCCCGGAGGATCGTCGGCCGCGGCCCCGGCGGCCGCGGCGTCTGCCGGGCTCCCGCCGCTGTCGGCGGGGAAGTTGTCTGACATGTGCCTGTGGGTACCTCGTCATCGGGTCTGCGGCGGGCGCGATCGGGCCAATGCTAGAGCGTGCCCCGCCGGCGTCCGTCCTGGTTCGCGTTCGCCGCCGGGTCCGCGGGGACCGGCCGCCTCATTCCTGGCCGAGATCGCGGTGGACGACGTGGACTTCGAGCCCCTGCTCGCGCAGCCGCTCGCCGAACTGCTCGGCCATGGCCACGCTGCGGTGCTTGCCGCCGGTGCAGCCGACGGCGAAGGTCATGTAGTGCTTGCCCTCGCGCTGGTACCCCTCGATCATCAGGCGCAGCACCTCGGTGTAGGAGTCGATCATCTCCTTCGCGCCGGTCTGGGCCAGCACGTACTCGCGCACCGGAGCGTCGCGCCCGTTCATCGCCCGGAGTTCGGGGACCCAGTGCGGGTTGGGCAGGAAGCGGCAGTCCAGCACGAGGTCGGCGTCCACCGGCAGGCCGTGCTTGTAGCCGAACGACACCAGGTTGGCGCGCGGGCGCGCCTCCTCCGCCTCGCCGAAGAAGCCGATGACCCTGGCCTTGAGCTGGTGGACGTTGAGCTGGGACGTGTCGATGACCAGGTCGGCGGCGCCGCGGACGGCGCGCAGGGTCTCGCGCTCGCGGGCGATGCCGTCGGTGAGGCGGCCGTCGCCCTGCAGCGGGTGGGGGCGCCGCACGCTCTCGAAACGGCGCACCAGGGCGTCGTCGCCGGCCTCCAGGAACACCACGCGGGCGGTGATCCCGCGCCCGCGCAGCTCCTCGACCGTGGAGAGCAGGTCCTCGGTGAAGGCCATGCTGCGCACGTCGACGACCGCGGCCACCCGCGGCACCGCCCCCTCGGTGCGCCCGGCCAGGTCGATCATGGTCGGCAGGAGCCCCGGCGGCAGGTTGTCGACAACGAACCAGTCCAGGTCCTCGAGTGCGCGGGCGGCGGTGCTGCGGCCGGCGCCCGACATGCCGGTGACGACGACGATCTCGGGCGGGAGCTCTCCGCTGAGACTGCCCGTCGGCTGTTCATCCCCCATTGTGCTGACCACTTCCGTCTGCCGCGCCGCTTTCCCCCGTGCGGACCCCGCCCCTGTCATGGTTTCCTTCCCGCTCCTGGCCGGAGAGCCGCGCGTGGATGACTCCGGCTGTGGTCTTGCCGATGCCGGGCACCCGGGCGATCTCCTCCTCAGTGGCCGCCGCCAGCTTCTTGACCGACCCGAAGTGCTTGAGCAGCGCGCTGCGCCGCGCCGGCCCCAGGCCGGGCACCTCGTCGAGTGCGCTGCCGGTGAGCGCCTTGGCGCGCTTCTGGCGGTGGTAGGTGATGGCGAACCGGTGGGCCTCGTCGCGAACGCGCTGGAGCATGTAGAGCCCTTCGCCCGTTCGCGGCAGGATCACCGGATCGTCGTCGTCGGGCAGCCACACCTCCTCCAGCCGCTTGGCCAGCCCGCACACCGCGATGTCGTCGATGCCGAGGTCGTCCAGGGCCCGCCGCGCGGCCTGGACCTGCGGCCGGCCCCCGTCGACCACTACCAGGTTAGGGGGATAGGCGAACTTGGACGGCGCCTGCCGGTCGGATTCGGCCTCGGGGGCGGCGCCGGGAGCGCCCGCCGGGTCGGCCCCGCCGGCGCCCCCGGCGGCCGGGGCGGCGGCGCCCTCGTCCTCCTCGGCCCCGGCGCCGAGCCGGTCGAGCTCGCCGGTGCGGCGGCTCTCCTCGAGGTAGCGGGCGAACCGGCGCTTGAGGACCTCGTACATCGATGCGACGTCGTTCTGCTCGGCCCCCTGGGCGCGCCCGGAGCCGCGGATGCTGAAGCGGCGGTACTCCGACTTGCGGGCCAGGCCGTCCTCGAACACCACCATGGAGGCCACCACGTGCTCGCCCATGAGGTTGGACACGTCGAAGCACTCGATGCGCAGCGGAGCCTCGTCGAGGCCCAGCGCCTCCTGGATCTCGCTCAGCGCACGGCTGCGCGTGGTGAGGTCGCCGGCGCGCTGGGTCTTGTGCCGGGCCAGCGCCTGGTCGGCGTTCTTGGCGACGGTCTCCAGCAGGGTCCTCTTGTCGCCCCGCTGAGGGACCCGCAGGTCGACGGCGGAGCCGCGGCGCTCGCTGAGCCATTCGACCACGGCGTCGCGGTCGGCCGGCTCGGCCGAGACCAGGACCTCGCGGGGGATGGCCGCGCCGCCGGGGCCGTCGCCGCCGTCGGCCCGTCCGTCCGGCTCGCCGCCGTTGCCGTAGGTCTGGGCGAGGAAGCGTTCGACGAGCTCACCGGTGCCCACGTCCTCGACCTTGTCGACGACCCAGCCCCGCTGGCCGCGGATGCGCCCGCCGCGGACGTAGAAGACCTGGGCGGCCGCCTCCAACTGGTCCTCGGCCAGGGCGATGACGTCGCAGTCGGTGGAGTCGCCCAGCACGACCGCCTGCTTCTCCAGCGCCGTGCGCAGCGCCTGGATGTCGTCGCGGATGCGCGCGGCCTTCTCGTACTCCTGGTCCGCGGCGGACTCGCGCATGCGCTGCTCCAGCCTGCGGATGAAGCGGCTGGTGTCGCCGGCCATGAAGGAGCAGAAGTCCTCGGCGAGGCGGCGGTGCTCCTCGGCGTCGACGCGGCCCACGCAGGGCGCCGAGCACTTGTCGATGTAGCCCAGCAGGCAGGGGCGCCCGGCGTTGCGGGCGCTGCGGAAGACCCCCGCCGAGCAGGTGCGCACGGGGAAGACGCGCAGCAGCAGGTCGACGGTCTCGCGGATGGCCCAGGCGTGGCCGTAGGGGCCGAAGTAGCGCACCCCCTTGCGCTTGGCGCCGCGCATGACCTGGACGCGGGGGACGTCCTCGTTCATGGTGACCGCGAGGTAGGGGTAGCTCTTGTCGTCGCGGTACTTGACGTTGAACCGGGGGTCGTACTCCTTGATCCAGGAGTACTCCAGCTGGAGGGCCTCGACCTCGGTGCCCACCACCGTCCAGTCGACGTCGGCGGCGGTCGAGACCATCGTCTGGGTGCGGGGGTGCAGCGCCGCGAAGTCCTGGAAGTAGGACGAGAGCCGCGCGCGCAGGTTCTTCGCCTTGCCCACGTAGATGACCCGCCCGTTGCCGTCGCGGAACCGGTAGACCCCCGGCGAAGTGGGGATCGAACCGGGGCGGGGACGAAGGTGGGGTTGGGCTGCCATGACTCCATTGTGATCGGCCGCAGGGGTGCTCGGCCACTCGACGGGCGGCCTGTGGACGACCGCTAAGGGGACCAAAGGCCCGTTGTGCGGCCGGTTCCGGGGGTCAGCCGGGCACCCGCGTCTAAGCTGTGGGCGGTTGCCCGGACCCGACCGCGCATGGGCTTGATCACGGACTAAACGTCACGATTCGGTATCCGCGTAGTCTAGTTTGGCGGATACCGACCGCATCATCTGAGAGCGAGGGGGGCTCTATCCGTGAGCTTCACGCAGTGGACCGGGATCGGCGTCGCCGTCCTGATCGCGGTCCTCGTGGTGACGGTGGCGCACTGGGTGCTCACCCACCAGCTCACCAAGGTGTCGCCGCTGGCCACGCCGCTGGTCCGGCACTGCCGGGTCTCGGCCTATGCGGCCGCGGTGGTCGTCGGCGTCAACATCTCCCTGCCCGACCGGGACGAGATGACCGACAGGGCGCTCTTCCCGATCATCGACCACTTCATGACGATCCTGATGATCGGCACGATGACGTGGTTCGCGCTGGGGGTGGCCTATGCCGTGACCGACACGGTGCTGGACCGGCTCGCCGCCAACAACGGCGACGACGACCACCACTCGCGGCGGCTGCAGACCCAGGTGCGCCTGCTGCGGCGCATCGTCGCGACGATCATCGGCGTGCTGGCCCTCGCGGCGATCCTGTTCACCTTCCCCGCGGTCCAGGGGCTGGGCGCCGGACTCCTGGCCTCGGCCGGACTGCTGTCGGTCGTGGCCGGCATAGCCGCGCAGTCCACCCTCGGCAACATCTTCGCCGGCCTGCAGCTGGCGTTCAGCAACGCGCTGCGGATCAACGACATCGTGGTCTTCCAGGGCGAGTGGGGACGCGTGGAGGAGCTCAGCCTCACCATGGTGACCATCCGCATGTGGGACGAGCGCCGCCTGGTGGTACCGGTCTCCTACTTCGCGACCACCCCCTTCGAGAACTGGACCAAGCACGGCGCCTCCATCACCGGATGGGTGCTGTTCCAGGTCGACTGGGAGGCCCCCATCGGCAAGATCCGCGAGGAGGTCGGCGAGTACGTCAACCACCACCCCCTCTGGGACGGCCGCCGCTGGTCCCTGCAGGCCACCGACATCCTCGACGACGGGATCGTACAGCTGCGGGCGGTGGTCACCACCGCCGACTCCGACGCCCGCTGGGACCTGTGCTGCGACCTGCGCGAGCACTTGATCACCTACATCAACGAGTACATCCCCCACGCGCTGCCCCGCCGCCGCACCGAGTTCCTCACCGCCCAGGAGGCTGAGCCCTACGCCGCGGTGTTCCCCGACTCCGCGGTCCGCCGCCCCCGCGCCGAGCAGACCGGGTCGCCCGGCCCGGACGGCTCCCTCACGGCCGGCCCCCAGGGCGGCTCGCACACCCGCGACGGCGACGGCTCCTCCGACGCCGACGGCTGAGCCGGCATCGGCCGGTTCCGCGGACCCGGCCGGAGGCGGGGGGACTAGGCCCCCCGCTCCTTCTCGTCGAGGACGATGTCGGTGCCGTCGACGGTGATCGACAGCTCCTCCAACGGGCTGTCGGCCGGACCGTGGCGCACCTCGCCGGTGGCGATGTCGAACTCGCTGCCGTGGCACAGGCAGTGGATGTTGCGCTCGACCTCCTGGATCGTGCAGCCCGCGTGCGTGCACACGGCGCTGAACGCCTTGAAGTCGCCCTTCTCCGGCTGGGTGACGACCAGCTTGCCCTTGATGACGACGTCTCCCCCGCCCACCGGGATGTCGCCGGTCTGGGCCACCACGGTCCCCCGCAGCGCGTCGTGGGGCGCGGGCCCGCCCTCGCCGGATCCGCAGGCGGCCGCGCCGAGCGCGGCGGCGCCGGCGGCTCCCGCAGCACCGATCAGCCTGCGCCTGCTGATCCCGCCGGCGCACCCCAGCCCCGCGCACATGACACCGCTCCTCTCCTCGGCTCGCCTCATTACTACAAACTGTAGTACAACGATGATGCCGTGTGCGACCGGGCACCACAAGGCGCACAGCGGCCTCCGAGCCCGACCTGCGGCACCCGCACCGTTACCAGGACGGTCCCGACGACGGCACCAGCCCGTGGTTCTACGCCGGGTTCCAAACGTGATCCAGCCAGCCGCGCGGGGACCGTCCATGTCTTCCCACCGGCGCGGCCCGCCGCCCCCGCGCCGGTGGGGCAGGTTCGGCGAGGGGGCGACGTTGGCCGCATCCGGTCAACCGCGCATGCGCGCGGGAGGATCCCTACAAACTCGTGTCCTACCTGACCGTGTTGGGTAAGTCATTGCTGTGACGCCCCACCCCGCTCGCGCCAGGGAAATTCGGGCAATCTAGACTGAACGGACGGGCATTGGGACGTCGCAGGCACCCTGACCGCGAGTTTGAAGCCCTGCTACGAGACGCGGAGAACAAGGGATGGCGCGTTGTAGACGGAAAGTACTTTAAACTTTACTGTCCGTGCCCACGGAAGTGTAAGAAGACCATCCGCCTCACGCCCTCAGACCCCAACTACCTGAGGAACGCCAAAGGCCAACTCAGGCGCGCTACCTGCTGGGAGGACTGACGTGAAGTTCCACCTCACAACCGGCCTGGGCTTCACCGCCCCCGATGGGCTCGACACCTCCGAGAACTTCGACTCCTTCACAGACTCCGTCACCGACGAACTCTTTGAGCTTGAGGACGTCAATGAGAACATCAGCGACTCTGACGTTGCTGCCAGCCTCACTGATCGGACCATGAACGTGTCGATGGTGATCGAGGCCGAGACCGGAAACGACGCGGCCATGTTCTTCCTGAACACGGTGCGAACCGCCCTGCATGCGGCAGGCGGGGGCACCGAGTCCTGGCCAGAGTTCAAGACGACTCGCGGCCTGACTCGCGATGGAATCGAACTCGCCGACGCCTGACCCAGGACATGACGAGAGCGCCCCTGCCCTCCCACTCGGGAAGGCCGGGGCGCGTTGCCGTGCGGGATCAGACCGCCTCGTCGTAGCGGGGCTTGCGGCGCGACGCCGGGCCGGCATCATCCGGCCGATCCGCTGCCACCGCTGAGGCAGGGACTCCTCAGCTGCGCCGAGCCAGCACGAGAACTGCTTGAGGGTGACACCAGCCGGCCGGCCTCAGCCCGTGCGCACGACGACGGTGCCGGCGATCTTGTCGTGGAGGGCCTGGTGGTGGGGGCGGTCCCACAGCGGCCACAGGATGCACGGCACGAGCATCAGCAGGAAGCACAGGAGCGCCCACCCGACGCTCGCGGCGGCCAGGTTCGCCAGGTTGAACACCGCGGCCCGCGCCAGCATCGACGCCATCGGGATGGGCCCCTGGCGCCCCGCGCCGCTCAGCGGCGCCACCTGCAGCCGCATCAGATGCTTGCCCAGGGTCCGGCGCCACCTGTGGACGCACACGGTCTCGTAGGCCACGAACATGACGAACCCGACGATCCCGTAGACGATCCCGGCGTTGCGCTCGGCGGCGGCGCCGTAGCCCGACAGGGTCTGCGCGCCCGCCCACACCATCGATACGAGCACCGCGATGACGACGACGGGGATCCCCACCGCCAGCACGTCGATCAACCGGGCGACGGCGCGCTCTCCCCACGAGGCCGGCCGGTGGCGCTCCCGCTCCCCGCCCGGGGCCGCGGCGCCGGCGGGCGGCACGTACGGCGGGGGCTGCGGCCGGTAGGGCGGCGGCCGGTCGGTGTGCCCGGGCGCGGCGGGACCGTCGTTCCACGGCGGCGGGAAGCTCATCGGGACCTGTACCTCCTTGCGTGCCGCCTGAATCGGCGGCGGTTCGACCCTATCGGCCGGAGCGCCCGCCCCCGCGTTGGTCGGGGGCGCCGGACGGCCCGGTGACGACCGCGGTCCCGCCCGCCTTGTCGTGCAGTCCGCGGTGCCGCGGGCGGTCGACGAACGCGGAGATCACGGCGTACACGGACACCATGAGCGAGAGGTAGTTCACGACCGGAACGAAGTTGAGCAGCACGGAGACGTAGAGGACGACCGAGCGCTTGAGCACCGCGGAGACCGGCGCGCGCGGCGCGCCGACGGCGGGGTCGGCGGCGACGACGCGCAGCCGCAGGTAGAGCTTGCCGGGGGTGGCGCCGTAGACGGCGGTGAAGGCGGCCTCGTAGGCGAGGTAGAGCACGAACAGCCCCACCGAGAGGATGAGCCCCGGCAGCATCTCCATGCGCGCCGGGTTCTCGGCCCCGGGCACGGTGGTGACCACCAGCGCAGAGAACAGCATCGCGATGCCGGCGAGCACGACGACGTCGATCAGCCTGGCGGCCACGCGCCGTGCGAGCCCGGCCGGGCGCTCGGCGGGGGTGTCCTCACTCATGGTCGGGCTCCTCCTCCTGGGCGGACGCGCCGGCGGTCGGCGCTGGGAGGACTATACGAGCTTGGCGAGGAACCGCCCGGTGTAGGACTCCTCGACCTTCGCGACCTCCTCGGGGGTGCCGGCGGCGACGACGGTTCCGCCGCGCGACCCGCCCTCGGGCCCCATGTCGAGCACGTAGTCGGCGGTCTTGATGACGTCGAGGTTGTGCTCGATGACGATGACCGTGTTGCCGCTGTCGGCGAGCCGGTCGAGCACGCCCAGCAGCTTGCGGATGTCCTCGAAGTGCAGTCCGGTCGTGGGCTCGTCGAGCACGTAGACGGTGCGCCCGGTGGAGCGGCGCTGCAGCTCGGAGGCGAGCTTCACGCGCTGGGCCTCGCCGCCGGAGAGGGTGGTCGCGGGCTGGCCCAGGCGGACGTACCCGAGTCCGACGTCGTTGAGGGTCTGCATGTGCCGGCGGATGGCCGAGATGGGCTCGAAGAAGTCCAGGGCCTCCTCGATGGGCATGTCGAGCACCTCGGCGATGGACTTGCCCTTGTAGTGCACGTCCAGCGTCTCGCGGTTGTAGCGGGCGCCGTGGCAGACCTCGCAGGGCACATAGACGTCGGGCAGGAACTGCATCTCGATGCGGATGGTCCCCTCGCCCGCGCACGCCTCGCAGCGGCCGCCCTTGACGTTGAAGGAGAACCGGCCCGGCTGGTAGCCGCGCACCTTGGCCTCGGTGGTCTGCGCGAACAGCTTGCGGATGTGGTCGAAGACCCCGGAGTAGGTGGCGGGGTTGGACCGGGGGGTGCGCCCGATGGGGCTCTGGTCGACGTGGACGATCTTGTCGACCTGGTTGAGGCCGTTGACGCGGGTGTGGCGGCCGGGCACCGCCTTCGCGCCGTGCAGCTCCTTGGCCAGGGCCTTGTAGAGAATCTCGTTGACCAGGGTGGACTTGCCCGAGCCCGAGACGCCGGTGACCGCGGTGAACACGCCCAGCGGGAACGACGCGTCGAGGTCGTGCAGGTTGTTCTCGCGGGCGCCCTTGACCACCAGCTCGCGGCCCTTGACCCGCGGGCGGCGGGTCTTGGGCATCTCGATGCTGCGCCGGCCGGTGAGGTAGTCGCCGGTGATGGAGGACCGGCTGGCGAGCAGGTCGGCGACGGTGCCGGAGACGACGACGTCGCCCCCGTGCTCGCCGGCGCCGGGGCCGATGTCGACGACCCAGTCGGCCTGGCGGATGGTGTCCTCGTCGTGCTCGACGACGATGAGGGTGTTGCCGATGTCGCGCAGCCGCCGCAGGGTGTCCAGCAGCCGGAAGTTGTCGCGCTGGTGCAGGCCGATGGAGGGCTCGTCCAGGACGTAGAGCACGCCCACGAGCCCGGAGCCGATCTGGGTGGCCAGCCGGATGCGCTGGGCCTCGCCGCCCGACAGCGACCCGGCGGGCCGCTCCAGGCTGAGGTAGTCCAGGCCGACGTCGAGCAGGAATCCCATCCGCGCGTTGATCTCCTTGAGCACCTGGGCGGCGATGACCTGCTCGCGCTCGCTGAGCTTGAGGTCGCGCAGGAACTCGGCGCACTCGCTCAGGGGCAGCGCGCTGACCTCGGCGATGGAGGCGCCGCCCACGGTCACCGCCAGCACGACGGGCTTGAGGCGGCGGCCGTCGCAGGTGGGGCAGGGCACGGTGCGCATGTAGCCCTCGAGGCGCTCGCGCCCGGTGTCGCTCTCGCTCTCGGCGTGGCGGCGCTTCACCCAGGGGATGACGCCCTCGAAGCCGGTGTAGTAGGAGCGCGTGCGGCCGTAGCGGTTGCGGTAGCGCACGTGGACCTGGGTCTCGTGGCCCTCCATCAGCGCCTTGCGCCCCGCCTTGGGCAGCCGCTCCCAGGGGGTGTCCATGTCGAAGCCGACCGCGTCGCCCACCGCCTGGATGAGCCGCCCGAAGTACTCCAGGGCGTGGCCGTTGGCCCAGACCGCGATGGCGCCCTCGTTGAGCGTCTTGGCGGGGTCGGGCACCAGCAGCTCGGAGTCGACCTCCATGCGGGTGCCGAGGCCGGCGCAGTCGGGGCAGGCGCCGTAGGGCGAGTTGAACGAGAACGAGCGGGGTTCCAGCTCCTCGAAGGAGAGGTCGTCGTAGGGGCAGTAGAGGTGCTCGGAGAACACCTTCTCGCGCTCGGCGCTGTTCTCGGCCTCGTCGACGAAGTCGAGCACGATGGTGCCGCCGGCCAGCTGCAGCGCGGTCTCGACCGAGTCGGTCAGCCGCTTCTTGGCCGACTCCTTGACGGTGAGCCGGTCGACGACCACCGAGATGTCGTGCTTCTCGTACTTCTTGAGGGTCGGCGCCTCGTCCAGGCGCACCATCGCGCCGTCGACCATCGCGCGGGTGAAGCCCTTGGTCTGCAGGTCCTTGAACAGCTCGACGTACTCGCCCTTGCGTCCGCGCACGACGGGCGCCAGCACCTGGAACCTGGTGCCCTCGGGCAGCTCCAGCACCCGGTCGACGATCTGCTGGGGTGTCTGGCGCGCGATCTCGCGGTCGCAGCGGGGGCAGTGCGGGACGCCGATGCGCGCCCACAGCAACCGCATGTAGTCGTAGACCTCGGTGATGGTGCCGACGGTGGAGCGGGGGTTGCGGCTGGTGGACTTCTGGTCGATGGACACCGCGGGCGAGAGCCCCTCGATGAAGTCGACGTCGGGCTTGTCCATCTGCCCGAGGAACTGGCGGGCGTAGGCGGACAGCGACTCCACGTATCGGCGCTGGCCCTCGGCGAAGATGGTGTCGAAGGCGAGGGAGGACTTGCCCGACCCGGACAGGCCGGTGAACACGATCATGGAGTCGCGCGGGAGGTCGACCTTGACGTCCTTGAGGTTGTGCTCCCGGGCGCCCCGGATCACCAGCTCGTCGGCCATGTGCTTTCTTCACCCTTCGGCTTCGGCTCGCGCGTGCGGCGGCGCACGCAAGGCCCGGGCCCGCGCCGGGCGCGCTGCGGCTCGCCGGGGAATGCGGTATCGGCGCAGGGCGCCGCCGGGCCCCGGCCCTTTACGGTAACGACTCGGCGCCGGAGAAACTTCCGCATCGGGCACCGCCCCCGGCGGCGGACCGCCGGGGGAACACACTATAGCCGAACAGCCGTTCGATCGGCGCTCATTCCGAGGTCGAGCCCGACGTCACGCTTTTGGACTTGTCGCCGTCGCCGAGCCGGCCGCGCGAGCGCATCAGGCTGGCCACGACCGTGATCACCATCACGCCGGTGATGACGCCCAGCGACAGCCCGGTGCCGATCTCTGGTACGGGGACGTGGTTCTCGTGCAGCGCGTGCAGGATCATCTTCACGCCGATGAAGACCATGATGAAGGCGAGGCCCCAGCTGATGTAGGCGAGCCGGTCCATCAGCCCCGCCAGCAGGAAGTAGAGCTGGCGCAGCCCCAGCAGCGCGAAGGCGTTGGCGGTGAAGACCAGGTAGGGGTCCTGGGTCAGGCCGAAGATCGCCGGGATGCTGTCGACGGCGAACATCAGGTCGGTCACGCCGATCGCCACGATCACCATGAGCATGGGCGTCACGTGGCGGCGGCCGTTCAGCTTCACCGTCAGGCGGGCTCCGTGGTAGTCCTCGGTGACCGGCCAGAACTTGCGCACCATCCGCGCGGCGAAGGTGTCGGTGAAGTCCTTGTCCTCGTCGCCGCCCTTGACGTGGTCGTGGACGATCTTCACGGCGGTGTAGATCAGCAGGGCGCCGAACGCGTAGAAGACCTCGCTGAACGCGTTGATCATCTGCGCGCCGATCACGATGAACACGCCGCGCATGATCAGGGCGATCACGATGCCCACCAGCAGCACCTCGTGCTGGTATTTGCGGGGCACCGCGAAGGCGCTCATGATCAGGTAGAAGACGAACAGGTTGTCGACGCTGAGGCTCTTCTCGGTGAGGAAGCCGGCGAAGTACTCGCCGGCGACCGTCGTGCCGCCGAAGTACCACAGCCCCAGCCCGAAGAGGATGGCGATCCCGATGTAGAAGACGGCCCACCAGGCCGCCTGCTTCATGCCGAACTCGCGCGGGCCGGACTTCTTGCTCCAGGGGTGGTCGACGATCGCGAGGTCGATCACCAGGATGGCGATCATCCCACCGATCGTGGCCAGCCATACCCACAGCGGAATGTCCACGGACTACTCCTCCGGTTGCCGTGCCCGTGCCGTGGAGCTGCGGGCACACGTGTACACCGGAGGTCTTTCCCGCCCGGACAGGGCTCCCCGAACGGGGGCCCGACTGGACCGGCGGCACCGGGTGCGCTCATGGGCCCACCGTGGTGACGACGCCGCCGCGTAAGGGATACTCCCCTCGCAATTGCCGAAGGAGCCAACGCGCGGGGCGGCGCGAAGGTTCCCCCTATACGTCCATGATGCCACCGGGGCCGCCCGGGAGGAACGGCTCGGGCCCTGCGGCGAAGAATTCACTCGACGATCCCTCCTGGTCACAGGCCTGGAGTAGGCGAGACGCTGCACCGTTTCCTGTGGGACGACTGTCCCGAAACGGCGGACCTACGCGTATCCGCCGCCTGCTCCCGTGCCGCCGCGCCCGGCGGGAGGAGCCTCCGGCCCGGGCGCGCCCGGGCCCCCCGCCGGGCCGAAGCGGGCGGAGCGGGTGCTCGAACGCGCGGAACGGTGCCGGGGCCCGGCGCGCTCCTGCGGGGCTCCGGTCCGCGGGCGGCCCTCGCCCGGCACCGGCGCACGGGCCGCAACCGGTCCGGGCGCGTGCGCGGCATTGCGGCCCCGCCGGCCGAGGCGGCGGAGGAGGCCTCCCGGTGCGCGTGCGCCGTCGCTGCCGGCGTACCCCGCCGCCGCGGTCAGCGCGGCGACGGCGCACAGGGCGGCGGTGCGGCCGCCGCGGTTCCCACGGCGGCGCCCAGCGCCCTCGCGCCGAGGCCGCCCGGCGCGGCGCGCTCGGCCAGGTCCTCGGGCAGCAGCGCCGCCGCCGCGCCGAGTGCGGCCCCGGCGACGCCGGCGGCGCGGCCGCACAGCAGGGGCGCTCCCGCCAGCAGCGCGAAGCGGGCCGCGCGGCCCGGCCCGGTGTCGAGCAGGTGCGCGAGGTTCGCGGCTCCGGCGATCAGGGCGCCGTCGGCCAGCGCCCCCGCTGTCGCACCCCGGCCCAGGACCGCGCCGGCGGCGAGACCGGCCGCGCCGGTTCCGGCGGCCTGGACCGCCCCGGTGGTGATACGGCCGCGGGCCAGGGCGGCGATGTGCGCCGCCGCGCCGCGGCCGCCGAAGCCGCCGGAGAGGTCGCCGTAGGCGCCGAAGGCGGCCGATCCGGCGGCCGCCAGCACCACCGCGGCGCGAACGCTGCGCGGCGTTCGGGGCGCCAGGGCGGCGCCCGCGCAGACGCCGAAGGCCAGCGCGGGTCCTTCGAGCAGGGTGACGTTCTCGCCGCGGGGGGTGGTGCGGTACCAGACGTCGCGGGTGTGCTCTGCGGTGCGGAAGACGTCGTCGACGGTGCCGCGCTGCGGCGGGCGGCGGAGGATCCGGTAGGCGATGCGCGCTCCGGCTGCGCCGAGCGCTGCGCCGGCGAGCCCGGCCCGGGCGGCGCGCAGGCGCTCGCGCAAGCCCGGGATGCGGTGCGCAGACGGAATCGGGGCCATCGCCGGTGTCCTCGGTGTACTCGGGGGCTTCGGGTGCGTGGCGGTCGCGGGCGGTCCCCGGTGTGCGGGCCCGGCATCCGGCGCGGCGCCCGGGGCCGGTGCGGCGGTGCGGTGACCGCCCCGGGCGACCGGCCCGGTTCGTGCTGCGGGGCGGCGGCCCGCTGCCCGCGGCGCGTCGGACGGAACGGGGCGCCGCGCGCCCGGCGGCCCGTTCGGCCGGAGCGTACGGCCGTTCAGGACCGGTCGGGGCGGCGGTGCGGGTCGAGGGCCGGCTCCGGTGAACCGCCGCCGCTGTCGGGCTTCCCTTCGCCGTCCGCCTCCTCGGCGCCGCCGGCGCTGTCCGGCCCGCCGTCCGCGCCGGGCGAGCCGGGCAGCGGTGCAGGAAGGAAGGCTTCGGCGCCCTCGGCCACCCCGTAGGCGCCGGTGCGGCCCTCGGCCGCGGCGGCCACCGCCAGGGCGGCGGCGACGTCGCCCGCGCTGCGCCCGGCGGCGTCGACGGTGGTGTAGGGGGCCTGCTCGGCGCGGGCGCGGCGGACGAGGCCGCCCGGGCCCGCGGAGTCGGGGCCGCCGACGAGCACCGCCGCCTCGCCGGAGCGGTGCAGCGCTGCGGCGGTGTCGAGCATGGCCCTGTCGGCGGCCGAGCCGTCGCCGGGGCCCGCCGACGCCGACGCGGAGGCCGCACCGGATCCGGCGGCCAGCGGACCGTCCGGTGCGAGCACCACGGCGAGGTCGGCGGCGTCCGCGGGCTCGCCGTGGACGCTGAGCATGCCCGCTTCGGCGAAGCCCGCGAGGGCGGCCGCGGCGTCGAAGCCGGATTCGGAGCCGGAGTCGGAGCCGCCCCCTGCGGACTCGGCGCCTCCGGATCGCAGCAGCGCGCCGCCCAGCAGCGCTCCGGCGCGGTCGTAGGCGCTGCCCTGGGGCAGGCCGGCGTCCGCGGCGAGCTGGTCGGTCAGCTCGCGCACGAAGACGGCCTCACCGGTGTCCAGGTAGGTGTCGGTGAGGGCCAGGCGCCCCGGCACGGTGCCGCCGGCCTGCTCGATGCGTTCGACGACACCCTCGCGCAGCTTGCGGTCGGTGCCGGGCGCCTCGACCACGGCGACGCTGACCCCGGCCAGGCGGTCGTGCAGGATCGCACCGGCGTAGGCGTCGGCGAGCCGGTCGCCGCCGGCGCTCAGCCGTTCAGCGAGGTCGTCCCCCGAGTGCGGGCGCTCTCCCCCCTCGGGCGGTTGTTTGGCGCCGTCGCCCCGCGCCGCCGTCAGCGGGCCGCGCAGCAGGGCGCCGCCCAGCGCGATACCCACCGCCAGGGCGAGGAAGACGGCGATGACGGACACCAGGTGGTAGCGGAAGTCGATCACGTGAACAGTCCCGTCAGCCTGTAGGCGTACTCGGCGAGGACGTGCCAGCGCGGCGCGAGCAGGTCGGCGTAGCCGACCCCGGCCGGCGCGGTGAAGGCCGCCACGACCACGGCCGGCAGGGCGGCGCCCGCCAGCGCGAGCAGCGACCACGGTGATATGCGGCTGCGGTGGAGCCGGGCGGCGCCCCGGGCGTCGACGAGCTTGCCGCCCACGCGCAGCCGGGTGAGGAACATGCCCGCCATGGCGGCGCGGCCCCGGTCGAGGAACTCCTCCAGGTCGGAGTGGCTGCCGGCGAGCACGATGAGCGACGCCCCGGCGTCGTCGGCGAGCAGCATCGCGGCGTCCTCGGCCGTGCAGGCCCCGCGGAAGGCGGCCGCCTCGCGGCCGAGGCCGCGCACCCGCTTGAGGCCGGAGGCGCGACCGTCGCGGCCGGCGTGCACCACGAGTTCGGCGCCGCCCGAGAGCGCCTCGTCGGAGACGCAGTCGAAGTCGCCGATCACGATGTCGGGCCGGTGGCCGGCCTCGATGAGCGTGTCGGCGCCGCCGTCGACACCGATCAGCACCGGGCGGAACTCGCGGATGTAGGAGCGCAGGGCGGCGATGTCCTCGCTGTGGCGGTAGCCGCGCACGGCGACGAGGACGTGCCGTCCCTCCATGGGCGTCGCCACGGAGGGCACGCCGACCCCGTCGAAGATCAGGTCGTGCTCGCTGCGCAGGTACTCCACCGTGTTGGCGGCGAACGCCTCCAGTTGGACCCCGATACCCGCACGGGCGGCGTCCATCGCGGCGGTGACGCCCTCGGGCGTCTGCACCGTCCCGGTGGCCAGCACGCTCCCGCCGCGCAGGAGGGTGCCGCCTTCCAAAGTCAGCCGCTCCCCCTCGTGCACGCGGGCGAAGACCTCGGGGTCGACGTCGTCGACCAGCGGAATCCCGGCGTCGACGATCAGCCGGGGCCCGAGGTTGGGATAGCGCCCGCTGATGCTGGGCGCGGTGTTGAGGACGGCGCCGACCTCGCGGTCGAGCAGCGCCTCGGCGCTGACCCGGTCGAGGTCGACGTGGTCGATGACGGCGATGTCGCCCGGCCGCAGCCGTTTGGCGAGGTGCTTGGTCCGGCGGTCGCACCGGACGGGTGCGGTGACTCCGTCGGAGCCGCCGCCTCGCGCGCGGCCGATCCGGCTGAGACGGGCGCCGATCGCTTCCGGGACCTTCATCGCCGGAATGCTGCCACAGCCGCCCGCCCGCGCCGAGCAGGTTCGACTACTCGGAGTGTCGGCACCATTACCGGACACATCGTGCGTTCGGGGCGCAGCGGAGGCCTGCGCGGCGCCCCGCGCGCGGCCGTCCGGCCCCGGGCCGGTGCGCCGTCGCCCGGGTGCACCGGCGGGCGGTCAGGCCTCCCGGTCCGCGGAGGCGATCGTCAGCAGCTCCTCGGCGTGGGCGCGGCCGAGCTCGGAGTCCTCCAGGCCGGCGAGCATCCGGGACAGCTCCCGGGTGCGGCCGTCGCGGTCCTGGCGGGTGACGCCGCTCTCGGTCACGATGCCCTCACTGGACTTCTCGACCACCAGGTGCGCGTCGGCGAAGGCGGCCACCTGGGGCAGGTGGGTGACGACGATGACCTGCGAGCTGCGCGCCAGCCGGGCCAGGCGGCGGCCGATCTCCACCGCCGCCTTGCCGCCGACGCCGGCGTCGACCTCGTCGAAGACGAAGGTCGGCACGGGGTCGGCTCCGGCGAAGACGACCTCGATGGCCAGCATCACGCGGGACAGCTCACCGCCGGAGGCGCCCTTGTTCAGCGGCAGCGGCGGTGCGCTGGGGTGCGGGGCGAGCAGAACCTCCACGTCGTCGCGGCCGTGCGGCCCGAAGTCCTCGCCGGTGGTGAGCTTGACGCTGACCCGGGCGTGCGGCATGGCCAGGGCGGTGAGCTCCTCCGTGACAGCGGCGCCGAAGTCCTCGGAGGCCCGGCCGCGCAGCTCGGTCAGCTCGTCGGCGAGGCCGGTGAGCTGCTCACGCAGTTCGGCCTCCTCGGCGTGCAGCCCCTCGATGCGCTCGTCGTCGCCCTCCAGCTCGGCGAGGCGCTTGGCGGCGTCCTCGGCCCAGGCCAGCACGTCGTCGGTGGTCTCGCCGTACTTGCGGGAGAGCTGGGCGAGCTGGGCGCGGCGCTCCTGGACGGCGGCCAGGCGCGCGGGGTCGGCCTCGACGGACTCGGCGTAGGAGGCGAGCTCGGTGGCGGCGTCGCTGATCACGTAGCTGGCCTCGTCCAGGCGGTCGGTGACCGCGGCGAGGGAGGTGTCGTGCTCGCGGACCGCGGTGAGCGCCTGGCGGGCGGCGGCCAGCAGGCCCACCACGTCGGCCTGGACCTCGGCGGCGGGGTCGCCGGTGAGGGCTTCGTGTGCGGTGGTTGCGGCCATGCGCAGCGAGTCGGCGTGGGCCAGGCGGGACTCCTCGGCGAGCAGTTCGGCGTCCTCGCCCGAGACCGGTTCGGCCGCGGCGATCTCCTCCACGCCGAAGCGCAGCAGGTCGGCCTCCTGCGCGCGCTCGCGCGCCTGGGCGGTCAGCTCCTCCAACGACGCGGTGACCTCGCGGTGGCGGCGGTAGGCGCCGGTGTAGGAGCGCAGCGCGCGGGCGAGCGGCTCGCCGGCGTAGCGGTCGAGGGCGGCGCGCTGGCGCTCGGGGCGCAGCAGGCGGTGCTGGTCGGACTGGCCGTGGACGGCGATGAGGTCGTCGGCGAGGTAGGACAGCACGCTCACCGGCGCGGAGCGTCCGCCCAGGGTGGCGCGGGAGCGCCCCTCGGCGGAGACGGTCCGGGTGAGGATGAGGACGTCCTCGTCGAGTTCGCCGCCCGCCTCGGCGACGCGGTCGGCGACCCGGCCCCGCGTGGGCACGGTCAGCCGCCCCTCAACGGACGCGCGGTCGGAGCCCGGACGGACCCGCTGCGGGTCGGCGCGGCCGCCGAAGAGCAGCCCCAGCCCGGTCACCACCATGGTCTTTCCGGCGCCGGTCTCGCCGGTGACGACGGTGAGACCGGGCGACAGCTCCAGCACGGCGTCGTCGATGACGCCGAGACCTCGGATGCGGACTTCTTCGAGCACCGAATCCTCTCCTGCTCACCATTGGCGTGCTTGCGGTCGGGACGCGCTCGGGCGAGGCGTCTGCGTTCGGCGGCCGGCTAGGCGTCGTACTCGGAGCGCCCGCGCCAGCCGGCGACCGGCAGGGCGAACTTGGCCACCAGCCGGTCGGTGAACGGCGCCCGCTGCAGGCGCGCGAGGCGGACCGGCAGTTCAGCGCGGGTCACCTCGATTCGTGCCCCTGCGGGCAATTCGACCATACGGCGTCCATCGCACCAGAGCACGCCTGCCGTGGTCTCGGGAACGACTTCGAAGGCCACGGTGGAATCGGGCGAGACCACGATGGGCCGGGCGAACAGGGCGTGGGCGCTTATCGGAGCGATCACCAGCGCCTCGACCTCCGGCCAGACGATGGGCCCGCCGGCGGAGAAGGCGTGCGCGGTCGAGCCGGTCGGTGTGGCGCACACCACGCCGTCGCAGCCCCAGCGGGACAGCGGGCGGCCGTCGATCTCCAAGACCATGTCCAGCATCCGCCGGGCGCTGGCCTTCTCCAGAGTGGCCTCGTTCAGCGCCCACGTGCGCACGGGGGGCGCGGTGGCGTTGCGGCCGCCGTTGTAGACGGCGATGTCGAGGGTCATGCGCTCCTCGACGTCGTAGTCGCGGTCGACGACGCTGCGCACCGTGGCGCCGAGGTCCTCGCGCTCGGCCTCGGCGAGGAAGCCCACATGCCCGAGGTTGACGCCCAGCAGCGGGGCGCCGGCGGGGCGCGCGATCTCCGCGGCGCGCAGCAGGGTGCCGTCGCCGCCCAGGACCATCACCAGCTCGGCGCCTTCGGCCGCGTCGAGCCCGCCCACCGCCTCGACCGGGTCGAGGTCGCAGCCGGCCAGCTTCAGTTCGTCGACCTCTGAGGCCAGCATCCGCACGGTCAGCCCCGCCTCGGTGAGGCTGCGGTGGACCAGTTGAGCGCTCCGCATGGCCGCCGCGCGGCCGGTGTGCGCCAGCAGCAGCACGCTGCGTCCGTCCGATACGGGGCTGGTCATCGGGTCTCCTCAACTTCTCCTGGCAACACCGCCCTCGACCGCCGGCGGCCCGGGCGTGCCACGGCGCGACCGGCGGTGCGGGGTCCGCGGCACCGGCTCGCACCGGCCGGGTCACGCTACCCGCCCTGGGTGGGCGTGTCCCACAACGACGTTATCCACATCCGCCGATCCGGGGTGGCGCCGGAGGGGAAAGGCCCGCTTGACTCGAAGTATGGACTTCGGATCCGGCACCGCGCACCGGCCCGGCTCCGCCGCGCGGCGGATCTTGGCCATCGCGGCGGGGTCCGCGTTGACGATCGCGTCGAACACGGGGTTGGTGCCCGTGTTGTTGACGAGGACGTCGATGCAGCCGAACTCGGCAAGCGTCCGCCGGACGACCTCGTCGCGGTGCTCGGCGTCGTGCGCCTTGCCCGCGACGCCCACGGCGGTGCCCGCGCCGCCGAGGTCGGAGACCGCCTTCCCCAGCGGCTCGGGGTTGCCCGGCTCCGCCGCGCAGCGGTCGACGGCGGCCCCGCGGCTGCCGGAACCGGCCACACGGCGCTCACCGGTCCGCCGCTGCGACCGGGCAGGCGCCGGGGCCGAGGGCGGGCGCCGCGGCCCCGGCCCCAGGGCGCCGCGGCGCGCCGCAGTTCGGGCCGCGGTTCCGGCCGCGGGCGCCGGGCGGCCCGGTGGGCCGGGTCCGCTACTGCGGGCCCTCGGCCACCGCGCGGCGCAGGCGCTCCTCCGACAACGGCGGCTCGCCCGCGCGCAGCCAGAGGAAGTACTCCACGTTGCCCGAGGGGCCCGGCAGCGGGCTCGCCGCGACCCCCGCCGTGCCCAGTCCCAGCTCGCGGGCCCGTTCGGCCACGGTGCGCACCGCCTCGGCGCGCAGGTCGGGTTCGCGGACCACGCCGCCCGCGCCCACCCGCTCCTTGCCGACCTCGAACTGGGGCTTGACCATCATCGCGAAGTCGGCGCCGGGCGCGGCGCAGCGCACGAGGGGTGCGAGCACGAGCGTCAGCGAGATGAACGACAGGTCGCCCACCACCAGGTCGGGCAATGGTTCACCCACCTGCGCGGGCTCCAGGTCGCGCACGTTGCAGCGTTCGACGACGGCCACCCTGTCGTCGCTGCGCAGCGACCACGCCAGCTGCCCGTACCCGACGTCGACCGCGGCCACCGACGCGGCGCCGCGCCGCAGCAGCACGTCGGTGAAACCGCCGGTGGAGGCGCCGGCGTCCAGGCAGCGCCGGCCCGCGGCGTCGATCCCGAACGCCTCCAGCGCGCCCACCAGCTTGTGCGCGCCGCGCGAGACGTAGGCGGGCTCGTCCTCGGGGGCCTTGACCACGATCGCCTGGTCCAGGCCGACCTGCGTGGCGGCCTTGCCGGCCGGCACGCCGCCGACGAGCACGTGCCCGGCCTCGATCAGCTCGCCCGCGTGGCCGCGCGAGCGCGCGTGGCCGCGGCGGACGAGTTCGGCGTCCAGCCGGCTGCGCCTGACCATGGGGATCGAGTGCACCCACCTTTCGGGGATCTGCGGGACGCTCCCCGCACCGGCGGGGCGGGGCGGCGCGCCCGCTGCCTCGGGCGGGCGCGTACTCACCCGCTCACGCGCGACCGGGGCCGCGCGGTGCCGCGCGGGAAGCCCTCCGGCCGGCACACGCCTGCGGCGCCGCAGGGCGCGACACCGGTAGGGCAAAGCATACGAGATCCCGGGGGCGTCCGGCCGCGGCGCCGGCCCGGCGGTCGGCGCCGCCCGGTGCCGCACACGCGCGGGGCGGCGGCCCCCGCCGCGGCCGCCGGCCTACGCCGGCTGCGCGGTGCCGACCGCGCGCCTCAGGTGCCGCGCGGTCTCGGACCCGGCCTCGGCGAGCAGCCCGGCGGGCGTGCCCTGGAACACCACCTCGCCTCCGTGGCGTCCCGGTCCGGGCCCGAGGTCGATGATCCAGTCGGCCCGGGCGACCACGTCGAGGTCGTGCTCGATGACGACCACCGTCGCGCCCCCGTCGACCATCCGGTTCAGCAGTGCGACGAGGTCGGCGGTATCGGACATGTGCAGCCCGGTCGTGGGCTCGTCGAACACGTAGACGCCGCCCCCGCCGCCGCTCAGCTCGTCGGCCAGCTTGAGCCGCTGCCGCTCGCCGCCGGAGAGGGTGTTCAGGGTCCGCCCCAGCGCCAGGTACCCCAGCCCCACCTCGTCCAGTCGTGCGAGCACGGCGTGCACCGCGGGCTGCGGGAACACGTCGAGTGCCCGGCGGACGCTGAGGGCCAGCACCTCGGCGACCGTGCGTCCGCCGAGGCGGTACCGCAGCGCCTCGGCGGTGTAGCCGGTGCCTCCGCAGGCCTCGCAGGAGCTGACGACCGGGTCCAGGAACGCCATGTCGGTGTAGATCCGCCCGAGCCCGTCACACGCCGGGCAGGCGCCCTCGGCGTTGGAGCTGAACAGCGATGCGCTCACCCCGTTCTCGCGGGCGAACAGCCGGCGGACGGTGTCCAGGACGCCGGTGTAGGTGGCCAGGCTGGAGCGGCGCGAGACCCTGATGCCGCGCTGGTCGATCACGGTGGCCTGCGGGCAGACCCGGGGCAGGTAACCGTGGACGAGGGTGCTCTTGCCCGAGCCGGCGACACCGGTCACGGCCGTGAGCACGCCGAGGGGGATGTCCACGTCGACGCCCCGCAGGTTGTGCCGGTCCGCACCGCGGATCGGCAGCAGGCCCGTCGGGCCGCGGGGCGCGGTCTTGAGCGCGGGCCGGTCGAGCAGCGCCCGGCCGGTGGGCGTGGCGGCGTCGGACAGCCCCGCCACTCCGCCCTGGTAGACCACCCGCCCTCCGGCTTCGCCGGCGCCCGGGCCCATGTCCACGACGTGGTCGGCCACCGCGACGACGTCGGGGTCGTGCTCGACGACCAGCACCGTGTTCCCCTTGTCGCGCAGCCGGCCCAGCAGCCGGGTGAGCCGGGCGACGTCGTGCGGGTGCAGGCCCACACTGGGCTCGTCGAAGATGTAGAGCATGCCGGTCAAACTGCTGCCGAGGTGGCGGACGGTCTTCACCCGCTGCGACTCCCCGCCGGAGAGCGTCGAGGTGGGACGGTCCATCGACAGGTATCCCAGCCCGATCCCCGCCATGTGGTCCAACCGGTCCGCGAGCGCCTGGGCCACGGGGGCGGCGTCGCCCGCGCGCAGGCCCCGCACCGCCTCCGCCAGCTCCTCGGCCTCCATCGCGGCGCCCTCGGCGATGCCGAGCCCGTCGATCCTGCTCGACAACGCCTCCCGGGAGAGCCGGGCGCCCCGGCAGTCCGCGCACCGGGCCTCGGTGACCACCCGGTCGAAGGCCTCGCGGGCCTTGGGCTTGAGCGCGTCCGGGTCCTTGGGCAGCCAGATGCGCTCGAACCGGGGCAGCAGCCCCTCGTAGGCGGTGGGCACCGGCCCGCCCCGGCTGGGCAGGTGCACTTCGGCCGCGGCACCGTGCAGGAACGCCTCCCATTCGGCGGGGGTGTAGTCGGCCAGGGGCTTGTCGTTGTCGAACAGCCCGGAGTCGGCGTAGGTGCGCCACATCCAGCCGCCGACGTGGAACGTCGGGAACCGGATCGCCCCCTCGTTGAGCGAGCGGCCGCGATCCACCAGCTCGTCCACGTCGACGGTGCGCACGGTGCCGCGACCGGCGCACCGCGGGCACATGCCCCGGGGGTCGTTGAACGAGAACCGGTTGGACGGGCTGATGCGGGGATGGCCCGCGCGCGACCACAGCAGCCGCATCAGCGAGTAGATGTCGGTGGCGGTGCCCACCGTCGAGCGGGCGTCGCCGCGCAGCCGCCGCTGGTCGACGACGATCGCCGGCGCCAGGTCGTCGATCTCGTCGACGTCGGGCCGGCCGTAGCGGGGCAGCCTGTTGCGCGCGAAGGCGGTGAAGGTCTCGTTGAGCTGGCGCTGGGACTCGGCGGCGATCGTGGCGAACACCAGCGACGACTTGCCCGATCCGGACACGCCGGTCACGACTGTCAGGCGGCCCTTGGGGATGTCGACGGCGATGTCCTTGAGGTTGTGCTCGCGAGCACCGGCGATGCGGATGCGGTCGTGTGCCATGCGGCGACGGTAGGAGGAGTTGCGGTCGGATTCCGGCCGCAATCCGGCGCACACTTGGAGTGTGATGGGCGGACCGAGCGGGCGCATGCTGGAGCTGCTGTCGCTGTTGCAGAGCGGCCGAACATGGACGGGGCGGGAGCTGGCCGAACGCGTCGGCGCGTCACCGCGGACGCTTCGGCGCGACATCGACCGGCTGCGCGACCTGGGCTATCCGGTCGAGTCCACGCGCGGGCCGGGGGGCAGCTACCGGCTCGTGGCGGGTCGGGCCATACCGCCGCTGCTTCTCACCGACGAAGAGGCGGTGGCCGCGGTGGTCGGGCTGCGCCTGGCCTCGTGGGCCGGGGTCGCCGACGCCGCGGACGCCGCGGGCAACGCCCTCGCCAAGCTGGAGCAGGTGCTGCCGCCCCGGCTGCGGTACCGCGTCGAAGCCGTCTCCGCCTCGACCGAGACCGCCGCCCGCGCCCCCGCCTCCCCCGACCTGCGCACCCTGGAGCGGTTGGCCACGGCCGCCCACGCGCGCAACCACGTGCGCTTCTCCTACGTCGACCGCTCCGGCCTCCGCGGCGAGCGCCGCGTCGAGCCCTGCCGACAGGTGCTGCTGGGACGGCGCTGGTACCTGCTGGGCTGGGACCGCGACCGCCGGGACTGGCGCACCTTCCGGCTCGACCGTATGGCCGACCTCGCCGTGCAGCCCACCACGTTCGCTCCGCGCGCGCTTCCCAGCGGCGACGCCGTCAGCTTCGTGCAGGACAGCGCACGCTTCCCGATCAGCCGGCACCGCGGAGTGGTGCGGTTCGCGGCTCCCGTGGAGCGTGTCTCGGAGCGGCTGACGGCCGAGGCCGGCTCCTTGGAGGCCGTCGGCCCCGACTCCTGCCGCTTCGTGACCGCCGCCGACTCGTGGGAGTGGATCGCGATCACCGTCGCGATGGTCGGCGTGCCCTACACCGTCGAGGGTCCCCCGCAGCTGGTGGAGTTCACCCGCGAGCTCGCCGAGCGCATCTCCCGGGCCGCCGGCTGAACCGCGCCGCGGGGACCGGGCGCGGCAGCGGGCACGGGGCGCGGTCGCCTCCGCGGGCCGGCCGCTCGGACTCCTCGAGCGGCCGGCGCACACGGGCCCCGCGGCCGAGCGCCGTGCAATCGGCGGGGTCACAGGGACCGGCCGTCAGCCTCGGGGACCGTCGTCCTGTTCGAGGCCGTTGAGGACGGTGGACAGCTTCTGGTGCAGTTCGTCGAAGACGGCGACGTGGTCGGCGGTGGGCATGTCGTCGAGGGCCGCCAGGCGATCGCGGGCCATCTGCAGGGTGCGTTCGGCGATTCCCGCCGCCTGCTGTTCCTCAGTGGCCGCGTGTGCGTCTCCGGCCTTTTCCGTGTGGGCCAGGGGGGTTGCGTCCGTCACTTCCGCGCCGCCCTTCATCTGTGCGCGCATTGCCGTGCTGCCGCCGCGGAGCCGACGCGCTGCCGCGGCACCGGTCCTATTGTGCGATTCCGGCCGTGCTGTGGCTATTGGTCGTTCTTCGTGCTGTTCTTACCACGGCTGCCGGTGCGCTTAGCGCCGCTGGTCTTGGTGGCGGTCCCGCCGCGGCCGGAACCGGCCTTGGCCTTTGTGGAGCGCTGCTGGCCCTTTGCGGTGGACGACGGCTTCTTCTTGGCGGCCTGCCCGTTTTCCGAACCGCTACTGCGCGCCGAGGAACCGGGCTCGCCGCCTTCGCCTCCGTCACCGTCGGCTGCCTCCGCCTCGGCGCCGTCGGCCGGCGAGGGCGCGCCTTCGCCGGTGGACTGCGCGGCATCGCCGGAGCCGGAGGAGGTGGCCGACGCGCCGCCGTCCGCGGGAGCCTCCTCCGCCGGTTCAACGGCCGGTGCGGCGTTCTCGGCATCCGCCGCGGCCCGCGCCGCCTCCTCCTCGGCGCTTTCCGCGGGTGCCGCGGTCGCCGAGTCTGTGCCCGGCTGCGGCTGCGGCTCCGGCGCCGGCGCGGCGGCCTCCGCGCGGGCCTGCACAGCGGGCTGCACGGCGGGCTGCAGCGGGACGGGCCGCGGCTGCGCGCGCTGGGCGGCCAGGCGACGCTCCAGCTCGGCGACGCGGCGGGCCAGGCGGTCGTAGTCGGCGCGGCTGACGAGCTCCATGCGCTCCAGGGCGCGCTCCACCTCGCTGCTGACCAGCGAGTTCAGCGCGTCGCGGTTGGCATCGGCGGTCTCGATCAGCTCGCCGGCCAGCGACTGGATGGGAGAGCCCGCGCGCGGTCCGCCTTCGGCGGGCTCCCCCGCCGCGGACGGCCCGCCGGGCGGCGCCGCGGAGGCGGGACGCTCCTCGCCCGCCTTGAGGATGACTTTGGCCGCGGCGACAGCGCGTTTGCGGGTCAGCTCGGTGAGTCCGTTGACGGCTTCGAAATAGGCGCGCACCGCGTCGACGAGCATGGTGGCTTGCTCCTTGCTGATGCCTGAGAAGCGGAAGAATCGGCGGTTCCACAGCGGAGTGGGACGCAGCCGTAAACGCTACCGGGCGTGCGGCCTCTACGGGCGCGACTTCGCAGGGTCGAGCGGCCTTCCCGACGCCCGCGCACCCTCGGGGGCGCGAAAGCGCACGACGGCGCCCGGGCACGGGCGGTAAGGCATCATTGGGCCCATGGCCAGTCTTGAAGAGTGCCGCGCGGCGGTCGGCAAGGTCTCGGAGCGCATCATGGAGGTCGACCCCGCCGACCGGCGCAAGCACATCGCCGAGCGGACCGTCAGTCTCACGGTCACCGACCTGGACGCCGTCTTCGACATGCGGCTGACCGAGGACGGACTGCAGGACGTGGTCGAACGCGGGACCGACGCGGCCGCGCGGCGCGCCCAGGTGGGGATCAGCGTCTCCAGCGACGACCTCGTGGCGCTGTCCGAGGACCGGCTGGACTTCGCCAAGGCCATGTTCGGCGGCCGGGTCAAGCTGGACGCCAGCTTCGGCGACCTGATGCGGCTGCGCAAGCTCCTGTGACCGTCGGACCGTCCTTCTCGATCGAGGGCGGTCGTTCCCGGTCCCCGTGGACACCGCAGCGCCGTCGCCCGAGTCCCCGGTGGCCTGCAAGCGGCGGCCCGCAATCGGCTGCTCGCCGCTGCGGGCGCCGAGGCGGCACATAGGTGCGGCCCCAGGGGGCCACGGCCGCCGAAGCTTGCGCCGCCGGCCGGCACCGGCCGCTCCCGCGCGCTTCCCGCGGGCGGCGGAGACGCCGCACGCGGACGGGTATCGTGCCAGCGTGCGGACACACAGGGGCGCGGACGCCCTCGAACTGGCGCCGCTGCGCGGGGTGCGCTACGCCGACCCCGACGCGGGCCGGATGCTCGACTCCCCCGACTTCGACATCGCCCGGGTGCTGGCGCCGCCCTACGACGTGCTGGACGCGGCCTCCTTCGCGGACCTGACCCGCGCGGAACCGCACAACGCCGCGCGGCTGACCGTGCCGCCGGTCACCGTGGGCCAGCGGCCGGGGTCGGGCCCGCCCATCACCGCCGCCGACCGCTACGCCGCCGCCGCGCGGACGCTGCGCCGCTGGCTCGCCGACGGCATCCTGGTGCGCGACCGGCAACCGGCCGTCTACGTCTACGAGCAGTCCCTGCCCGGCGGCGAGCGCCAGCGCGGGCTGATCGGAGCGCTGCGGCTGCCCGACCCGTCGAGCCCGGTCGTGCGGCCGCACGAGCACGTCGCACCCGGCCCGGTCTTCGACCGCGCGCGGCTCATGGCCGCCACCCAGGCCAACCTGGAACCGATCCTGCTCCTGTACCGCGGCGGCACCGGAGCCGCCGCACGCATCACCGACACGGTGGCCGGCACCTGGCCGCACCCGATCGTGGACACCGCGACCGCGGACGGGGCCGCCCACCGGCTGTGGGCCGTCACCGACACCGGGCTGCACGGCGAGATCGCCGCAGACCTGGCCGCCCGCACCGCGCTCATCGCCGACGGGCACCACCGCTACGCCGCCTACCAGCGGCTCAAGGCCCGCCGCCACGGACCGGGACCCTGGGACCACGGACTCGCGCTGCTGGTGGACTCAGACTCCTCGCCGCCCCACCTGGGGGCCATCCACCGGGTCCTGCGCGGACTGGCCACGGAGGCCGCGGTGGCGGCGGCCTCCGCCGTGGCCGAAGCCGTGCCGCTGCACGGGGACGCCGCGGGGCACCCGGCACCGGCCGCGGCGGCCGGCGGGGCGCTCTGCCGGCCGACGCCGACGGCCCTGCGCTGGTGCTGGCCGACCCGTCCCGCGGGCAGCGGTTCCTGCTCCGTGTCGACCCCGCGCGGATGGCCGCGGCCTATCCCGACCGCTCCCCCGGCTGGCGTGCGCTGCCCACCGCCGCCCTGCAGTTCCTGATGGGGGTGTGGGGGCTGGGCGAGGACGACGTCGACCTCGTGCACGACGACCCCGCGGCCGCGGTTGCCGCGGCACGGCCGGACACCGACACCGCGGTCCTGCTGGGCCCCGTCCCGGTGAAGGACGTCTACGCCGTCGCCGCCGGCGGCGAGCTGACACCGCGCAAGACGACGTCCTTCGGCCCCAAGCCCCGCACCGGCCTCGTCCTGCGCACCGGGGGGACGGGCTTCAGCTGATCCCGCGACCAAGCGGCGGGCCGACTGCAACGACCACCGAGACGGCGGCGCCCACCAGCTCACCGAAGCAGGTGAAGGCAACGGACGCCATGGTGCGCGGTGCCGTAGCCGGCGGTCACCGTCCTCCTCGGACAGGAGGGGGTCGCCGATCAGGGGCCGGCCCGTCCGGATCGGCGCGGCGTCGCCCACGACCGCCGGACGCCGGTGCCGCCGGCATTGCGGCGCCGCAGCGCCGAGGCGGCCGCACGGGCGGCGCGGCCGGGGGCCGTTTCCCCGGGTGGCCGATCCGCGGCCACGGCCCACAGGCGAGGCAGGGGCCCCGCAGTCCACCATGGACAAGCCGGCGCCCGCAGCGACCGGGCGGCACTTGGGTCCACCGGTCTGCCGGCTGCCAAACCAGCGGCGTGATACGGGCCGACACCCAGCCCTGGGCGGCGCCCTGGCTAAGGTGGGAGCCGGGGGCAGGCGCCGCCCGTCCGCGGGCGGGACCGGCGTGCGGAGGGTGCCCGCGCCGTCCGGCCGGACCGGGCCGATCGGTCTGGAACGCGGCTCCGGCTGCGAGACCCCGAGGCCTCGCGGCGTCCCGTCCGCGATGCTGCCGGCCGGATGGGACAGGGCGGCGGCTCGCGGGGCGCGTCCACCGCGTCGCGCTCGGCCGGACGCCGGACCGCCGGATCCGGCAGCCGCCCCGCCGGAACCGGTCCCGCACCCGCCCGCAGGCGGGGCGACCACGAAGGAGTCAGATGACCGAGGGTACGACCCTGCTCAGCGCCGAGAGGCCGCTGAACGAGCTGTACGACGCGGCCCTGCTCGACCTCGACGGGGTCGTCTACGTCGGCTCCCGCGCCGTGCCCGCCGCGCCCGAGGCCGTCGACAAGGCGCGGGCGGCCGGCATGCGGGTGGCGTTCGTGACGAACAACGCCGCGCGCACACCGGCGCGCGTCGCAGAGCGGCTCAGCGGGATGGGCGTCGCCGCCGCGCCGCAGGACGTGGTCACCTCCTCGGACGCCGCCGCGCGGCTGATCGCCGAGCACGTCCCGGCCGGTTCGGCGGTTCTGGTCGTGGGGGACACGGGGCTGCGCTTGGCGCTGCGCCGACACGGCCTGCGTCCGGTGTCGGTGGCCTCGGACCGGCCGGCTGCCGTGGTTCAGGGCTACTCCCCCCGGTTGAACTACGACCTGATGGTCCAGGGCGCCCTCGCAGTGGCCGCGGGCGCGCTGTTCGTGTCCACCAACGGCGACGCGACCGCGCCCCTGGACTTCGGCGTTCAGCCGGGCAACGGAGCGGCCACCCGGGTGATTGCCCACGCCACCGGCCAGGAGCCGCTGGTGGCGGGCAAACCGCAGCGGCCGCTGCACGAGGAGGGCGTGCTGCGCACCGGTGCGCAGACTCCGCTGGTGGTGGGCGACAGGCTCGACACCGACGTCGAGAGCGCCGCCGTGCGCGGTGTCGCGAGCCTGCTGGTCTTCTCCGGCGTGACGACGCCCGCCCGAGCCGTGGCCGCCTCCCCGAAGCACCGCCCCGCCTATCTCGCCTGGGACCTGTCGGGCCTGAACCAGACCCATCCCGCGGTCCGTACCGAGCCCGGTCGAGCGGTGTGCGGCGGGTGGACCGCCGAGCTGCGCAAGGACCGGCTCCGCCTGTCGGGTCGGGGCGGGCGCCTCGACGGCCTGCGCGCCGTGTGCGCGTGCGCATGGGCCGCCCATCCGGATTCCGCGCCTCGGCAGGACCTCGCCGACGACGCCCTCGCCGAACTGGGACTCCCGGACGAAGCCTGAGACGGGCCTCCGGGCCCCTCCCCCGGACCGGACTCCGCTTTCCGCTTTCCGGGCGGCTGCACGTGCCCGGGCGCCGCACGGGCCCCGGCGGACGAAGGGGCTCGCCCCCGCGCGAACGGGGCGCCCTCCGACGCGGTCCGCACCACCGGCGGACCGCCGCGACGGAAATCCGCGGCGCGCCGCTGCGCGAGCCGCACCTCGCGCAGCGGCCTCGTCGCCGCCGGCACGGGGCCTGGCCCGCCCGCTGTTCCCCGCAGAGGCGCCCCGGCCGGTCCGGCCATCAGCGTCCGGCGCGCACGGCAGCCGCTCCGGGAATCGCCGACCGCGGCCCGCCCCTGCCCCGGGCACCGGGTGCCCGGGGCAGGGGCCAACTCGGTGTCAGCTCTGGGAGGGTTTTGCCGAGGCGGCGGGGTCGGGGCAGCGGCTGATGCGCTGGACGGTGCGGGCCTCGATCTCCACGACGCTGGCCGAACCCTTCGGCGACCGCCAGAAGCGCCGGCGGAGCGCGCCGCTGACCTGGACGACGTCGCCGAGCCGCCACTCGCGGGTGCGCTCCTCGACGGCCTCCTGGAAGCTGACGCAGGTGATGGGATCGGCCGCCTGGTTGGGGCGCTGCTGCGCGGGAGCGCGGGCGATCGAGACCCGCCAGGTCGTCAGGCGGTCGCCGCTGGCGAGCTCGCGGACGCAGGGCTCGGCGGTGATGCGTCCGGCGACGACGACCTCGTTGCGGTGGCCGGGCTCGCGCCCGCTCCCGCGGGCAGTCCTGCCGGCCGCCCCGCCGGCCGCCCTGCGAGCAGGCGCCGTCTTGGCGGAGCGTCCGGTGCCGGGGCCGCCGGCGGCGGCCGGTTCGGCGGGAACGGTCGCGGGTACCGGGGTGGCGGCCGTGGTGGCGGTCGTGTCAGGCATGGTTCCTCCCTGCGTTGGAGCGTCGAAGGTCCGCTGCGGCGGCCGGGCCGCCGGGGCGGACCGGCCGGGCACGTCCAGAATCCGGCGCGCACACCCCCGGCGGAAAGCGCGATTCGCTTCCTGTGGAAAACCCGCTTCGAGGAGGGGTCCGCATATCGGTGCAGGCGCGCGATCGGACTCGGTGGGGCGTCCGGTGAGGTCCACGCGCGTCGGCCTCGTGCGCGTCGCCGTCCGAGGCGAACGCGTCGCGTCGGACCGGATCGGGGCCCGTCCTCGCCGCGGGGTCCGGGACCTGCGTGAACCGGCCGAGCACACCGCAATTCACGCAGCCGGACCGGGTTCCCGTCCGCCACGTCCGTCCACTACGCCCCCAAAAGCGGTGTCCGGCGGACTGCTCCAGGCGAGTCTCACGCCGCTGCGGCAAGCCCCGTGCCGAAGGTCTCGGCCGCGAGGTAGGGGGGCAGGTGGGGATGGCGGCTGCCGACGGCGACGTCTCGCCAACACCGCTGGAGCACGTTCGCGTTGTCGAAGCCGCTCGCGCCGTGCAGGTCGAGCATCCGCTCGACCGCGGCCCGGCAGTCCCGCCCGGCATGCGTCCGCCTCCCCGGCGACGGCGAGCATGGTGCTCTCGCCGCGGTTCACGAGGTGGGCCGCCTCCGCCGACCAGAGCCGGCCCCCGGGGAACCTCCCCATCCGGGGAGTAGGCGCCGAGGAACGGCTTGCGGTACGAGGCGACAGCGTCGGTCCCGTCGAACGCGCCCCGGGCGGCACCCGCCACCGGGCCGAGCACCGTCATCGCGAACAGGACGGCGCGGCCGGGTGGCCGAAAAGCGACGACCCGGCGATCGCCGCCGCCTTGCGGGAGATCCATGAGGCCCCTCAGCGGCAGTGGACGGTGAGCCGGCTCAGCGAGGCCGCGGGGATGTCCCGCGCGGCGTTCTCGCAGCGCTTCACCGCGGTGGTGGGCGGCGGTGGTGGGCCGGCCGCCGATGAGCCAACCGCTGGCGCCTCAGTCGGGGCGCCCGTCTACTCAAGGAGACCGACGCCACCCTGGCCGCGATCGCCCACCGGGTCGGGTACGCGCGGCGGGCCGCGCGCGCTGCCTTCCGGCCGCGCTCGGGCGCCGCGCCCTGGCACGGGCCGGCACAGCCGTTCCCGGCGGTCTGCGGCCGCCCCCGACCGGTTCGGGCCGACCGCCGGTGAACTAGATTCGGCACCGGACACCCGGCCGGGCCTGCGCAAAGGGATCCGCGCGCTCGCACGGACCGGGTCCGAGGACCCGCGTCGGCCCGTGCGGCGGGCCGCCGTTCGCGAGCGGAAGGAGACGCCAGGTGCACGACGACGTGGACCTCAACGCACTGCCCGGCGGGATCACCCCCCTGGGCGACGACATCTTCGCAATCGACACCCTGATGGCGGGCTATCCCGGAATCACCTCCAGCTACCTGCTCCGCACCGAGCGGCCGTGCGTCGTCGAGGTGGGCACCGCGGGGTCCGCCCCGGTGCTGCGGGACGCGCTGAAAGCGCTCGGGATCGGCGTCCGCGACCTGGCGACCGTCGTCGTCACGCACATCCACCTCGACCACGCGGGCGGGGTCGGCGACATCGCGGCGATGTTCCCCGACGCCGAGATCGTCGTCCACGAACGCGGCGCCCGGCACCTCGCCGACCCCTCGCGGCTGATGCGCAGCGCCCGCATGGTCTGGGGCGACCGGCTCGACGTCCTCTTCGGCGACCTGCGCCCCACCGACGCCGCCCGCATCCGCTCGGTCGCCGAGACCGGCGAGGTGGACCTGGGCGGCGGCCGGCGCCTGGTCAGCCACTACACGCCCGGCCACGCCAAGCACCACATGGGCCTGGTCGACTCCGCCACCGGCGACCTGTACGTGGGCGACGCCCTGGGCGTCTACAACCCCGCCACCGGCGACGTGCGTCCCGCGACCCCGCCGCCGGACTTCGACCTGGAGGCGGCGCTGGCGTCGCTGCGGCTGTTCGACGGCATCGGGGCGCAGCGGCTGATGTTCTCGCACTTCGGCGCGGTCGATGCGGTCGGCGAGACGCTGGCGGCCGCCGAGGAGGAGCTGCGGGTGTGGGTGGAGGCGGTGCGCGGAGCACGGGCCGACTCCCCCGACCTGGACCACGCGGTGGCCATGGTCCGCGAGCAGGTCCGCGACCGCTACGCACCCGCACCCGACACCCTCTCCGCGGACTCAGCCGAGGTCATGGAGGTCCTCAGCGGGGTGCACGGCAACGTCTCCGGCATCGCGCACTGGCTCGACCGGGTCGCCGCCGACCAGCGCGAGGCGGCCGAGACCGGAAGCGCCGGAGAGGCCGGAGGGGACTCCGGACGCGGCTGAGCCGCGGGGGTCGCGGGGCGTCCGCACAGCCGGCTCGCGGTGCGCTCCCGCGGCCGCGGCGCCGCCCCGGACTCCGCTTCGGCGCCGCGGCCGCTCACGGCGCGCCGGGCAGCCCCAGCTCGCGCAGCAGGTAGGCGTAGATCCCGTCGTCCCAGGACAGCTCAGCGGGCAGGACGTCGAACGCGCGGACCTCGTCGGTCTCGAACGCGCCGTCCAGCGGCCGTCGCGCCGCCACCGGCGCGTGCGTGACGACCGTGGTGTGTCCGCCGGCCAGGACGTAGTAGCCGTCGACGTGGACCTCGCCGAGCTCGGCGCCGGCCTCTTCGCGCGCCTCCCTGCGGGCGGTGGTCTCGACGTCCTCGCCCGCCTCGGCGTGGCCGCCGGGGAACTCCCAGGCGCGCCTGCTGTGGCGCACCAGGACCGGCCGCGCGCCGTCGAACAGCAGGCACACCACGGAGTCGTGGGCGGCGGGTAGCCGGCCCAGGTGCACGGCGGCGCCGTTCAGCGGCGGTTGCTGCGTCATGGCTGGCTACCTCGGCGGTGGCTGGCGGTGCGGACCCGCCCGCCCTCCGGGGGCGGCCCCGGGCGGTGCGGTGTAACCGTATTCTCCTAGAATTCAGGAACTCCCTGTTCACCCGCGCTTTTCGATACTGCGTGAGCTGGGACGACTTGGACAGATCCCTCGCCATACGGCAAGGTTGTCCAGGCGAAGTCGAGAAGAGACACGCATGGTGTGCCGGGAAGTCTGGTCGGCGATGTACTGCAACGCGTACTGACGACTCGGGAGTTCGACCATGGTGACCAAGACGGGCGCGAACGCGCTCGCCGACGCCCTTCGCAAGGACTCCGTCGGAGGCTTCCTGCTCATAGGCGCGGCCCTGGTGGCGCTCGTCTGGGCCAACTCCCCGTGGGCGGAGCTCTACGAGACCATCCGGGGCTACACCGTCGGCCCCTCGGCGCCGCTGCACCTGGATCTGACCATCGAGCACTGGGCCGCCGACGGAATCCTGGCCCTGTTCTTCTTCATCATCGGCGCCGAGCTCAAGCAGGAGTTCGTCCACGGCGAGCTGCGCAACCCGCGCCGGGCCATGCTGCCCATCGTCGCCGCCGCGGGAGGGATGGCCGTTCCGGCGCTGATCTTCGTCGGCGTGAACGCCGCCGAGCCCGCGGGCCTCTCGGGCTGGGGCATCCCGATGGCCACCGACATCGCGTTCGCGCTGGCCGTCCTGGCGATCATCGGCCGCCATCTGCCGCCGGCGCTGCGCACGTTCCTGCTCACCCTGGCCATCGTCGACGACCTCGGCGCGATCATGGTCATCGCCGTCTTCTACACCGACGAACTGCACTTCCCGGCGCTCCTGGGCTCCCTGGGGCTCCTCGGCGTGTTCGGCTACCTCCAGCGCGGACGCGGGCCCGCCGGCGCCCTCGACCGCTCGCCCGTGCCCAACTGGGTCGTGTACGTGCCGCTGGCGCTGGCGATCTGGGCGCTGATGCACGAGAGCGGCGTCCACGCCACGATCGCGGGCGTCGCCATGGGCATGCTGATGCGCAGTTCCACCGCCGCGGGCGAGCGCGAGTCGCCCCTGCATCGGGCCGAGCACATGCTGCGCCCCTGGTCGACGGCCCTGGCGCTGCCGATCTTCGCCCTGATGTCGGCGGGCGTGGCGCTCGGCGAACTCGGGAGGATGATCACCGACACCGTCGCCCTGGGCGTCTTCTTCGGTCTGGTGGTCGGCAAGCTCGTCGGCATCCTCGGCGGCGCCTGGCTCACGACGAAGCTGACCCGGGCGGAGCTCAACCCGACGCTGAGCTGGTGGGACCTCGCAGGCATGTCAGTGCTGGCGGGGATCGGATTCACCGTCTCGCTGCTCATCACCGAGCTGGCCTACCCGGGCGCGGAGGCGATGCTGGACAACGCCAAGGGCGGTGTGCTGTTCGCGTCGCTGGCCGCGACCCTGCTCTCCGCCGGCATGCTCGGCTGGCGCAGCGCGCACTACCAGCGCAACGGGGTCCTTGACAGCGCAGAGGCGCACAGCGGCTGAGACCGCACACGGGTGGCCGCCCCGCCGGTGGACTCGGCGCACTCTGCGCGCGCACGACCGGCGCGGCACCCGTGCCGGCAGCGCCTCCCGGTGGAATGGCCGGACCGGATCCGGGTACTTTGACCTTGATCCGCCCCGTTCGCCTGTGCGCCTCTCCCCGGAGGATCCGCCGATGCCCCTCGGCCGGTCGGCCGCCCGCTCCCGCAGCGGGTCCGGCGCGGTGCGCGCCGGTGCGCGCCGCCGGATCCGCGCGCTGGCGCTCGCGGCCCTCGCCCTCGCGCCGGCGGGCTGCGGGGCGCCGACCGAGTCCGACGAGCCCGGCACCATCGACACCGTCGTGGGCAGCGGGCAGACCGGGTGGCTCGAAGGCGGGTACGGAGGCGATGCCGGCGACGCCCGATCGGCCCGGCTGAACGCGCCCCGCGCCTTGGCGTTCTCCGCCGACGGCACGCTCTACATCGCCGACACGGACAACAACCGGGTCCGCAGCGTCGACCCCGACAGCGGCACCGTCAACACCGTCGCCGGCGGCGGCAGCCGCGACTGGGCCGGAGCGGAGAGCGCCACGGAGGTGGCGCTGCCCGAGGTCACCGACCTCGCGGTCGACGCCTACGGCGACACCCTCTACATCGCGGCGATGCTGGAGAACCAGGTGGCCGCGGTCGACCTCACGGACGGTTCGATCGAGATCCTGGCGGGCCGCGACGACGGCACGGCGATCGACATGCGCGAGCGCGAGGCCGAACGCCTGCGCGGGCTGTGGTGGCCTTCGGGCGTCGCCGTCGGACCCGACGACACCCTCTACATCGCCGACAGCGGCAACGGCCGCGTCGTCGCGGTCGGACCGCACCGGGGGCGCGACACCGGGCACCCCGACGCCGAACACATCCGCGTGGTGGCCGGCAACGGCGCCGCGGCCCCCGACGCCGGCTCCTGGGAGGGCGGCACCCCGCCGGACGGCGAGTTCGGCGATCTCGGACGGCTGACCGTCGGCGACGACGGATCCGTCTACTTCGTCGACGCCACGCTGGGCCTGCGCAAGATCGACGGCTACGACCACACCGTCGGCCCGGCGTGGAACCCGGATCTGCCGAGGAACCCGCAGGCGCTCGCGGTCGCGCCCGAGAGCGGCACGCTTTACGCGGCCGACGGCGCGAGGAACCGCGTCCTCGCCTACGTGCCGGGCCGCCGGCAGCCGGTCGTCGTCGCCGGCACCGGGGCCCACGGCTTCAGCGGCGACGGGGGACCCGCCCGGCAGGCGGCCCTGGACTCCCCCGGCGGCCTCGCGATCAGCGCCGGCGGGGATCTCTACATCGCCGACACGCACAACCACCGCATCCGGGTCGTCAACGACGTGGCAGTGGCCGTGGGAGAGCTGACGGACTGAACGGCCGCGCAGGGGCAGACGGCGGGCAGCACCGCGGGAGGAGCCGCGACCGGACCGCGACCGCCGGACCGCCGGTTCTACGGGGCGTGCGCCCCCGGGGAACCGGGAGCCCGAGCCCGTCGGACGGTGCGCGCCGCCGGACGTCGTCCGGACTCCGCCGGAGGACGGCGAGAACCTCGAGGTCACCGGACGGGTTCAGGCCGCCGAGCACTGCCGGCTCGCGCAGGCAGGTGCTGACGGCGTCCGAACCGGGTACGTCCTCGACCGGCCAAGCGGCGTCGCCGATCGGCTCCCTGCGCCCGGTGGGGGCAGATGACCGGGCGAGCGCAGCCGGCTTCGGGAAGTAGGCGGAGTCGGCGCCGTCAGCGCCGTTCCACGGGCGGAGGCGCGGGGAGGGCGGGACCGGCCGGCGCCCACGCGGTGACGGCGGCAGCGCCCGGTCAGCGCTCGGAGCCGCTCCCCGGGGCCCCGTGGAGCCCGTCCGCGGCCTCCTCGGCGCCGCTGTCCTCAGCGGCGCCGGGCTCCCCCGGTTCGGGCGGGGACGGGGGCGCGTGGTCCTCAGGTGCCGGAGCGGTCGCGGGCGCGGTGGCCTGATCCGCACGGCGGGGTGGACGCGGCTCCTCCGGCTCCTGCTCCTCGAACTCCTCGCCGTCGTCGGCGAAGGGGTCCTCGGCGTCGGTCCAGACGACGTCCTCACCGATGTCGACGATCTCGACACCCTCCAACTCCGCGAGCCGCTCGTCGGCGTCGGTCAGTCCTTCGCGGTCCACCGCCGAGGCGCGCGCGAAGTACTCGCGGGCGTCCTTCCGGCGGCCGCACGCGAGGACGGCGTCGGCGTAGGCGTAGAAGAGGCGGGCGACCCACGGGCGGGCCCGCCGCTCCTTCAGCTCGGGGATCTGCAGCTCGACCACGGCGGCCTCGGGCTGCCCGAGGTCGTGCCGGGCGCCGGCCGCGACGATGCGCAGCTCGACGCGGTCCTCCACGGGAAGGTCGTCGGCCTCCGGTTCGCGGGCGATCTCCAGCGCCCTCTCCGGCCGGCCGAGACCGCGCTCGCAGTCGGCGATCATCGCCAGGAAGTTGTCGCGGCCGGTCATCCGGCGGGCCGCTCTCAGATCCGAGAGGGCCTCCTGCCATTTGCCGACGGTGTAGGCGGAGATGCCTGCGGCCTCCCGCACCACGCCCAGGCGCGAGGCCCTGCGCCGGGCGAAGGAGGCGTGCTCATAGGCTCGTTCGGGCTCGTCCTCCAGGAGCCGGGCGGCCGCGGCCAGGTGTCGGCCCACGATCTCGGCCAACGACTTGGGCAGGCTGTTCAGCTCCCTGCGGACCTCCGGGGAAAGCTCACTGAACGCGACGTCGTCGGGGAGCTGGGGGGCGCCTTCACGGGGCCCCCGCTGCTGAGAGCCAGAGCGCGCGCCGCCCTGGCCGCCGCCCGGACCGCGCTGGGGCCGGCCGCGGGCGTCGCCCCGGTCCCGGTCGGGGCGTCCGCCGGAGCGGCGGTCCCCCGCACGGCCGTCACGGCCGCCACCGCGGAACTCCCGGTCGCCGCGGCCTTCGTCGCGCCGCCCGCCGCCTTCTCCGCGAGGACGTCCGGCGCCTGCGCCGCCGTCGTCGCGGCGGCCGGAACCGCCGCCACGGCCAGACTGGCCGAAGCCGCGACCGCCGTCGCGCCCTCCCTCTCGACCGCCGTCACGGCCGCCGCGGAAGCCTCCAGAACGACCGCCGCCGGACCGGGGCCGCCCCCCGTTGCCCGCGCCTCGGCCGCCGCCGCTCGGACCACCGGAACGATGGCCGCCTCCAGAGTTGCGTGGTCCCGAGCCGTTGCGGCTCCCGCGGCTGTCGTCAGTCATGCTTCCGTCCGTAAACAGTCAAAAGCGCTGCCACTCGTCGGTAGCAGCGCGTTGTTTCATCCCAGGTCTCTCACTCTACCCGCATGCGGTGCCGGAATCGCCCGTCCTGCCGCCGGACCGCGGCGATGAACGCCTCGTCACCACTGAGATCCGGCGGCAGCCCACAAGACCGGGGACGGCCCCTGGGGGAAGAACGGTTTCCGGACCGGACCCCGTGCCTTGACCACGCTTGGCTGTTCAGCCGGTCACCGACGCGGCGAACTCCGGCGCTCCGGCACGGGTGGCAGCGGACCGGGAGGGCTCATCTGCTCTGTACGGAAGCGCAGGCTGCGGTCGCGACCGACCCCGCAGTGCGTGCCATCGGCGAGAGACCGATGGATCCATGCCGCTCAAGCGGTCGGTCCGTACCGCCGACCAGCTCCCAGATAACGCCGCGCATCGGCGCCTGAACGTGCACCTGATTCCCTTCTTGACGCGATCTCCGGCACGCAGCCGGAACGCGGATCAGTATTCGCAACATGACAGAAAGTAACCGACGAAAACATGGCTGTGCCCCCCGCATCGTCAGTGGCTAGACGTGACGAGCCGGTGATCACCGTCGGTCCGATTACGAACACGATACAACACCCACGAAGTGAAAGTGCAGGTGGCGGCGGGTTCGCGCACACAGCTTCTCTTCGGCTCCGCCCGCTGTTTTCGGGCATAAAAAAAGGCGGGGGCGCAACCCGAACAAACGGGCCACACCCCCACCAACAAAAAATGCGGCAGCAACCTACTCTCCCACCCCCACCATGAAGGCAGTACCATCGGCGCAAAGAGA